>CAUJSJ030000051.1:0-3800 GCA_963422775.4 uncultured Roseateles sp.
CATGATGAGGTCCACCTCGCCGGCGCGGCGTGCCGGGCCGGCCGCGACTCGATAATTCCGCTCCTCCAGGCGCAAGCCCGCGCGCTGCAAATGCGCGAGCGCCGCGTCCTCACCCGCCAGGCCGACTTCGGCCCGGTCGGGTTTTGAAGAACGAGAGCCCCACTTGAACATCGCTGTTTCCGATCAGTCCGTGCTTCGCCAGGCCGCAGCCGCAGCGGCTGGCGGCCAGCAGTATCCGGCCGCCACGCTCTACCTGGTCGCGACGCCGATTGGCAATCTTGCCGACCTGAGCCTGCGCGCCATCCACTGCTTGAGCCTGGTCGATGCGCTGGCCTGCGAGGACACGCGCCAGGGCGCCCAGCTGCTGCGCCACCTGGGCCTGCACAAGCCGCTGATCGCGCTGCACCAGCACAACGAGCGCGAGGCCAGCGCGGCCGTGCTGGCGCGGCTGGCGGCGGGCGAGCGCGTGGCCTACGCGTCGGACGCCGGCACGCCGGCCATTTCCGATCCCGGTGCCGTGCTGGTCCAGCAGGCCGCTGCCGCCGGCTATCGCGTGCTGCCCCTGCCCGGGCCCAGCAGCGCGGCGACGGCCCTCAGCGTGGCGGGAGACACGGCCGCCCAGGGCTTCGCCTTCGTCGGCTTCCTGCCCACCAAGGCGGGCGAGCGCCGCACGGCGCTGCAGGCGGTGCTGGCCGTCGAAGGGCAGAGCCAGCTTGTCTTCGAGGCGCCGCACCGCATCGTCGAGCTGATCGCTTTGCTGGCCGAACTGGCACCCACGCGCCGCGTGACGGTCTGCCGGGAACTGACCAAGCAGTTCGAGACCGTGCACACCGCCGAGGCCGCGACGCTGCCCGGCTGGCTGGCAGCCGACACCCAGCGCCAGCGCGGGGAATTTGTCCTCGTGCTGCATGCCCGCGCGCCGGTGGCAGCAGCGGACGACGCGTTGCCCGCCGAGGCGCTGCGCGTGCTGGCGCTGCTGGTGGCCGAGCTGCCGCTCAAGCAGGCCGTGGCCCTGGCCGCGCAGATCAGCGGCGCGCCGCGCAACCGCCTCTACGAGGCCGGCCTGGCGCTCAAGAACGGCGGCGACGAATGAAGAGGCTGCAGGCCATCAGCCCCAGCGCCAACAGGGCGGCCGGCGCGGGCTCCGGCACGGCGCCGGCCAGCAGAAAGATGCGGCCGTCGATGCCCACGGCATACAGGGCGCCGTCGCCGCCTTCGCCAAAGCTGGTCAGCGTGGAGCCGCCGAAGGGCGTGGCCAGTGCCGTCGTTGTGCCCCCGGTCAGGGTCCAGATGTTGCCGGTGATGAAATCGCCGAAGACGTATTTGCCGTCCAGGCTGGCATCCGCGCCGCCGCGGTAGACATAGCCGCCGATGACGGTGGCACCCACGTTGCGCCCGTAGTCGAAGATGGGTTCGGTCAGGTTGGGCGGTGTGGGGTCGCTGATGCCGGGTGTGGCGATGCTGCCCTCGCGCACGCGCCAGCCATAGTTGGCGCCACGCCCCAGGCCCAGCGCCGCGGAGGCGAAATCGACCTCCTCGCGCGCACCCTGGCCGACATCGCCGATCCACAGGTCGCCCGTCAGGCGGTCAAAGCTGTCGCGGTAGGGGTTGCGCAGGCCATAGGCCCAGATCTCGTCGTTGCCGGCCACGCCGACGAAGGGGTTGTTCGTCGGCACCGTGTAGCCGCCGGCGGCGCTGGGCGTGATGCGCAGCAGCTTGCCGAGGTTGCTGTTCAGGTTCTGCGCATTGTTGTCGGGGTCGTTGCCGCTGCCGCCGTCGCCGGTGGCGATGTAGAGCTGGCCGGGGTCGGCGGCGCTGAAGCCGATCCAGCCGGCCTTGTGGTTGTTGCGCCCGACCGGCTGGGCCACCGTGATGATGGTCCTGGCGCTGGCCAGGTCGACGGCGCCCGATCCGTTCACCGTGTAGCTCGCGACGACGGTATTCAGCGTCGTCTTGTCGATGTAGTCGACGTAGAAGCGGCCGTTGCTCGCGAAGGCGGGGTCGAAGGCCAGGCCGAGCAGGCCGCGCTCGCCGCCGGTGTCGACCTGGGCCGAAATGTCCAGCCACGTGGAGACGCTGCCGCCCTGCTGCGTCTTGATGAGGCCGCCCTTCTCGACGACGAACAGGCGCGCGTCGCCGACCGGGGCGGTCAGGAAGACGGGCTGGCTGTAGCCCGAGCCGACCTGGGTGTAGGCGAGGGCAGGGACGGAGCCAGCGGCAGCCAGGGCCAGTGCGGCGAACGGGAAGAGCTTCATGCGGCACTCCAATTCCGTCGTTGACGGATGCACCGCATGCTGGCTGGGGCCTCGCCCAGCCGGCCATCCCTAGCAGGGTGCTGCCGGGGACGGATTTGTTAGCAGCCGTAAGGCGTGGTCATTTCACTCACGGCGCGACCGCCGCAGCGCCGGCTTCGCCAGGCCGCGGACGGTGCGCTTTTGCGACGGGACCGAGTGGGCCGAGGGCTATTGCTCGCGGGCGTTGTGCTTCTTGCGGTTGATGTCACGGCTCGCGCCGTCCTGCATGGCATGCAGGCGGCGGCGTTCCTTGGCCGTGACCGTGCCGTCCGCCTTGGCCTTGGCCTCGGCGGAATTGATATGTGCCTGTTCCTTTTCCAGGCGCTGCGTCTCGTGGGCCGTCAGGCTGCCGCTGGCGGCGCCCTGGGCGATGCGGGCCTGCTGGTTGGCCTCGCGCTGATCGACGCGCGGGGTGTTGGTGCCGGGCGTCTGGGCGAAGGCGCTGGCGCCGGCCAGCGTCAACAGGGCGATCAGGGCTTTGTGGGAGGTCTTCATCAAGGGCTCCTGGGAGTTGCGGGGTTGCAAGGCCCGTCCACAACGACCGGCTTGTAATGGCCGCTGACACCGGCCTCGTAAAGAAGCATGTCCCTGCGATCCGACGCCCGACCTCCAGCTTCCTAGAATCCCCCCATGATCGCCGTCGAACCCACCCTGGCCCGCCTGGCCACCGCCCGCTCCCAACTGCTGGAGCCCTTCGGCCTGACCGAGGCTTCGCTCTCGCAGGCCTTGCGCGTCATCACCGAGCATCGCGTCGACGACGCCGACCTCTACTTCCAGACCACGCGCGCCGAGGGCTGGAGCCTGGAGGAGGGCATCGTCAAGAGCGGCAGCTTCAGCATCGACCAGGGCGTAGGCGTGCGCGCCGTGGCCGGCGAGAAGACGGCGTTTGCCTACTCCGACGACATCTCGCTGGAGTCGCTCCTGGACGCCGCGCGCACCGTGCGCACCATCGCCACGGCCGGACAGAGCCGCAAGGTGAAGGTGCCGAGCCAGGGCCGCGTGGCCGGCAGCCGCGAGCTGTACGGCGTGGCCGACCCCATCGCCAGCCTGGACAGCGCCGCCAAGGTCGCGCTGCTGGAGCGCGCCGAGAAGATGGCCCGCGCCAAGGACCCGCGCGTCGCGCAAGTGATGGCCGGCCTGGCCGCCGAGCACGAGGTGGTGCTGATCGCGCGCGCCGACGGCACGCTGGCGGCGGACGTGCGCCCGCTGGTGCGCCTGTCCATCACCGTCATTGCCGAGAGCAACGGCCGCCGCGAGGTGGGCTCGGGCGGCGGCGGCGGGCGCTTCGGCCTGGCCTATTTCACCGACGAGATGATCGCGAGCTACGTCGAGCAGGCCGTCCACGCGGCGCTGACGAATCTTGAAAGCCGCCCCGCGCCGGCCGGCGAGATGGTCGTCGTCGTCGGCCCGGGCTGGCCCGGCGTGCTGCTGCACGAAGCCGTCGGCCATGGGCTGGAGGGCGACTTCAACCGCAAGGGGTCGAGTGCCTTCGCCGGCCGCATCGGC
>CAUJSJ030000052.1:0-99480 GCA_963422775.4 uncultured Roseateles sp.
CTGTGGACGCTCAGCTCGGGCGAGCCTGTCTTCGACGCGGAAGGCCGCCACGCCGGCTGGCGCGGCGTCAGCCACAACGTCACCGGCGAACGGCTGGCGCTGCAGCAGCACCAGCGCACGGCCAGCATGCTGGACCGGGTGCTGCGCGCCAGCCCCGACGCCATCTGCGTGGCCCACATCGAGGACGGTCGCATCCGCTTCGCCAACTCGGGCTTCTGCATGCTGGTGGGCCTGTCCCGCGAGGCGCTGATGGGGCGCTCCGGCCACGAGCTGGGCCTGTGGCCCGACCGGCGCGAGCCGCTGCGGCTGGCCGCCGAACTGGCCGAGTCGGGCCTGGTGCGCGACTTCCGCTCGGCCATCCTCGTGGGCGGCCAGTGGCGCGACCTGCTCGTGTCCGCCGCGTCGATGGACTGGGACGGCGAGCCGGCGACGATGCTGATCGTGCGCGACATCACCGAGCGCGAGCGCGCCCGCATCGAGGCCGAGGCCATCCTCGACCACGCCAGCGTCGGCATCGCGCTGACCCGCGGCGAGCGCTTCGAACGTGTGAACCGGCACTGGCAGGAGGTCTTCGGCGGCACCGAGCCGCAGCTGGCCGACAGCGATGCCAGCCTGCCCTCGGCCCAGCAGGTGGCGGGCGCCGCACTGGCCTTCGAGCGCGACTTCATCCGCCCCGACGGCCGGCGCATCACCGTGCAGTTCAATGCCCGCGCGCTGTCGGCCGCGCTGCCGGGCCGCAGCGATGGCCGCGCCGATCCGGACGGCGACCTTGCCACGCTGTGGGTGGCCGAGGACGTCACCGAGCGGCGCCGCCAGGAGCGTGAGCTGCAGGCCGCCAAGCAGCAGGCCGAAGGCGCCAGCCACGCCAAGAGCGCCTTCCTGGCGACCATGAGCCACGAGATCCGCACGCCCCTCAACGGCGTGCTCGGCCTGGCGCGGCTGCTGCAGCAGGCGGGCCCCGACGAGCGCCGGCCGCAGTACCTGGCCCACCTCGTCAGCGCGGCCGAGTCGCTCAACGAGATCGTCTCCAACGTGCTGGACCTGTCCAAGATCGAGGCGGGTCATCTGGAGCTGGAGAAGATCGAGTTCGACCTGCACGCGCTGGCCCAGGCCAGCTTCGAGGGCAGCGCGGCGCTGGGTCGCGAGCGCGGTCTGGACATGCAGATCGAACTCGCGCCCGGCCTGGCGCGGCTGGTCATCGGCGACCCGCTGCGGGTGCGCCAGATCATGGCCAACTTCCTCGTCAACGCGCTCAAGTTCACCGAGTGCGGCCACATCCGGCTGCGGTTGGCAACGGCTGACCAAGACCGCGTGCGCATCGTCGTGACGGACAGCGGCATCGGCGTGCCGCCGGCGCTGCAGGACCGGCTCTTCCGCCCCTTCGCACAGGCCGACGATTCGACGACGCGGCGCTTCGGCGGCACCGGGCTGGGTCTGTCCATCTGCCGCGAGCTCGCCACGCGCATGCAGGGCCGCGTCGGCGTGCAAAGCGACGGTGCCAGCGGCTCCAGCTTCTGGGCCGAACTGGCCCTGCCCACGGCGCTCACCATCGACGACACGGCCGCCCGCAAGCGCATCCCGCTGCCGCCGCGCTACCCGCTGGCCGGCCAGCGCCTGCTCGTCGCCGAGGACAACCCGGTCAACCGCCTCATCATCACCGCGCTGCTACAGCGCCTGGGCGCCGAGGTCGTCGAGGCCGAGGACGGCGAGCAGGCCGTGCGCCTGGCGCGTGAGCAGGCCGGGCGCCTGGACGGCGTGCTGATGGACCTGCACATGCCCAAGATCGATGGCCTGAAGGCGACGCAACTGCTGCGCGCCGACCCCGTGACGGCCGGCCTGCCCATCCACGCCTTCACGGCGGCCGTGCTGGACCAGGAACGCCAGGCGGCGCTGGCGGCCGGCATGAACGGGTTCATTGCCAAGCCGGTCGCGGAGGATGACGTCATCCGCGTACTCGGACGAGCCTGACTGGGAGACGCATCGCCATGCCCATCCGCATCGTGAGACTTGGCAGCCCGCGTACCGCGGACGAAGGCACGCGCATCGGCACCGTGCGCCGCCCGCCACGCGGTGTACCCAAGGCGGAGTTCGCATCGCGTGATTTCTACGACGTGTGGTTCCCGAATCTCGCGCCCAGCGTCGAGACGATGAAGCTGGGGCAGGCCGCCGAGAGCGCGGCCGACTGGACCGCCTTCACGCGGAAATACCGCGCCGAAATGGCCGCGCCCGAGGCCCAGCATGCGCTGGCCCTGCTGGCCACGTTGTCGGCGAGCGCGAACTTCTCGGTGGGCTGCTATTGCGAGGACGAGGCGAGGTGCCATCGATCGCTGCTGCGCGCGCTGCTGGCGGACAGGGGCGCAGAGATCGCCAGTTAGGCCCCACCGTTGTCCTGCGCCTCACGCTGGCGATTCATGTCCGCCAGCGTCTTGCCCGGCTCGTCGCGGAAGGCCTCCTCCAGCACCTCCAGCGTCTCGACACGGTCGACGCGGAAGCTGCGGAAGTCGTTGCGCAACTCGCACCAGGCGGCCAGCGTCCAGACCGGCCCCCAGAACAGGCAGGCCAGCGGGCGCACGATGCGCTCGCTCTTCACGCCGCCCAGGTCCAGGTAGCCGACCTTGAGCTTGCGCCGGTCCTCGGTGGCCTCGCGCATGGCCGTCAGGTGGGCGCTGGTGGCCGGGTCCAGCGCCGGCAGCGGCGCGTACAAGGCCAGGCTTTCGGCGGCGGCGCGGGCGTCCAGCGGCAGCACGGCCAGGATCTTGGACAGCGCGTTCTCGGCCTGGCGGGCCAGCGCTGCGTCCAGGCGCGACTCGGCCATGCGCACGGTGGCGACCAGGGCCTGGGCTTCCTGCTTGCTGAACATCAGCGGCGGCAGGTCGAACCCGGCGCGCATGCGGTAGCCCACGCCGGCCTCGCCCTCGATGGGCACGCCCTGCTGGGCCAGCGCGGCGATGTCGCGGTAGACGGTGCGCATCGACACCTCCAGCCGCTGGGCGAGGTAGTCCGCCGTCGTGAGGCGGCGACCGCGGATGAGCTGGACGATCTGGAAGAGGCGGTCGGCGCGGCGCATGGGGAGGCACTGTAGGGCAGCGGGCATGCCCCTTGCAGAAGACACGTGTCACCGACAACGAGGTCGAACACCATCATGGCCATCTACGCCTCCTTCCAGGCCCGCGGCACCCGCGGCGCCGAACTGGCCACGCTGGGCGCCATCAGCGCCCCACTGGCTTCCCTGGCCCAAGACCAGCTCTTCACGGCACGCGCCGCGACGGGGCGAAGCCGCACCGTCAAAGGGAAGATTCAGCCCATGGCCGTGCAGAGTTCGACCAACGTACCGTCCAGGCAGCGCACGTAGGCCACCGTCTGGCCCCAGGGTTTGGTGACGGGCGCGGCCAGCGCCCGGGCACCGGCGGCCACCGCCTTGTCGTAAGCGGCCTGCACATCGCTCACCGTGAAACCGATCTCCATGCCGAGCGGCTGCGGGCTGGCGTCAGCGGCGACGTAGTCGTGCTGCACGCTGTCGCGCGCGGTCGCGTGGTCGACGAAGGCCAGCGTCGTGCCGCTCGCGCCGGTGTCCACCTCGCCGTAGGCGCCGCTCTCGTGCAGGAAGCGCGGCTTCAGGCCGAAGGCGGCGTCAAAGAAGGCGAGGGACGCGGCCACGTCGGACACGTAGACCAAGGTGTAGGCGAAGTTCATGCAGCGCTCCGAGGTTTGAAAGCCCGCATGCTGCGCCGGGTTGCCTGTCAGACCGTGTCAGGAGCACCTTGGACAATGCATCCCGATGCAAGCCTTCCTCATCGCCACCGGCCTGGTGGCCCTCGCCGAAATCGGCGACAAGACCCAGCTCCTCGCCTTCATGCTCGCGGCGCGCTTTCGGCGGCCGGTGCCCATCGTGCTGGGCATCTTCGTCGCGACGGTGTTCAACCATGCCGCTGCCGGCGCTCTGGGCAGTTGGCTGACCGGCTTCATCAGTCCGACGGCGCTGCGCTGGGGCCTGGGCCTGTCCTTCATCGCGATGGCCGGCTGGATGCTGATCCCCGACAAGCTCGACGAGGACGACACGCCCAAGTCCGGCCACGGCGTGTTCGTGACAACGGTGGTCGCCTTCTTCCTCGCCGAAATGGGCGACAAGACGCAGATCGCCACCGTGGCGCTGGCCGCGCGCTTCCCGGCGGACTTCATCGGCGTGGTGGCTGGCACCACGGCCGGCATGATGCTGGCCAACGTGCCGGCTGTGCTGGTGGGCGGCAAACTGGCGCAGAAGCTGCCGGTCAAGCTGGTGCACACGGTGGCCGCAGTCATCTTCGCGGTGCTCGGCGTGGCGACGCTGGCCGGCGCTGGCGAGAGCCTGGGGTTCTGAGCGGCTGCACCGCAGCCCGGACAGGCCCTAGCATCCACGCGAACTCCACAACCCGGGCACAGGCCATGAACTTCCAGCAATCCATCGAGGTCTGCTTCAAGAAGTACGCCGACTTCTCGGGCCGCGCCAGCCGCCCGGAGTTCTGGTGGTTGATGCTCTTCATCTTCGGGGGCAGCCTCGTGCTGTCGTATGTCAGCTTCTGGCTCAATGTGCTTTTCGTGCTCGGCACGCTGCTGCCGCAGGTGGCTGCGGCCACGCGCCGGCTGCACGACACCGGCCGCAGCGGCTGGTGGCAGCTGATCGGCGTGATCCCGGTGATCGGGTGGATCGTGATGCTCGTCCTGCTGGCCCAGGAAAGCAGCGCCGAAAGCTATTGAGCCAGCACCTGGCGCACCGCGCGCTCCCACTGCGCCATGCGCGTGCCCGCCTCGTCGCGCGACATGCGCGGCTCGAAGGCGCGGTCCAGCTGCCAGATCGAGCCGATCTCTGCGGTTGACGCGTAGACGCCGGCACCCAGGCCGGCGAGCAGCGCTGCGCCGAGGGCCGTCGTCTCGACGACCTGCGGGCGCAGCACCGGGATGCCGAGCAGATCAGCCTGGAACTGCATCAGCAGGTCGTTGGCGCTCGCGCCGCCGTCCACGCGCAGTTCGGTCAGGCGTTCGCTGGCGCCGACGTCGGCATTCATCGCAGTGAGCACCGCCGCGCTCTGGAAGGCGATGCTCTCCAGCGCCGCACGGGCGATGTGGGCCTGCGTCGTGCCGCGCGTGAGACCCAGCAGCGCGCCGCGCGCGTCGGGCCGCCAGTAGGGTGCGCCCAGGCCCGCGAAGGCGGGCACGAACATGACGCCGCCGGCGTCGGCCACGCTGCTCGCCAGCGCCTGCACCTCGCCGCTGCCGCCGATGGCGCGCAGGCCGTCGCGCAGCCACTGAACGACGGCGCCGCCGACGAAGACGCTGCCCTCCAGCGCGTATTGCGCGGTCGCGTCGACCTGGGCGGCGCGCGTCGTGATGAGGCCTTGCGTGGACGTGCGCGCCTGCGTGCCGGTGTGCATCAGCAAGAAGCAGCCGGTGCCGTAGGTGTTCTTGGCCTGGCCGGGTTGCAGCGCCGCCTGGCCGAAGAGAGCCGCCTGCTGGTCGCCCGCGATGCCGGCTATTGCGGCGCCAAACTCGGTGGACTGGCCGAACACGCCGGCCGACGGGCGCACTTCGGGCAGCAGGCTCCTCGGAATGTCGAAGGCCGCCAGCAGCTCGTCGCTCCAGTCGCCGCGGTGGATGTCGTAGATCAGCGTGCGCGAGGCATTGCTGGCGTCGGTCGCGTGCACTTTTCCATCGGTCAGCTTCCACAGCAGCCAGCTGTCGATCGTGCCGAAGGCCAGCTCGCCGCGGGCGGCGCGTTCGCGGGCGCCGGGCAGGTTGTCGAGCAGCCAGCGCAGCTTGGTGGCCGAGAAGTACGGGTCGAGCACCAGGCCGGTCAGCTCGCGCACGCGCGGCTCCAGCCCTTGCGCCTTCAGCTGCTCGCAGAAGGCCGCCGTGCGGCGGTCCTGCCAGACCAGGGCCGTGTGCAGAGGCCGGCCGGTCTGGCGATCCCACAGCACAACGGTCTCGCGCTGGTTGGTGATGCCGATCGCGGCCACCTTGACCCCTGCCTTGGCCAGGGCCTCGCGGGCGCATTCGATCTGGTGGGTCCAGATCTCCTCGGCGTCATGCTCCACCCAGCCAGGATGGGGGAAATGCTGGGGCAACTCGCGCTGGGCAGATGCGAGCAGGCGTCCGGAGCGATCGAAGACCAGAGCGCGTGAACTGGAAGTCCCCTGGTCCAGCGCGAGCAGTGCATCCATGGCTGTCGTTCACTTAGAGTCGTCGGATGGATGATTTTGACGTCGTGGTGGTGGGAGGCGGCATCAACGGCACGGGCCTGGCCCGCGACCTGGCCGGGCGCGGCTGGCGGGTGCTGCTGGCCGAAGCGCAAGACCTGGCCCAGCACACCTCGTCCAGCTCCACCAAACTCATCCACGGCGGGCTGCGCTACCTGGAAACCTACGAGTTCTCGCTGGTGCGCAAAGCCCTGCAGGAGCGCGAGGTGCTGCTGCGCAGCGCGCCGCACATCATCCGGCCGCTGCGCTTCGTGCTGCCGCATGCGCCGCACCTGCGCCCGGCCTGGATGATCCGCATTGGCCTGTTCCTGTACGACCACCTCGCCAAGCGCGAGCTGCTGCCCGGCTCGCACGGGATGAGGCTGACGGGCACGGCCTACGGCGCGGCGCTGCAGCCGCAGTTCACGCGCGGCTTTGTCTACTCCGACGGCTGGGTGGACGACGCCCGCTGCGTGGTGCTGAACGCGATGGACGCCCGCACGCGCGGCGCCGAAGTGCTGACGCGCTGCGCGGTGGCCGAGGCGAAGCGCAGCGCTGACGGCTGGGAGGTCACCCTGGCCAATGGCCGCAGCGTGCGCGGCCGGGCCCTCGTCAACGCGGCGGGGCCCTGGGCCGAGAGCTTTCTGCGCGGCCAGGCCCTGCCGGCGCGCGGCCTGCGCCTCGTCAAGGGCAGCCACATCGTGGTGCGCCAGCGCTTCACGCATGACCACGCCTACATCTTCCAGAACCCCGACGGCCGCATCATCTTCGCCATCCCCTACGAGGGTCAGTTCACGCTGATCGGCACGACCGACGTGGAGCTGCCCGAGGACGCCGCCCCGCCCGCGCGCGCCGAGATCAGCGCCGCCGAGGTGGACTATCTGTGCGAGCAGGCCAGCCGCTATCTGGCGGCGCCGGTGACGCCGGCCGATGTGCTGTGGACCTATGCCGGCGTGCGGCCGCTGCTGGACGAAGGCGGCTCGGCCTCGCAGGTGACGCGGGACTATCTGCTCGAGGCCGACACCACGGGCGGCGCGCCGCTGCTGAACGTCTGGGGCGGCAAGCTGACGACCTACCGCAAGCTGGCCGAGGACGGCGCCAGCCAGGTCGGCGAGCTGCTCGGCGACGCGCGCAAGCCCTGGACCCACGGCGCCCATCTGCCGGGCGGCGACCTGGGCGCCCATGGCGTCGACATCGACGGCTTCGTCAAGGCGCTGCAGGCCCGGCACGCACGGCGGCCGCCGGCCCTGGTCATGCGGCTGGCGCGCGCCTACGGCAGCCAGGCCGACGCGCTGCTGGCGGCCACGCCGGGCGTGGAAGTGGCACCGGGCCTGTTCGAGGCCGAGCTGCGCCATCTCGTCGAGCAGGAGTGGGCCGGCAGCGCCGAGGACGTGCTGTGGCGGCGCAGCAAGCTGGGCCTGCACTACACGGCCGCGCAGCGCGACGCCGTGGCGGCCTGGTTCAGAACGCGAGCTTGAAGCCCGCCGTCGCCAGCCGCGCGTTCGTGCCCCCGAGCTGACGGCCGACAGACGCGTCGACAAAGACGCGGTTGGGCAGCAGCACCACGCGCAAGGCCGCGTTGGCCCAGGGCCGGCCGCGGTCGTCGCCGAAGACCTCGGCCATGGGCTGCCAGCGTCCGGCCTCGCCTAGGCCGTTGTGCTCGGCGGCCAACGCCCAGGTCGTGCTGCGGCGGCGCTGCAGTTCGTCGCGCTGGTGGCCGAGGTTGGCGTGCATGACCCAGTCGCGGCCCAGTGGCGCACTGCCGACGAGGATCAGCCCGGCGCCGCTGCGCCGCCAGGCGGTCTCGACGGGGCGGTGCGCCACGCTCCAGGCCAGGCTGAGCTGGGCATCGCCGTCGGGCCCGGTCGTGCCGAAGATCTGCGTCTTGCCGTTCAGCGCGAACTCGCGCGGGCGCAGCGCCTGCAGCGCGATCTCGCTGCCCCAGCCGATGCCGCAGCCGAGCTGCAGATAGCTCAGGCGGGCGTCTCGGCCGCCACCGCGCCAGTCGCTGGAAGCACCCTCCACCTCGCAGGCCTGCGGGTCCATGACGGGTGCGTCCTCGGCCTGCAGCGGACGGCCGGCCTGAGCGGCAGCGGCGGCGAGCAGCACGGGCACAGCGATGACGGGGTGCAGGCGGAGCATGGGCATCGGGAGCGTAGCGCGCTCGTGTGACGGCGGCGTGGGTGATGATGCCGGTCATGCTGTTTGGTTTGTTGTTCGCCCTCGCCGCCGGGCTGATGTGGGGGCTGGTGTTCGTTGCGCCCGTGATGTTGCCGGGCTACGCACCCGCCTTGCTGACGGTGGGCCGCTACCTGGCCTTCGGCCTGATCGCCTTGCCGCTGGCCCTGCTGCTGGACCGGCGCGTGCTGCGCGAGTTGCAAGCCGGCGACTGGCGGGAGGCCGCCAAGCTCAGCCTGGTGGGCAACTTCCTGTACTACCTCTGCCTGTCGGCCGCCATCCAGCGCGCCGGCGCGCCGCTGCCGACGATGATCATCGGCACGCTGCCCGTCGTCATCGCCGTCTGCGCCAACCACCGCAACCGTGTGCGCGACGGCCATCTCCCGTGGGCGAGGCTGGCGCCGTCGCTGGCGCTGATCGCGGCCGGCCTGGCCTGCGTGAACCGCGACGAGCTGGCCGTGCTGCAGGCTGAAGCCGGTGACCCGCGCCGCTATGCGGAGGGCGCGCTGCTGGCCATCGCGGCCGTGGCCTGCTGGACCTGGTATCCCATCCGCAATGCCGACTGGCTGCGCGCGCACGCAGACCGCAGCCCGAGGGCGTGGGCGACGGCGCAGGGCCTGGTCACGCTGCCGATGGCGCTGCTGGGCATCGTGCTGCTGGGCCTCGTGCATTTCGCCGCACCGGGCACGCTGGTGCCGGCGGACTACGTCTTTCCCTTTGGCGAGAGGCCGCTGGCCTACGTCGGGCTGATGGTGGCCATCGGCCTGTGCTCGTCCTGGCTGGGCACGCTGTGCTGGAACGAGGCCAGCCAGCGGCTGCCGACCTCGTTGTCGGGGCAGTTGATCGTCTTCGAGACGCTGGCTGCACTGGCCTACGCTTTCGCGTGGAACCGGCGCATGCCGCCGCCAGCGACCTTGGCAGGTGTCCTGCTGCTGATCGCTGGCGTGATCTGGGCTCTACGCATCAAGCCCGTCAAGCACGGTTAGAAACCGGAGTTGCCGCTGCCTCGGTTCAGCACGAAGCCACCCGTGTTGCTGAGCCCGCCCTGCGGCGCACCACTGACCGTCACGTTCTGGAAGGTCGCGTTGCCAGAAGACTTGATCTGGATGCCGTAGGTGCCGGCGCCCGTGATCGTCACCCCATCGAAGAGCGCGCCCTGCACCTGGTTGGGTCCGCTGATGTAGATGCCCGAGTAGGTGCTGTCCTGGATGATCAGGTCCTTGATGATGAGGGGCGACGTGATGCTCGAGGTGTCGGCGAACAGGAAGAGCGCGCCGAACTGGTCGTTCCAATTGGGCTCGAAACCGCCCGTGCGTACCAGCGTGTTGCCGGTGATGCGCGTGGTGCCGCTGAAGGGCACGGGGCTGAAGCGCGAGCTGACCGTGATGCCGGAGGAGCCGACCACCGTGTCGCTGATGACGTTGTATTCCGCCCGGTTGCCGTTGCCGCCGTAGATGCCGATGCCATTGGCCAGCACCGGCGACTGCACGGTGTTGCGCACGAAGGCGCTGTTGGTCACGGCCGCACCTTCCGAGAACATCGCCAGCGCGTCGTCGCCGGTGTTGCGCACGACGCTCTGGTCCATCACCACGTTCTGCACATTGGCGTGGATGTTGACGCCGTCGGCAAACACGTTGCGGATGCGCAGGCCGCTGGCGTACAGGCCATTGGTGCCCGAGTCGATCCACATACCAACCTTGGTGTGCTCGAACCACAGGTTCTGGAACTGCGAGCCGGTGCCGAAGTTGCCCTCCAGCGGCGCGTCGGTCATGACCTGGCCGTCGGGGTCGCGCAGCGTGACCTTGCCCAGCATCAGGAAGTCGGCGAGCTTGACGTTGCTGCCCGTGCCGTAAAGACCGCCATGGCCATCGTTGCCCAGCTCCACCGTCGAGTACCAAGGCCCGGCGCCGCGCATCGTGACGCCGGAGATGTTGATGCGCGAGCTCAGCTTGAAGCTGCCCGCCGGAATCCACACCACGCCGCCGCTGGGCTGGGCAGCAGCGATGGCCTGCTGGAAGGCCGAGGTGGCATCGCCGCCGCCGGACACCGCGCCATAGCTGGTGATGGAGAAGGCGCCGGCCGGCATCGCGTAGGCGGCGGGGACGACCTCGGTCTCGATGAAGTCGATGTCGTAGTACGCCGCGGTGTTGCCACCGTCCTTCTGCAGCTTGAACACCGTGCCGGCCGGGTAGCTGCTCAAGGGCACGTGGATCTCGTCGTAGAAGTGGCGCGGCGTGCCATCGGACGGCACGCCGCGGAAGGGGTAGCCACCGTAAACCCAGGCGTAGGTCGAGGTCAGGTTGAGGTCCTGCACCTTGCTGCCGTTGGCGTAAAGGGCCAGCGTGGCCGACTGGCCGCCGCCGCCCGGCGCATCGGGGATGGAATAGCGCAGCACCAGCGAGTTGGTCGGTTGCGTCGTCGTGAAGCTGACCTGGTGGCCCGTATTGCTCAGTCGCACCAGGCTGCGGCCGCTGGACTCGGCCTGCACGGTGAAGGGCGTGCGGCTGGCCGTCAGCACGGTGGCGTTGGTCGAGGCCGTCTCGGCTTCGTACAGCGTCGTGCGCACGGTGGCGCCGCGCGCGGCCGCCGTCAGCTCGCCGGGCACGGTGAGGCTGTCGATGCCGACATCGGCGCCGGCCGACGCTGCTGCCAAGCCGACGGTGTTGTGGCCGGTGCGCAGGGTCAGCGGCAGGCTGAGCGTGGCCCAGCTGGAGCCGGCCGGCAGGCTGACGGTGCCGACCTTGGCCGCGTTGACGATGACGTCAAGCACTCGCGCGCTGCCGCTGGTGTTGCGGTAGCGCAAGCTGGCGGTGGCGCTGCCGTCGCCGCTCATGAAGACGGTGCGGATGGCCCGCGCGCCGCTGCTCGAAAAGCCGGCCACATAGCCGCTGCCGTTGTAGCCAGTCGCCGAGGTGGACACCGCGGCGCCGCCGGACATGAACCAGGTCTCGGCCTCGGCGGGCGTCACCGCCGGGTTGCCCGTGCCGCCGCCGGTCACGGCAGTGACGGCGAGCGCATCGAGGTTGACGTTGCCGCTGTCGGCCGCGGTGAACTTGTAGGCCACCGTGTGCGCGCCGGCGCTGAGCGTGACGGTGGAGGTCTGCGTGGCCCAGGAGTCCCAATTGGTCGTGGCGGGCAGGGTGACCTGGCCCGCAGAGGCGCCATCGACGAACAGCGTCAGCGTCCGGGCCGCGCCGGTGCCGTTGGCGTAGCGCAGGCCCAGTTCGTGGCTGCTGGCCGTGGCCGCCGTCACGCTGAAGGCGACCTGGGCATTGCCTTTGTTGCCATCGGTGAAGCCGCCGACGAAGCCGCTGCCCTGGTAGCCCGTGTGGTCGGTCGCCACGGTGGCGCCGCCGCTGAGCGCCGCGTCCTCGGCTTGCGGGCTGCCGGGCGTGGTGACGACGGCGTCGACGTCCAGCTTGTCCAGGTTGACGTTGCCGCTGTCGGCGGCGGTGAACTTGTAGGCCACCGTGTGGTTGCCGGCGGTCAGCGCGACGGTCGTCGTCTGCACCAGCCAGTCGTCCCAGTTGGCGGTGGCGCCCAGGCTGACCTGGCCCTTGGCCACGCCGTCGACGTAAAGCGTCAGGCTCTTGGCCGAGCCGGTGCCGTTGGCGTAGCGCAGCTTCAGCGTGTAGTTGCCGGCGGTGGCCGCGCTGACGGTGAAGCTCGTCTGCGCATTGCCTTTGTTGGCGTCGACATAGCCGCCGACAAAGCCGCTGCCGGTGTAGCCGGTGTGGTCGGTCGCGGTGGCGACGCCGCCACTCAGCGAAGCGCTCTCGGCCTGGAAGGTGGCTGCATGGATGGTGGTTGCCAGAGCCAGGAAGGGCAGGCAGGCGATCAGTCTGCGCAGGGCCGGGGTCGTGTGCATGGGTTGTCTCCGTATTAGTCGTCACGAGACCCGTCTAGCGCGGGCCGAAAACCACTCTAGGGACGAGGGCCGCGCCGTTCGCGATGCCCCGGCCGGGCGCAAGGGCTGAATCTTCAAAGCCTTGGGAAGCCTTCAGGCCGGCTTCAGATTCGCCATAGGCCGACGACGCCGGCGCTCCGGCCCGCCCTGGGGCGGCGGGACGTTTGGTAACGCCACCCGGGGACATTCACCGATGCGGCCACATCGGGCCGGATGCTGGGCTCAGAGGGTGGGAGGGAATCCGGCGTGCCAGAGAGGGCGTCCCGAAGCGCCCCAATCTAGGCGCAAAGCGCAGCCGTAGCTCGGGCTACGGCGAGCATTTGCGACGACGAGTGGGGGGTTTCGGGGCATCAGAGCGGGCATGCTGGGTTGCCTCTCACCCTCTCAAGCCGAGAAGACCTCGAACGCGCGCTGGCCGTCGAAGCCATCGGCCTCGCCCTTGCGCACATGGCCGCGCGCGTTGCTGACGATGCGGGTGTCGCCGATGCGGTAGTCGTGCCGGCAATGCAGGTGGCCGTGCAGCCAGAGCTGGGCGCCGGACAGCAGGTCCTCGTCGTTGTTGCAGAAGCTGGCCGTGCCGGGCTGGCGGCCGTAGCGCGGGTCGGCGCTCTTCAGGCTGGGCGCGAAGTGCGTGATGGCGACGTTGGCGTCCCAGTCGCCCGTGCGCGAGAGTTCATCGGCAAGCCAGGCGCGTTGCTCCAGCGCCAGGGCACGCACTGCATCCACGCCGAATACCTCGCCGTGGCGGGTCGACTGCATGACGTTTTGGAAATAGCCGCCGGCCCGCATCGCGCGCTCGCGGCCGGCGGGGCCAAAGGCGTCGAAGTCGCACCAGCGTGTGCAGCCGATGAAGCGCACGCGCCGGTCCCGCGAATCGGCCATGACGATGGACTCGTCGTCCAGCATGCGCAGGCCGACGTCCTTCACGTGGGCGCGCAGCGCCTCGCGCGCCTCGTCCACGTCACGGCGGTCGAACTCGTGGTTGCCGGGCACGAAAAGCACCGGCACCGGCCAGCCGCGAAACAGCTCGAAGCTGCGCCAGGTCGTGTCGATGTCGCCGGCCAGCACCAGCAGCTCGGCGCCCGGCGCGGGCACCGGCTGGTAGGACTCCGTTTCGAGGTGGAGATCCGAAAGAAGCTGAAGTCTCAAGTCAGTTGGGGACAGAGCTTGGCGCTGCGCGCCGGCGGTCTGTCCCGCAAGTCTCTGGTCAGTTGGGGACAGAGCTTGGCGCTGCGCGCCGGCGGTCTGTCCCGCAAGTCATTAATTGCTGCCATGACAAACCTTGTATTTCCTGCCCGACCCGCAGGGGCAGGGGTCGTTGCGGCCGACCTTGGGGCCTTCGCGCACGATGGTGTCGACACGATAGCGCTCGGCCTCGGTGAGGTCGGCGAGGTCGGCGACGGTGGCGATCAGCTCCTCGATCGCATCGTCCAGGTCCTTCAGCGGATGCTCGCGGTCCAGCGTCGCGACGACTTCCTTCTCCTCGTCCGTCTCGGCCGGCAGGTGGCGGTACAGGCGGGCCAGGGCGGCGGCCACGTCGTCGCTGGGCATGTCGGCCAGCTCGGGGAAGCACAGCGCGGCGTGCTGGAAGCCGGCCACCCAGGGCATCAGCGCGCGCGAGATGGGGCCGAGGGCGTCGTAACTGGCGCGCGCCGAGCGCTCTTCCTCGCTCGCGTCCTCGGGCAGCGGGTCGGGCTCCTCGGCCTCCTCCACGTCGAGGACGACGGGGTCGAACCAGTTGTCCTCGACGAGGCTGCGGTTCAGCGCGGCGTGGCGGCGCTCGACGAGCTGGGTCAGCTTGTCCAGCCAGCCGGCGTCCACGTCTGCAGGCAGCAGGCCGCCGTCGTAGTCAAAGATGTTCGGCAGCCATTCATCGGGCTCGATGAGGCGGGGCTGCACGATGACGCCGCAGAGATAGCCGTCCAGCATGGAGGCGTCCAGCGGCTGCAGCGGCTCGGGCGTGGCGGCGAGGAGTTCGTCGAGTTCGGCGAACTCGGCGTCGGTGAGGTCTTGGGTACTCATGGGCGCGGATTGTCGGGGTTTGCTCGCCCGGCAGCGGCCTTTGCGAGCGGCTGGCGGTCTGGAACGCACCCCTAGCAACTGCAATCGATGGCATCGATGTCATACGCTCGCAACACTGGTGTTTACCCAAATGACATCGATAACATTTGCCATCAAAGTCAGGCCCATCGAAAGTCGCGACGGCCGCGCTGGCTTTCGGGATACACAACAACCATCGGAGACAACCATGCCCAGCCCCTACGCCGCGCCGCGCGCCGGCATCCAACGCCTGCGCCCCCAACTGATCGCCCTTGCCGCCGCCACCCTCTGTGGTGCCACATTCGCGCAAGAGGCCGCCAAGCCGGCCGCCGTCGCGCCCGAGGTCAAGGAACTCGAAGCCGTCGTCGTCACCGGCACGGCGCGCCGCGAGGGCGTGAGGAAGCTCGAAGCCGGCTTCTCGATCACCACCGCCTCGGAAGAGCAGATCAAGCAGGCCGCGCCCACCAGCACGGCCGACATCCTCAAGACCGTGCCCGGCATCTTTGTCGAGACCTCGGGCGGCCAGGCCGGCGCCAACATCCGCGTGCGCGGCTTCCCCACGCCGGGCGACGGCCCCTACTCGACCTTCCAGCTCAACGGCGCGCCGCTCTACCACCTGCCCACGCTGAGCTTCTTCGAGCACTCGCAGCTCTTCCGCCTGGACGACACCATCGACCGCATGGAGGTCCTGCGCGGCGGCCCCAGCCCCATCTTCGGCAGCGGCCAGCCGGGCGTGACGGTCAACTTCATCCAGAAGGACGGCCGCAACCCCGAGGCCAGCTTGCGCGTGACGACGGGCACCGGCAGCCTGAAACGCGTTGACGGCGTCTACGCCGGCAAGCTGAGCGATCAGTGGAACGTCATGGTGGGCGGCTTCTGGCGGCAGAGCCAGGGCGTGCGCGACACGCAGTTCCCCGCCGACGACGGTGGCCAGGCCAGCGTGGTGCTCAGCCGCAAGCTCGACGGCGGCAGCCTGCAGCTCTATGCCCGCGCGCTGCACGACCGCAACGCCTTCTTCACGGCCATCCCGGTCGTGGGTTCGGCCGATGGCAAGAGCGCGTCCAGCTACCCCGGCTTCGACGCCAGCAAGGACTATTTCTACGGCAACGAGCTGCGCAGCATCGTGCTGGAGACCGGCCGCGCCTCGGGCCGCACCCTGCCCAACGGCAGGCCCGAGATCCTGCGCAGCACCGTGACCAAGGACCTCGCCGACGGCCGCGGCGCCGACGTGCAGACCTACGGCGCCAACCTCGACACCAAGCTCGGCGACTGGACGCTGACCAACAAGCTCAGCCACACGACCGGCGACACGCCGACCTACGCCCTCTTCTCCGGCGCGAACCCGCAGACGCTGTCGAGCTACATCGCCTCGCAGGTCAGCGCCGCCAATGGTGATGCCGCCGTCGTCGCCGCAGCCGGCAAGGCCGCCGTCACCGGCAGCGCCACCTTCACCAACGGCGGCGGCACGGTCGCTGGCAGCACGCCCGTCATCGTCAACGGCATGTGGGCCGTGGACAAGGCGCTGCGCTCGACCAGCAACGAGACCCGCCTGTCGCGTGAAATCGCCCCGGGCAACAACCTCACCGTCGGCCTGTACCTGGCCGGCTACAGCTCGCGCGACGTGTGGTCGCTCGGCCAGGCCCAGCTGATGACGGTGCAGTCGCACGCCCGCCTCATCGACGTGCAGCTGGACAACGGCGTCAAGGCCTCGCGCAACGGCTATGTCTCGCCGCCGTTCTCCTTCAACCTCGACGCGAACTACAGCGGCAACACCCACGCCTTCTTCGTTGCTGACGAGTGGCAGCTGAGCAAGGAGCTGCGTGTGGATCTGGGCGCCCGCCGCGAGACCCAGCGCATCACCGGCACGATCGCCAACGTCAGCAACGGCGACCTCGACGCCGACCCGACGACGATCTACAACAACAACCTCTCGTACTTCAACGGCACGAACACGCTGATCGACAGCAAGCTCAGCCGCAGCTCCTTCACGGGCGGTGCCAACTACGCCTTCAGCCGCGACTTCAGCGCCTTCGTGCGCGTCAACAAGGGCCACCGCCTGCCCGACTTCGACGTGCTGCGCGGCCGCGGCGCCAACGAGAGCCGCGACTCGGTCGAGGACATCACCCAGTACGAGATCGGTCTGAAGACCGCCACCAAGCTCTACAGTGCCTTCCTGACGGCCTATGCCAACAAGCTGACCAACTCGCAGACCCAGCAGTTCACCAACGCCGGCAACGTCGTGCTGCGGCCCAACAGCAAGGCCACGGGGCTGGAGTTCGAGCTGGCGCTGCGCCCTGGCTATGGTTTCGAGATCGCGGCGACCGGCAACTTCCAGGACGCCAAGTACAAGGACTTCCAGCAGTTCAGCGGCAACCGCGTGGAGCGCGCACCGAAGTTCCAGGCCCGGCTCACACCAAGCTGGCAGACGCAGACGGGGTTGGGGCAACTGCGCGCCTTCGCCACCTTCAGCCATGTCGGCGAACGCTTTGCCGACCAGACCAACACGCTGAAGCTGCCGGCCTACCGCACCCTCGACGCGGGCGCCGTGTTCGCGATGGACAACGGCCTCGAGGTGCGGCTGACCGGCACCAACCTGACCAACAAGGTCGGCCTGACGGAAGGCAACTTCCGCGTGCCCGGCCAGGGCGTGGGGCAGGACGGCGTGTTCCTGGCGCGGCCCCTGTTCGGCCGGGCCTACGAGCTCAGCGTCGGCTTCCAGTTCTGACACCCGAGTGGCGCAGCCTGAACTCAACGCAGCCCTCGACATGACACAACCCACAACGCTCCCGGCGGTGCCCCTGTCGAGCGGCGGCCTGCGCATCCGGCTCGCCATCATCCTGACCTACATGCTGTTCGGCGCGCTGCTGAACAGCGTCGGTGCGGTCAACCTGCTGGTCGTGCAGACCCTGGCCGTGCCGCGCGCCGAGGCCGCGCTGCTGGATGCGTGGAAGGACCTGCCGATCGCGCTGACGTCCTTCCTCGTCGCCTCGCTGCTGCCGCGCCTGGGGCTCAGGCGCGCCATGCTGCTGGCCCTCGCGGCCGTCGGCGCGGCCTGCGCCGCCATGCCGGTGCTGTCGGCCTTCTGGGCCATCAAGCTGCTGTTCTGCACCTTGGGCGCCGGCTTCGCGCTGGTCAAGGTCTCGGCCTATTCCATGATCGGCCTGGTCACGCACGACCGCGCCGGCCATGCGCGCTTCACCAACCTGCTCGAAGGGCTGTTCATGGTCGGCGTGCTGAGCGGATTCCTGCTGTTCAGCAACGCAGCCCACGCCGAAGGCACCGGCTGGCTCCAGGTCTACCCGCTGCTCGCCGGCCTCTCGGCGCTGGCCTTCGTGATGCTGCTCGCCAGTCCGCTGGATGAAGGCCCCATCCAGTCGCCCGACACCTCGCTGCGCGAAGACCTGCTCGCGATGGCGCCGCTGCTCAAGCTGGCGCTGGTCGTCGTCTTCCTGCTGTCGGCCTTCCTCTACGTGCTGATCGAGCAGGGCATCTCGACCTGGCTGCCCAGCTTCAACAACGAGGTGCTGCACCTGCCCACGGCGATGAGCGTGGGCCTGGCGGTCATCATGCCGGCCACCACCGCGCTGGGCCGGCTGACGAGCGCCGCCGTCATCGGGCGGCTGGGCTGGTTCGCGGTCGTCATCGCCTGCCTGGTCGGCATCGCGGCGCTGATCCTCGTCGCGCTGCCGCTGGCCCGGGGCGCGCAACCGCTGACCGGCGACGTCGGCTGGCTGAACGCCCCGCCCGCGGCCTATCTGCTGCCGCTGACCGGCCTGCTGCTGGCCCCGATCTACCCGGCCATCAACTCCGCCATGCTCAGCGCCCTGCCGCAGCGCCGGCACGCGGCCATGACCGGCCTCATCGTCGTCTTCTCGGCCCTCGGTGGCACGCTCGGCAGCTTCATCACCGGCCGCCTCTTCGTCGCCTTCGACGGCACCACCGCCTTCGGCCTGCTGCTGGTGCCCGTCGCGGCGCTGGCCGTCTCGCTCGCCCGGCTGCGCCGGTATCTCGCGTCATGACTTCCTCCTCACAGCGCCCCGGCGACCTGTTCGCCGCCGCGCCCATCCATGCCGTGGCACCCGCGGCCCACAGCAGGGCCGCCACTCCTCACGAGCTCTACGGCGAACTCTTCGTCGCCGTGCAGATGGCGCGCGTCTTCGGCGACGGCAAGAGCTTTGTCGACGCGCGGCCCCGAGGTGCGCCGGCCATGATCCGCGCGCGCTTCGAGGTCGAGCGCCGCCTGCCCGGCTTCGCGCTGGCCGACTTCGTGCACGCCCACTTCGTGCTGCCCGGCCACGATGCCGCAGCGGGCCCACGGCTGGAGAACCGTGAACCCGTGCGCGAGCACATCCAGGCCTTGTGGCCGCTGCTGGTGCGCGAGCACACCCAGGCGCAGGAGGGCGAGAGCCTGCTCGCGCTGCCCAGGCCCTACGTCGTGCCGGGCGGGCGCTTTCGCGAGCTGTACTACTGGGACAGCTACTTCACGATGCTGGGCCTCGTCGCCGACGGCCGGCGCGACCTGGCCGAGCACCTGCTCGCCAACTTCGCCCACCTCATCAACACCTACGGCGTCATCCCCAACAGCAGCCGCAGCTACATGCTCAGCCGCTCGCAGCCGCCGTTCTTCTTCAAGATGGTGGAGCTGCTGCACGCCGACGACCCCGCGGCCGGCTTTGCTGCCCACCTTGCCGAGCTGAAGACCGAGCACGCGTTCTGGATGGACGGCGACGCCGCGCTGGCGCCGGGCAGCGCCCATCGCCGCACCGTGCGCACGGCGGACGGCACGCTGCTGAACCGCTACTGGGACGACCGCTGCACGCCGCGCGAGGAGAGCTGGCGCGAGGACGTGCTGACGGCCGAGGCCGCAAAGACAGCGACGGGCCGCACGCCCACCGACGTCTGGCGCGACCTGCGCGCCGGCGCCGAGAGCGGCTGGGACTTCTCCGGCCGCTGGTGTGCCGACCCGGCCGACATGGCCACCATCGAGACCACGGCCATCGCGCCGGTGGACCTGAACGCGCTGCTGGCCGGGCTGGAGACGGCCATCGCGCTGGGCGCCACGCGCAGCGGCGACACCGCCACGGCCGCGGCTTTCGAGGCCCGCGCCGGCACGCGCCGCCAGCTGCTGCAGACCCGCTTCTGGCGCGCCGACGCGGGCCACTTCGCCGATCTGAACTGGCGCGACGCGCACGACCCGCGCCCGCTGACTGCCGCCGGCCTCGTGCCCCTGTACCTCGGCCTGGCCACCCAGGCGCAGGCCGACGCGATGGCCGCCCAGGTGCGGCGCCATCTGCTGGGTGCCAACGGCCTGCTGACCACGGCCCTCAACACGGGCCAAGTCACCGGGCAACAATGGGACGCCCCCAACGGCTGGGCGCCGCTGCAATGGATGGCCGCCCTCGGCCTGGCCCGCTACGGCCACACGAGCCTCGCACGCGACATCGCCGAACGCTGGTGCGCCAGCGTGCATCGCGTCTACCTGGCCACCGGCCGGCTGCTCGAGAAATACGACGTCGCCGAAGACCGCCCCGGCGGCGGCGGCGAGTACGAGACCCAGGACGGCTTCGGCTGGACCAACGGCGTGTTCGTCGCCTTCAAGCAAGGCTTGCTCAAAACCTAGGGGAAGGCGGCAGGATGGACCGCCACAACCTCGGGCTAAGCTGGCGCCCGACATGCCTGCCGCCACACCTGCCCTCAGCCCCGCTGCCCTTGCTCGCTGCGTCCCCTTCTTCGTCTTCATGGCGCTGCTCGCGCTGCGCGGCTATCTGCCCGCCGAGGTCGGGCTGGACGCCCGCTGGATCTACGGCGCTCAGACCGTCATCGTCGCCGGCCTGCTCGCCTGGTACTGGCGCAGCTACGGCGAGCTGGTGCGCCAGACGCTGCCCGATGCGCGCGAGACTGGCTGGGCCATCGTCGCGGGCATCGCCGTGTTTGCGATCTGGGTGCAGCTGGACGCACCCTGGATGCAGCTCGGCACGGCCACGGCCAGCTTCGTGCCGCTGGATGCCAGCGGCCGGCTGATCTGGCCGCTGGTGGCGCTGCGCCTGGCCGGCGCGGCGCTGGTCGTGCCGGTCATGGAGGAGCTGTTCTGGCGCAGCTTCCTGATGCGCTGGGTGCAGCATCCCGGCTTCGAGCGCATCGACCCGCGGACCGTCGGCCTGAAGGCCGTCGTCATGTCCACCTTCGTCTTCACGCTGGCGCACACGCTGTGGCTTGCCGCCGTCGTCGCCGGCCTGGCTTATGCCCTGCTCTACCGCAAGACCGGCAAGCTGTGGACGGCCGTCATCGCCCACGCGGTGACGAACGGGCTGCTGGGCGTCTGGGTCATCTGGACCGGGCGTTGGGAGTTCTGGTGAGCCGGGTCGCACGCTGACCCTGTTGGTCAGCGTCGGCTGCCTCAGAGTTTCAGCGCTGCTTCTGATGCCGGGTTCGCCGCACCATCGCGAGCAGCCCGGCGAGCCCCAGTGCGGTGTACGCCCAGCTGGCCATTTCGGGCACGGGTGACAGCAGGCTCACGGTCAACGTGCCGGCCTGGTCGGCGCCGAGGAGCTGGGACGCATGCAGGCCCGGCGTGGAGAAGGCGCCATCCAGGAAGTAGTAAAAGATCTTCACGAAGGGCGTAGCGTCGGACGCATAGATGCCGAACCCCACCGTGTCGTATCCCGGGCTGAGGTTGAACATGAAGGCCGACTCTGAACAGGGAACGGGCCCTGTCGACGATTCAACCGCGCACTGCAGCAGGGACGTCGCGGGAACCGTCGTGTCAGTCACGATGAAGTCAGGCGTCACGAAGCTGAAGCTGCCCGTGTACGTCTCGCCTTGGAACGCAATGGACGACGTCGCCGTGAAGTCGTAGCGGACGTCTGCAAATGCCAAGCCCGTGGCGAGCGAGAGGCTGGCGGCAGTCAAAAGGAGTTTGGAGAGCTTGAGCATGCGGTTCCCTGCGGTTGGTTGGCTTGAGGAGACTCGGCTCCGACACCTGCTCATGCGCTGCGAGCAAGGGGCGCGGCTGGCGCCAGCGAAGCGCGATGGATTCTGCGTGGCCGAGTTGGCCGGCGTACCCCCAGCAATCGCGGGGCGGGGTTTGCCCTGACGCTGGCTATCTGGGCCGGCTGCCTGGCGTCTTGCTCAGGCCCAAGCCCGGCCTCTCCAAATCCCTGAACGCCTCAAAGATCCACGACCTCAACCCGATGACGACGCTGTAGGGCCGCTTCTCCGACGACGGCAGCTTCTGGTCCAGCAGGTGCTGGCGCGCGAAATCGTCGGCGGTGCGTTGCAGCCGCTCGGCCAGCTCGCGCGCATGGCCCGCGCCGAACTCGCCGTGCACCAGCGTCAGCAGCTCGCCCTCGCCGTCGAAGCCGCCGGCGAAGAAATCGGCCATCACGCGCTCGCGAAAGAATTGCATGACGGGCCCCTGCGGCCGCCAGCGCAGCGTCTTGGCGACCTTGAGCCGGTAGCGGTTGTGCGGGCGCAGTTCGATGACGCCCAGGCGATCCAGCTGGGCCAAGGCCGCCACGGCGTCGGCCTCGGCAACGCGGTAGCGCGACAACACATCCTCGATGGCCCAGTGGCTGAGGCAGCAGATCGCGATCAGCAGCAGCACCGGCGAGGCGACGACGGCACGCTCCTGCTCCAGACTCAGCTCGCGCAGCGCCGGCGGCTGGGCCGCGAGGCGCCCGGCCAGCTCGGCGAACTCCAGCTTGAGCACGCGGCAGATCTCGTCCACGCGCGACAGCGGCATCTCGCCGCCCGGCGCCAGCATGCGCTTCACGCTGGACTCCGACAGCGCCAGCGCCTGGGCCAGCTCGGCATAGCTCAGCCCCTGCGTCTTCAGCTCGGCCTTGATGAGGGCCACGAGGGATTGCGTGCTCGACATGGGGCGAGACGGTAGCGCAACACGGCACCGGCGGGCACAGCCCCTACCCGCTGGGCGGGCCACTTTGCGCGAAACGGTGTCACGCCGCGCTACTTTGCGTCGCTTGCCACGCGCCTCGGAACTATTCCCGAGGCCGGCCGGCGTGGCTTCACGCAAGATCGCGCCCATCGCAACATTCGTTCACAAGCAGACACCACCATGGCTCAGTTCCCTCACATCCGCCGCGACACCAGCGCCTGGCGCCTGCAGGTCTGGATTTCCTTCGGCCTGAGCGTCATGCTGTGCGGCTCCGGGCTGGCCTGGCTGCCGGGGCAGGACCTGGACCGCGCCTTCATGGTCATGGGCTATGTGTTCTGCCTGTCCACGGCCTTCGCGCTGGCCAAGTTCATCCGCGACAACCAGGACCGCTCGGTGGACACGCCGATGTGGCGCCTCGTCGTCTGGGCGGGCTTCGCGCTGGCCATGGGCCTGACCGGCTGGGGCCTGTGGCGCATGGAGATCCAGCCCGTCTGGAAGGCCTACCTGGGCGTTTGCTGGCTCTACCTGATCTCCAACGTGTTCACGCTGGCCAAGATGCTGCGCGATGCCCACGACGCCGACATGCTCGAAGCCCGCCTGCAGGGCCGCCGTGAAGCGGCAATGCAGCAAGACGCCAGTGCCCAGTAACCCAAGGAGTGCTCACATGAAGCGCCTGTTCGCCACCACCACCCTCGCCCTGGCCGCTGCCGCGCTGGCTCTCCCGGCGCAGGCCCAGTCCGAGATCAGCCTGGCTGTGTCGATGGCGCCTGTCGTGCTGTCGGTCGGCGCGGTCAGCGCCACCGGCGTTGCGCTGAGTGTCATCCCCGCCGGCATCCTGTCGGCCGGCGTGACGCTGGTCGTCGTCAGCGTCGAGGTGATCGGCGGCGCGACGGTCTGGGTGCTGGAGCGCGCGTCGGACGGTGCCCGCATCAGCCTGAAGGTGGCGGGCAAGCTGGCAGAAGGCGTTCTCGTGTCCACCGGCACGGCCGTCGTCGTGTCGGTCATCGGCGCGGGCACGCTGCTGTCGGCCGCCGGCCAGGTCATCGCCTTCATCCCCAGCGAGATCGGCAAGGCCCTGCTCTACAACGAGCAGGTGACCCGTTGAGACGGCTGCTGCCGGCCGTCGCGGCGCTGGCACTCGCCACCGCTGCCCACGCCGGCCGGCCCTGCGACGAGAAGCCCGCCACCGCGCGGCAGGTGGAGCAGGGGCTGAACCTCGCCCAGGCCACCGCCCGCCAGCTCGACGCCAGCGGCGCCCAGGTCGTCGTGCTGGCCCGCGCGGGGCAGGACCTGTCCAAGTACGGTCTGCGCTGGTCGCACCTGGGCTTCGTCTACAAGCAGGACGGTGTCTGGCGCGTCATGCACAAGCTCAACCACTGCGGCACCGACCACGCGGCGCTGTACCGCCAGGGCCTGGGCGAGTTCTTCCTCGACAACCCCTACCGCTACGAGGCCGCCTTCGTCGTGCTGAAACCCGAGCTGCAGCAGGCCCTGCTGCCGGTGCTGGCCGACAACGCCCGCGTGGTGCGCTTCAACGAACGCCGCTACAGCATGGTGGCCTATGCCTTCGGCACGACCTACCAGCAGAGCAACCAGTGGGTGCTGGAGACGCTGGCCGGCGCGGCGGCGCCCGGTGTCGTCAGCCGACGCGCGGCGCAGGACTGGCTGAAGAGCCAGGGCTACCAGCCCACCGACCTGCACCTGTCCACGCTGACCCGCCTGGGCGGCCGCATGACCCAGGCGAACATCGCCTTCGACGATCATCCGAGCGCGCGTCGTTTCAGCAGCCACATCGACACGGTCACCGTCGACTCGATGTTCGCGTGGCTGCCGCGCACCGGCCTCTCGCAACCTCCGCAACTCGTCCAGCAATGAGCCAAGAACACCCCAACCAGTTCGCCCTGCTGGGCCAACGTCGCTTTGCGCCCTTCTTCTGGACGCAGTTCCTCGGCGCCGCGAACGACAACGTCTTCAAGTTCGCGTTCACGCTGATGATCACCTACCAGCTGCAGCTGGACTGGCTGCCATCCAAGATGGCGGGCCTGGTCATCGGGGCGCTGTTCATCCTGCCCTATGTGCTGTTCTCGGCCACCAGCGGCCAGCTCGCCGACAAGCATGACAAGGCCCGGCTGATGCAGCTCGTCAAGAGCCTGGAGATCGCCATCATGGTGATCGCCGCCTGGGGCTTCTACGCAGCCAATGTGCCGGCGCTGCTGGGCTGCGTCTTCCTGATGGGCCTGCACTCCACGTTGTTCGGCCCGGTCAAGTACGCCTACATGCCGCAACAGCTGAGCGAACGCGAACTGACCGGCGGCAACGGCATGGTGGAGATGGGCACCTTCGTGGCCATCCTGCTGGGCCAGCTGGCCGGTGGCATCCTGGTCGACAGGCCGGTCGTCGGCCCGCAGCACGTCGCCTGGGCCTGCCTGGCGCTGGCCATCGCCGGCCGGGTCACCGCGCAGGCGATTCCCGCCAGCCCGTCGACCGACCCCGGCCTCGTCATCAACTGGAACCCTTTCACCGAGACCTGGCGCAACCTGAAGATCGCGCACGAAGGCCTGGCGGTGTTCCGGTCCCTCTTGGGCATCTCGTGGATGTGGTTCTTCGGCGCGGTGTTCCTGAGCAACTTCCCGGCCTTCGCCAAGGAAGTGCTGCACGGCAGCCCGCAGGTCGCGTCGCTGCTGCTGGCGGTGTTCTCCATCGGCATCGGCATCGGCTCGCTGATGTGCGAGATGCTGTCCAAGCGCCACGTGGAGATCGGCCTCGTGCCGCTGGGCGCCATCGGCATGAGCGTGTTCGCCATCGACCTGTACTTCGCTGCCACCGGCCTGCCGGCGAGTGCGCCCTACAGCGTCAGTGGCTTCCTGGCCGTGACGGCGCACTGGCGCGTGCTGGCCGACCTGACGCTGCTGGCCCTGTTCGCGGGCCTGTACAGCGTGCCGATGTATGCACTGATCCAGCTGCGCGCCCAACCCAGCCACCGCGCGCGCATCATCGCGGCCAACAACATCCTGAACGCGGTCTTCATGATCGCCAGCTCGGTGATCGCCGGCGCGATGCTGAGTGCAGGCCTGACGATCCCGCAGATCTTCCTGGCCGTCGGCATCGCCAACGCCGTCGTCGCGTTCTACATCTTCCTGATCGTGCCGGAGTACCTGCTGCGCTTCATCGCCTTCGTGCTGACGCGCATCGTCTACCGCTTCCGTGTCGTCCATGACGAACGCCTGCCCACCGCCGGCGCGGCCGTGCTGGTGTGCAACCACGTGAGCTTCGTCGACGCCGTGCTGCTCATGGCCGCCAGCCCCCGCCCCATCCGCTTCCTGATGGACGCGCAGATCTTCAAAACCCCCGTGCTGGGCTGGATGTTCAAGCTGGCCAAGGCCATCCCCATCGCGCCGCAGAAGAGCGATCCGGCCACCTACGAGGCCGCCTTCACCGCGGCACGTGCGGTGCTGGCCGACGGCGAGATGGTCTGCATCTTTCCCGAGGGTGGCATCACGCGCGACGGCGAGCTGCAGCCCTTCAAGGGTGGCGTCATGAAGCTCATCGAAGGCATGCCTGAAGTGCCCGTGATCCCGATGGCGCTGGGCAATCTGTGGGGCAGCTATTTCTCGCGTGTGGAGGGCGGGAAGGCCATGGTCAAGCCGATGCGGCGGGGGCTGTGGAGCCGGATCAGCCTGAAGGTGGATGACCCCATGTCGGCAGCGGGCGTGTCGCCCGATGGCCTGCAGTCGCGCGTGCAGGCGCTGTTGAAGGAGATGCCAGCATGAGCGAGCAAACCGGGTCCACCGTTGGTCGGGTGGTGCTGATCGGCCTGCTGATGGCGGGCACGTTGGGCTTCGGCCTGGCGGGTCTGTGCGGCGCAGTGTTCTCAGTGATGGGCCTGTCGGGCCTGTCCGATGGCGGGCCGGAGAACTTCTCTGGCGCCATGCTCGTGTTCGCCGTGCCCAGCCTGCTGATCGGCGGCGGCGCGGCGTGGTGGTGCGGACGCAAGCTCTGGAAGTGGTGGTACGTCTGATTGGCAGCGCTGGCACCGCCGCCTGGGTACACAGCGCCTTCGCCTGGGCCGGGATGGGGCTGGGGGCGGCGATGTGGCGCCGAACCCTGAAGCAGCAGCACCGTGGCGGCGCGCTGGCGCCAGGCAACTTCGGCGTGCTGGTCGGCCTGCTGCTCGGCGCGGCGCTGGGCAACAAGCTCGTCTTCCTCATCGAGCGACCAGACATCGCCGAGACGCTGTGGCAAAGCCGCGCGCTGATCTGGCCCGGCCAGAGCATCGTCGGCGGCCTGCTCGGCGGCCTCATCGGCGTGGAGATCGCCAAGAAGCTGAACGGCCAGACGCGCAGCACCGGCGACGCGATGGTGCTGCCCATTGCTATCGGCTTGAGCCTGGGCCGCATCGGCTGCTTCCTCGCCGGCCTGCAGGACGACACCTATGGCCTGCCGACGACGCAGCCCTGGGCCGTGGACTTTGGCGACGGCCTGCCGCGCCACCCGACCCAGCTCTACGAGATCGCCGTCGTGCTCGCCCTCGGCCTCGGCCTCACGCTGCACCGCGCCCGCCTCAAGGTGCCGGGCCTGGCGTTCAAGCTCTTCCTGACCAGCTACCTGCTCTGGCGCTTCGCCATCGAATTCCTCAAGCCCGTGCCCGTCGCCTACCCGCTGGGCCTGTCGGGCATCCAGTGGACCTGCCTCGTCGCGCTTGCCGTCTACCTGCCCCTCACGTTGCGGGCTTCCCGCGCCACGCCATGACCCGCAAAGTCCGCCCCTACCTGTTCTACGACACGACGCAGTCCGTCTGCACGACCTGCCTGCGCCCCTGCGAGGCCAAGATCCTCATCAAGGACGATCACGTCTACATGGACAAGTGGTGCCCGGCCCACGGCACCGAGCGCGTGCTCGTCAGCGACGACGCGGCCTACTACCGGCAGTGCCGCGAGGTCTTCGTGAAGCCGCCCGAGATGCCGAAGCGCTTCGCCACGCCGATGAAATACGGCTGCCCCTACGACTGTGGCCTGTGCCCCGACCACATGCAGCACAGCTGCCTGTCCATCGTCGAGATCAGCGACCACTGCAACCTGCGCTGCCCGACCTGCTACGCCGCCTCGGGGCCGGAGCGGTTGACGCACCGCTCGATGGACGAGGTCATCACGATGCTGGACGCCATCGTCGCCAGCGAGGGCGAGGCCGACGTCGTGCAGATCTCGGGTGGCGAGCCGACGCTGCACCCGCAGTTCTTCGACATCCTGGACGCCGCCAAGGCCAGGCCCATCAAGCACCTGATGGTCAACACCAACGGCCTGCGCCTCGCCCAGGACGCGGCCTTTGCCGAGCGGCTGGCAACGTATGCGCCGGGGCTGGAGGTCTACCTGCAGTTCGACTCGCTCAAGCGCGAGGCGCTGATGGACCTGCGCGGCGCCGACCTGCGCGGGCCCCACGACGCGGCGCTGGCCCGGCTGGACGCGCTGGGCCTGTCGACCACGCTGGTGATGACCGTCAAGCGCGGCATCAACGATGACGAGATCGGCGACGTCATCCGCCACGGCCAGAGTTACGCCTGCGTGCGCGGCGTGACGCTGCAGCCCATCCAGAACGCCGGCCGCGTCGAGGCCTACGACGCCGCCAGGCACCGGCTGACGGTCAGCGAACTGCGCCGCCGCATTGCCGCGCAGAGCGGCATCTTCACGCTGGCCGACGTGTTGCCCGTGCCCTGCAACCCCGACACGCTGGCGATGGCCTATGCCTTGCGCAGCCCCAATGGCTTGGTGCCGCTGACCCGCTACCTCGACGCCGCCACGCTGCTCAGTGGCGACCGCAGCACCATCGTCTTCGAGGGCGACCCGGCGCTGAAGGCCTCGGTCTTCAAGCTGTTCTCAACCAACCACTCGCCCGAGAGCCAGTCCAACTGCCTGTCCGAGCTGCTGTGCTGCCTGCCGAAGATCGACGCGCCCCAGCTCAGCTACCGCGACGTCTTCCGCGTGCTCATCGTGCAGTTCATGGACGCGCAGTCGCTGGACATCCGCGCGCTGAAGAAGAGCTGCATCCACATCGCAAGGCCGGACGGTCGCCTCATTCCGTTCGAGGCCTACAACCTCTTCTACCGCGACGAGCGCCAGGCGGAACTGGCCACCATCCGGGCCGAGATCGACGTGCAGCGCGAGCAGCGGCTGCAGTTCAGACCGAAGGCGGCGGCGCCTCTCGTGCGCGCCTGAACAGCCGCTTCACACGCAGCCTGATCGCGCGCGCCGTGCGCCAGGCCGCGCTGGCGCGCACCCAGGCCAGCAGCTCGGCCTTCCAGGCCGTCCAGCGCGCATAGAAGCGGGCGAACCAGGGCAGCTGCATCAGCGCCGGCTGGATGAGCTGGAACAGCCAGGCCAGCAACGCCGTGCCGAACAGCTTGGCTGCAATGATGATGAGCACGCCCAGGATCGCGTGGCCCTTGGCCACCAGCCACACCGCCGCCAGCTTGACCGGCAGGATCAGCAGGCTGGGCAGCAGCAGCACGACAAAGGCCCAGCGCGGCGGCAGGCGCTTGAGCAGGGCCTCGACCTGGCGGATGACCGGCAGCCTGGCCAGCAGCGCGAAGACGCGCCGCAGCGGCTCCCAGCCCCATTCCTCGAACAGGATGAGCAGCGCGAAGACGACGCGGAAGATCCAGCGCAGCGGGGCGAGCAGGGCTTTCAGCATGCCGCTATCTTGGGGCCGCCAAGGCGTTTACCAAGAAGTCAGACCCCGCGCGCCCGGTCCGCGTGGAACTGCGCCCGCCAGGCCTCGAAGCGCCCCGCGTCCAGCGCGTCACGCATCTCCTGCATCAGGGCCAGGTAGTAGTGCAGGTTGTGCACGCTGGTCAGCATGGGGCCCAGCATCTCGCCGCAGCGGTCCAGGTGGTGCAGGTAGGCGCGGCTGAAGCCGGCGCAGCATTCGCAGCTGCAGGTCTCGTCCACCGGCTTCTCGTCGTTCTTGTAGCGGGCGTTGCGCATCCGCAGGTCGCCGAAGCGGGTGAACAGATGGCCGTTGCGGGCGTTGCGGGTGGGCATCACGCAGTCGAACATGTCGATGCCCTGGCTCACGCCTTCCACCAGGTCTTCCGGCGTGCCGACGCCCATCAGATAGCGCGGCTTGTTCGCCGGCAGCTGGTGGCCGATGTGGCCCAGGATGCGCTGCATCTCGGCCTTGGGTTCACCCACCGACAGGCCGCCGATGGCGTAGCCCGGCAGGTCCAGCTCGGTCAGGCCCGCCAGCGAGGCGTCGCGCAGGTTCGTGAACATGCCGCCCTGCACGATGCCGAACAGCGCGTTCGGGTTCTCCAGCCGGTCGAACTCGGCGATGCAGCGCCTGGCCCAGCGCAGGCTCAGCTCCATCGACGACTTGGCCTCCCGCTCGGTCGTCAGCACGCCCTTGCTCTCGTAGGGCGTGCACTCGTCGAACTGCATGACGATGTCGGAATTGAGCACCGTCTGGATCTGCATGCTGACCTCGGGGGTCAGGAAGAGCTTGTCGCCGTTGACGGGCGAGGCGAACTTGACGCCCTCCTCGCTGATCTTGCGCATCGCGCCCAGGCTCCAGACCTGGAAGCCGCCGGAGTCGGTCAGGATGGGCTTGTCCCAGCTCTCGAAGCGGTGCAGGCCGCCGAACTGCTGAACGACGTCCAGGCCCGGCCGCATCCACAGGTGGAAGGTGTTGCCCAGGATGATCTGCGCGCCCATCTCGGTGAGCGACCGCGGCGTGACGCCCTTGACCGTGCCGTAGGTGCCCACGGGCATGAAGATGGGCGTCTGCACGACGCCATGGTTGAGCGTGAGCGTGCCGCGGCGGGCACGGCCTTCGGTCTTGAGGAGTTCGAACTTCAGCATGGGGGCAGGATTGTCTCAGGCTGGCATCATGCGGGTCGCAATCGATGCCAGCGGCCGGGAACTGCGGCTAGCCTCGAACGCGGAGTTCCAAACAACAACAAGCAAACGAGATGCGCTGGGGTTCATGGCGTCACTGGGGTCGGGCCGGCCTGCCGGCGTGCTGCGTCGCGGCGTCGGTGGCCGCTGCCGAGCCGCCCTGCGGCCCGCACGTGGCGGCGCTCTACCCCTATGCGCCCTTCTTCCGCGAGGCGCCCGACCAACGCTGGGAGGGCATCGACAAGGACATGTTCGACGAGCTCGCGCGCCGCTCGGGCTGCGAGCTGCGCCTGGTGGTGGAGTCGCGCGTGCGCATCTGGGAGCAGATGCGCACCGGCGTGGTCAGCCTCACGCTGTCGGCCGTCCCCACGCCCGAGCGCCGGGCCTTTGCCGAGTTCGTGCCCTACGCGCAGGGTCGCTACCACCTGATGTTGCGCCGAGACGTGGCGGCCCGCGTGCGCAGCCTGGCAGCCTTCGAGGCCGACCCGACGCTGCACCTCCTCGCGGTCAAGGGCTATGTGCACGGCGCGACGCTGGACGCCGCACTCAAGCGGCTGCGCGCCCAGGACCGTGTGCACGAGGTCGCAGACTTCCCCACGCTGCTGCGCATGGCCCGGGCCGGCCGCGCCCAGGCCATGCTGGCGCTTCCTCCCTCGTGGGCCGAGATCGAGGCCCATTTCGACGCCGGCGAAGCCTGGACGCCGCTGGACGTGGCGCCTCAGGACCGCTCCCTCGCCGGCCTGGCCATGACGCTGCGCATGCCCGAGGGCGACCGCCAGCGGTTGCGCCGCGCGCTGCAGTCCATGCTGGCCGACGGCACCGTGCGCGCCATCACCCGGCGCTACATGAGCGAGGCCGCTGCGCGCGCCGTCACCATCTCCGACGAACCCTGACGGGGGCAGGCCGTCTTGCGGCGGCGGGGACAATCCCGCGATGCCCCTGACCCTGGCCGCGCCGGCGCAGCACGAACTCGTCGTCAAGAAGAGCCGCTTCCTCGGCCGCGTGGAGCCCTGCGCCGACCGCGCGGCGGCGCTGGCCCGGGTGGCCGAGCTGCGCGCCGAGCACCCCGGCGCCGCCCACGTGTGCTGGGCGCTGCTGGCCGGCGGGCATTCGGCCGCCAACGACGACGGCGAGCCCGGCGGCACCGCCGGCCGGCCCATGCTGGAGGTGCTGCGCCACCAGGGTCTGGACGGCGTGCTGGCCACGGCCGTGCGCTACTGGGGCGGCGTCAAGCTCGGCGCGGGCGGCCTGGTGCGGGCCTACACCGACTGCATCGCCCAGGCGCTGCTGACGGCCGAGAAGGTGGAGCGCGTGGCCCAGGTGGAGCTGGGCTGCGAGCTGCCGTACGAGCTGGAAGGCCGGCTGCGCAGGCTGGCCGAGCAGCACGGCGCGCAGCTCGTCGATGTGACGCACGCGGCGCGCGTCGGCATGCGGTTTTCATTGCCGGTGACGGCCCGCGCGGCCTTCACGGCGGCCATCGACGACGTGGCTCAGGGCCGCGTCGCCTGGGCGCGCGAAAGCAGCATCGCGTCGCCATAGCTGAAGAAGCGGTACCGCTGCTCAATCGCGTGGCGATACAGCGCCATCACCCGCGCGTGGCCGGCCAGCGCGCTGACCAGCATCATCAGCGTGCTCTTGGGCAGGTGGAAGTTGGTGACGAGGCGGTCCACGACGCGGAACTCGAAGCCCGGCGTGATGAAGATGTCGGTCTCCCGCGCACCGGCCTGCAGCTCCCCGCCACGCGCCGCGGACTCCAACGCGCGCAGCGTCGTCGTGCCCACGGCCACCACCCGACCGCCGCGTGCCCGGCAGGCGGCCACGGCATCCACCGTGGACTGCGGCACCTCGAACCACTCGCTGTGCATCTTGTGGTCGCGCAGCTGCTCCACGCGCACCGGCTGGAAGGTGCCGGCGCCGACGTGCAGCGTCACGTGCGCCTGCTCGACACCGCGCTCGGCCAGGCGGGCCAGCAAGGCGTCGTCGAAGTGCAGGGCCGCCGTCGGCGCGGCGACGGCGCCGGGTTCCTTGGCAAACACGGTCTGGTAGCGACGCACATCGTCTTCACCGTCGGCATGGGCGATGTAAGGCGGCAGCGGCACATGGCCGTGGGCCTCCAGCAGCGCGAAGGGGTCGCCCGCAAAGCGCAGATGGAAGAGGCCGTTGTCCGGCCCGCAGCGGCCCAGCACCTCGGCGTCGAAGGCGTCGGCAAAGCGCACCCGGCTGCCGGGCTTGGGGCTCTTGCTGGCCCGCAGGTGCATCCAGACCTCACCTGCCGGCGCTGGGCCGCCCCGAGCCGGCAGAGCCCCCTCGGGGGGCAGTGGACGCGAAGCGTCTGCGTGGGGGTCTACGGACTTGCCGGGCAGCACGCGCTCGACCAGCGCCTCCACCGAGCCGCCGGTCGCCTTGACGCCAAAGAGCCGAGCCTTGATGACCTTGGTGTTGTTGAACACCAGCAGGTCGCCCGGCGCGAGCAGGTCCGGCAGCTCGCGAAAGACACGGTCCACGGGCTCGGGGCCAGTGGCGTCCAGCAGCCGGGACGCGCTGCGCTCGGCGGCCGGGTGCTGGGCGATCAGTTCGGGGGGGAGGTCGAAATCGAAATCGGCGACCGTGTGGGCCGACGCTGCAGAGAGAGTCATGGACGCGCTTGAGGGCCGGACAGACCCGTGCCAAAGGAAGCGGGATTCTCCCATCGCCGCGCCTTGATGCAGCTCAAGGCGGCGCCACCGGTGCGGTGCCAGCATGAGCGCAAGGAGCTTCCATGACCACTGCCCTCACCCCCGGACAACATGCGCTGCTGGAGAGCGAACTGCGGCTGGCGCAGCAGCGCGCGCAAGCCGCCCTGCAGGCTCAGCGCGGCGGCAGCGACCGGCTGGCCCATGCCGCGGCGCTGCTGGAAGACGACCCGCGCGAGTTGCGCGAGCACGGGTCCGACCGCGAGCTCGACCAGTCACGCGACGACCATCTGCTGACTGAACTGCAGGCCATCGACGACGCGCTGATGCGCCTGAAGACCCCCGGCTACGGACGCTGCATCGACTGCGCCGCCGTCATCCCCTTCGACCGGCTGCAACACCAGCCCCAGGCGTTGCGCTGCGTCGATTGCCAGACCGCGGCCGAAGCCGCCCGCTGACCCACCCCCCGCATTTCCCTGGAGACCCCAAGATGTTCCACGCCATCGCCCACCTCGACCACCACCACGCCCAGGTGCTGCATTTCGATGCCCACCAGGTCCATGCCGCCCGCATCGAGGCCCACGAGCGGCACAGCCACGGGCACGACGAACGCCGCGAGCACGCCCTCTTCGAGGCCCTCTGCCAGGCACTGCAGGACACGCCCGAGGTGCTGGTGACGGGCTCGCACGTGGTCATCAGCCAGTTCCGCCACTACGTCGAGGCGCACCGGCCCCAGCTGGCCCCGCGCATCGCCGACTACCGGCCCGCCGCGGAGCTGAGCCAGGGCCAGATGCTGGCGATGGCGCGGCAGTTCTTCCTCGCCCACGACCGCATGGCCGGCGTGCCCACACCGAGCTGAGCGCGCAGGGAGCGAGCCGCGCGAGGGAAACCGCACATCCCTCACCGCGGCCTGCAAAGGTTTGTCATCCGGGCCCCCTAGACTCGCCCGGCCCCGGACCCTGCCGCCTTGAAACGCCGCTCCTGCCTCGCCCTGCCCGTCCTCCTCGGTGCGCGACTTCCCGTCGCCGCGGCCGATGACGCGGCGCTGCTGGGCATCACCGAGAACCTGCCGCCGCTGAACTACCAGGACGAGGGTGGCGCCCAGGGCTTCAGCGTCGAGCTGCTGCGGCTGATGGCCGCCGGCGCCGGCATCCGGCTGGAGTTGCAGGTGCTGCCCTGGCAGCGGGCCATGCAGGTGGCCGAAGCCAGCACCCACAGCGTGCTGTTCTCGCTGACACGCACGCCCGAGCGCGAGGCGCAGTTCCAGTGGGTCGGGCCGATCGCGCAGCGGCGCATCCTGCTCTACAAGCTGGCCAGCCGCAGCGATCTGGCGCTGGCGCAGCTCAGCGAGCTGGGCACGGCGCGCATCGGCGTCGTGCGCGACTCCGCGGCCGACCGCCAGCTGCAGGCCGCCGGGCTCAGGCCGGGCCAGCAGCTCGAACACGGCCTGGACGACGCCACCAACGTGCGCAAGCTGCTCGCCGGCCGCATGGAATACGTGGCCTTGCTGGACTGGGCTGCGGCGTGGAACCTGCGCCAGTTGCAGCTGCCCTACGGCACGCTGCAGCCGGTCATGGAGCAGGACGCGACGCGCAGCTATTTCTACGGTCTGCGCCCCGACGCCGACCCGGCGCTCGTGCGCCGGCTGCAGGCGGCGCTGGATGCGTTGCGGCGCGACGGGCGCTACGAGCGGCTCAGGCAGCGCTACTTCCGCTGAACCTCACCCTGCGAGCTGGCTGTGCACCCGCTGCGCCAGCGGCTGCAGTTCGGTGGAGGGCTGGGCGCTGAGGGCATAGCCGAAGTCGCCGTCGGCCCAGTAGAGCGTCGTGCGGCCGTCCTGCTGCAGCAGCCGGAACTCCGCGCCCGCGGGCGTGGCGCCGGGCGCGAAGACGGCGACGAACAGGGTCAGTCGGTCGCCGTCGGCGTTCTCGTACATGAACTGGGCGCGCGGGCTGCCGGGCTGGGTCGCGTCCCCGGGCAGCAGCCGCCCGCCGAGCAACGCGTAGCCGCGGTCGGTCAGCACCGGCACCTTGAGCGGGCGGCCCAGCCGCTTGCTCAACCATTGCACGAGGTGCTCCTGCTCGGCGGCGGAGACCTCCACCGGGTGACGCTTCTCGGCGCTGTAGACGGCGAAGGCCACGCCGGCCTCGCGGGCGAACTCGGGCACGCCGGTGGCGCGGCTGGCCAGCGAGGCGGCCGGCCAGGCGGGTGTGCCGGCGTCGTGCCGGCCCCACTGGTAGCCGCCGGAGACGCCCAGCGTCAGCAACAGGCCGGCGGCCAGCGCCTGCGGCAAGTACAGCCGCCAGCGGCGGGCGGCCGCCCCGCGCAGCACGATGGCGCCGAGGTCGGGCGGCGTCTCGTCCAGCGGCCAGTCGCGGGCCAGGCTGCGCAGTGCATGGCGCTGGGCCTGCCACTGGGCGACGCGGGCCGCCGCGGCGGGGTCGGCGCGCAGCTGTTCGAGCACGGCCGCGCGTTCGTCGGGCGGCAGCTGGCCGTCGACGAAGGCATGCAGCCGGGCCTCGTCCTCGGGCAGCGACGGGTCGTTGGGGTGGGAAGGCTGGCTCATCGTTTCATCCGCGCCAGGTTCACGATCTGGGCGCTGGCAGGCGGGAAGCTCGGGGCCAGGCGCTGGCGCAACTGCTCGCGCCCACGGTGCAGGCGCGACATGACGGTGCCAATGGGCAGCGCCAGGATCTCGGCGGCTTCGGCATAGGTGTATTCCTCCACAGCGACCAGCAGCATCACCGCGCGCTGGCCCGGCGGCAGCGCCGCAAGCGCCCGCTCCAGGTCCAGCCGCTCGCCGGCCGGCGCGGCGGTATCGGGCCGCTCGGGCTGATCGTCCAGCAGCGCGTGGCCGTCGTCCAGGTGCCAGTCGCGCAGCTGGTTGACATGCAGGTTGTGCATGATGGACAGCAGCCAGGGCCGCAGCGCGGTGCCCGGGCGCCACAGGCTCCATTTCCGGCAGGCGCGCTCCAGCGTGTCCTGCACGAGGTCGTCGGCCCGCGTGGCGTCGCCGGTCAGCAGCCGGGCATACCGGCGCAGGGCCGGGATGTGGGCGAGCAGCTGTTCGACGGCCATGGCGGGATGTTGGAACTCAGGGCCGGGCGAGCTGCCAGACCTTGTTGAAGCCGTCGCCGGTGCGGTCGCCAGGCTTCTGGTCTTTCACCCAGAAGTACAGCGGCTTGCCCTTGTAGGCCCACTGCGTCTTGCCGTCGTCACGGGTGATGACGCTCCAGTCGCCGCTCGCGGCAGCCCCCGCGGCGGCGGCCAGCGGCGGCCAGTTGGTGGCGCAGGGGCCGTTGCAGACACTCTTGCCACTGGCGGCGCTGTCCTTGTCGAAGGTGTAGAGCGTCATGCCGTTGGCGCCGACGAGGACGCCATCGGCCACGTTGGCGGGCGCCGGGGGCGCGGAGGCGCAGGCAGCGACGAGCAGCAACGCGGCTGCGGCGAGGAGGAAGCGAAGGTTCATGTCGGGTCTCACGGAAAAGGGAAGTGACATGACGGTAAACACGCGGGGGCGGCCAACTATTCCATGCCGCCAGAATGCCGGCCATGACCGCGCCGCCGCAGCCTCAGGACATGCCCCAGGACAAACCCAAGTCTGCGCCGCAAAAGGCGATGGAAAAGCTCGGCCTCGTGCGCGACATCGACCTGGCCCTGCACCTGCCGATGCGCTACGAGGACGAGACGCGGCTCACGCCCATCGCCGCACTGCGCGAGGGCGAGCCAGCGCAGGTGGAGGGCGCCGTCGTTGACTGCCAGGTGGAACTGCGCTCGCGCCGCCAGCTGCTGGTGCGCCTGAAGGACGACTCCGGCACGCTGCTGCTGCGTTTTCTGCACTTCTACCCGTCGCAGCAGAAGCAGATGTCGGCCGCCCAGAGGCTGCGCGTGCGCGGCGAGGCGCGGGTCGGCTTCTTCGGCCGGGAGATGGTGCATCCGGTCGTCAAGGTGGTGGATGACGACACGCCGCTCGCGCAATCGCTGACGCCCGTCTACCCGGCCTCGGCCCAGTTGCCGCAGGCCTATCTGCGCAAGGCCGTGGCCTCGGGCTTGGCGCGGGCGGACCTGCGCGAGCTGCTGCCGGCCGCCGTCGTGCCGCGCGGGCTGCCCAGCCTGAAGGATGCGCTGCAGTATCTGCACCACCCGCCGCCGAGCGCGTCGCTCGCCGCGCTGGAAGACCACAGCCACCCCGCCTGGCAACGGCTCAAGTTCGAGGAGCTATTGGCCCAGCAGCTGTCGCAGCTGCAGGCCCAGCGCGAGCGAGCGCTGCTGGTGGCACCGGCCCTGCGCGCGCGACCCGGTGGCCTGCACGAGAAGCTGCTGGCGGCGCTGCCCTTTCAGCTGACGGCCGCGCAGCAGCGCGTGTCCGAAGAGATCGCGCATGACCTGGCCCGGCCTCAGCCGACGCACCGGCTGCTGCAGGGCGACGTGGGCTCGGGCAAGACGGTGGTGGCGGCGCTGGCCGCTGCGGTCGCCATCGACGCCGGCTGGCAGTGCGCGTTGATGGCGCCCACCGAGATCCTGGCCGAGCAGCATTTCCGCAAGCTCATCAGCTGGCTCGAGCCGCTGGGGCTGAAGGTGGCGTGGATCACCGGCAGCGTGAAGGGCAAGGCCCGCCAGGCCATGCTGGACGCAGCCGCCTCGGGTGGCGCTCAGCTCGTCATCGGCACGCATGCCGTCATCGAGGACAAGGTGAAGTTCGCCAAGCTGGGCCTGGCCATCATCGACGAGCAGCACCGCTTTGGCGTGGCGCAACGCCTCGCCTTGAGGAACAAGCTCAAGGCCATGGACCTCGAGCCTCACCTGCTGATGATGAGCGCGACGCCGATTCCACGCACCTTGGCGATGACCTACTTCGCCGACCTCGACGTGTCCACCATCGACGAGCTGCCGCCCGGCCGCAGCCCCATCGTGACCAAGGTGTTCACGGAGTCCAAGCGCCACGACGTGCTCGACAAGATCCGCGGCGCGGTGGCGGACGGCGCCCAGGTCTACTGGGTCTGCCCGCTGGTGGAGGAGAGCGAGGCGGTGGACCTGCGCAACGCGACCGAGACGCATGCCGAGCTGAGCGAAGTGCTGGCCGGCACCGCCGTAGGCCTGCTGCACGGCCGCATGCCGCCCGCCGAGAAGGCCGCGGTGATGGCCCAGTTCTCCAGCGGCGCGATGAGCGTCCTGGTGGCCACCACCGTCATCGAGGTCGGCGTGGACGTGCCCAATGCCAGCCTGATGGTCATCGAGCATGCCGAGCGCTTCGGCCTGGCCCAGCTGCACCAGCTCCGTGGCCGCGTGGGCCGTGGCTCGAAGGCCAGCGTGTGCGTGCTGATCTACAGCCCGCCGCTGTCCGACACCGGCAAGGCGCGCCTGAAGGCCATGGCCGAGACGACCGACGGCTTCGAGATCGCGCGGCGAGACCTGGACATCCGCGGCCCCGGCGAGTTCATGGGCTCGCGCCAGAGCGGTGCGGAGCTGCTGCGGTTTGCCGACCTGCAGGAGGATGCGCCGCTGCTGGTGGCAGCCCGCCAGCTCGCCCCCGAGCTGCTGGACCGCCACCCGTCTAGCGCGGCGGCGCAGGTGCGGCGCTGGCTGGGCACGAAGGCGGAGTTCCTGAAAGCCTGAACTCAGATCCGGCGTCGGCGCGCCACGAAGCCGATGACGCCCAGGCCCGCCAGCAGCAGCGCGTAGCTCTCGGGCTCCGGCACGGCGGTGGTCACGACGATCTCGCCTGTGGTGTACAGCGCCGAGTAGTCCAGCTTCGTGCCGGCCGCGAGCTGGAAGCCGCTGGCGTCGATGCTGCTGAACGTGCCGCTCGCCGTGCCCCAGTCGAACAGGTCGAAGCGCTGGCCGGACTGGGCCGTGAAGCCGTTCCAGGAGCTGAGCTTGAGCGTGCCGCCGAAGGTCAGGCTGCCGGCCACGATGTACTTGTCGAAGCTGCGGTTCTTCAGCGCTTCGTCGGTGCCGCAGGCCAGCGTGCAGGCCGTGGTGCCGCCGATTTCGGCGAAGTAGGTGTTGCTGTCGCCGAACTCGACATCGCCTTCGTCGGTGCCCAGGCCCGGGGAGGCCCCCACGGCCACGCCGCCCTCGAAGCGCTTGGCGCCCGATCCCGTGAACTTGGAGCCGGTGCGCTGCTGCACCAGCTCGAAGAAGGTGGCCACGGAGCCGGTGGTGACGCGCAATTCGGCGCCGCTTTGCACGTCCACCGTGGCGTAGAAGGTGGTGTTGCTGTTGCCCGAGGCCACGATCTGGCTGGCGTTGGTGCTGACGATCGGTGTGTAGACGGCCGAGGTGCCGCCGCTGAGCAGCATGCGGCCGTTGTTGGTCAGCAGCCCGCCGCGCAGCGTGCCGTAGCCGCTGATGATGCCGGCGACTTCGTTGCTGAGGGTGCGGCCGTTGTTGTCCAGCGTGCCGCCTGCCAACTGAACCTTGCCGGCGTTGCTCGCCAGGCCCTGGCTGACGAGCAGGGTGGCGCCGCCATTGGCGGCCAGCAGGCCGGCGTTGGGGCTGACGATGGCGCCGCCGAGCGTCAGCGTGCCGCCTTGCGCGGTGATGCTGCCGATGGGGTCGATGTTGGAGATGTTGTTGTTGATCTTGCCGAAGCCCTGGATCACGCCGTGGTTGCCGATCTGGCCGCCCGACAGCGTCGCGCTGTTGCTGCCCAGCAGGATCTGGCCACGGTTGACGAAGCTGTTCACGACCTGCGTCAGACCGGCATCCACCACCAGGCTGCCCTGGTTGAAGAAGCTCGAGGCGATGCTGCCGCTGCCGGTGATGCTGCCCTGCGCGGTGTTGGCGAGCATGCCGTTGCCCGCCACGATGCCGTCATTGAGCTTGAGCGCGCCGAGGTTGTTGAGGCCAGCGCCGCTCAGCACGAGCTGGCGGCCGGCCAGCAGATTCCAGGTGCCGGTGTTGAAGTTGTCGCCCGTGTTGCTGAGCACCAGGTCGCCGCCGGACTGGCTCAGCAGCGCGGCATTGGTGAAGCCGCCCGTGCCGTCGATGCGGCCATATCCACTCATCGAGGCAACGTTGAACTGAACGCCGGCGCCGCTCAGCGTGCCGCCGGCCAGGGCCAGCGCGCCGAAGTTGGTCAGCCGCGCGGTGCTCAGCACCGAGCTGCCCCGGCCCACGGTCGTCACGCCCGAGAGGTTCAGGGTGCCGCCCGACAGCTGGCCGCCGGTCAGCGTGAGGCTGGTGGCGTCGCTGGCGTTGAACATGCCGTCCACCGCCAGGCTCATGCTTTTGCCCAGCGTGAGGTTGTTGGCCAGCAGCCCGCCGTCGGCGAGGCTGGCGTCGCCGCTGAAATGCAGCAGGCCGCCGGTCCAGGCGAAGGTGCCGGCGTTGCTGGAATCGGCGCTGTTGACCAGGTTCAGCGTGCCGCCGGTCTGGGTGATGACGCCGCCGGCCTCGGTGATGAGGTAGCCGGCGCTCAAGGTGCCGCCGTTCAGCGTATAGCTGCCCGCCTTGCCCGCCCGCAGCCGGCCCGTGACCTGGTGGGTGGTGTTGCCCGATTGGGCGAAGCTGCTGCTGCCGCCGCCAACGCCGATATCGACATAGCCGTTGGTGAGGCTGGCCGCGCCGTCGTTGCTATTGAGGATGTAGCTGCCCTTGCCCCGGCTGTCGTTCTGATAGCCCAGCACCAGCCCGCCCACATTGGCGCTGCCGCCACTCTGGGTGAAGCTGCCGGCACCGAACACGCCAATCGTTACCTGACTGCTGACGCTGAAGCTGCCGCCCTTGAGCGTCACGGTGCCGACGGTACTGGGATCGTTGTAGCCCGCGCGGAATTGGCCCAGCACCGTCGTCGCGCCGGCGCTTTGATTGAAGGCACCGGTGGTGCCGGTATTCCAGCCGATGTCCACATCACCGGCCAAGGCGGCGGTGCCGACGTTGAGCGCGCCGCCACTCAGGTTGTAGACACCCGAGCCCGCGCCTTGGTAGCCGACGTAGAGCCGGCCGGTCGTGTTCGACCCACCGGACTGGTTGTAGGTGGAGGCCTGCGCCTGGCTGCTGCCGATGGTCTCGGTCTTGGCGATCATGGCGCTGGCGGCCAGCGATTGGTTGACGGTGGAGCCGTAGTCCAGGCTCAGCGAGTTCAATCCGGCGCCCGTCATCACCGAGGCGAAGGTCGCGGTCTTGCTCGCTGCGCTCGAGCTGCCGACCACGGCATCGTCGCCATTGACCGGCACCACGCCGTTCGCCCACGAGCTGGCAGCGCTCCACAGCGCACCGGGGGTGCCGCTGAAGGTCACCGTGGCCGCCCGCGCCGGGCCGACGGCGCAAACCACCAGGGCCAGGCCGATGGCGACCGGCAGGGGCAAACGCCGCAAGGCGAAGGGCGAGGGGCGAGTGAGGCGGGCGGCGCGGCGCAGTGCGTTCATGGCGAGATCCTGTGATGGGTCAGATGAGATGGGCAGCCACGCTTTCAGGCCTGCCTGTTGGTTAGAACGAATCCGCCGGGCGATCGCGACAAGCCCTCACCCCCTTGGATGGGTGATGGACGCGAGCCGCCGGGGCGGGTCGCGTGTTCAGCCGCGGGGCTGGGCGCGTCGCCGCGCCACGAAGCCGATGACCCCCAGGCCCGCCAGCAGCAGCGCGTAGCTCTCGGGCTCGGGCACGGCCGTGGTCACGACGATCTCGCCCGTGGTGTACAGGGCCGAGTAGTCCAGCTTCGTGCCGGCCGCGAGCTGCAAGCCGCTGGCGTCGATGCTGCTGAACGTGCCGCTCGCCGTGCCCCAGTCGAACAGGTCGAAGCGCTGGCCGGACTGGGCCGTGAAGCCGTTCCAGGAGCTGAGCTTGAGCGTGCCGCCGAAGGTCAGGCTGCCGGCCACGATGTACTTGTCGAAGCTGCGGTTCTTCAGCGCCTCGTCGGTGCCGCAGGCCAGCGTGCAGGCCGAGGTGCCGCCGATTTCGGCGAAGTAGGTGTTGCTGTCGCCGAACTCGACATCGCCTTCGTCGGTGCCCAGGCCCGGGGAGGCCCCCACGGCCACGCCGCCCTCAAAGCGCTTGGCGCCAGAACCCGTGAACTTGGACCCGGTGCGCTGCTGCACCAGCTCGAAGAAGGTGGCCACCGAGCCGGTGGACACGCGCAGCTCGGCGCCGCTTTGCACGTCCACCGTGGCGTAGAAGGTGGTGTTGCTGTTGCCCGAGGCCACAATCTGGCTGGCGTTGGTGCTGACGATCGGGGTGTAGACGGCCGAGGTGCCGCCGCTGAGCAGCACGCGGCCGTTGTTGGTCAGCAGCCCGCCGCGCAGCGTGCCGTAGCCGCTGATGATGCCGGCCACCTCGTTGCTGAGGGTGCGGCCGTTGTTGTCCAGCGTGCCGCCTGCCAGCTGCACCTTGCCGGCGTTGCTGGCCAGGCCCTGGCTGATGAGCAGCTTGGCACCGGTGCCCGCCGCCAGGATGCCGCCGTTGGGGCTGACGATCAGCCCGCTGAGCGTCAGCGTGCCGCCCTGGGCCTCGATGACGCCGATGGGGTCGACGTTGGAGATGTTGCTGGTGATCTTGCCCAGGCCCTGGATCAGGCCGTGGTTGCCGACCTGCCCGCCGGCCAGCGTGGCGGCGTTGGAACCCAGCAGGATCTGGCCGCGATTGGTGAAGCTTGGGTCGATCTGCAAGCGACCGGCGTCCACCACCAGGCTGCCCTGGTTGAAGAAGCCCGAGGCGATGCGCCCGCTGCCGCTGATGGTGCCGTCCGCCTGGTTGACGAGCACGCCGGCGCCGACGACGTTGCCGCCGTTGAGCGCCAGCGTGCCGCCGTTGTTCAGGTCGGCGTTCAGGGTCAGCGAACGCCCGGCCTGCATCTCCCAGGTGCCGGTGTTGAGATTGGTGCCGGTGTTGCTCAGCACGAAGGCGCCATCGCCCTGGCGCAGCAGGCCGCTGTTGACGAAGCCGCCCGTGCCGGCGATGACGCCGTAGCCGCTCACCAGGCCTGAGCTTTCGAGGCGGCCGACGCTGCTGATCGTGCCGCCCGCCAGTTGCAGGCTGCCGCTGACGAGTCCGCCCGCAGCGCCGACGCTGAGCTGGCTGAAGCTGCCGATGGCCAGGTCCCCGGCCACCGCCAGGCCCAGGGCATTCGCCTGGCCGCCGTTGAGGCTGAGGTCGTCGCCGGACAGGATTTGCAGCGTGTCGGCAACGTTGATGTTCACCATGCCCAGCCCGGTGCTGTGCGCCAGCAGGCCGTTGCCCGTGGTGGCCGCACCGAGGAAGTTGACGGTGCCCGAGTTCCAGTTCACCTGGCCCTGGTTGATCGTCCAGCCGGCGTTGAGCGTGCCGCCGTCGAGGTTGAGCACGCCGCCCTTCCAGATCAGGAGCTGGCCCGCGGCGTTGAGGGTGGCCCCCGTGCCCAGGGTGACCGTCCCCGTGCCGGTGCTGCTGCCGATGACGAACTGGCCCGTGACGTTCAAGGCTGTGCCCGTGCCGCTCAGGTTGACCAGCGCCGCGCTGCCGCTGGTTTCACCGAAGTTGACCTTGTCGGCGTTGATCACGCCGCCCTCGGCGAGGGTCAGCGTGCCGCTGTCCACGCGCAGATCGCCCGCCGACTGCCAGCGCGAACCCGAGCCCGTCACCAGGGCGGTGCTGGTGCCGGCGTCGCCCACCGTACCGAGGTTGGCGCCGGTGGTGCTGAGCAGACCGCCCTGCTCGACGCTCAGGAAACCTTCGCCCTGATTGCCGATCTGCAGCTTGCCGGTGGCCGTCCAGCTGGCCTGCGCGCCCGTGACCTTGGCCAGGCCGGCGCTGCCGGCCTGATTGCCCAGCGTGGCGCCCACGCTGTTCAGCTTGGCGCCAGCCTCCACCCGCACGCTGCCCACGCCCGTATCGCCCACCGTCAGGTTGCCGCTGCTCGCCCAGCTGGAGCCGGTGCCCTTGAGCACCACCAGGCCGTCGCCACCCAAAGACCTGCCAATGAAGCTGTCGACGCTGGAGAGCAGGCCGCCGTTCTGCACGGTGAGCGTGCCCGTGCCGGCGCGGCCCACCTCCAGATTGCCGCTGACCGCCAGTTTTGACGCTGCACCGTCGATCAGCACCGTGCCCTGGCCGCCGTAGTTCATACCGATGAAGGCTTGAGCGCTGCTCGCCTGACCCGACAGGATGTTCAGGTTGCCCGTTCCTGCGAAGCCCACGATCAGATTGCCCACCGGAGTGAGCCTGGCATCGGCGTCCGTGAGATTCACCGTGCCACTGCTGCCATATTGCTCGCCGAGCAGCACCTCCGGCGCCGCCAGGGAACTCTGGATTCCAAGGGTCAAGGTGCCGGTGCCGGTGGTGCCCACCTTGGTGGTGACATTGCCGACATTCACCATCGTGACCCCGGCTTTCAGGTTCAACGAATAGTTCAGGTCGCCCGTATTGTTGACCTGCACACCCTTCAGCGCGGTCGGGCCGCCATCCCAGGTTTGGTCACCCTGAGCGTCGATGCGGAATTTGAAAATCTGCTTTTTGCCGCTGGCATTGACAATCCCCCCCGAGAGACCAATCGCCCCGCCGCCGCTGTCCATTTCGAAAGTCGTGGCAGCGGCGCTGATGCCGAAGGTGATATTGTCGAAACCATTCCCAGTGGGCACGCCATAAATCGTCGCAGGCACGTTGCTATTGAAAAGGACGGACGAATGTTCTGCTGGCGCCAGGTTGACTATTGTGCAGTTGGGTGTGCCGACGCATGGAGTACTCCAATTCTTCCCATTGCCCCAAGTGGCGTTACCCCCGACACCCGTCCAAGTAAAGGTCGTCGCACCTGCGCCGCTCGGCGCCAGGAATCCGGCCGCCAAGGCTGCCGCCAGCGCCATACTCAGCGGCAAACGCCGGGGTGCCCGGGCGATACCGCGAAGGGCAGCCACACGGATGGTCGAATCGATGCAATGCTTGTTCATGTCAATCCCTGTGTGTCGTAGTTTGGTCGTGGTTTGGATTAGTTACTGGGGACGGTGTATGAAAAGGTGTTCACAACCCAGGAGTACCCCCCGGTCAGGCTCGCCTGAACCCCTGCCCCCACCCCCGTTCCGGCCGTGATGCCGGGAATGGCGTTCTGCGCGCCGCGCATGCCATTGGCCACACTCCAGGTGATGCTGCCGTCAACGACAGTCGCCGCGCCGAGCAGGCCGACGTAACCGCCGCTTTGTTGATCCACCGACCCGGGGCTCCATTGCAGCCCCACGCCTGCCCCGGCGATGAAGGCATAGCCGACCGAGCCACCGACGCTGGCGACCACGGCAAACTTCATCTTGCCGCTATCGAGCTTGCAGTTGTGGACCAGGCCGATGGAGCCATCGACCCCGCCGACATAGGCGCCGCCCACGCCGGCATAAATACCGCCGGAGGAGTTGGTGAAATTCGACGGGAAATTCGAGGTCTGCGTCCCGGGCGCCCAGCCGGTGCCGCACAACATGCCATATTTGCCCGAGAGACGGAGCATGGTGCTGCCCACGTCATTGATCTGATCTGCCGACAACGTCTTGGTGCTGGAGACCACGCTCAGGACCCGTTTCATGTCGTTCAAGTCATCCGTGGCCGCGGAGGCCCTGAAGGCGTCGACGGTCTTTTTCAGCGACGGGCCGAGGTTGTTGTTCGACATGGCGACTTTGGCGGCCTGCTGGAACAGTTTCAAAGTCAGGGCATCCAGCGCGCTATTCACGACGGCGAGGGTCTGGTCGTAGCCGCTCTTGATTTGCCCGATGGAGCTGCCGTAAGTGGCCTGCGCCGTCGAGGCAATTTGCGTAAAGGCCGCCGAGAAATCCGGGCTGATGCCGGGCGCGCGGAAATAGGTATCGCGGGTGGTATCCCAGGCGCCCTTGTAGCTGCAGATACCGCAGACATCCATTTGATAGTTGGCGCGGCAATTGCCGTAATACAGCGCCAGGCAGCGGTGCGGGTGGCCACTGCTTTTTGTTAGATACGGGGGCTCGGTATAGGTGGTCGAGCCCCGGTAATGGCAGAACCCCGGCACGCTGGGCGAGTAGCCGCTCGGGCAGTCCTGCATGCAGGCCGCCGCCGTGCAGGTGTAGCCCGCACGCGGCGGGTTGTAGCAAAGCCCGCCCTGCTCGACCTTGCCGGCCGGGCAGGACAGGGCCAGCGCCGAGCCCGACAGGGCCAGCAGCGCGATGCAGGCCGCGGCACGGCGCAGCGCGGAAAACAGTGAGTTCTTCATGAGAGCACCTGGGGTTGATTCAGGGACGGCGGCCTCTGATCGAGGCTTCCTACCTGGGTAGAACGCATTCGGCGGCCGATCGCGACAGGCCGGGGATGGCGAGGCCCTAGCAGCCCTCGCCGCCTCGGGGCTAGGGGCCCGTTGGCTTGACCGTGCAATCCTGCCGACGAAGGGCCGTTTCGAGCGCGACATCGCCAGACGTTTGGCGTCGCCAGGCGTCGCGGCGCGACAAGGCAAGACGCTGTGCGACAAGGCTGTCGCAATTGACGGCACGGGCGCTTTTTGGCGAGAAACTCGGGCGCCCCCAACCCATGCCGGCTCCACCCCGCCCCCCGATGTCCTCCCAACAGCCCGCCCACCTGCTCGTCGTCGACGACGACGCCGAGCTGTCGGCCATGCTGGTGCAGTTGCTGCAGTCCGAGGGCTGGACCGTGGAGACGGCCGGCACCGGCGCCGATGCGCAGCGCGCCATCGAGCAGCGCATGCCCGACCTGCTGCTGCTGGACGTGCTGCTGCCCGACACCAACGGCATGGACCTGTGCCGGCACTGGCATCGCCGCTACCCCAGCCTCGGGATCGTCATGCTGACGGCCCGCGGCGACCCCATCGACCGTGTGCTGGGGCTGGAGCTGGGTGCCGACGATTACCTGCCCAAGCCCTTTGAGCGGCGCGAGCTGGTGGCCCGGCTGCGCGCCGTGCTGCGCCGCCGCCAGCCCGCGGCGGCGCCCGTGGAAGCGGTGTGGTCGTTCGGGTCGCTGGAGATCCACCTCACCCGGCGCGAGGCCACCGCCCACGGCGAGGTGCTGCCGCTGACCAGCATCGAATACAAGCTGCTCGTCTCGCTGGCGCGCCAGCCGGGCCAGGCCGTGTCGCGCGAGGCCCTGAGCGAGGCGGTGCAGGCGGGCGGCTACCGGCCGCTGGACCGCAGCGTGGACGTGCAGGTGGGCCGCCTGCGCCGCCGCCTGAACGCCGCCATGCCCGGCGTCGACTGGATCGACACCGTGCGCGGCGAGGGCTATGCCTTCGTGCCACGCGGGCACTGAGCAGCCGGCTGCGCGTGGCGATGCGTCTGCGGGTGACCGACTCCGTCACCACTCGCCTGGTGGGGGTGCAGGTGCTCATCGTGGTGGTGGTGGTCGCCTGCCTGGCAGTCTTCTGGAATTACGAACGCCACGCGCTGCTGGCCGAACCGATGGCGACGATCTGGGCGCCGCGCTTTGAGCAGGCCCTGGCTGCAGACGCACTCAGCAGCGACATCCACGCTGACAGCCCCACCGACCTCGCCCGCCAGCTGCGCCTTCGCGCCACCCCGCCCGCCTACGCGCTGGACGTGACCGCGTGGCCCGCCGCGCAACGGCTGCGCGAGGCCCTGCTGCGCCATGGCGTGCCTGCCGACGAGGTGCTGCTGGCCCATGGCGACACCGGGCTTCAGCTGTGGCTGCGTCTGCCCGCGTCGGCGGCACGGCCGACGCCGCGCTGGCTCAACCCCACCGACGCACCGTTGGCCGGCCTGATCGGCTGGCGCGCCCTGCTGGGCCTGGCCCTGCTGATGGGGGTGGTGGTGCCGCTGAACCTGCGCTTCGTGCGCCGCCTCACCACGCCCATTGCCGCGCTGAGCCAGCGCTGGGCGGGCGCGAGCCCCGCGGCCCTGGACGCCGAAGCCGCACCGGTGCTGGACGCCGCAGCGCCCATCGAACTGCGCGCGCTGGACGCCGCCTTCGCCCGCTACGCCGGCCACCTGCTGCGCATCGAGCGCGAGCGCGCGCTGCTGCTGGCGGGGGTGTCGCACGACATGCGCAGCCCGCTGGCGCGCATCCGCCTGGCCGCCGAGCTGCTGCCCGAGACCCCGCCCAACGCCAGCGGCGTGGCCACCATCACCCGCAACGTCGACCTGGCCGATCGCCTGATCTCCAGCTTCCTCGAGTTCGTCCGCAGCGGCGACCAGCCGCTGGACGAGACCGTGGACCTGGCCGAGACCGTGCGCCAGGCGGTCGCCAGCTTCGGGCGCGACGACGCGCTGCTGCAGCTGCACGCCCCCCCCCGCCTGATGCTGCAGCGTGCCAACCGGCTGCTGCTGGAGCGCGTGGTGGTCAACCTGATCGACAACGCGCTCAAGCACGGCCGCCCGCCGGTGCGTCTGGTGCTGCGGCTGGACGGCGACTCGGCGCTGCTGGGCATCACCGACCAGGGCGCCGGCATCCCGGCCGGCGAGGTCGACGGCCTGATGGCGGCCTTTGCCCGCGGCGACGCCAGCCGCGGCGTCCCCGGCTTCGGCCTGGGCCTGGCCATCGTGCAGCAGGTGGTCACGCGGCTGCAGGGCAGCGTGAGCTTCGTCCGGCAGCCGGTGGGCCAGCGGGTCGAGCTGCGCCTGCCGCTGGACCGCGGCACGGACGCGCCGCAGGCCGCCGGCGCGAGGCGGCCCTGACACCGTCCCGCAAGCCTTTGTCCCTCGCAGCGTCACCTTGGCCCCCCATACTGCGCGCCCAATGAGCTCCAGCCCCGCACCTGCAGCCCCGTCCGTCACCGAGCTGCTGGCCAGCGCCGCGCGGGGTGAGGACGGTGCCTCCAACGCGCTGTTCGCGCGCCTGTACCCCGAGATCAAGCGCCTGGCCCACGCGCGCCTGGCGCGTTCGGGCGGGCTGACAGGGCTGAACACCACGGCCCTGGTTCACGAGGGCTTCCTTCGCATGGCCGACAGCGAGGGCCTGCAGGACGCGGCGCGCGGGCAGTTCCTGGCCTACGTCGGCCGGGTGCTGCGCTCGGTGGTGATCGACCATCTGCGGGCCATCGGCGCCGACAAGCGCGGCGGCGATGCCGGGGTGCTGCTGACGCTGTCGGCCGCCGAGGGCGAGGCCGCGGCGGTGACGCCCGTCGTCGAGCTGATCGCGCTGGAACGCGCGCTGCACCGGCTGCAGGAGATGGATGCGGGCCTGTACGAGCTGCTGGAGATGCTGACCTTTGCCGGCACGCCGCCCGACGAAGTGGCGCGGATCCGCGGCGTGTCGCGGCGCACGGTGGAGCGCGACCTGCTCAAGGCCCGCGCCCTGCTGACCGACCTGCTCGGCGCCACGCCGGCGACGCTGTACTGGTGAGCGCCCCGACCTCACCGGGCGCTGCGCCCCCCTGGCCCCGGGTGTCGGCCCTGCTGGACGAAGGCCTGGCCCTGGCACCGCCCGAACGCGCCGCGTGGCTGGCGGCCCTGGACGCCGCCGATCCCGCACTGGCCGCCACCGTCGCCCGCCTGCTCGGCCATGCCGAAGCGGACGCGCCAGCAACGCGCGGCGCTTTCGACGGCCTGCTGCTGGCCGCCCTGCAGCACGAGGCCCAGGCCGCGCCTGCGGAGCCGGAGCTGGCCGGCCGCCAGTTCGGCGCGTGGCAGCTGTTGAACAAGATCGGCGAGGGCGGCATGGGCCAGGTCTGGCTGGCGCGCCGGGCCGATGGGCTGTACCAGGCCCAGGCCGCGATCAAGCTGCTGCGCAGCGACCTCCAGGCGGGCCGGTTCTCCGAGCGCTTCGCGCGCGAGCGGGCGGCCCTGGCACGCCTGAATCATCCCGGCATCGCGCGGCTGCTGGACGCGGGCGTGGCGGACGGCCTGGCCTTCCTGGTGCTGGAGCATGTGGCCGGCCTCGGCCTCGCCGCCCACGTGGCCCTGAACTGCCCCACGGTGGCGTCAAGGGTGCGCCTGGTCGTCGAGATCGCCCGCGCGGTGGAACACGCCCACGCGCAGCTCATCGTGCATCGCGACCTCAAGCCCTCCAACGTGATGGTGACCGAGGCCGGCGTGGTCAAGCTGCTGGACTTCGGCATCGCCGGGCTGCTCGACGACGACGACCTGGGCCAGCTGACCCGCCAGACCGGCCGTGGCCTGACGCTGGCCTATGCCGCGCCCGAGCAGCTCAGCGGCGCGCCGGTCGGCGTGGGCGCGGATGTGTTCTCGCTCGGCGTCATGCTGTTCGAAATGCTGGGCGGCGTGCTGCCGTTCGCAGGCCTGGGCAGCCCGCGCGCCGCGACCGAGTTCGCGCTGCTGCACGGCGAGCCGCGCCGGTTGCGCGAGGCCCTGCTCGACCCGGCCGGTGCTGCCGCCCGCCCGCTCGATGCGCCGCTGGCGCTCGGCGACCTCGAAGCCGTGGTGGCCCAGACGCTGCGCCGCGAGCCCGCCGACCGCTACGCCTCGGTGGGGGCCTTCATCGACGACCTGCAGCGCTGGCTCGGCCACCGCCCGGTGCGCGCCCGCCAGCGCAGCTGGCGCCACCGGCTGGCCCTGGGGCTGCGCCGGCATGCGCTGGCCGCGAGCCTGTCGGCCACGCTGGCGCTGGCGGTGCTGGCCGGGCTGGCGGCCACCAGCTGGCAGTGGAAGCGCGCCGAAGGGGCCGCGCGCCAGTCCGACCAGGTCACCACCTATCTCACCGAGCTGCTCTCCAGCGCCAGCCCCGACGTGCATGGCGGCCAGTCGCCCAACGTCATGGAACTGCTGGAGAAAAGCCGGCGCGAGGTGGCCACCCAGTTCAACGACGAGCCCGAGACCAAGGCCCGCCTGCTCAAGGTGCTGGCCACCACCTACGAGGCGCTGAACCGCTTCGACCTGGCCGCGCCGCTGGCGGAGGAGTGGATCGCGCTGAGCGCCGCCCGTTTCGGCGAGAACGACCCGCGCACCGTGGACGGCCGCATCAAGCTGGCCCAGCTCTACACGCCGGTGGGGCCCTACGAGCGCGCCATCGCGCTGCTGGAGCCGCTGCGCCCGCAGGTGGCCCGGCTGTACGGCGCGCAGTCCGAGAAGATGCGCGAGCTGCTGTACGCGCTGGTGGGCTGCTACGCAAAGATCGGACGGTTCGACGCCGCCACGCTGACCCTGGGCGAGGCCGGCGGGCTGACCCAGCTGGCCTACGGCCCCGACAGCTTCGAGCGGGCCTTTCACCACAACATCGTGTCGGTGCTGTACGCCCGCCAGGGCCGGCTGAGCGACTCGCTCGCCGAGCTGCGCCTGACCGAGCCCGCCTGGGCCCACCCCGCGCCCGACGCGCGCCGCCACGTGCTCGTGCTGCGCCGCAACACCCTGGCCATGCAGATGCAGCTCGGGCAGTACGAGGGCCTGGTGGCGCGCTGGCAGGCGGTTGCCGCCGAGGCCGACCAGCTGCTCGGCCGGGGCAGCTCGATGCGCGCCTTCATGCACCCGGCGCTGGCCGGCTACCACGCCGACCGCGGCGAGCACGCGGCGGCACTGGCCGAACGCGAGGCCTTCCTGGCCGAGGGCACAGGGGCGCCCACCTCCGCCCGCACGGGGGCGCGGGCGGAACTGCTGCTGGCGCAGGGACGGGCCAAGGCCCTGCCTGCCGCGACGCTGCTGGCCGAAGCGCGCAGCCTGCTGGCGCAGATCGACACCGAACGCCGCCAGCTCGGCCCGGCGCGCGCCGAAGCCTGGCTGGCCCTGGCCCGCACGGGCCTGCTGCTGCAGGACACCCACCTCGCGGGCGAGGCCGTCACACGGCTGCGCGGCGACGCCGAGCTGAATCTGCGCGAGAACCGCGGCCTGGACAGCCGCGTGGCCCAGGTCGAAGGCGAGTTGCTGCGGGCTCGCGGCGATTTCGCGCGCAGCCGTGAATTGCTGGCCCGGCGCGTCGCGCTGCTGGCCACCAGCCCGGATCAGGCCGTGCCGGTGATGTGGCAGGCCCGGCTGGACCTGGCCGCCACGCTGGTGCTGCTGCGCGCGCCCGAGGCCGCTGAGGCGCTGGCGCAGGCCGCGCAGGCCCGCCCGCCGCAGATGCCCGCCGGTCATCCGCTGGATGCCCTGCAGCGCGAGCTGCAGGCCCGGCTGGCGGCGCCTGGCGCACCGGGGCGGGGGCTAGCCCTGGACGCCATCTTCTAGCGCCTCACTGCAAGGCCTCACTTGCAGGTGAAGCTCTTCGCGTTCACTTCCTTGACGTTGCCCGCGCCACAGGTGGCCAGCGCCTGTTCGCTCATCTTGGTGACGGCGTTGGTGTCGGTCGGCGTCGTGATGGGCGGCGCGAACACGCAGGCGCTGAGCAGGGCGGAGGCGGCCAGGGCGAGGGAGAAGGAGGCGATGCGGGTCATGCAGAGTCCGGGGTTGGAATTGACGAAGGCCGCAGCCTAGGTGGGCTGCCCCGGGGCGTCGCGCGGCAGGCGACGAGATGCACCGCGGTGGGGTCAGGCTGCAGCGGCGCGTGATGCAGCGGGTCGCGTCAAGCGCCCAGGCAGATGCCGAGGTCGCGCGCGGTGGCAAGGGTGTCGCCGCCAAGCGGTACGGCCTTCATGCGGCCCGCCACCTCGGCCAGCGGCACGGGGCGGACGTCGTTGCCATCCAGCGCCACCATGACGTCGCTCTGCCCGGCCTGCAGCGCGCGCACCGCGGCGGCGCCGAAGCGCAGCGCCGCGACGCGGTCGAAAGCGGTCGGGCTGCCGCCGCGCAGCAGGTGGCCGAGCACGACGCAGCGCGCGTCCTTGCCCGTCAGCCGCGCCAGCGCCTGGCTGACCTGCTCGCCCATGCCGCCCAGACGTTCGGCGTGGCCGGCCTCGGCCGGCCCGCACAGCACGCGGGCGCCGTCCCTGGGATAGGCGCCCTCGGCGACGACGACGATGGAATAGCCCAGGCCCTGGGCCTCACGCCGCGCGATCAGCTCGGCCACCGCGCCCAAGTCGAAGGGCAGCTCGGGCAGCAGGATGGCATGCGCCCCACCCGCCAGGCCCGCGTGCAGGGCGATCCAGCCGGCGTAGCGGCCCATGACCTCGACGACGAGCACGCGGTGGTGGCTCGCCGCGGTGGTGTGCAGCCGGTCGATGCACTCGGTGGCGAACGAGACGGCCGTGTCGAAGCCGAAGGTCGTCACCGTGCCATCGAGGTCGTTGTCGATGGTCTTGGGCACGCCGACCACACGCAAGCCAGGCAGGCCACGCTGCGCGAGCCGGTGCGCGATGGCCAGCGAGCCGTCGCCGCCCACGGCCACCAGCGCGTCGATGTGCTCGCGGGCCAGCGCGTCCAGCAGGTCCTGCGAGCGATCCAGCAGCACGACGCTGCCATCAGCTTGCAGGGTCGGCAAGGCAAAGGGGTCGCCCTGGTTGGTGGACCCCAGCAGCGTGCCGCCCAAGGCGGCGATGCTTTCGACGCGCTCGGCCGTCAGCGGCACGCAGCCGCCTTGCGGGTAGCGCTCGGGCCGCAACAGGCCGTCGTAGCCATCGCGGATGCCGACGCAGCGCCAGCCGCGCTGCAGCGCCGCCCGGGTGACGGCGCAGATCACCGCGTTCAGGCCCGGCGCGTCACCGCCGCCGGTGGTGATGGCGATGCGGCGGATGGGCGCGGAGGCGGGCATGCGTCAGTCTAGGCTCAGAGCTCCAGCTTCTCGCGCAGCAGCTTGGCCTGGCGGCGCGACACCTCGACCTGGTGGCCGTCGCGCAGCGTCACGCGGTAGCCGTCGTTGTGCCAGGGCTCGATGCCCTGCACCCAGCGCAGGTTGATGAGGTGGCTGCGGCTGGCGCGGAAGAAGAGCTGGGGGTCCAGCTTCTCCTCCAGGCTGGTGAGGGTGCGGTTGATCAGCGGGCGCTGACCGTCGAACCAGGCCTGGGCGTAGTTGCCGCAGGCTTCAAACCCGGCAACGTCGCCCAGGCGCACGAACCAGCAGCGCTCGCCGTCGCGCAGGAAGACCATGTCGTCCGCGCCCTTCAACGCCGAAGCCGGCGCGACAACCGGTAGGGGCCGCAGCCGCTCGCGGGCCTTGGCGAGCGCGGCCTCCAGCCGCACAGCGTCGATGGGCTTGAGCAGATAGTCCAGCGCGTTGCGCTCGAAGGCGGCCAGCGCATGCTGGTCGTAGGCGGTCGTGAAGACGACCAGCGGCACATGCTCCAACTGGTCGAGCAGGTCGAAGCCAGTGGCGCCGGGCAGCTCCACATCCAGCAGCAGCAGCTCGGGCTGCAGCGTGTCGATGGCCAATCGCGCGGCGCTGAGCTCGGCGGCCTCGCCGACGATGTCGGCATCGGGGATGGCCGCGAGCAGCGTGCGCAGCTCTTGGCGGGCCAGGCGCGAGTCCTCGACGATGTAGATCCTCATACCATCAACTCCACGCTGACCTTGACGCGGCCGTCGGCCGTGTCGATGCGGCAGCCCGCGCCCTCGCCGCCGGCGCGCGCCAGGCGCTCGCGCAGGTTGGCCAGGCCCAGGCCGGTGCTGTCCGTCGAGCCCGGCTTCCACTGGCCGGGGTTGTCGACGGCGATGTTCAGCTTGTCGCCGTCGCGCCCGATGCGGATGTCGACGACACCGCCGCCGGCCGTGCGCGCGATGCCGTGCTTGATCGCGTTCTCCACCAGCAGCTGCAGCAACATGGGCGGCAGGCTGGCGCCGGCCGTGGCGGGGTCGATCTGCCAGTCCACGCGCAGCCTCTCCTCGTGATGCAGCTGCTCCAGCGCCACGTAGTCGCGCACGACGGCCAGCTCGTCGGCCAGCGGCACGCGCTCCTTGGCGCTGTGCTGCAGCGTGTGGCGCAGCGTGTTGGACAGGCGGCTCAGCATCTCGCGGGCGCGGGCCGGGTCTTCGTTGATGAGGGCGCGCAGGTTGTTCAGCGCGTTGAACAGGAAGTGCGGGTTGATCTGGGCGCGCAGCACCTGCAGCTCCAGCGCGCGGGCGGCGGCCTCGGCCTGCCATTTGGCGATCTCGCCGGAGCGCCAGCGGTTGATCATCTGCACGCCCACCCAAACGGCCAGCCACAGCCACAGCATGATCGTGGTGTTCATCGCGTAGCTCAGCAGCACCAGCCAGCCATGCGGCACGTTGGGCGGGAAGTGCAGCAGGCCCAGCGAGAGCCCGACCCAGTTGACGAGGTAGAGCACGACCTGCACGGCCAAGGCAAACAGCGGCGCCATCAGCGCCAGACGCAGCAGCAACGCGTGGGGCGGCCGGTCCAGCCAGGCGCGGCGCAGGGCCAGGGCGCGCAGGCCCTCACTGGCCGCCCACAGGCCGGCGCCGACGCAGGCCATCACGAAGACGAAGGAGCCGCCGAGGGGCTGGAAGCTCGCGACCATGGCCAGCGACACGGCCACATAGCCGCCCCACAGCACCGCCTGCAGCGCCATGCGCCTGCGCGTGTTCATGCCCCCGCCGCTCCTCGGACTACTTGCCGGCGGCCAGGAAGCCCTTGACCTCGCCGACCAGCCAGTCGGCATCGTCCCACATGAGGAAGTGGTAGCCGCGCTGGCTCATCACCACCTTGACGCCGCTCAGGCCGGCGTACTGGGTCTCGAAGATCTTCTGGGTGCTCTCCAGCGTCGAGCCCATGGGCTCGTAGGCCGCCCAGGCGCCGAGCACCAGCGTCGGCGCGGTGATCTTCGGCAGCAGCGGGCGCAGGTCGTCGGCCCACAGCTCGGACATGGCCTGGGCAGAGGTCGCGCGGTCGCTGGCCAGGCTCCAGGCGTAGACACGCTCGTTGTTGGCTGGGGTGCGGCTCATGCCCATGGACCCCTGGCGGGCGCCGGCCTCCCACTGCTCCTTGCTGGCCGACTGCATCTGCTGGCGCATGGCCACGGCGGCGCCCTTGGCCGTCTCGGGCGTCATGCCGCGCAGGCCGGCCAGAAAGGGCAGGGAGTCGACGATGACGAGGCGCTCGATGCGGCCGGGCTTGTCGGCCGTGGCGGCCGCCATCTGCAGCGCCAGCACACCGCCCAGGCTGTGGCCCATGACGACAGGCTTGTCGAGCTTGCGGTCGTCCAGGTAGGCCAGCAGGCGGTCGCGCATGCCGTTCAGGAAGTTGTCCGTCGCCACGGCCGGGGCGCCGGCAAAGCCGGGCAGCTGCACGATGTGGCATTGCACGCCGGGCTGCAGCGCCGCGCAGGTCTGGTCCCAAGTGGAGGCGGCGCTGTTCAGGCCCGGGATCATCAGCACCGGCCGGCCCTGGCCGACGACGTCGACGCGCAGGTCGCGGAACTCGGCCGGGGCCGCCGGGGCGGCTTGGCAGTTGCTCACGTACAGCGCGGTTGCGATGCCGACGGCAGCACCGAACAGGCCCATCCAGGAACGCTTGCGGAACGACATGCGGGTCTCCATCGAGGTTGTGATGAAACGCATGTTGCCGGCGTTCCGGCGCGTAACCCGCTGCCGGATGACGAACGGCGAGCCGCGCGGACGAATGGCGAGCGGCCGGGGCGGGCGGGCCTGCTTGAGCCCTTACTTCAACCTTTGAGCCCAGTAGACCAGCACCTCGGTGCGCGGCTCGATGTCGGCGGGGCTGTAGGTGTAGGTGGGCACGACGTTGATCGCATCCATCGTGTTCAGGCCAGAGATGATGCGGCCGAAGACGGCGTAGCCCGGGTTGGCAGCGCTCTGGTAGTCCAGGCTGGTGTTGTCCTGCACGTTGAAGAAGAACTGGCTGGTCGCCGAGTCGGCGTCGCCGCGCCGGGCCATGGCGATGGTGCCGCGCAGGTTCGACAAGCCGTTGTTGCTCTCCAGCTTGATGGGCGCGTACAGCGCGTTCTTGGTGACCATGCCCGACGTGTAGCCGCCGCCCTGGATGACGAAATCGCGGTCGACGCGGTGGATCAGCGTGTTCGTGTAGAAGCCCGCCGAGACGTATTTGTAGAAGTTGGCAACCGTCTGCGGCGAGTAGGTGTCGTAGAGCTCGACGACGATCTCGCCGCTGCTCGTCAGCATGCAGACCGTGCCCCATTTGCTGGCTGCCGACGCGGCCAGGCCGGCCGCGCTGCAGGACAGCGTGGTGGGGTTCGGGTTGGGGTTGGGGCGCGGGACCTGCGTGCCGCCGCCACCCCCGCCACCGCCGCCGCCGCCACCGATCTCGACCTCCACGCCGCCGCCACAGGCGCTCAGCAGGGCGGCCGTGCCGAGGGCAAGCATCAGGGTGGCAAGGCGGGCGGGCAGGTGCATGACGATCTCCGTGGTCTGCTCGCTCAACGCCTGCGGCCGGGCCTTGTTGACTCTGCTTACAAGCGTTTACCTGCGATCGCTATAGTCCGCGCCGCTGCCTACCGGTGGCGCTTCTTCCTCACACCTGCAGTTGACCCACCCATGTCTTTCGCTCCCAACCGCCGTTTCGCCCTCCTGCTCGCCTCAAGCGCGCTCGTCGCCAGCCTCGGTCTCACCGCCTGCGGTGGCGGCGGGGGCAGCTCGGGCACACCCGCCAACACCGACCCCAATGGCTGGAATGCCGTGACTGCGCTGAAGGTCACCGACACGGCCGTCGGCACGGGTGCGACCGCCGTCGCGGGAAGCAAGGCAACGGTGAACTACACCGTCTGGATCTACGACGTGCGCGTCACCGACACCAAGGGCACGAAGATCGAGAGCGGCAACTTCCAGTTCACGCTCGGCACGAACCCGCTGCAGGTCATCACGGGCTTCGACCAGGGCGTCACGGGCATGAAGGTGGGCGGCAAGCGCACCCTCACGCTGCCGGCGAGCCTGGCCTACGGCGCCACTGGCCAGGGCCAGATCCCGGGCGGCGCGGCGCTCGTCTTCGACGTCGAGCTGACCGCGGTCAACTGACCTCGAGGTTGTCGATGAGCCGGGTGCTGCCCAGCCGGGCGGCACCCAGCGCAACCAGAGGCTGGCCTTCAGCGGCTGCTCCGAGGTCGTGCTGGCTGCGCAGCGTCAGGTAGTCCGGCGCCCAGCCGGCATCGCGCAGCGATTGCAGCGCGTCGGCCTCCATCGCCGCCAGATCACGCTCGCCGGCCTGCCAGCGGGCGATCAGTGCTTTCAGCGTGCGCGACAGGCGCAGCGCTTCCGCTTTCTCGGCCTCGCTCAAATAGCCGTTGCGGGATGACAGCGCCAGGCCTTCCTCGTTGCGGCGCGTCTCGCCGCCGTAGATCTCGATCGGCAGCGCCATCTGCGCCGTCATGCGGCGCAGCACCATCAGCTGCTGGTAGTCCTTCTTGCCGAACACGGCCAGCGTCGGCTGCACGATGTTGAAGAGCTTGTGCACGACCGTGCACACGCCGGTGAAGAAGCCGGGACGGAAATGGCCTTCGAGGATGTCGGCCAGCTCAGGGGGCGGGACCACCTTGTAGCCCTGGGGCTCGGGGTAGAGCTCCTTCTCCGATGGCGCAAAAACGATGTCGCAGCCGGCGCCGTCCAGCAGTTCGCAGTCGCGCGCCAACGTGCGCGGGTAGGTGTCAAAGTCCTCGTGCGGCGCGAACTGCAGGCGGTTCACGAAGATGCTCGCGACGACCGCGCCCGCAGGGCCGACCAGCTCGCGGGCCTGCGTCACCAGGGCGAGGTGACCCTCGTGCAGATTGCCCATCGTCGGCACGAAGCCGCGTTGGCGGTGGATGGCGAGCGCGTCGCGGAGCTCAGGGATGGTGTGGATGACTTGCATGGTCAGAACCCGTGCACCTCGTTCACCGGGAACGTCTTGGCCTTCACCTCGTCCACATAGCCCTTCACCGCGGCCAGCACGGAGTCCTTGCCGGCCATGAAGTCCTTGACGAAGCGCGGCTTGCGGCCGGGCGTGATGTTGAGCATGTCGTGCAGCACCAGCACCTGGCCCGAGCAGTCCACGCCCGCGCCGATGCCGATGACAGGGACCGACGACGCAGCGGTGATCTCTGCAGCCAGCGCAGCCGGCACCATCTCGTACAGCAGCATGGCCGCGCCGGCGTCGATCAGCTCCTGCGACTCGCGCTTGATGCGCGCCGCGCCGGCTTCGTCGCGGCCCTGCACCTTGAAGCCGCCCAGCGCATTGACCGTCTGCGGTGTGAAGCCGAGGTGGCAGCAGACCGGGATGCCGCGCTCGCTGATGAAGCGCACGGTTTCGGCCGTCCAGCCGCCGCCTTCGAGCTTGACCATGTGGGCGCCGGCCTTCACCAGCGCGGCCGAGCTCTTCCAGGCCTCTTCCTTGCTCACGTGATAGCTGTCGAAGGGCAGGTCCGCAATGATCCAGGCCCACTTGTGGCCGCGCGACACGCAGAAGGTGTGATAGACCATGTCCTCCAGGCTGACGGGCGCCGTGGAGCCGCGGCCTTGCAGCACATTGCCCAGGGAATCGCCGATCAGCAGGATGTCGACACCGGCTTCGTCCAGCAGGCTCGCGAAGGCCGCGTCGTAGCAGGTCAGCATCGCGATCTTCTCGCCGCTGGCGTGCATCTGCGCCAGGCGCGGCAGGGTCATCGGCTTGCGGTCAGTCATGGCAGTTTCCTGGTGAAAACCCTGGGGCTGCCCCCGAGGCGGCCGCAGTGTAGCGTTCGCCCCTATGACCCTGACAGAACTGCGCTACATCGTCGCCGTCGCCCGCGAGCGCCATTTCGGCCGCGCGGCGGAGGCCTGCTTCGTGTCGCAGCCGACGCTGTCCGTCGCCATCAAGAAGCTGGAAGAAGAGCTGGACCTGAAGATCTTCGAGCGCGGCGGCAGCGAGGTGTCGGTGACGCTGCTGGGCGACGAGATCGTGCGCCAGGCGCAATCGGTGCTGGACCAGGCCGGCGCCATCAAGGAGATCGCCAAGCGCGGCAAGGACCCGGTGGCCGGCGCGCTGCGACTGGGCATCATTTACACGATCGGGCCCTACCTGCTGCCCGAGCTGGTCAAGCACACCATCGATCTCTACCCGCAGATGCCGCTGATGCTGCAGGAGAACTTCACGGTGAAGCTGCTGGAGATGCTGCGCACCGGCGAGCTGGACTGCGCCATCATGGCCGAGCCGTTTCCTGAAGCGGGCCTGGCCACGGCTCAGCTCTACGACGAGCCCTTCCTTGTCGCGCTGCCGGCCGTGCATCCGCTGGCCACGCGGGACAGCATCTCCGCCGAGGAGCTCAAGCGCGAGACCATGTTGCTGCTGGGCACCGGCCACTGTTTTCGCGACCATGTGCTGGAGGTCTGCCCCGAGTTCGCGCGCTTCTCCAGCGACGCCGAGGGCATACGCCGCAGCTTCGAGGGCTCGTCGCTGGAAACCATCAAGCACATGGTCGCCTCGGGCATGGGCGTCACCGTGGTGCCTGCCCTCTCCGTGCCCAAGGACGGCACACCCCATCTGCGCTTCGTGCCTTTCAGCGACCCCATCCCGACGCGCCGCGTCGTGCTCGCCTGGCGGCGCAGCTTCACGCGCTACGAGGCCATCGCGGCGCTGCGCAATGCCATCTACGCCTGCCAGCTGGACGGGGTCGAAAGGCTGTCGCAATAAGGGCAAGCCGGTTGGATTGCTGCGTCGCACAATACGCGCCAACTCCCCCAGCGCGCCCCAGGCGCCTTCCGCCATGAGCCCTCCTCCTGTCGACACCAGCGCCGGTGCCATCCATTTCGTGGGTGGTGAAAAGGGCGGCGTGGGCAAGTCGCTGCTGTCGCGCCTGCTGGCGCAATACCTCATCGACCAGGCCATCCCCTTCACCGGCTTCGACACCGACCGCTCGCATGGCGCGCTGCTGCGCTTCTATGCCGACTACGCCTCGCCCGCGCTGGTGGACAACTTCGAGGCGCTGGATGCCATCGTCGAGACCGCGCTGGCCGAGCCGGGCCGGCGCGTGCTGGTGGACCTGGCCGCGCAGACGCATGCGCCGCTGGCGCGCTGGATGGACGAATCCGGCGTGCTGGACCTGGCCGCCGAGGCCGGCGTGGCCGTGCGCTACTGGCATGTGATGGACGCCGGGCGCGACTCGGTGGGCCTGCTGGCCCGCCTGCTCGACCGCTTCGGTGACCGGCTCGACTATGTGCTGGTGCTGAACCAGCTGCGCGGCGACGACTTCTCGCAGCTGGAGCGCTCCGGCCAGCTCGCCCGCGCCGAAGCGCTGGGCGCCCGCACCATGGCGCTCAAGCATCTGCAGGACGCCGTGCTGCGCAAGATCGACGCGGCGGACGCCAGCTTCTGGTCGGCCCGCAACGCGTCCAGCGGCGAGGGTGCCAAGCTGGGCCTGCTGGAGCGCCAGCGCCTGCGCGTCTGGCTGGCCCAGGTCGAAGCCGAGCTGGCGCGGCTGGGCGTTTAGGGCCAGACGGTGCAACATCGGGCGCCGAGCCGCGCTCGATGATGATTTTGGCTATTGGTAGATTAGTTCTATTCAAAGCCAAAACTCAATAGTCATCATTAAGCTTCGGTCTCCCCCAGACACCAGGAGCAGACATGAGCGATCCGACCCCCGCGGGCAAGTGCCCCTTCCACCATGCCGCCGGCAGCGGCACCAGCAACCGGGACTGGTGGCCCAACCAGCTGCGCGTCGACCTGCTGAACCAGCATTCGAGCAAGTCCAATCCGCTCGGCGACGGGTTCAACTACGCGGAGGCCTTCGCCAAGCTCGACTACAAGGCGCTCAAGGCCGACCTCGTCAAGCTGATGACCGACAGCCAGGACTGGTGGCCGGCCGACTTCGGCCACTACGGCCCGCAGATGGTCCGCATGGCCTGGCACGCGGCCGGCACCTACCGCACCACCGATGGCCGCGGCGGCGGCGGGCGCGGCCAGCAGCGCTTCGCGCCGCTGAACTCCTGGCCCGACAACGTCAACATCGACAAGAGCCGCCGCCTGCTCTGGCCCATCAAGCAGAAGTACGGCCAGGCCATCTCCTGGGCCGACCTCTTCATCCTGGCCGGCAATGTGGCGCTGGAGTCCATGGGCTTTCGCACCCTGGGCTTCGCCGGCGGCCGCGAGGACGTCTGGGAGCCCGACATGGACGTGGCCTGGGGCGCCGAAACCAAGTGGCTGGCCGATGACAAGCGCTTCGAGGGCGACCGCAACCTCGTCGCCAGCGTTGGCGCGACGCATATGGGCCTGATCTACGTGAACCCCGAAGGCCCCAACGCCAGCGGCGACTACCTGGCCGCGGCCAAGGACATCCGCGCCACCTTCGGCCGCATGGCCATGGACGACGAGGAGACCGTCGCGCTGATCGCTGGCGGCCACACCTTCGGCAAGGCCCACGGCGCCGCGCCCGAGCATCACAAGGGCCTGGAGCCCGAAGGTGCCAGCATCGAGTCCCAGGGCCTGGGCTGGACCAGCGGCTTCGGCGGCGGCCATGGCAAGGACACCATCTCCAGCGGCCTGGAAGTCACCTGGACCCAGACGCCGGCGCAGTGGAGCAACCACTTCTTCGACAACCTGTTCAAGTTCGAATGGGAGGCCACCACCTCGCCGGCCGGCGCCAAGCAATGGGTGGCCAAGGACGCGCCCGAGGACATCCCCGACGCTCACATCCCGGGCAAGTTCCACAAGCCCACCATGCTGACGACCGACCTGACGCTGCGCTTCGACCCCGAGTTCGGCAAGATCTCGCAGCGCTTCCGCGGCGACCCCCAGGCCTTCGCCAACGCCTTCGCCCGCGCCTGGTTCAAGCTGACCCACCGCGACATGGGCCCCAAGGCGCGCTACCTCGGCCCCGAGGTGCCGCAGGAAGACCTGATCTGGCAGGACCCCCTGCCCGCGCCCAGCCTCCACCCCAGCCCCGGCGACATCGCCGACCTGAAGGCCAGGATCGCCGCCTCGGGCCTGTCCGTCGGTGACCTCGTCGCCGTCGCCTGGGCCTCGGCCTCGACCTTCCGCGGCGGCGACAAGCGCGGTGGTGCCAATGGCGCCCGCCTGGCGCTGGCACCGCAGACGGACTGGGCCGTCAACAAGCCGGCCGTGCAGGCCCTGCCCACGCTGATGGAGATCCAGCGGGCCTCGGGCAAGGCCTCGCTGGCCGATGTCCTCGTGCTGGCCGGCGTCGTCGGCATCGAGCAGGCCGCCAAGGCGGCAGGCGTGTCGGTCGAAGTGCCCTTCACGCCGGGCCGCGTCGATGCCACCCAGGCCGAGACCGACGTCGAGTCCTTCGCCCCGCTCGAGCCCCTGGCCGACGGCTTCCGCAACTACAGCAAGGGCAATCTGGGCGCCTCCACCGAGGCCCTGCTGATCGACCGCGCCCAGCTGCTGACGCTGACCGCGCCCGAGCTGACCGCCCTGGTCGGCGGCCTGCGCGTGCTGGGCACCAATGCCGACGGCAGCAAGCATGGCGTGCTGACCGACAAGCCCGGCACGCTGAGCAACGACTTCTTCGTCCAGCTGCTCGACATGGGCACGGTCTGGAAGCCGACGGACGCCACGGCCGAGATCTTCGAAGGCCGCGACCGCAAGACCGGCGCCGTCAAGTACACCGGCACGCGCGCCGACCTGATCTTCGGCAGCAACTCCGTGCTGCGCGCCTATGCCGAGGTCTATGCCAGCGCCGACGGCAAGGACAAGTTCGTCAAGGACTTCGTCGCCGCCTGGACCAAGGTCATGAACCTCGACCGTTTCGACATTCACGCCTGAGGGAGGGCCGCACGATGAAGCAAGTTGCACGCACCGCCCGGCGCGGCTTCGGCTGGTTTGTCTTCGCCAGCGGCAGCCTGGTGTCCCTGGCACTGATGAGCCGCTGGCTGGGTCATTGAGCGGCTTTCAACTCTGAATCAGACGAAATCAGGGCCAATTCAGGACGGTCAGCGGAGCAATCCGCAGGATGCGAGCCGCCGGCACCCGCCGGCCTCGCCATCCTCCGACCTGAAGAGGCCCCCATGAACGACCTCCGCTCCCGCTTCCCTCTTGAACCTTTCACGCTGCTGCGCCTGACGGTGGCGCTGTTTGTCGCCCTCCACGGCTGGGTGCGCTTCATCCATGGCGATGCGCTGGGCTTCGGCGTCTATGTCGAACGCCATGGCGTGCCGCTGGGCACCTGGCTGGGGCCGGCCGTCACCGGCTACGAGATGCTGGCCTCCCTCGTGCTGGCCAGCGGGCGCCTTGTCTTCCCGCTCAGCCTGGGCTTCGCGGCCATCTACCTGGTCGGCATCCCGGTCCACCATTTGCAGAACGGCTGGTTCTCGTCGGGCAGCGAGGTCGACGGTTGCGAATACCCGGTGCTGATGATCGTCTGCTACCTCTGCCTGGCCTGGCACCATGCGCCGGCCGGCCTCAAGACCCGCTGGCCCCGGCTGTTTGCCGCCGCCTGAGCGCGAGCGTGGGCTTTCTAGAATCGGCCGCCGTTGTCGCATTCGCCCGTCCCGAGGTGGCGCCCGGCCCACCTCGCATGGACGACCTCGCCCCGCCCGCCCCGCCGCTCGACCTCAGCCAGCCCTTTCGCCTCGGCGACTGGCGGGTGGATCCGACGGCGTTGACCCTCAGCCAGGGCGGCGACACCCAGCGCCTGGACGCCCGCCACATGCGCCTGCTGCTGCACCTGGCGCGCCGGCCCGGCGAGGTCGTCAGCGTGGAGGAGTTGCTCGACCAGGTCTGGGCCGGTGTCGTGGTCGGCTCGGACTCGGTCTACCAGACCGTGGCCGCCCTGCGCCGCGCCCTGGGCGACGACCCGCGCCGACCGACCTATGTTGCCACCGCGCCGCGCCAGGGCTACCGCCTGCTGGTGAGCCCGGCGTCCGACGCGGGCGAGCCGCCTGGGCCGGTCCTGCCGACCGCTCTCGCGCCAACCCTTCGCCGCCGCTGGCCCTGGGGCCTGGCCCTCGCCATCCTGCTGCTCACCGGCCTGGCCTGGCAGCTGATGCCGGCGGTGATTTCCGGCAGCGGCATCGCCCCGCAACGCCAGGGCGTGGCGGTGCTGCCCTTCCTGGACCTCACCGAGGCCATGGACCAGGAGTACTTCGCCGACGGCATGACCGAGCAGCTCATCGAGCGCCTGGGCCAGCAGCCCGAGCTGCGGGTGCCCGCGCGCTCCCTGGTGTTCGCCTACAAGGGCAAGGACACGCCGGTGGCCAGCATCGCCCAGAGCCTGCACGTCAGCTATGTGCTGGAGGGCAGCGTGCGCCGAAGCGGCGCCACCGTGCGGGTGAGCGCCCAGCTGGTGCGGGCCGACACCGGCTTTGTCGTCTGGTCGGCGTCCTATGACCGGCCGTTGTCCGGCCAGCTCGCGGTGCAGGACGAGATCGCGGCCGAGGTGCTGCGCTCCCTGCAGGCCTCGCTGGCGGCGAGTGCGCCGCGCTGAGAGGCCTCTGGGGTCAAGCCGAATCCGTTAGGCTCGCTCCGTATCGTTTTGGAGTTACCCGCATGGCCAAGAAATCCGTCGCCCCGTCCATCAGCATCGGCATCAGCGAGAAGGACCGCGCTGCGGTCGCCGCCGGCCTGTCCAAGCTGCTGGCCGAGACCTACACCCTCTACCTGACGACGCACAACTTCCACTGGAACGTCACGGGGCCGATGTTCAACAGCCTGCACGCGATGTTCATGGCCCAGTACACCGAGCTGTGGAACGCCGTCGACCCCATCGCCGAGCGCATCCGCTCCCTCGGCCATCCGGCGCCGGGCAGCTATGCCCAGTTCACCAAGCTCAGCGGCCTGCCCGACGCGCCCGCCGTGCCGCCCAAGGCCATGAAGATGGTCGAGGTGCTGATGCAGGGCCATGAGGCCGTCGCCCGCACGGCGCGCGCCATCTTTCCGCTGGTCGACAAGGCCGGCGACGAGCCGACGGCTGACTTGCTCACCCAACGCCTCACCGTTCACGAGCAGACGGCATGGATGCTGCGAAGCCTGTTGGCGGAATGAAGGTTGCGGTCGTCACCTTCGACGGCTTCAACGAACTCGACAGCTTCATCGCGTTGGGCCTGATCAACCGGCTCAGCCATCTCGGCTGGTCGGCCGAGATCACCAGCCCGGCCGAGCAGGTGCGCTCGATGAACGGCGTCGCCATCACGGCGCAGCGGCCGCTGGAGTTCGCCAACGAAGCCGACGTGGTGCTGTTCGGCAGCGGCATCCACACCCGCGCCATCGCCGCCGACGGCGCGCTGCTGGACCGGCTGCGCCTGGACCCGGTGCGCCAGCTCATCGGTGGCCAGTGTTCGGGCACGCTGCTGATGGCCCGCCTGGGCCTGCTGGCCGACATGCCCGCCTGCACCGACTCCACGACCAAGCCCTGGGTCGTCGAGGCCGGCGTGCGCGTCGTCGAGGAGCCCTTCCAGGCCCGCGGCCCCATCGCCACGGCCGGCGGCTGCCTGGCCTCGCAATACCTGGCCACCTGGGTCATGGCCTCGCGCGCCGGGTTGGATGCCGCACGCAGCGCGCTAACCTATGCGGCGCCGGTGGGCGAGAAGGAAGCCTATGTCGAGCGCGTGCTCGGCGTGGTCAAGCCCTTCCTGCCAGCGGCCTGAAAGCGAGGGCCACGGATAATCGCGGGTTAGCCCGCAAAAGAACTCCATGTCCGAACCCATCGCCAGCCGCATCGAGACGGAAGTCCGCCGCCGCCGCACCTTCGCCATCATCAGCCACCCCGACGCCGGCAAGACCACGCTGACGGAGAAGCTGCTGCTGTTCTCGGGCGCGATCCAGATCGCCGGCTCGGTGAAGGCGCGCAAGGCCAGCCGCCATGCGACCTCGGACTGGATGGAGATTGAAAAGCAGCGTGGCATCTCGGTGGCGTCGTCCGTCATGCAGATGGAATACCGCGACTGCGTCATCAACCTGCTCGACACCCCGGGCCACCAGGACTTCTCGGAAGACACCTACCGCGTGCTGACCGCCGTCGACGCGGCGCTGATGGTCATCGACGCAGCCAACGGCGTCGAGCCGCAGACGCGCCGCCTGCTGCAGGTCTGCCGTGCCCGCAACACGCCCATCCTGACCTTCGTCAATAAGATGGACCGCGAGGTGAAGGACCCGCTGGCGCTGATGGACGAGATCGAGGCCGAGCTGGGCATGACGGTGGTGCCCTTCACCTGGCCGGTCGGCATGGGTAAGCAGTTCCACGGCGTGATGGACCTGCGCCAGCAGCGCATGCGTGTGTTCGCGCCGGGCGAGGACCGCGCCGCCGGCACGGAGGAAGTGCTGGAAGGGCTGGACAACCCCGAGTACGCGGAGCGCTTCGGCATGCAGTACGACCAGGCCCAGGGCGAGATCGAGCTGGTGCGCGAAGCCGCGCCCGAGTTCAATCGCGACGACTTCCTGACCGGCAAGCAGACGCCGATGTTCTTCGGCTCGGCCGTCAACAACTTCGGCGTGCAGGAGGTGCTGGACGCCCTCGTCGAGCTGGCCCCTGCGCCGGATGCGCGCGTGGCCATGCAGCGCACCGTGCAACCGGAAGAGCCCAAGTTCACCGGCGTGGTGTTCAAGATCCAGGCCAATATGGACCCGGCCCACCGCGACCGCATCGCCTTCCTGCGCGTGGCCTCGGGCCGCTTCGAGCGCGGCATGAACCTGAAGGTGGTGCGCTCGGGCAAGACGCTGCGCCCCAACAGCGTGGTGACCTTCATGAGCCAGAAGCGCGAGCTGCTGGACGAGGCCTTTGCCGGCGACATCATCGGCATCCCCAACCACGGCGTGCTGCAGCTCGGCGACACCATCACCGAAGGCGAGGCCTTGCAATACACCGGCCTGCCCTTCTTCGCGCCGGAAATGTTCCGCGCCGTCGAAGTGGCCGACCCGCTGAAGACCAAGCAGCTGCGCGCCGGCCTGACGCAGCTGGGCGAAGAGGGCGCCATCCAGGTGTTTCGCCCCATCGCCGGCAGCGTGCTGCTGCTGGGCGCTGTGGGCCAGCTGCAGTTCGAGGTGGTGGCCCACCGGTTGGAGCACGAGTACGGCTGCAAGGCCCGCATCATGCCCAGCCGTTTCCAGGTGGCCCGCTGGGTGACCTGCGACGACCCGGCCGAACTCAAGCGCTTCATCGACGCCAACGACCACCGCATGGCCTATGACGCCGTCGACGCGCCCACCGTGCTGGTGGAGTACGCCCCCGAGCTGCGCGCCATCGAGGCCAATTGGCCCAAGATCAAGTTCCACGCGCTGCGCGAGCACGCGGGTCTGGTGTTCCAGCAAAGGCTGGACGGCTGATCAACGCCCGATGACGGGCGGCTCCTGGTTCATCCGCGTCAGCAATGCGCGCAGCGCCAGGTCCAGCGCAGGCAAGTCGTCGTGCAGGATGCTCCAGACCGTGTCGGCAGAGATACCCAGGTAGGCGTGAGCGACGCGGTTGCGCGTGGCCACGATTTGCCGCCACGGCACGTCCGGTGCCATGGCGCGAAGCGTCTCAGGCACATGGGTCGCGGCTTCGCCGATGAGTTCGAGATTGCGCAGGATGGCGTCGTAGCGCATCGCGTCGACGGTCAGCGTCGCTTCGGTCAGGGCGCTGGAATAGGCCCGCGCCTTGCCGCAGAACTCGATCATGTCCTCGACGTAGAGGCGGGTGTCGCGCTCAAACATGGATGGCGTCGCGCTCCACGAACGGCCGCAAGCGTTCCCGCAAGGCCGTCTCCGTGACCAGGTCGACGGGGCGGTGCAGCATGTCTTCCAGATAGAACTGAACGCCGAAAAAGCGCTTGGACGTTGCGGGGCCGTCGAAGGCCACCAACACATCCACGTCACTGTCGGCCCGCGCCGTCCCTCGTGCCATGCTGCCGAACAAGGCCAGGCGGCGCACGCCGAAGCGCTCCGCCAGCACGGGCTTGTGTTCGGCCAGCAGCTTCAGCAGCGTGTCGCGGTTCATGGCTGGATGATGCTACGAAAGGCGCCCACTGGCCGCAATCGCCTAGCCGGGCTCGCCCGCCTCGCCGGCGTGATCCGCCGCAAACAAGTCGAGGTTGGCGCCGCCGACGTCCGGCACCGCTGGCCTTGCTCGCGTGCTGGCCGCCCCCGGTGCCGGCAGCGCCCCGGCCGCGCGCAGGCTGGCCTCGTCGATCAGTGGGCCGGTGCAGATGCGAGCCAGCAGGTCGCTCGCCTGCGGCTCCAGCGCCACCAGCAGGCCCAGCACGTTCAGCACGTTGAGCAACTCGGTCGTGTACTCGGCCGGCCACGTGTCGGGCTGGATGTCGCCGAGCGGTGAGGGCTTGCGGCGGTCGCCAATCGTGGGCCGCTCGCGGTTTTTCTTGCGATAGCTGAACCACTGCTTCAGCACCGGCTTGCCCGAGACCTCGTAGGCCCACACGGCAGGCGGCACCGGCTCGATGCAGCCCGTGCCCACGCGCAAGCGCTGGGCGGTGGCGTCGTACTCGATCACGTCGGGAAAGCCGGCGGCGTCGGCCGGGATCGCGCCACCCACGGGCACCAAGGGCCGCTGGCCCGGCGGCAGGCGCGGCGGGCCGGGCGGACGGTCGGTAGACGCGTCGGCCATGCGCTCGCCAAAGCTGTGCAGCCAGACGACTCGCCGGCCCAGCGCCACGGCCTCGGCGAAGACGGCCGCGTCGGCGGTGAGGGGGATGCGCAGGCCGGGCGAGGACAGATCGGCCGCGAAGCGGGCCACGTAGCCCGGGTGTGCGGCCACGGCCACGAGGTAGGCAAACAGCGCGTCGGCGGTGACCGGCTGGCCGTAGCACGCGCTGAGATGGGTCAGCAGCGAGGGGTGCAGGTTGGGCACGGTGGCAGCGTCGTCAGCCCAGAGGGGGAAAACGCGGCCGCCACGACCGTTGTAGTGATCAAGGTCGGGGACATGCCCGCTGAGCGTAAATGCAGGCCCTGCGCTTGGGACCGTACGGGACAGGGCGGTAAGAAAGAGCTGCCGGTCGGATTGACCGCTCCACAACCTTGCGTTCGGTTGAGTGATGACGCGCGGATCAGGAATGATCCATAGCCGGTTGAATGAGCGAAAGGCGTAGCGCACCGGGGCGGGGCAGTCTTCAGTCTCGTCAATGAGCCGGACTGTTCGCAATGCAAAGCCTGGCAGCGCTTCACGAACAACGGATCGAATATGGCGATCCGCAGGCTTTCCGCCCCGCAAAGTCGGATGGAACAACGCTTCTTTCTGATCCACAGGCGCTGCGACGAGTGCGCGCCAACGCTTGCGCAGAGAGTCACTGTCGGGCGCAAGTACCCACGTGCGCTTCGGCTGCACGCCGGCACCGTCGTACATGAAAAACTGCTCCAGCCCGGGCATGTCCGCCCACTGGCCCGCCGCATCCGGCAAGAATGGCGCGCGTGGATCGCTCGGGCAGTCCTGCCAGCCCGCATCGTCCAGCCGCAGCGCGGCCAGTGCCACGAACTTGTCGCGCCGATGGCCCGCAGGCAGCGCACGGAAGTGAACTGCGGCGAGCTTGGGTCGGGCGGGTGCGGCAGCGCCCTCCGCTGCTACTTCGTCCGCTGGCGCGTTGTCGCGCCAGCGCGAGGCGATGACGATGCACACCGGTTGCTGCACGCCCTGGAACAGCCGCGTGCCGACTTCGGGCTGGTGGCCCTCGGGGCTGCAGTCGATCACCCAGATGTCCTGGCAACGCTGGCGCAGGTACTCACGCATGCGCTGGAAGCCCGGCCCGCTCAGGTAGCCGGCCACGGTGATGAAGGCGACGATGCCGGCGCCACCCCGGCCCGCCTGCGGGCCGGGGTGGCGGTGATCGAACACCTTGTAGCTGGCCCAGCGCCAGAAGTAGACGTAGAGGTTGCGCAGGTGCTTGGCGTGGGTGCCGACCTGCCATTCCTTCGGGGGCTGCCAGTCGGCGAGCGGGGCGTACTCGCCCTTCTTGCGGCCCTCGCCCTCGACCCAGCCGCCCCGGCCCTTGGCTTTCTCCTTGTACGGCGGGTTGCCGATTACCACGGTGATGGGCTGCTCGCGCTTGACCTCGTTGGCCGCCTTGCGCTGGTTGCCGATGGCCGCGAGAAAGCTCGGGAACTGGCCGCCGTCGTCGTCGGGGTTGCCCAGCGTGTCGGTCACGAACATGCGCGGCGGCTGCGCGGGCAGCGTGCCGGTGTGGCTGAAGACCTCGGCGATCAGGCGCAGCTGGGCCACGGCGAAGGGGCCGAGCTGCAGCTCGAAGCCGATCAGCCGGGTGAGCGCCGCCTGCACGGCGGCGGCGACGGCGCCCGGGCCTTCGTCGGCCGCCACGGCAGCCGCGATGTGGCGCAGCACGCCGAGCATGAAGGTGCCCGTGCCCGTGGCGGGGTCGGCCACCATGACCTCGGGGGCGGCCAGGCCGCGCACGAGCGCAAAGCCGGGCCGGCGCAGGGCTTCGTCCACCAGGGCCACCATGCCCGCCACCACCTCGGGCGGCGTGTAGTAGGAGCCGGTGGCCTTGCGCAGGTCGTTGTCGTAGACCTCCAGGAAGTCTTCGTAAAAGTACAGCCAGGCGTCGTTGCGGCCGCGGCTGATCTTGGCCCAGCTGACGGCGTTGAGCACGCGCTCCAGGGAGCCCAGCGAGGTCTTGAGCGCAGCGCGGGTGGCGTCGTTGTCGGTCAGCAGTTGCAGCGCTGTGCCGATCAGCGACGAGGTCTTGCGCAGCTCGACCGAGACGGCGTGCAGGTCGGCCGTGATGGGAATGGCCCGGGCGCGCGCCATCAGCATGCCGAAGGTGACGGCCTGGGCATAGCCGTCGGCAAACTGGGCGTCGTCGGCGTTCGGGAACAGCAGGTGGCGCCAGTCGTCGGCGAGGTCGGTCAGCGCGGGGTCACGCCGGCCCAGGGCTTCGGTCACTTCCTCGCGCAACAGGCGGCACAGCCGCGCGCTGACTTCGGCCAGTTCCTTGGCGGTGGACGGCGCGATCGGGTGCCAGCCCAGGAAGAACTCGAACAGCGAGAGCAGCCCCGGCGAGGCGGCGAGCGTGTCGCCGCTGGTGGCGACATCCCCTTGCAGGTGCTCGATGGGCGACGCCAACGCGCCATCGCGCCAGAGACTGAAGGCGTTGCCGTCGGTGTAGATCAGGTTGGGCAGGCACTGCAGGCGCTGCCATTGAGCCTTGTCGTGGCCCTTGAACTTGCGCGGGTCGGCGCCCTTGCCCGGCGCCTTGAGTTCGATGAAGCCCACCAGCGCGCCGTCGACCGTGACCGCGTAGTCGGGCCGCGTGTGCAGTTCGGCGATGCTGGACTCGCCAACCGCCACGACCTTGCCGGCTGCATGGCCGGCGAGCGTTGCCATGTCCTTGAGCAGCTGTTCCAGCGGCCCGCGGAGCTGATCCTCCGGCTCACCCTTGGCGGTGGCGCTCGACAACTTCGCACAGGCCGCGCGCCCGAACTCCGCGACCGCATCGGTCAGTGTGATGGCCAAGTTCTTTCTCCCTGCGCCGCGCGGGCATCTCGCTATGCCAGCGTCAACGGCGCGCGAGCATAGCGGAGCCATGCTCGGCTGAAAACGTGGCGCATGACAACGCCGGTTTCCATTCGCAGCCACCTGACCGAAACAGCAGATCGATGCTCACGCGCACCGCCCCCGCCTACATGGAGCAGCCGGTGCGAGACTTTCCCGCGACCCGCTGCCGCCCTGTTGATAGGCCCTAACATTTCGCCATGCCCACGCCCGCCTCCAGACCCTGCCCCTGCTGCGGCGACGCGATGGCGGTGCAGGCGCTGCCCGCGCACCACGGCGCGAACGGGGGTGGGCCTGCGCCTGGCCAGCAGCCTGTGGGATGACTGAAGGACGACTGATCGATGGCGACCAAGCCCACCGACTTCGACAAAGGCCTCGCCCTGCACCAGCAAGGCCGCCTGGCCGAGGCCGAGCCGCTGTACCGACGCATGCTGCGCACCGCGCCCGGCCACTTCGACGCGCTGCACCTGCTGGGCGTGCTGTGCGGCCAGACCAACCGCTTCGATGAGGCGCACGAGTTGCTGACCCGCGCGCTGGCGCAGCGCCCCGACAGCGCGCCGGCCCTGAACAACCTCGGCAACACGCTGGGCAGCCTGGGCCAGCACGAGGCCGCCGTGCAGGCCTTCGAGCGCGCCCTGGCCGTGCGCCCGGAAGACGCCAAGGCGCTGCGCAACCGCGGCACCAGCCTGCGCGCGCTGGAGCGGCCGGTCGAGGCGCTGGCCAGCTTCGACGCGGCGCTGGCCCTGCAGCCCGACTACCCCGACGCGCTGATCGGCCGTGCCGAATGCCTGCTGACGCTGCACCGCCGCAGCCAGGCCATCGCCACCTTCCAGCAGGCGCTCGCGCTGGGCAAGGAGGTCGACCAGATCCGCTATGCGCTCGCCTCGCTGGGTGTGGGCAGCGCGCCGAGCACCGCGCCGGCGGACTATGTCGAAGCCCTGTTCGACATGTACTCGCACAACTTCGACGAGCACCTCGTCGAGCGCCTGGGCTATCGCACGCCCGAGTTGCTGCATGCCGAGCTGCTGCGCGCCAACCCGCCCAGCGACGTCGACGTCGACGTCGACGTCATCGACCTCGGCTGCGGCACCGGCCTGTGCGGCCCGCTGCTGCGCCCGCTCGCCCGCCGCCTGGTGGGCGTGGACCTGTCGGGCCTGATGCTGGCCAAGGCGCGCGAGCTGGGTCACTACGACGAACTCGTGCGGGGCGACATCGCCGGCGTGCTGACCGGGCGGCCGCAGCAGTTCGACATCGCGGTGGCCGCCGACGTCTTCGTCTACATCGGCGACCTGGACGCCGTCTTCGCCGCCACCGTCGCCGCACTGCGGCCGGGCGGCCTGTTCGCGTTCTCCGTCGAGGCCTGCGATGAAGACGACTTCCGCCTCGGCCCCACGCGCCGCTACGCCCATTCCCTGGGCTATCTGCAGCGCCTGGCCGCCGCGCACGGCCTGGCCATCGAATCGTCGCAGCGCTGCGTCATTCGCAAGGAGAGCGACGAGGGCGTCGAGGGGCTGTTGGTGGTGATGCGGCGGCCTTGAATCGCCCTGGGCGCCGCATTCCCATGCGCCGCCTCGCAGCACGTGGCCCGGTGCGCTGCGATGATGCCGACCCCTTTCTTCGTCTCCCCAGCATCCAATGCGCAAGCGCCTCCTTCCTTTGGCTCTGGCCCTGGGCTGCGCCCTCGCCCAGGCCGCGCCCGAACTCGAAACCGTCGTCGAGGGGTTGAAGACGCCCTGGGCCGTCGCCTTCCTGCCCGACGGCCAGCTGCTCATCACCGAACGCGACGGCGTGATGCGAACGGCCAAGCCCGGCGGCAAGCCTGGCGCCCCCATCACCGGCGTGCCGGCCGTGGACGCCGTCGGCCAGGGCGGCCTGCTGGACGTGCAGCTGGACAGCGACTTCGCGCGCAACCGCACGATCTACTTCTGCTACGCCGAGCCGAGTGCCGACAAGAAGACCAACAGCACGGCGCTGGCCCGCGCACGCCTGAGCGAGGACGCCAAGCGCCTCACGGAGGTGAAGGTCATCTTCAGCCAGCAGCCCAAGATGGACAGCAAGCACCACTTCGGCTGCCGCATCGCCGAGGCGCCGGACGGCAAGCTCTTCCTGAGCCTGGGTGAGCGCTTCAAGGGCATGCAGAGCGCGCAGACGCTGGACAACCACCTCGGCAAGATCGTGCGCGTGGGCAAGGACGGCAGCGTGCCCGCCGACAACCCCTTCGTGGCCACGCCCGGCGCCCTGCCCGAGATCTGGAGCTACGGCCACCGCAACTCGCAAGGCCTCATCATCGACGCGCAAGGGCGCCTGTGGGAGCACGAGCACGGGCCGCAGGGCGGCGACGAGCTCAACCTCATCAGCCCGAAGCTGAACTACGGCTGGCCCGTCATCACCTACGGCGAGAACTACGGCGGTGGCAAGATCGGCGACGGCATCGCGGCCAAGGCCGGCATGGAGCAGCCCATCGTCAAGTGGGTGCCCTCGATCGCGCCGGCAGGCCTCGTGCGCCTGAAGAGCGCCAAGTACGGCCCCGCCTGGCAGAACAGCTTCTTCATCGGCTCGCTGAAGTTCGGCCACCTGGAGCGCGTCAAGCTCGATGCCGACAACCGGCCCGCCGAGCAGGAGCGCCTCTTCCCCGACGCCGGCCGCATGCGCGACGTGCGCGAAGGGCCGGACGGGCTGCTCTACCTGGTGCTGGAAGCGCACGGCAAGATCGTCCGCGTGAAGCCCTGATGCGAAACCCCGGCTGAGTCTGCGACCATCGGCTCCGCAAGGGAGACGCCGATGTTGACGAAGAAGATTCGCCGCCTGGCCGCGGGCTTGGCTGTGGCCGCGCTCACCGCCCAGGCGGCGCCGCTGACACCCACCGAGCTGCCCGCCACCGCGCGCGACTGGCTGCCCTGGGCCCAGCAAGGCCAGCCGCCGCTGGGCTGCCCGACGCCGATGGATGCCGCGGAACCGGCGGTCTGCGTCTGGCCCGGGCGGCTGCAGCTGGGCGCGGGGCCGCGCGAGGCGAGCTTCCGGCTGGAGGTGCAGGTCTTCGGCGCCCCGGCGCGCGTGGCACTGCCCGGCGAGGCCGGCGCCTGGCCGCAGGACGTGAAGGTCGCCGGCAAACCGCTGCCCGTCATCGAGTCCGACGCGCACCCCGCCGTCTGGCTGGCGCCGGGCGTTCACGTCGTCGAAGGCCGCATCGCCTGGGCAGACGGGATGCCGCAGAACCTCGCCGTGCCGGACGGCCTGGCCGCCATCGTCGTGACCAGCGACGGCGCCACGCAAGCCCGCGCGCCCGACGGCGATGGCCGCATCTGGCTGCGCGCCGTCGCCAGCCCCGCCGAGGCCAGCGACAGCGTCAGCGTGCAGACCACCCGCCTCGTCGACGACGACCTGCCGCTGACGGTCACCACCGCCATCGAGCTGCGCGTGGCCGGCCGCGCCCGCGCCGTGGCGCTGCCGCTGGCGCTGCTGCCGGGGCTGCGCGCGATGCAGCTGGACAGCCCGCTGCCTGCTCGCCTGGCCGAGGACGGCCGCCTCGTCGTGCAGGCCCGGCCCGGCAACTGGCACATCGAGCTGCGCGCGCGGCTGAACGCGCCGGTGCAGGCGCTCAAGCTGCCTGAGGGCGCGGCGGACGAAGAGGTATGGGTCGTCAAGGCCCAGCCCGCGCTGCGCCTGATCCGCCCGGAAGGCCCGGCCAGCGTGGACCCGCGCCAGGTCGAGATGCCCGAGGCCTGGCGCGCGCTGCCGGCGTTTCGGCTCAAGCCCGGCGAGACTCTGAAGCTGACCGAGCTGCAGCGCGGCAACGCCAAGCCCGCGCCCGACACGCTGACGCTGGCGCGCCGGCTGTGGCTGGATTTCGACGGCCGCGGGCTGACGGCCAGCGACCGCTTCGAGGGCCAGCTGTCGGCCAGCTCGCGCCTGTCCATGCCCGCGCCGGGCCAGCTCGGCCGCGCGGCGCTGGCCGGGCAGGACCAGCCCATCACCCGCCTGGCCGCCAACGGCCCGGCCGGCTTCGAGGTGCGGCAAAGCGCGGCGCGCATCGAGGCCGACAGCCGCTGGCCGCGCGACGGCGCCCTGCCCGCCAGCGGCTGGAGCGCGAGCGTGGACAACCTGAGCGCGACGCTGCAGCTGCCTCCCGGATGGCGGCTGCTGCACGCGCAGGGCCCCAGCCGCGCCGACGGCGCCTGGGTCGCGATGTGGACACTGTGGGACTTCTTTTTCGTGCTGCTGGCCGCGCTGGCCGCCTTCCGGCTGCTGGGTTGGCGTGTCGGCGTCCTTGTCGGCTTGGCGCTGGCGCTGACCTGGCACACGCCCGGCAGCCCGCCGGCGGCGCTGTGGTTCGGCCTGCTGGCGCTGACGGCGCTGGCGCGCGTGCTGCCGGCGGGGCGGGCACGGGCCGCGATTGCTCGCGGCCGGCTGGGGGTGGCCGTGATGCTCGCCTTGGTGTTGCTGGTGTTCGCCGTGACCGAGTTGCGCCAAGCGATTTATCCGAGCCTGGAGCAGAACAACGCTGCCATGCCCACCCGATCGGCGCCCAGCGAGGTGCGGATCGTCGAGGAGAAGGTGATGCCAGCGCCCGAAATGCAGGTGACCGCACCGGCCGCGCCTGATCGAAACAGGCCCGCCGCCGATCAGCGGCTGGAGTCGGTCGTTCTCTCGGCCAGCCGGGTTCGCAAGGATCCGTACGCCAGCAGCGACCTCAGCCGCGTCGACCCCGGCGCGCGCGTGCAGACCGGCCCCGGCCTGCCGACCTGGACCTGGCGCGCCCACCAGCTCAGCTGGAGCGGCCCCGTCACGCCCGAGGAGACGCTGAACCTGTGGCTGCTGCCGCCGTGGGCGACGGCGCTGCTCAAGCTCGTCGGCCTGGGCCTGCTCGCGCTGGCGCTGGCCGCCGTGGCGGGCTGGAAGCTGCCCCGCCTGCCCTCGTTGCCACGGGCTGGTGCCAGCGTCGCCGCGGCCCTGCTGCTGGGCTTGAGCCTGACGCCGCAACCGAGCGAAGCCCAGGCCGCTTCCGCGGCACCGTGGCCGAGCGACGAGCAGCTGCAGGCGCTGCGCGGCAAGCTCGCCGCGCCGCCCGACTGCCTGCCGCGCTGCGCCGAGCTGGCGCGCCTGCTCGTCAGCGCGTCGGGCTCCGCCGTGCAGCTGCGCGCCGAGATCCACGCGCAGGCGCTGGTGGCCGTGCCGCTGCCCGGCCAGGGCACGGGCTGGCAGCCGGGCAGCGTGCTGCTGGACGGCCAGCCGGCCGCCACGCGGCGCGACGACGAGGGCCGGCTGCTGATCGCCGTGCCGGCGGGCGTGCACCAGGTCGTGCTCACCGCCGACGTCGGCAGCGCCAGCGGCCTGGACATCGCGCTGCCGCTGCCGCCGCGCGCGCTGCAGGCCGAGCTCAAGGGCTGGACGCTGGCGGGCCTGGACCCGCGTGGCCAGAGCACCGGTGCGATCACGCTGAGCCGCGAGGCCGTGGCCGGCAGTGCGCGCGCCGAGGACACCGGCACCCAGCGCGATGCGCTGCCGCCGCTGGTGCGCGTGGACCGGCGGCTGCAGCTGGGCCTGCGCTGGCAGGTGCAGACGCGCATCGAGCGCCTGGCGCCCAGCCGCGCGCCGCTGCGCGTGCGCTGGGCGCTGCTGCCGGGCGAGGCCGTCAGCGACGCCCGCGTGACGGTGGACGCTGGCGTGGCCAGCCTGCAACTCGGCGGCGAGGACGCGGCCGACGTCGCCAGCAGCCTGCCGCCCGCCGAGGCGCTGACGCTGACCGCCGGCCGCGAGCCCCACCAGGTGGAGCGCTGGACGCTGGCCGCGTCGGCGCAGTGGCATGTCGAGGCCAGCGGACTGCCGGCGACAGCGCTGCAGCAGGGCGGCGAATGGCTGCCCGAGTGGCGGCCCTGGCCGGGCGAGACGCTGAAGCTGACCCTCGCCAAGCCCACCGGCGTGGGCGGCCAGACGCTGACGCTGGACGACGTGCGCACGACCCTCAAGCCCGGCGAGCGCAGCAGCGACGTCGAGCTGTCGATGCGCCTGCGCACCAGCCTGGGCGGCACGCACGCGCTGAAGCTGCCGGCCGGCGCCGAGCTGCTGGAGGTACAGGTCAACGGCCAGAAGCTGGCCCTGCAGCTGCGCGACGGCGCCCTCAGCCTGCCGCTGACGCCGGGCCCGCAGCAGGTCGAACTCCGCTGGCGCGAGCCTGCCGGCATGGGCGCGCTGTGGCGCCACGAGGGCCTGGCGCTGGGGCTGCCCGGCGTCAACGACGCGCTGACCTTGAACGTGCCGCAGGATCGCATCGTGCTCGCCGTGGGCGGCCCGCTGATCGGGCCGGCCGTGCTGATCTGGGGCGTGCTCGTCGTGGCGCTGGTGCTGGCGTGGTTTGCACCTCGCGGGCTGCCCGGCGTCATGGCCCGGCCGGCCTGGCTGATCCTGGCCCTGGGCGTGGCGCCGGTGTCGCTGGGCGCGCTGGCCGTGCTGGCCGGCTGGTTCGGCGCGCTGGAGGCCCGGCGCCGCTGGGGGCAGCTCGGCCGGCGCAGCCTGCGCATCGCCGTGCAGGTCCTGCTCGTGCTGCTGACGCTGTTCGCCATGGTCGCGCTGCTGGACGTGCTGCGCACCGGCCTGCTGGGCTACCCGGACCTGCTCGTCGCCGGGCCGGGGTCCAGCAGCACGCTGCTGAACTGGACGAGCGACCGTTTCACCGAACACACGGCCGGCGCCTGGGTGCTGAGCGCGCCGGTCTGGCTCTACCGCGCCGCCATGCTGGCCTGGGCGCTGTGGCTGGCGGTGTCGCTGCTGCGCTGGGTGGGCTGGGCCTGGGCCGCCTTCAGCGCGGGCGGGGCGTGGCCGGCGAAGGTGGCGAAGGCTGTGCCGAGTGATGCGACAGGACAGGAGCGCCCATGATTGATCACTTGGCTCTCGTCGTCAGCGACTACGAGAAGAGCAGGGCGTTTTATGTGCAGGCCCTCGCACCGACCGGCCATTCGCGCCTGGTCGAACTCCCTGCCACCCCGGAAGGCGGTGCGCCGACGGCGGGCTTCTGCCATGCCGACGGCAGCGATCTCTGGATCCGCCAGGGCGACGCGGTCAAGCCACCCCTGCACATCGCATTCCGCGTGTCGTCGCGCGCCGCCGTGGATGCCTTCCACACCGCCGCCCTCGCGGCCGGCGGCCAGGACAACGGCGCGCCCGGCCTGCGCCCGCAATACCACCCCAACTACTACGGCGCCTACGTGCTGGATCCGGATGGCCACAACATCGAGGCGGTCTGCCACGACGAGCAGTGACTTCAAGCGGCCACAAGGAGTCGCCGGTCGGTGCGGACTGGAGGTCGACAAGGTGCCCATTGCGCCCGGTCATTCAGCGGCAAGCGGCACGGGAAGGGGGATTTTCTAGACCTGGCCCCGATCCTTCGCGGCGTCGATGGGCATCGGGGTGATCGAGTGGGCTGGGGCCAACGACAGTCACCGAAATCTTCTCGTCAGCCCGGGTCACCGTGCCCCGGGCGGCTCACATTTCCTTGAAGAGGTGCAAGTAGCTCCGGCTCACCCCGAGGCGCTCGTTGCGGCCTTTGAGCTCGATGTCGGCCGTCTCGTTCTCGCCGCGCGTGACGCGCCGGATCGAGCGCAGATTGACAACCACCGAGCGGTGCACCTGGGCGAAGTGGGCGAGGTCTAGCCGGGCAAGCAGGTCCTTGAGCGGCGTGCGGATCAGCGCCTCGGCCGGCTGGCCTTCGTCGCGGTAGGCCACCAGGGTGTACTTGGTGTCGCTCTTGAGGTAGTCGATGTCGGCAATCGGGATCATGCGCAGGGACGACCCCACGGTGGCACGGATCCAGTCCAGCGGCTTGGGGCTATCCAGCTTGAGTCGCGCGGCCAACTGGCTCAACAGCAGCTCGCTGTGCACGGCCGGCTGCGCCTGCTGCAAGCGCGCTTTCAGACGCTCCACGGTCTCGGCCAGGCGGGGTGCGGTGACGGGCTTGACCAGGTAGTCCAGCACGCCGTGCTGAAAGGCGTCGAGCGCGTACTGGTCGAACGCGGTGACGAACACCAGGTGCGCGCGCTTGCCCACATGCCGCGCCACCTCCACGCCACTGAGGCCCGGCATGTGCACGTCCAGAAAACAGATGGCAGGCTGGTGCTGCTCGAACAGCTCGATGGCCTGGCGGCCATTGCGGGCCTGCGCCACGATCTGCAGCTCCGGCCAGGCGGCAGCCAGTCGGGCTTCAAGAATCTCCCGCAGCAGCGGCTCGTCGTCGGCGATCAGGGCAGTCGGGTTCATGGCTTCTCGGGAAACTCGATCCTTGCTTCCACACCGTGCGGCTTGACCTCGTTCAGCGCCAGGGTCGCGCTGCCCCCGTAGGCCCACAGCAGGCGCTCACGCAGAGCCGCCAGCCCGGTGCCCAGGCCACCGCCGCTGGCTTGCAGGCCCACGCCGGTATCGACCACACGCAGGCGGCAGCGCCCACCCTCCAAGGCTTCGGCATGCACGTCGATGCGGCCGCCCTCTTCGCTGGGGTCGATGCCATGCTGGACGGCATTCTCGACCAGGGTCAGCAGGGTCATCGGCGGGCAGCTCAGCAGGTGAACGGCGGGGTCGACATGCAGCGCAAAGGCCAGCCGGTCGGGCATGCGCATCTGCATCAGTTCCAGGTACGCGCGCACCAGCTCCAGCTCCTGGCCCAGGGTGTTGGCCGACCCATCCAGGCGCGGCACGGCGGCGCGCAGGTACTCGGTCAGGCTTTGCAGCAGCTTGGGCGCTCGCGGCGAGCCGGCTTCCACCAGGGCCTGCACATTGGCCAGGGTGTTGAACAGGAAATGCGGCTGGGCCTGCGCGGTGAGCAGCCGCATGCGCGCGTCGAGCGCCTGTCGGGCCATCTCGCTGCGCTCCAGCTCAAAGTCGACCGCCAGTTTTTCCACTTTGGCCTCGCGTTGGCGCAGCAGGGCCGCCAGCGCCGTCCAGGGCGCCAGCAACATGCCCAGGAAGGTGAAGGTCATGAAGCCTTCCAGGCGGGGGGTCTTCCAGAACATCGGAGCGCCCGGTGCGGTGCTCAACATGAAGGCCACGAAGAAGGCCAGCGGCACCACCACCCCCACGGCCGCCACCTGCAGGGCCCAGCGCGCCATCCACTGGGGCAGGCGGCGCGGCCATTGCTCGAACAGGCCGAAGACCAGCAGCAGCGCCAGGCCGACGCCGTACACCCGCGCCACCAACTGCCACATCCGTGCATCCCAGCCGAAGCTGAACAACAGAGTGAACAGCGCGCAAAGAATGGCGACGGTGCGCACGCGCCGCCAACCGAACAGGGCGCGCCAGTTGGCGGGCGGGGCGTGCGCGTTGAGTTGGGCGAACGGGCTGGAATTCATCTGGAGCCGATGTTAGGGGGCGGAGGCCGATGAAGCGCCTAGCGAAGGCGCTCAGCAGGCTTGCGGAAATAGTGGTGCGCGATGTAGCGCCACGGCAGTACCAAGGGCGTGAGCACCAAGCCCATCAAACAGGCTTCGGCGGTCCCTTGCACGGCCGGCGTGATCGCGCCTGCCCGCCAGAGCGGATAGGCAATCGCCGCGAGCCAGACCGTCTTCCAGATCAGCTCAAAGATCAGCAGCGGCAGCATCTGCAGCGGGTAGCGCAGGCCCCAGACGCAGAGGATGGCCAGGCCGCTCAGCAGCGCCGCCGTCTCACCCTTGCGCTGGGCCCAAAGATCGCTGTGTTGAAACATCGAGGGACCGAAGTTGACCGCCGTACCCACGGTGACCAGGAGGTAGAAGGCGCGCAGCAGATTCAGGCGCCAGAGGGGGACATCGTTCATTGGAGTGATCTCGGTGAAGGTTGCCCAGCGGTTCAGCCGATCTTGGCCAGGCTCTTGCGCACTTCTTCCACGTTGCCCGGCTTGGCGCGCTTGTTGGCGATGAAACGCTCGTAGACCGCCTTGGCCTGCGCCTTGTCGCCTTTGGCCAGGAGGACGTCACCCAGGCGGTGGTCAAGCGGAAAGTCGTCGGCACCGGCGAGGGTCCGGGCACGCTCGAACAGGCGAATGGCTTCATCCGGCTGACCCAGCGCGGCCTGGACGCGCGCCGCGCCGTAGAAACCTGCGGCTTGGCCGGGTTGATCGCGTTGCAGCGACTCGTACAGGCTCCTGGCCTTGGCCAGGTCCTTGCCGTCCTTCAGGTAGACGAGGGCGAGCTGCATGGTGGCGTCGCGCACTTCTTCAAGCATGGCGGCGTCCTTGGTGGGCTTGAGGGCCAGCAACTCGGCCTCCATCTCGGCCCACTTCTTGGCCTCGCCGGCGATGTGCACGCGGATGATGCGCGCCGCCTCGGGCTGGCTGCTGCGCACGGCCGCCTCCAGCTCCTTGGCCTTGGCGGTGCTGCCGCCCATCATGCCGGGCACGGTCACGTAAAGCTTGGCCAGTTGCACGCGGGCCGTGAAGCTGGTCGGCTCCAACTCCAGGGTGCGAATCCAGAGGTCCTTCAAGCTGCCCACGCTGCGCAGGGCCTTGACCATGCCCATGTTGAGCATCTGCAGGCCGAGGTTCTGCGCCGCCGCCAGGTGGCAGACGGCCACCGCCGGGTGCCGGTCGGTGCAGAGCCTGGCCTGCTGGGCACCGGCCTCCAGGCGCTTGGCGTCGGCAGGGTCTGCCAGGCTCAAGCCCAGGACCAGCGCGGCGCTGGCCTCGGCGTCGGCAGGGTTGGCCTTCAGGCGGGTTTGGGCCTGCTGTTCGAGTTCAGCGAACTTGCCGGCCTCATGCAGCGATTCCAATTGAGCGTCCTTGAAGACGGCGGCTTGGGCAGGGCCCAGCGAGGCGCCCAAGGCCAGGGCAGCCATGGCGGCGGTGATCAAACGGGTGCGGCGGGTGTGGGGCGTTTTCATGTGCAGATGGCTTTCTCGGGAGGGCGGTTTCGGCGCGCATTTCGAAGCGACAGGGCGATTGTTTTGGGTCGCTTTGCCGACTCGGCAGCGGCTCCGACGAGACACGCCGTGCCGGTTCTCAAGCACGGCGGGCCGGGACGAGTGACGCCGCGGGCGGCCTGGCCAGCGCGGGCGTCGTTGGTCCTGGCCAGGCGTCACTCGTCAACGCAGGGGCGTGCTTGATCGGGCGAAATCCCGCGGCAGGCGGGCAGGCGTCACAGTGGCGACCTCACCGCACTCACGCACTGACATGAAAAGAGTTCTGCGCTTTCTGTTGATCGGCCTCCTCAGCCTGCTCGCTCTGGTGGTGCTGGGTGCCGCCCTGTTTGCCTATTTCCTCTACACCCCCGAGCCCGAGCTGCCGCAGCTCTCGGGCACGCTCAGCAAGGCCTCCATGGAAGTGGCTGGCGTCCAGCGCAGCTACCGAACCTATGTGCCCAAGGGCCTGCCCAAGGGGGCGCCGCTGGTGCTGGTGATGCACGGCTCGGGTGAAGGCCCGCAGGCCATTCGCATGGGCACCGGCTATGGCTTCGAGCGCCTGGCTGATCAGCATGGCTTTGCCGTCGCCTACCCCAAGTCCTTTGGCTTCGACTGGAACGATTGCAGCGCCATCGGCAACACCGCCGTGGACGGCGTGCGCGCCGACGATGCCGGCTTCCTGGCGGCGCTGGTGGACAAACTGGTCGGCGAGATCGGTGTCGATCCCGCCCGCGTGTTTGCGGCCGGCGTGTCGAACGGCGGCTCGATGGCCCTGCGCCTGGCGTTGGAGCACCCGCAGCGCTATCGCGCGGTGGCCGCTGCGCTGGCCAACGTGCCGGCGCCGCAGAACTTCCAGTGCCAGCCTGTCGCGCAGCCCACGTCGGTCATGATCCTGAATGGCACCGCCGACCCGCTGGTGCCCTATGCCGGCGGCGAGATCAACCTGCTGGGGCTGTTCTACAAGGGCGGGCAGGTCATCTCCTCCACCGCGTCGGCCCAGTACTTCGCCGACCGCCTCTCCATCGCCGGCAAGCCCCAGGTCAGCCTGACGCAAATGCCCCATGGCAGCCGTGTCGAACATGCGCGCTGGCAAGCGGCCGACGGCCGCACCGAGGTGGAGTTGGTGACGCTGCACGGCGCCGGCCACGGGCTGCCCCAGCCCTGGGCGCGCCGCCCCCGACTGCTGGGCCCTTCCCCCATGGAACCCAACGGCCCGGCCCTGATCTGGGCCTTCTTTGAGCGGCAATCGAAATGAGCGTCCTGCACATCGCCCCCGACAGTCACGTGCTGGTTCACGCCGCCGCCGCCGTGGTGCTCTACCTGCACATCGGCGCCGGCACGGTCGGTCTGCTGGCCGGCGCGGCCGCGTTTGTGTTCCGCAAGGGCTCGCGCGGGCACCGCCTGGCCGGCAACGTCTTCGTCGTCGCCATGCTGGTCATGTCGGCCATCGGCGCCACGGTGGCGCCGTTCCTGCCCACGCCCGAACGGGCCTCGGTCATCGCCGGCGTGCTGACCTTCTACCTGGTGCTCAGCAGCTGGGCGGCCGTCAAACGCAAGCCGGGTCAGATCGGCACCTTCGACTACGGCCTGCTGTTGACCTCTGCCTCGGTGGTGGGAGCCAGCGCCTACTTGATGAACCTGGCGACGCAAAGCCCGAACGGCAAGCTGGACGGTCAGCCGGCCGCCGCCTTCGTGATGTTCATGATCATCGGCAGCCTGGCGGCCGTGGGGGATCTGCGGCTGATCCTGCGGCGCGGGGTCAGCGGCGCAATGCGCCTGGCGCGCCATCTCTGGCGCATGACCGTGGCGTTCTTCATTGCCGCCAACGCCCTGTTCCTGGGCCAGCCGCAGGCCTTCCCCAAGGCGCTGCAGGGTTGGTTGTTCCTGCCGGCGCTGCTGATCCTGGGTTTGCTGCTCTATTGGCTGGGCCATGTCGGCTACGGCGCCTACCTGCGCCGCAGCCGGGCGCGCACCCTTGCTGCGGCGCCCTGATGCGCGGCGCCGACTTCACAGTCAGCACCATGGTCAACGCCAGGATCACTGCCAGGATATGGCTCAGCGAATGACACTTCGCAGCCACTGAGGCGAGTACAGGACAGAAGAACGGCACCTCAAACGCCCATTTTTCCCGCCCGACGGCACCCCGAGCACTGCCGAACGAGGGCGGAACACAGCACCCGAAACGCTGGTACAGGCCTTTGCATTCAGGCTGAAAGCTGTTGGGACCGGATGACTGACTCCGACCGGCAGCCTTGGGGCGGCGAGATCAGGACGGCGCATGTCTACTGAGGGTCGACAGCCGCCGACCCAAGGATCGCCTCTCAAGCGCGGCCAGCCATCTCCGCCGGCACCGGCATGAACTCCCGCACGTCCTGCGCGCATCGGCAGGCAGGGTTCGGGCCTGGGGTGACGCTGCCATCCGTGCCCACCACGGTCGTCAGGGCCGAGTCCAGCAGCCCGCTGCCGAAGAGGAAGTCGCTCGCGTCCATCGCATCCGGCACGACCGCGACGGCGGCCTGGGTCACGGCAGGGAAATCTTCTTCCGGGATGTGGCTCATCGCACCGTCGTTGAACGAGATCAGGTATTGCGTCACGTGATGGCTCCCGGTTCCGGCGGGCTGAGCGCAGCCCCATCTGACGACGAGCAGGCACGGTCGCAATCGACAGGCCGCCCAACAAGGGCGTGGGCAGCAAGGGCACCCGACACGCGCTAGGCTGGCGCCCCTTCAGGATGCCGCCATGACCCCCGCCGCCCCACCCACCGCCTCGCCATCTGCCATCGTCTCCACCTCGCCCCTGGGCATGCCCTGGGAGACGCTCGACCCCTTCCTGTTCTGCGTGCACCACGACGACGCCTACCCGCCCGGCAACGGCCGCTACGGGCCGGACACGGCGCTGTTGAAGGGCCGCCAGATGGGCTCGGACTTCTCGGGCCAGGCGGGCTGGAGCATGTACCACGGCCAGCAAGTGCCGGGTTTTCCGGCCCACCCGCACCGCGGCTTCGAGACGGTGACCATCGTGCGCCAGGGCCGCATCGACCACGCCGACTCGCTGGGCGCCGGCGCGCGCTTCGGCGGCGGGGACGTGCAGTGGCTCACGGCCGGCCAGGGCATCGTGCACGCGGAGATGTTCCCTCTGCTGCACACCGACCGGCCCAACCCGCTGGAGCTGTTCCAGATCTGGCTGAACCTGCCGGCGGCCAGCAAGATGGTGGCGCCGCACTTCACGATGTTCTGGTCGCAGGACATCCCGCGGCACCGCTTCGTCGATGAAGCCGGGCGCGCGACCGAGGTCGTCTGCATCGCCGGCGCGCTGCCCACGCCGGGCGGGGTGACCCAGCCGCTGGCGCCGCCGCCCGACTCCTGGGCCTCGCGCGAGCAGGCGGACGTGGCGATCTGGACGCTGCGCCTGGCACCCGGCGCGCGCTGGGTGCTGCCGGCGGCGGCGGGCGCGGGCACACGCCGCAAGCTCTACTTCTTTGCAGGTACCCGGCTGGCCCTCGACGGCCAGGCCGTGGCCGTGAAACACGCCATCGAGGTGCGGGGCCGGCGCGGCCGTCACGCTCGTCAACGAGGGCGCCGAGGCGGCCGAGCTGCTGATGCTGCAGGGCCGCCCCATCGGGGAGCCCGTCGCCCAGTACGGGCCCTTCGTCATGAACACGCAGCAGGAGCTGCAGCAGGCCTTCGAGGACTATCGCCTCACCCAGTTCGGCGGCTGGCCCTGGGATGACACGGCGCCGGTACACGGCGACGAGGGCGGGCGCTTCGCGCGGCATGCCGACGGCCGCACGGAAAGCTTCCCGTCGCAGACGCCCTGAGCGCGCCCAACCTTGCGCAGGCATCCCGCTTGCCGCTGCGGTGTCACGTTGCAGGAGAACCCGATGAGCTTCCTCGCCCCCTATGCCAGCGACGAGCCCGCCCGCGCCGAGGTGCAGGCCTTGCCCGGCGCCACGGTGCTGGAGTTCGGCGCCAACTGGTGCGGCATCTGCCAGGCCGCGGAGCCGCTCATCGCCGACGCGCTGGCCGCGCATGCCCACGGCACGGCGCTGCGCCACCTGCGAGTGGAGGACGGCCGGGGCCGGCCGCTGGGCCGCTCGTTCGGCGTCAAGCTGTGGCCCACGCTGGTGGTGCTGCAGGATGGCCGCGAGGTCGCGCGCGTGGTGCGGCCCCGCGCTGCGGATGAGATCGCGCAGGCCCTCTCGCAGCTCGGCCGCGCGGCCGCCGGCTGAAGCGCAGCGCCACCTGGCCGGACCGGACCCCAACCCTAGAATCCGCGCCCAACAAGTTCATCGTGCCCTCGAGCACAAGACGAAATGCGAATCCGGACCCGGTTGCTGGTCGTCGTGTTCGGGGTGTGGCTGGCGGCAGCAACGGGTTTCGGCCTGCTGACCTGGAACCTGCACCAGCAGAAGGCGGCGGCGGACCTGCGGCAGGTGCAGGAGTTCGCTGACGGCATCAACACGCTGGTCGAACGCGAGCTGGACAAGCGGGTCGTGCTGGCGCGCACGCTGGCGTCCTCGCGGGCCGTGCGCGAGGGCGACGCGGCGCGCTTTCATGAGGAGGCGTCGGTCGCCACCCAGGGCTCCGACAACTGGGCACTGCTGGTGGAGCCGGCGCTGCTTCGGGCCAACACGCTGGCCCCCTTCGACCCGGCCCCCGTCCCCCGCACGCGGCCGCGGCCACTCGCACAGTCGGGCGCGGCCATCGTGTTCGTGCCGCGGGGGCCCGTATCGGGCAGGCCGGTGGTCACGGTGATGGTGCCGGTACCCGGCATGAGCCCGCAGCAATACAACGTGGGCGTGGCCTTCGAGCCCGCCAGCATCCAGCAGCTGCTGGCCCGCCAGAACACGCGGCCGGAAATGCTGACCTCGGTCGTCGATGACGAGCAGGTCATCATGGCCCGCTCGCGCGACCCGGAGCGCTGGATCGGCCAATCGGCCTCGCCTTCATTCAAGAAGCGCATCCTGGCCGGCGGGGTCGGCTTCGCCGAATCGACGACGCTGGAGGGCACGCCGTCACTCACCTATCTGACGCGGCCGAGTGCCTACGGCTGGTCGGTGGTGGTGGCCATCCCGCGGGCGCAGCTGGCCGCGAGCGCCTGGGCCGCGTCGGCCAAGGCCATGGGCGCCTCGGGCGTGCTGCTGCTGTTGCTGCTGGGCAGCGCCCTGTACGGGGCCCGGGCCATCAGCGCCGTGGTGGAGCGCCTGAGCCGCGCGGCGGCCGACCTCGGCAACAACGTGGTGCCCGAGCGCCTGGCGTCGGGCGTGCCGGAGTTCGACGACGTGGCGGCCGCGCTTCACGACGCCGGCGTGAAGGCGCACGAGGCCACGGCCTCGCTGGAGCGCCAGGTGGAGGAGGCCGTGCGCGCAGAGGCCGCCGCCCAGGCCAAGCTGCTGCAGAGCCAGAAGCTGGAGCTGGTGGGCCGGCTCACGGCCGGCGTGGCGCACGACTTCAACAACCTGCTGCAGACCATCACCACCGCCCACCAGGTGCTGAAACTGCGCGTGACGGGCGAGCGCGAGCAGAAGATGCTGAGCGCCGCCGCGCGCGCCACGTCCAGGGCCGCGGACCTGGTCAAGCAGATGATGATGCTCGGCCGCGTGCAGGCGCTGGAGCCCCGGCTGGTCCACATCGCCGACGCGGTGCTGAAAGGCCACGAGCTGACGAGCAAGGCCGTCGGCGCCGGCGTGGCGCTGACCGCCGCGCTGGACCCGGGCCTGCCGCCCGTGTTCGTCGACGCGGCGCAGTTCGACATGGCCCTGCTCAACCTCGTTTTCAACGCCCGTGACGCCATGCCTGCGGGCGGGCGCATCAACGTGGCCGCGCGCCTGGCTTCGCCCGGCGAGGTGCAGGCCCTGCCGCAGCCGCTCACCGGCGACTACGTCTGCCTGGAGGTGAGCGATGACGGCGCGGGCATGAGCCGCGAGACGCTGGCCAAGGCCTTCGAGCCCTTCTTCACGACCAAGCCCGTCGGCTCGGGCACGGGCCTGGGCCTGGCCCAGGTGCAGGCCTTCGCGCTGCAGTCGGGCGGGGGCATCCGGCTGGACAGCGAGCCCGGCCAGGGCACGCGCGTCACCCTGTACCTGCCGGTGGCCGGCCCCGAGGCAGGCGCGCCGCTCGACGGCACTGCAGCGGCGCCGCCCGCGTCGGCGCACCCCGAACTGCGGGTGCTGATGGTCGAGGACGACGTGCTGGTGGCCTCCGTCGTGGCCTCGGCGCTGCGGGCGGCGGGGCATCAGGTCCAGGTCTGCCACAGCGCCGACGAGGCCGTCGAGGTGCTGCTCACCGGCGCACCCTTCGACGTGCTGTTCTCCGACGTCGTCATGCCGGGCGCGATGAACGGCGTCGAGCTCGTCAACTGGGCCCGGCTGCATCGCGCCGACGTGGCGGCCCTGGTGGCCACCGGCTATGCCGACAACGTGGACGCGCTGAGCGTGCCGGTGATCCGCAAGCCCTACGACATCGAGACACTGCAGCGCGGCCTCGCGGAGGCAGCGCGCCGCCGGCCGGGCTGAGCGGCTGCCGAGCGCATGACCGTCGCCGCCTGGTTCTCGCCTGCTCAGCTGTTCGGCTACGTCGCCTTCGTGCTCGGCGTCGGCTGCTTCCTGCAGACCGACGACCGGCGCTTCAAGTGGTTCATGACGGGCGAGTGCATCGCCTACGTCGTGCACTTCGCGCTGCTGGGCAACCCGACGGCGGTGGCCAGTTCGTCGCTGTCCATGCTGCGCTCGCTGCTGTCGCTGCGCACGCGTTCGGCCTGGGTGGCGGTGGCCGTCGTGGCGGCCAACATCGGCTTCGGTCTGGCCATCGCCACCCAGCCCAGCGACTGGCTGCCGCTGACCGCGTCCTGCCTGGGCACCATTGCCCTGTTCACGCTGCAGGGCGTGCCGATGCGGCTGCTGATGCTGTGCGGCACGGGGCTGTGGATCGCCAACGACCTGATCGTCGGCTCCATCGGCGGCACGGCGCTGGAGGTTGTCATCGCGGTCATCAACCTGACGACCATCGCCAGGCTGCTCAAGGAGGGCCACCCCGCTTGAGGCCCGTTCAGCGCCGCCGCGCGCGCAGGCCAAGCCAGGCCAGCCCGGCCAGCAACAGCGCGGCGTTGGCCGGCTCCGGGATAGGGGCCAGCCAGTTCGCTGCGTTGTAGGCGATGCTGAACCGGTCGTCGAGAAAGCTCGTGCCCGTCGCCGCGAAATCCAGCTGATGGAGCACGACGAGGTTGTCGTTGACCGCGTCGTAGGCGGCGTCCATGAAGTAGACGGTCGCGTGGACGGCGGGGTTCAGGTCTGCCGCGCTGGGCGCATCCCGCCAGAGCTGGAGGTACAGGTAGTCCACCTGCGACAGGTCGACGGGCAGGCTGCTCAACGCGTGGCTCTCGAGCACGGTGCGGGTGAAGACGCCGTCCTGCCTCGTCTGCAGATCGAAATTCAGCAGCGGGACGCCAGCCAGGTTGGTCACGAACCGGAGCTGCAGGCGGTCCCGGTAGTTGACGGCGCCATCGCTGCCCACGCCGGCACTGCTGCCGCCAATCCCCAGCAGCAGGGACTCACCGACTGCCGGCGTCGTGAAATTCCAGAGGCTGCCGAGTTCGAAGCCCTTCTGGCTGTCCACGAGGCCCAGCGCCGAGCCGGGCACCACGGTCGTGGTCAGGGAGAGCGCATGGGATTCGTAGGATGAGGGCGTCAGGTTGCTCGGGTAGAGGGCGGCGTCGGCGTAGCGGAAGCCCAGCCCGCCAGCCCCGAAATGCTGGCCCGCAAAGTCGCTGGCCGGGCCGGCCCGTTCGGCACCCGCCGTGAAGGTGCTGCTCGCGTAGCGGCCGGCCACGGGACCTGAGGGTGTCTGGTAAAGCAGTCCGGCGGCCGGATCGCCGTTGGCGAAAAAGTCATCGCTGCTGAACCTGACCGCCGGTGTGAAGGTGTCCAGCATGAAGTAGCGCAGCTCGAATGTGCTTTGCGCCAGCGCCGCAGGCCCTGCCGCCAGCAACACCAGTGCGGCAGCGCCGCTCCACAACGCGCGAAAGGAATTCAGCATGGTCATCGCCGCTCTAGGTGATCCGAAACCGCCAAGTGTGCGAACCGCCTGCCCGGCTGCCAACCGGGCCAGCCCGCCCGCATCCTCAACCGTGAGGATCGGCCCCCGGCTCCCCCAGCCGCTCGAACTCCGCAATGACCTGAGCGCCGAACAGCAGCAGCGTGGCCGCGATCTCCAGGCTCAGCAGCACGGCGATGGCCGTGGTCAGCGAGCCGTAGACGGTGCCGATCTGCGACAGCGTGCCGAAGTACCAGACCAGCACGTGGCGCGACAGCTCCCACAGCAGCGCCGCCGCCAGCGCACCGATGAGGGCCAGCGGCAGCGACGGCCGCCCGCCGGGCATCACCATGTAGACCGACGCCAGCACGAACACCTCGCCGGCAAAGCCGAGCAGGTAGAGCATCACCCCCGACACCCCGTGCAGCGACCAGCTGCGCCACAGGAACTCCACCTCGCGCTGGCCCAGGGCCTGGAAGCTGGCGGCCACCAGGGTCACCAGCAACAGGCCCACGCTCAGGCACAGGATGTAGAGGTAGGGAATGAGCGCCGAGATCAGGAAGTGCCGCTGGTTGAGCTTGCGGCGGTGGTGGAAGATGGCCTGCATGGCGCTCTCCAGCACCGAGAAGGCCAGCGAGCTGAAGAACAGCATGCTGGCCAGCAGCACCCAGCCCATCACCTCACGATGGGCCAGGAAGCGCGCCAGCTCGGCCACGATGGCCGCGGACTGCCCGGGCACCAGCCATTCCAGGTAGCGGCCCACCGTCTGCAGCAGCAGCGCCTGCTCCACCCAGTGCGACAGCGCGATGACGCTGAGGATCATCAGCGGCACGATGGACAGCAGCGCGTAGTAGGCCACCGCGCCGGCCAGCAGCAGGCCCTGGTTGGCCCGAAATGACTTGAGCGCCTGCCAGGCGAAGCCCCAGGGGTTGTGCAGCACGCGGGCGATCTGGCGGGCGATCTGGTGGGCGAAGGAGCGCATGCCAGCAGGGTCGTTCACGGACACCGCCTGGGCTTGTCGGCCCGCACAACGCTCCCCTGTCGGACAGCGCCGCGAACGGCGGCGAGCCAATGCATCGGCGTGTAACCGCGCGTACGCTGCTGCGCCATGAGCACCACTCCCCCCGGCATCGACGCCGCCTCACCCGAGCACGCCCCTCTGCGCCTGCACATGCCCGTCGATGTGCGCAGCTTCTCGCTGGCGCTGCTGGCGCTGGTGGCGGCGCTGTTCGCCCTGCACGTGGCCGCGGCGGTCTTCGTGCCGGTGCTGCTGGGCCTGATGCTGAGCTACGCGCTGGACCCGGTGGTCCAGCAGCTGCAGCGGCTGCGGCTGCCGCGCGCGCTGGCGGCGGCGCTGCTGCTGATGGGCCTGGTGAGCGGTGTCGGCTGGACGGGCTACGCGCTGTCCGACGACGCCAGCAAGCTGCTCGAATCGCTGCCCGCTGCGACCGAGAAAGTACGCGCAGCCATGGCGGCGCGCCGGCCGGGCTCAGCGAGCGCGCTGGACCAGGTGCAGAAGGCCGCCACGCAGCTGGAGCAGGCGGCCGAGGCCAGCGGCCCCGCGCCGACCGCCGGCCCGCGCGGCGCCACCCGCGTCATCGTCGAGCGGCCGCGCTTCAACCTGCACGACTACCTGTGGACCGGCACGTTGGGCCTGCTGGCCTCGGCGAGCGCGGCGCTGGTGGTGGTGTTCATCGCCTTCTTCCTGCTCGCAGCGGGGGATACCTTCCGGCGCAAGCTGGTGCACATTGCAGGCCCTAACTTTGCCAAGCGGCGCCTCACGGTCCAGACGCTGGACGAGATCAGCGCGCAGATCCAGCGCTATCTGCTCGTGCAGGTCTTCACCAGCGCCGTGGTGGGCCTGACGATCTGGCTGACCTTCTTCCTCGTGGGCATGGAGCACGCCGCCGTCTGGGGCGTGGTGGCCTTCGTGCTGGACTTCGTGCCCTACCTGGGCGCCGCCGTGCTGACCACCAGCGCGGGGCTGATGAGCTTCGTGCAGTTCGGCAACGTCGACATGGTGCTGCTCGTGTCGGGCATTGCGCTGGGCGTGCACACGCTGTCGGGCAACCTGCTGATGCCGTACTTGAGCAGCCGCAGCAGCCGCATGAACGCGGTCGTCGTTTTCATCGGCGTGCTGGCCTTTGGCTGGCTGTGGGGCGTGTGGGGCCTGCTGCTGGCGGTGCCCATCCTGGCCAGCACCAAGGCCGTGTGCGACCGGGTGGAGGGGCTGCAGCCCATCGGAGAACTGCTGGGCGCGTAGCCCGCGTCACGGCGGGCCGGGATCCCATCTCCGCATTCATCGTGTGATGAACCCAGGGGCGCCGCGCAACCGGCGCAGCCCGCTGCGGGGCCGGCGAAGCCGGTCGGGGTCGTCAACGATTCGCCGAATAGTTCACCGGCAGCCAGTCATAGCCCTTGCCGTCGGCGCGCAGCTTGCCGATGCCGGGGAAGCTGATGTGGGTCACGGCCACGTAGTAGCCATCCTTGGCGGCGGCGGCGTAGGCCTTCTCGCGAGCCGGGGCGGCGGCCTTGGGGTCGGAGTCGAACTGGATGGTCACCGCGGGGTCGTGGAACTGCACGGCGGCCACGTGCATCAGGTCGCCCCAGAAGACGATTTTCTGGCCCTTGCTCTCGGCCACGTAGTTGCTGTGGCCCGGCGTGTGGCCGTAAGCCGGGAAGGCCTTCACGCCGGGCACGATCTCCACGCCCGCGGCGCTGCCCTCGAAGGGCTTGAAGCGGCCCGCGTCGGCGTAGGCCTTGACGTTGGCGGCGATGGCCTTGGCGCCGTCGCCCTTGGCCACCTGCTCGGCGCCGAGCCAGAAGTCGGCATCGCGCTTGTCCACGCGCAGCGTCGCGTTGGGGAAGCTGGCCTTGCCGTCGGCCGCCGTGCCGCCGATGTGGTCGCCGTGCATGTGGGTGATGACGATCTCGTCGACCTGCTCCGGGCTGTAGCCGGCGGCCTTGAGGTTGGCGAGCACGCGGCCCAGCGTCGGGCCGAACAGGCCGGAGGCGCCAGTGTCGACCAGGACGATCTTGCTGCCGGTGTTGATCAGGTAGGCGTTGACCGAGGTTTCCAGCGGCACGCCCAGGTAGGCGTGCTGCAGCGCCTTGACCGTGTTGGGCGCGGGCTGCTGCAGCAGCTTGTCGACGGGCAGGTCCAGCGTGCCGTCGGACAGCGCGGTGACCTCGAAGTCGCCCAGTTGCAGGCGATACCAGCCCGGCGCCTGGCCCTTGAGTTGCGGGCCGGCGGCCAGGGCCGGGGTGGCGCTCAAAGTTGAAACGACGGCCAGGGCGAGGGCGGCGGGGAACAGGCGGTTGAGCATCGTTGGTCTCCGGGGGGATGGGGTGAGCGGCGCAGGATAGCGGCGGCCTCGGCACCTTGCAGCCCCAAGGGTTGCTGTCTGCAGACTGGACACAGCCCGTGTCGGCAAATGCCTGGAATCCGGACAGTGACTCCGCTGCGGCGGCCCAAATCGCGGGTTAGCTCGCAAGGGTTTGCCTGGGCTTCGCCCCTTGTTGGCGCGGGCACGGCTTTTGCGCTTCAGGGGGTGGCACCTGAACACAACAAACCTGGAGACAAGCCATGCCCCGACGCCTACCGGCGCCGAACTTTCACGTTCGGCCGATGCATTTCGCCATCCTCGCCGCACTCGGCGCCACGATCGCTCTGCCAGCCGCTGCGCAAACCACCGCCGAACCGGCCGTGACGACGCTGGATGTCGTCAAGGTCACGGCGCGCAAGCGCGAGGAGTCGCTGCAGGACGTGCCCGTCGCCGTCACGGCGCTGACGGCCGACCAGCTCGACAAGCTCGCCATCAAGGACCTCGGCGACCTGCAGGGCCAGGTGCCCAACCTGACCATCTACGCCGCGCGCGGCAGCAACACGACCATCACGACCTTCATCCGCGGCGTCGGCCAGGCCGACCCGCTGTGGGGTGTGGACCCGGGCGTGGGCATCTATTTCGACGACGTCTACATCGCCCGCCCGCAGGGCGCGCTGCTGGACGTGTACGACGTGCAGCGCGTGGAAGTGCTGCGCGGCCCGCAGGGCACGCTGTACGGCAAGAACACGATTGGCGGCGCGGTGAAGTACGTGTCCAAGCCGCTGCCCACGCAGACCGAGGGCTCGGTGACCTTGGCCGTCGGCAGCTATGGCCAGGTCACCGCCAAGGGCGGCGCGGGCACGGCTGTCAATGACGGCCAGATCCGCTTCCGCGTGGCTGGCGCCAGCCTGAACCGCGACGGCTACGGCAAGAACCTGACCGACGGCAGCCCGGTCAGCGACCAGGCGACGACGAGCGGGCGCTTCTCGGCTGGCTGGTTCCCGACCGGCTCCACGTTCAACGCCCAGGTGTCGGTGGACCGCACCGAGGACGCCTCGCACATGCGGGGCTTCCAGCGCCTGAACGTCAGCGCCTTCGACCCCGCCAAGACGCCGCCCACAACCGGCCGCTACGACATCGCCACCGGCATGCCCAATGCCAACCGCACCACCAGCGAAGGCGAATCGCTGACGCTGAACTGGGGCGTCAGCGACGCCTGGAGCCTGAAGTACATCCTGGCCCATCGCGCGTCCGACACCGCCACGTCCATCGACTTTGACGGCCTGCCCAACAAGATCGCCGACGTGCGCGCCGAGTACCACGACAGCTCGCAAAGCCACGAGCTGCAGGCCATCTACGAGGGCCAGAACAGCTCGGGCGTCATCGGCGCCTACTACTTCGACGGCCGCGCCGGCGGCACGGTGCGCAACAACTTCTTCAACGCGAGCTTCGGCACCACCAACGGGCTGGTCTACACCGAGGGCAAGGCCATCTTCGGCGACTGGAGCTGGCGGTTGACGCCCCAGTTCAGCGTCAGCACCGGCCTGCGCTACACCGACGAGACCAAGCGCGCCGTGGTGCTGAACCAGGCCTTCGCCAACGACCAGTTCAGCGGCGCGCCCATCGCCGTGCCGGCCAACTTCGACAACTCGCGTTCGGTGACGAACACCTCGCCACGCGTCTCGCTCGAATACAAGGCCAGCAACGAGATCAAGCTCTACACGACCGCCTCGCGCGGCTTCAAGAGCGGCGGCTACAACATCCGCGCCAACACGCTGGCCTTCCCGACGTCCAGCAAGCCTTTCGGCGACGAGAAGCTCGACTCGCTGGAGCTGGGCGCCAAGATGATTCTGGACGGCGGCCGGCTGGAGCTGAACACCGCCGTCTTCCACAACAAGTACAAGAACGTGCAGCTGTCGGTCTTCACGAGCTACACCCAGGCCAACGGCCAGCCGGGCTTCTTCGGCGACTTCACCAACGCCGGCAAGGCGACGGTGCAGGGCGCCGAGGTCGAGTTTGCGTGGACGCCCAGCACCGCCTGGCGCATCAGCGGCAACCTGGCTGCACTGGATGCCAAGTACGACGAGTACTTCGACCGCGGCGTCAACGTGGCCGACCAGAAGAAGTTCACCAACACGCCCAAGTACCAGGCGGGCCTGAACGTCGAGCACAACGCCAAGCTGGCGATGGGCACGCTGCGCGCGCGCCTGGGCCTGACCCACCGCACCAAGGTCTACCCGACCACCGACCTGGCCGAGACGCTGGCCCAGGATGCCTACACGCTGGTGAGCGCCGGCCTGATCTGGGAGAAGGACGCCAAGCTGAGCTTCTTCCTGCAGGGCAGCAACCTGACCAACAAGGCCTACAAGACGGACGGCTACAACATCGCGGCCTTGAGCGTGCTGAACGCCTACTACGGCCCGCCGCGCACGTTCACGATGGGCGGGACGCTGAAGTTCTAAAGGTGCGACTGAGCGGCATTCGCCTTGTGGATGGGGGTGGACCGGCGCGGTACATTGCGCCGGTCATGCCCCTGTCCAAAAACCAGACACCCGCTGCGCTCGACATCCCCCAGGACGTCGACGGGCTGCTGCGTCTGGCGGCGCAGTCGATGTTCGACGTGCTGGCCCGGTCGACGGAAGGGATGATGGTCATCGACCGCAACCACCGCGTCGTCTGGATCAGCGATGGCTACAAGCGCTTCCTGCCGGCGCTGGGGTTCACCGACGAGCACGAGTTCGTCGGCAAGCGCGTGGAGGACGTCGTCCCCAACACGCAGATGCTGCAGGTGCTGGAGACCGGCAAGCCGGTGCTCGTCGACCTGCTGACGAACAAGGCCGGCACCTTCCTGGTGAGCCGCCTGCCGCTGCGTAACGACGCAGGCGAAGTCATCGGCGCGCTCGGGCTGGTGCTGCTGGATCACCCCGAGACGACGATGCAACCGCTGATCCAGAAGTTCGCGCGGATGCAGCAGGAGCTGGAGGACACGCGGCGGCAGCTCGCCGCCCAGCGGCGGCCCAAGTACACGATTGCCAGCTTCATCGGCGCCAGCCCGGCGGCGCTGGAGGTCAAGCGCCAGGCCCGCCGCGTGGCGCAGACGGACTCCACCGTGCTGCTGCTGGGCGAGACCGGCACCGGCAAGGAGCTGATGGCCCACGCCATCCACTCCGCGTCGCGCCGCGCGCACCGGCCGCTGGTGGGCGTCAACATCGCCGCCGTGCCGGAGACGCTGCTGGAGGCCGAGTTCTTCGGCGTCGCGCCCGGCGCCTACACCGGTGCGGACCGCAAGGGCCGCGACGGCAAGTTCAAGCTGGCCGACGGCGGCACGCTGTTCCTGGACGAGATCGGCGACATGCCGCTGGCGTTGCAGAGCAAGCTGCTGCGCGTGCTGCAGGAGCAGGAGGTGGAGCCGCTCGGCTCCAACACCGTGCTGCGCGTGGACGTTCGTGTGATTGCCGCCACCAGCCGCGACCTCGCCGCCATGGTGGCCGCCGGCCAGTTCCGCGCCGACTTGTACTACCGGCTGAACGTGCTACCCATTCGCGTGCCGGCCCTGCGTGAGCGCCTGGACGACATCGAGGCCCTGGCGGAGGCCCTGGGCGAAGACATCGCCCGCCGCAGCGGCATGCCGCAGAAGCTGCTCAGCCCCGACGCCATCGAATGGCTGATGCAGCAAGCCTGGCCCGGCAACATCCGCGAGCTGCGCAACACGCTGGAGCAGGTCAGCCTGATGAGCGACGACATGCAGCTGACGGCGGCGCATTTCCAGGGTGGGGCACTGGGGCCGGTGACGGCAGTGGCGCCGGTACCGGCACCTCAAGTCGCCAGACCGGTCGTGACGACGGCCCAGGCCGTCGCGCCGCTTCCCGAGCTGATCGAGGCGCTGGAACGCGACGCCATCGGCCGCGCTCTGCAAGCCACCGGCGGCAATCGCATGGCGGCGGCCAGGCTGCTGCAGATTTCGCGGGCGTCGCTGTACGAAAGGCTGGCGCGCTGGCCGGATCTGGAAGTCCAGATTTCAGGCGGCGCCTGATTTTCAGACACTACAGCCAGCCCTAACGTTCAAAAACCTCGGGACAACCCGGACGAAAACCCGCCCCGGCGCCCCTTCCCCGCCGGGCACGGCCCTTGCGAAAAGGGAAGACACCGTCTGCCGACAGAGCAGATCAGAACTTCAGGAGACAAGCCTCATGCGCCCAATCCAGCGCTCCATCACGCGCCGCTTCGCCATCGCCGCCGCCACCCTCGCGGTCGCCCTGCCCGGCCTAGCCCTCGCGGCCGGCAACGAGATCCGCATCGCCCACGTCTACAGCAAGACCGGCCCGCTGGAGGCCTACGGCAAGCAGACGCAGACCGGCTTCATGATGGGCCTGGACTACGCCACCGGCGGCACGATGACCGTCGCGGGCAAGAAGCTGGTCGTCATCGAGAAGGACGACCAGGGCAAGCCCGACGTGGGCAAGAGCCTGCTGGCCGCCGCCTACGGAGACGACAAGGCCGACATCGCCGTCGGGCCCTCCTCCAGCGGCGTGGCCCTGGCCATGCTGCCGGTGGCCGAGGAGTACAAGAAGATCCTGCTCGTGGAGCCGGCCGTGGCCGACTCCATCACCGGCGACAAGTGGAACAAGTACATCTTCCGCACCGGCCGCAACTCGTCGCAGGACGCCATCGGCAACGCCGTGGCCTCCGACATCCAGGGCCTGAGCATCGGCATCCTGGCCCAGGATTACGCCTTCGGCCGCGACGCCGTGAAGGCCTACAAGGAAGCGCTGAAGAAGGCCAAGATCGTCCACGAGGAGTACCTGCCCACGGCGACGACCGACTTCACCGCCGGCATCCAGCGCCTGGTGGACGCGCTCAAGGACAAGCCCGGCCCCAAGGTCATCGCCGTGGTGTGGGCCGGCGCCACGACGCCCTTCGGTGCGCTCTCCGCGCTGGACCTGCAAAAGCGCTACGGCATCGGCGTCGGCTCGGGCGGCAACATCCTGCCCGCCATGACGGCCTACAAGCAGTTCCCCGGCATGGAAGGCGCGACCTACTACTACTTCGGCATCCCGAAGAACCCGGTCAACGAGTGGCTGGTGGCCAACCACTACAAGCAGTTCAAGAACCCGCCGGACTTCTTCACGGCGGGCGGCATGAGTGCTGCGATTGCACTGGTGGAAGCGCTGAAGAACACCGGTGGCGACACGGCGACCAACAAGCTCATCAAGACCATGGAAGGCATGAGCTTCGAAACGCCGAAGGGCAAGATGACCTTCCGCGCCGAGGACCACCAGGCAATGCAGTCGATGTACCACTTCAAGATCAAGGTGGACCCGGCGTTCCCGTGGGGCGTGCCGGAGCTGGTCCGCGAGATCAAGCCAGAGGAAATGCAGGTCCCGATCCGCAACAAGCGTTGATCCCGGACGGCCCGTGCTCCAAACCAAGAACCTGACGATCCGCTTCGGCGGCCATGTGGCCGTCGACGG
>CAUJSJ030000053.1:0-40616 GCA_963422775.4 uncultured Roseateles sp.
GTTCGCACAACGCGCGGGCCGCAGGCAGTTCTGCACGGAGTTGGTACAGCGCGGCCGCGTCGAGCAGGGCCTGGGCGCGGTGTTCGGGCGTCAGGTCGCTGCGCGCCAGCAGGCCGCGCAGCTCGGCCAGGGCGGCGTCGAACTCATGCCTGGCCTGGCGCACGCGGGCGCGCAGCAGCACGGCCTCGGCGGGCGTATCCGCCTGCGTCCACCACGGCGCGAGCGCGGCCTGCGCGGCGCCGAGCTCGCGCGGGTCGCCGTGCACGCGGGCACGTTGCAGCGCCGCGCGGGCGGCGGCCGCGGCCAGCGGCAGCTGGGCCGGGTCGCGCGCCAGGGCCGCGCGACGCTGGCGCTCGGCAGCGTCGATGCGGTAGGGCAGCCGCTGCACGATCTCGGCATCGCCCTTCGGGACGAAGGGTTCGGCCGGGACCGCCAGCGGCAGCGCCGACAACGCCAGCGCCAGCAGACGCTTCACAACGTCACGGGCTCTTCGGTTTCGCTCGCCGCAACGACCACCGTCGGCAGCGTCAGTGCTTCGGTGGTCTCGTCGTCCGTCTTCTGCGCCTTCAGATAGCTCACCAGGGCGGTGGACGAGGCCACGGCGCTGTCGGGCACCGAGGTGATGACGGGGGGCGGCGGGGGCGGCGAATCGATGACGATGTCGTCGTCCCCACCACCGCAGGCGGCCAGCAGGAGGGCGGCGCCGGCGGCCACCACGGCGGTCTTGCGAGTCAGCATGGCGGCGTCCCTTCACTTGGTGCCCGGGATGGGCGTGTTGAGGTAGGGGAAGGTGCCCAGCAGCGGCACGACGGCCTGGTCCACCGCGTCATGCAGCTTGAATGCCGTGGCGCCGAGCGGCACGGCCGAGGGCTTGCACGCGGCGCCGAAGCCGAGCTTGTCGGTGTCGCCGTTGGCCACGCACAGGCCGCCCATCACGGCGACGAGCGAGATGTCGACGACGTCATCCTTGGGCCGGCGGCCGTTGGGGTAACCGGCGTTGTCGTTGCCCGCAGCGAGGATGTTGCCGACGATGCCCAGCCGGTTCTGCTGCGCGAATGGCACGGCGGCGATGGCGGTGTTCAGGCGCAGCATCTCGGAGGCCGTGATGGTCTTCTGCTGGTTGACGCCCTTGATGCCGGTCAGGAAGGTGGTGACGAGGTCGTTGCGCGGGAAGTTGGTGGGCGCCGTGTTGGGCAGGGCCAGCGCGATCTCCAGCAGGGGCCGGCAGCGTCGGGTTGGTGACGTAGTCGGCGAACTGCGCGTCGCCCGAGGGCTTGGATGCGTTGAACTTGTCCTTGTCCTTCAGGCCGATGACGACCTCGTTGACCAGCGGCATGCCCAGCCGCGAGACCTGCACCCAGGCGCCGCCGGCCTTCCTCGCTGGCCTGGTGGCCGGAGGCGGGCTTGGGGTCGAGCAGGCGGCCCTGGCGCAGGCTGGCCGTCGTCCAGCCGCCGATGACGTCGTCGGTCGCGGATTTCAGGCAGTCCTTGTGCACTTCCAGCGCCAGCGTGGTGACGTTCTTGTCGGCCAGGGTGTTGGGCGCGGCATTGATGAGGCTCGGGTCGGTGATGACGGCCACCGGCGCATTGACGAGGTCGAAGATGGTGCCGAGGTTGACGGCGAACGGGTCCTGGCGCTGGCCGACGAAGACCTTGGCCGGCGTGCTGCAACCCGGGATGGTGATGGGGTAGACATGCTTGGCCGCGTAGGCGGGGTAGTCGGCGATGGTCTTCTTGCCGATGTTGTCCACGGGCTTGTCGAAGGTCGTCGCGCCGCTGGTGGCGTTCGTGACGGCCTGGGCCGTGCCGCTGCGGCGGTCGCCGCGCACCACGGTCAGCGTGTAGCTCTCGCCCAGCTGCAGGTTGGCGTCCTTCACATTGGCCACGGCGCCCGACTGGATCAGCGGGATGCCGACCATCTTGCCGCCGATGCTCAGCGACGTGCCCGCGCCGCTGTTGGACAACGTGTTCTTGAAGCGGAACTGGAAGGTCAGGTGTTCCTTGGCGTCACCGACGTTGTCGACGTGGATCTCGTAGAGCGCATTCGGGTCCATCGAGAAGTAGTTCGGGCCGCCGTAGCCGTCCTGCAGCGGCAGGTAGTTCGCGATCAGCGTCACGTAGCCGGCGCGGCCGGTCTCGTAGCTGTTGAACATGTAGAAGTCCGTCGCGTCGACCTTGGGGACGGTCGTGATGAAGGGAGCTTCGCGGTGGCTGGAGGCCTGGGCGCCAGCGGCCAGGCAGAGCAGCGCTGCGCCCAGGGCGCTGCGGGTGAGACGGGTATTCATCGGGGGGCATCCTGTTTGGCAATGCCGGCATGGCATCTGAATGCTGTTACGGCAATCGCCGTACCTCGGATTCACCCGATGTGACGAATCGCCCCTCTTCCCCCTAGCAACACAATGGCGGCCCTCATCAGGAGAGCCAAATGACCCGCTTCCGTCTCGCCGCGCTCGCTGCGGCCTTGTGCCTGTCGGGCGCCACCAGCGCCTGGGCCGGCAACGGGTTCTATCGCCAGCCCACGCTGCGTGGCGATGCCGTCTATCTCGTGGCCGAGGGCGACCTGTGGCGGGTCAGCGCCCAAGGCGGTGAGGCCCAGCGGCTGACGACGCACAACGGCCAGGAGACCCAGCCCGTGGTCTCGCCCGACGGCCAGTGGCTGGCATTCACGGGCCAGTACGACGGCGGCACCGAGATCTACCTGATGCCGGTGGCCGGCGGGCCGCCCAAGCGCCTGACCTGGGAAGGCGGCGGCATGCGTGTCTGGGGCTTCACGGCCGCCGGCGAAGTGCTCTACACCGGCCTGGACAGCCGGCCCGGCGCCCAGCTCTTCGCCGTCGACGTGAAGACCGGCCAGCGCCGCCAGCTGCCGGTGGGCCAGGCCAGCGACGCGGCGCTGAGCGCCGATGGCCGCACGCTCTACTTCACCCGCAACGGCCTGCGCGGCGACAACGCGCGCCAGTACCGCGGCGGTGCGATCGCGCGGCTGTGGGCGCTGGACCTGACCGGCAAGGCCGAAGCCACGCCGCTGATCGCAGAAGGCAACAACGACCGCCGCCCGCTGCCCTATCGCATCGGCAACGTTGACCGCATCGCTTTCCTGTCGGACCGTGATGGCACGGTCAATCTCTGGTCGGTCGACAGCCGTGGGGGAGACCTGCGCCAGCACACCGCACACAAGGGCTGGGACATCCGCCACGCGTCCATCGATGGCAGCCGCGTCGTCTACGCCTTGGGCGCGGACCTCCATCTCGTCGACCTGGCACAGCCTGCCGGCGCGAAGAAGCTCGACATCAGCCTGGGCGGCGACTTCGACCAACAGCGCGAGCGCTGGATCAAGAAGCCGCAGGACTTCCTCACCGACACCTCCTTCGCGCCCAACGGCGAACGCGTGCTGCTGGCGGCGCGGGGTCATCTCGCGACCCAGGGCGTCGGTCCGCTGCGCCGGGCGGAGTTGCCGCAGCCGGCGGACGGCCGCTGCAGGAAGGGCGAGTTCAGCAGCGACAACAAGAGCGTCTTCGCCGTCTGCGACTTCAGCGGCGAGACCGAGATCTGGCGCTTCGCGGCCAATGGCACGGGGCAGCCCGAACGCATCACCGACGGCGCGACGACACAACGCCGCGACCTGCTGCCTTCGCCTGACGGCCGCTGGCTGGCGCACACGGACAAGGAAGGCCGCGTCTGGCTCACTGATCTGAAGGCAAAGACCACCCGCGGGATCGCCCGCGGCAGCTTCAACGACCCGCCGCAGTTGCAGGCCTGGAGCCCCGACGGCCAGGCCCTGGCGTGGACGCTGCCGCTGCGCCACGCCGACCGCAGCCAGCTGCAGCTCTACGGCGTGGCCGATGGCCGCGTGCACACGCTGACCAGCGACCGCTACGACAGCGACGGCGCCGCTTTCAGCCCCGACGGGCAGTGGCTCTACTTCGCGTCCAACCGCAACTTCGCGACGACCGGCAACGGCAGCCCCTGGGGCGACCGCAACACCGGGCCCTTCTTCGCCTTTCGTTCCAAGCTGTTTGCGCTCGCGCTGCAGCCGGGCCTGCGCTCGCCGTTCGCGGCCAAGGACGAGCTCGAATCGGCCCCCGAGAAGAAGGCCGACGAGCAGCGTGCGGAGGACAAGAAGGCCACCGACAAGAACCCCACCGAACGCAAGCCTGACGACAAGGACGCCAAGAAACCGGAGCCCAAGGGCAAGCCCGCCATCGCCTTCGACGGCCTGGCCGAGCGCCTGTACGAGCTGCCCGTGCCGGCCGGCAACTACCGCGCACTGCGTGCGGATGGCAAGCGCCTGTGGTTCCTGGACCGCGACCTGGAGGGCAAGAGCCAGCTCAAGTCCATCGCCATCGACAACCAGGGTGGCCCGGCCGAGATCCTGGGCAGCGACGTGCGCGACTACGACCTCAGCGCCGACGGCAAGAAGCTGATGCTGGTGCGCAACCAGGGCCAGAACGCGCCCGAGGTGCTGATCGTCGACGCGGCGCCCAAGCTGCCGGCCGAAACCGCCAAGCTGCAGGTGCGCTGGAGCGACTGGCAGATCGCCACCCAGCCGCGCGCCGAGTGGAAGCAGATGTTTGCCGACGCCTGGCGCATGCACCGCGACCACTTCTACGACAAGGACATGCACGGCGTGGACTGGCCGGCCGTGCGCGCCAAGTACGGGCCGCTGGTGGACCGCGTGACCGACCGCTTCGAGCTGGCCGAGCTGATGGCGCAGATGGTCAGCGAGCTGGGCGCCCTGCACAGCCAGGTCGGCCCCGGCGACACGCGGCCGGCGCCGGACGAGCCTGGCCTGGCTGGCCTGGGCGGCCGCTTCTCGCGCGGACCGGACGGCTGGCGCATCGACGCCATCTACATGGCCGACCCCGAGCTGCCGGCCGAGGCGTCGCCGCTGGCCGCGCCGGGCCTGGCGCTCAAGGTGGGCGATGTCATCACGACGCTGAACGGCCGCCCGACGGCTGATGCACCGCATCTGCTGGAGCTGCTGCGCGGCCAGGCGGGCCGCCAGGTGCTCATCGAGGTGAAGCAGGCAGGTGGCAGGACGGTGCAGCGCATCGTCACACCGGTGCCGCAACTTCGCGAGAACCAGCTGCGCTACAACGACTGGCGCTTCAGCCGCGCCCGCGCCGTCGAGCAGGCGGGCCAAGGTCGCATCGGTTACGTGCATCTGCGCGCGATGGGCCCGGCCGACATCGCCGACTTCGTGCGCGAGTTCTACGCCGCCAGCGACCGCGACGGCCTCATCATCGACGTGCGCTACAACAACGGCGGCAACATCGACAGCTGGATCCTGGAGAAGCTGCTGCGCCGCGCCTGGGCCTTCTGGCAACCGCGCTCGCCCGCCGGCTCACCGGTCTACGCCAACATGCAGAACGTCTACCGCGGCCACACGGTGGTGCTGATGAACGAGGACACCTATTCCGACGGGGAGACGTTTGCTGAAGGCTTCAAGCGTCTGAAGATCGGGCCCGTCATGGGCAAGCGCAGCTCGGGCGCCGGCGTGTGGCTGTCCGACCAGAACCGCCTCATCGACAACGGCATCATGCGTGCCGCCGAGACCGGCCAGATGGACGCCGAGGGGCGCTTCCTCATCGAGGGTGTCGGCGTGACGCCGGACATCGAAGTCGACAACCCGCCGCGCGCCACGGCCATGGGGCATGACGCGCAGTTGGAGGCGGCGCTCGCCGAGCTGAAGCGGCGCATCGCCGCGGAGCCGGTGCAGGAGATCAAGCCGGGGCCGTATCTGCGGCCGGTCAAGCCATAACGAAAGAGGGAGGCCGCGGCCTCCCTTTTTTGATGCGCCTGGGACCTCAGGCCGCGCGGACGAAGCGGTGCACCGCCGTGGCCCGGGCCGCGAAGGCGCCGCTGAACAGCCCCAGCACCGCGCTCATCGCGGCGATGAACCAGACTTCCTGCAGCACATGGGCGCCCATGCCGGTGGCAAAGCCCAGGCCGAACTTGGTCATGAAGATGCCGAGCATCAGGCCCATCGGCACCCAGCTGCCGGGCATGCGGACCACATTGCCTTCCTTGGCCAGGCCGCGCGGTGCCAACAGCGGGCCACCGATGAAGACGGCAGCGGCGAAGGCCGTCGCCCAGGCCAGCACAGGAACCATGTGGGCGCCGAAGGCCGTCGTGACGCCATACAGCGACAGGGCCAGCATGGCCAGGGCGATCTTGGCGAGCATGCCGGGTCGGACGACACGGTCACGCGACTGGCGGTAGCCCAGCATGACGAGGCCGGCGAGGATGAAGAAGGGCCAGACGGGGAGGGAAGCTGCGGTCATTGGGGGCACTCCGTTGCGTTGCGATGCCCCGAACTGTGCGCATGCCTCGCCTCCCCGGCGAACGGCTTGCGACGAATGGACAGCCAGCAGCGGGAATCGCCAGCCGGCAGCTCCGAATGGCAGCTCAGCTCAGCACGACGCGCGCGAACTTGCGCTTGCCGACCTGCAGCACATGCTCGCCGGCGTCCAGCTTCAGCCCCTTTTCGGAGATCACCTCGCCAGCGAGGCGCACGCCGCCCTGCTCGACCATGCGCAGGCCTTCACCCGTCGAAGCGACCAGGCCGGCGGCCTTCAGCACCTGGGCCAGGCCCATGGGCGCACCGCTGAGCTGCACCTCGGGGATGTCATCGGGAATGCCGCCCTTGGCGCGGTTGTTGAAGTCGGCCTCGGCCGCATCCGCCGCCGCGGCACTGTGGAAGCGCGCCGTGATCTCCTTGGCCAGCATGACCTTGGCATCCTTGGGGTTGCGGCCGCCGGCCACCTCGGCCTTCAGCGCCGCAATCTCGGCCAGCGACTTGAAGGACAGCAACTCGAACCACTTCCACATCTGCACGTCGCTGATCGACAAGATCTTGGCGAACATCGTGTTCGGCGCTTCCGTGATGCCGATGTAGTTGTTCTTGGACTTGGACATCTTCTCGACGCCGTCCAGCCCTTCCAGCAGCGGCATGGTCAGGATGCACTGCGGCTCCTGGCCGTATTCCTGCTGCAGGTGGCGGCCCATCAGCAGGTTGAACTTCTGGTCGGTGCCGCCCAGCTCCAGGTCGCTCTTCAGCGCCACCGAGTCGTAGCCCTGCATCAGCGGGTACAGGAACTCGTGCACCGAGATCGGCGTCTGCGCCGCGAAGCGCTTGGTGAAGTCGTCGCGCTCCATCATGCGGGCGACGGTGTACTTGCTGGCGAGCTGGATCATGCCGGCCGCGCCCAGGGGCTCGCTCCACTCGGAGTTGTAGCGAATCTCGGTACGTGCCGGGTCCAGCACCAGCTTGGCCTGGGCGTAGTAGGTCTCGGCGTTGGCCTGGATCTGTTCCTTGGTCAGCGGCGGGCGCGTGGCATTGCGGCCGGACGGGTCGCCGATCAGCGAGGTGAAGTCGCCGATCAGGAAGATGACCTGGTGACCCAGATCCTGCAATTGGCGCATCTTGTTCAAGACAACCGTGTGACCGACGTGGATGTCGGGCGCCGTCGGGTCCAGGCCCAGCTTGATGCGCAGCGGCACGCCGGTGGCGGCCGAGCGGGCCAGCTTTTTTGTCCATTCCGCCTCCGGCAGCAACTCGTCCACGCCGCGGCGCGTGACGGCCAGCGCCTCTCGGACGGCATCGGTGATAGGGAATTCAGCAGCGTCGGCCATGGCGCATTGCCGCCCGGCTCCAAGCCAGGCGAAATTGTTAAGTTGTTGATCTATCGGGGTTAACCGGCATGCCGAGTAGGACGGAGCCGTTAGAATTCACCCTTCGAGTGGTTGTGTTGTTTCAACACAACCAATCAAGGGATTTTAGGGCCGCCCACGAGCGTGCCTTCGCGTGGAACCGGCCTGGCCGGGATTGCCCCAGCGACAACCCCGGGAAATCCGAGAGTGACCGTTCAGAAACGCCTTCAGCAAGTCCAAGCCAGCCTGCAACGTGCCGAGGCTTTTGCGGCGCGCCACCCGCGCGCGCTGACGGCTTCGGTCGTCGGCCTGCTGAGCTGCTTTGCCGTGACTGCCTTCGGCATCGCGCCGCTGGCCCCCGACGCCGCCGAGCTGCCCAAGCGCACGCTGGTCGAGACTTTGGCCACGCCCAGCATCGAAGCCCAGCTGGACGAGCTTGCCAGCCACAGCATCGGCCTGGCTCGCGCCGAGGCCACCCGCTCCAGCGACACCCCTGACAGCCTGCTCAAGCGCGCCGGCGCTTTCGACCCGGCCACCGCCGCCTTCCTGCGCGCCGACCCGCTGGGGCGCCGCATCTTCCAGGGCCGCGCCGGCAAGATGGTTCACCTGACGGCTGACGCTTCGGGCCAGGTGCAGAAGATCGTCGCGCGTTTTCCGGCTGAAAGAGTTGAACAGCAGGCAAGTCATTTCACCCGCCTGACCATCTCCCGTGACGGCGGACGATTCACCGCCCGCACCGAGACGGCACCGCTGCAGGCCCAGGTCGCACTGGGCAGCGGCAGCATCCGCACGTCGCTCTTCGCCGCCACTGACGACGCCAACATCCCCGACGCCATCGCCTCGCAGATGGCCGACATGTTCTCCGGCGACATCGACTTCCACCGTGAGCTGCGCAAGGGCGACCGCTTCAGCATCGTCTACGAGACGCTGACGGCCGACGGCGAGCCGATCACCTGGGACGGCGGCGTGGGCCGGCTGCTGGCGGGCGAGTTCACGAACAACGGCCGCACCTACAGCGCCGTCTGGTTCAAGGACAGCGCCACCGGCAAGGGCAGCTTCTTTGGCTTCGACGGCACGAGCAAGCGCCGCGCCTTCCTGGCCAGCCCGATGGAGTTCTCGCGCATCACCTCCGGCTTCGCGATGCGCTTCCACCCCATCATGCAGACTTGGCGCCAGCACAACGGCGTCGACTACGGCGCGCCGACCGGCACGGCCGTGCGCTCGGTGGGTGACGGCACCGTCGAGATGGCCGGCTGGCAGAACGGTTTCGGCAACGTCGTGCAGGTGCGCCACGCCGGCGACCGGAGCACGGTCTACGCCCACCTGAGCAAGATCGACGTGAAGAAGGGCCAGCGCATCGAGCAAGGCCAGCGCGTCGGCGCCGTCGGCTCGACCGGCTGGGCCACCGGCCCGCATCTGCACTTCGAGTTCCGCGTCGGCGGGCGCCACATGGACCCGCGCGCCATCGCCCGCGCGTCCGAGGCCATCACGCTGCCGGGCTACGCCAAGTCGCAGTTCCTGCAGACCGTCACCAGCGTGAAGACGCAATTGGCAGTGGCCGAGACCATGGACGGCGTCTCCGCCGCCGAATAAGGCCGGTGGCCGATCTCTACATTGGATTGATGTCGGGCACCTCGCTCGACGGCATTGATGGCGTGCTGTTGGATGCGGACGCGCTGGTCGTCACCGGCCATGTGCATGCCCCTTTCCCCCACGCGCTGCGCGACGAGTTGCTGGCGCTGAACTCGCCCGGCGACAACGAATTGCACCGAGCAGCCCTGGCGGCCAACGCGGTGGCGCGCGGCTATGCCGATGTCGTCGCGCAACTGCTGGAAGCCACGAACACCGGGCATCAGCAGGTGACAGCCATCGGCGCCCATGGCCAGACCGTGCGCCACCAACCCGGTGGCTTTGACGGCTACACGACGCAGCTGCTGAATGGTGCGCTGCTGGCCGAGCAGTCCGGCATCGACGTGATCTGCGACCTGCGCAGCCGCGACGTCGCCGCTGGTGGCCAGGGCGCGCCGCTGGTGCCGGCCTTCCACCGGGAAGTGTTCGGTGCCGCTGGCGAGGACACCGCCGTGCTGAACCTCGGCGGCATCGGCAACCTCAGCCTGCTGTTCGCCGATGGCCGCACCGGCGGCTTCGACTGCGGGCCGGCCAACTGCCTGATGGATGGCTGGATCGCCCGTCACCAGGGCCAGGCCTTCGACGCCGACGGCGCCTGGGCCGCCACCGGTCATGTGTCGCTGGCGCTGCTGGCGACGCTGCTGGCCGAACCCTTCTTCGCGCTTCCGCCACCCAAGAGCACCGGCCGCGACCTTTTCCACCTCGGCTGGCTGCAGGCCAGGCTCGTGCCCGGCCTTGCGCCGCAAGACGTGCAGGCCACGCTGCTGGAGCTCAGCGCGCGCTGCGTGGCTGATGCGCTGCGGGCGCAGATGCCGGCGGCGAAATCGCTCATCGTCTGCGGTGGCGGGGCGCTCAATGGACGACTGATGCAGCGTCTGGCCGACCTGCTGCCCGGCGTCGCGGTCGAGTCCAGCGCCGCGCACGGCCTGCCCGTAGATCAGGTCGAGGCGGCGGCCTTCGCCTGGCTGGCGATGTGCTTCAAAGCAAAACGGCCGGGCAATCTGCCGGCCGTTACGGGAGCCGCGGGCTTGCGGCTCTTGGGTTGCTTGTATCCGAGCTGAAGACTTTGTGGGACAGACCGCCGCCGCGCAGCGGCTAGCTCTGTCCCCAACGAATCAGGATTAGACCGAGAAGCTGGACCCGCAACCGCAGGTCGTCGTCGCGTTCGGGTTCTTGATGACGAACTGGGCCCCCTGCAGGTCTTCCTTGTAGTCGATCTCGGCACCCATCAGGTACTGCAGGCTCATCGAGTCGATCAGCAGCGTCACGCCGTTCTTCTGCATCTGCGTGTCGTCGTCGTTCACCGCTTCGTCGAAAGTGAAGCCGTACTGGAAGCCGGAGCAGCCGCCGCCCTGCACGAAGACGCGCAGCTTCAGTTCCGGGTTGCCTTCCTCGGCAACCAGGTCGCGCACCTTGTCGGCGGCGCTGTCGGTGAAGACCAGGGGCACGGGAATGTCGGTGACGGGGGTATCAAGCACGGCGCTCATGGCGGGCTCCTGTGAATCTGTCCAGAGACGAATATGGGGATTGTCGGCGCAAATACAAAAGGCCGCTTGAAGCGGCCTTTCTGACGAGCCGGCCGCACGGAGCGACCAGCTGCTGAGTCGAGCAGCGATTAACGCTTGCTGAACTGCTTCCTGCGACGGGCGCCGTGCAGACCGACCTTCTTACGCTCGACTTCACGCGCGTCACGCGTGACGAAGCCAGCGCGGCTCAGTTCGGGCTTCAGGGTTGCGTCGTAGTCGATCAGCGCGCGGGTGATGCCCAGGCGCAGCGCGCCGGCTTGGCCGGACTCGCCGCCGCCATGCACGTTCACCTTGATGTCGAAGGCTTCGCCATTGTTCGTCAGCAGCAGGGGCTGCTTGGCGATCATGATCGAGGTCTGACGACCAAAGTAAGTGTCAATGGCCTTGCCGTTGACGATGATCTGGCCCGTGCCCTTCTTCATGAAGACGCGAGCGACCGACGACTTGCGACGGCCCGTACCGTAATTCCAGTTTCCGATCATGGCCGTTCCTTAGATCTCGAGAGCCTTGGGCTGCTGGGCGGTATGCGGGTGCGTCGGGCCTGCGTAGACCTTCAGCTTCTTGACCATGGCGTAGCCGAGCGGGCCCTTGGGCAGCATGCCCTTGACGGCCTTCTCCAGCGCGCGGCCGGGGTGCTTGGCTTGCATGTCCTTGAACTTCGTGGCGTAGATGCCGCCGGGGAAGCCGCTGTGACGGTAGTACACCTTGTCGGTGGCCTTGTTGCCGGTCACACGGAGCTTTTCGGCATTGACGATGACGATGAAATCACCGGTATCCACGTGAGGCGTGTAAATGGCCTTGTGCTTGCCGCGCAAACGGAGTGCCACTTCGCTGGCAACACGTCCGAGCACCTTGTCGGTGGCGTCAATCACAAACCACTCGTGCGTCACATCAGCCGGCTTGGCGCTGAAGGTCTTCATGAGTTGCTTTCGCTGTGCCGACTCTCGAATGAAAGCCGGCAATAGATGGCTGAACTTCGAACCGGCCTCGGTGCTGTGTCTGTTGCACAGCCTCTCGGCGCAGCCGCCCGCGCATTTCTGCACGGCTCTTTCCCGCAGCCTTTTTACGGAAAAGCCCACGAGTGTAGCAGCGAAGGTCTTGGTTTGAAAGTGGATGACGCGTTAACCTAGACAGACCGGTGCCGCCATGCCTACGCCCCCGCCCTCGCCAGCCACCCCAGAAACCCCGCCTGCCCAAGCCGCGACGGACTGGGATCACGAGCTGTCGGCGTTCGGCCCTGACCCGAACGCGCTGGCCACCGCGCCGGCGGAATCGACAGGCCCGCTGGCGAATGCACGCGCCGCGCTGGAGCGGCTGTCGACCTGGGTGCCGATCCGCTCCCTGGCGCGGCGCCACCGCCACCGCATCATCGACCACCTGCTGGCGCTGGAGCCGCAGGACCGGTATTTGCGCTTCGGCTACACGGCGTCGGACGAGCAGATCCGCAAATACGCGCTGAGCATCGATTTCGCCAGCGACGAGGTGCTGGGCATCTTCAATCGTCGCCTGCACCTGATCGCCATGGCTCATCTGGCCTATGGCCTGCCGCCACAGACCGAACCGAACCGCACGATGGCCGAGTTCGGCGTGTCCGTGCTCTCGCAATCTCGCGGCCGCGGCCTGGGCCGGCGCTTGTTCGACACCGCCGCCCTGCACGCCCGCAACCGCGGCATCGACACGCTTTTCATCCATGCGCTGAGCGAAAACCGCCCCATGCTGCGCATCGCCGCAGCCGCCGGCGCCATCGTGGAACGCGACGGCGGCGAGTCAGCGGCCTGGCTGCGCCTGCCGCCGGACACCGTGGGCTCCCAGGTCGAACAGGCGCTGGAGCGGCATCTGGGCGAGCTGGATTTCCAGTTCAAGCGCCAGGCCCACGTGCTGAGCGGGTTCGTCGACAGCGTTGCCGAGGTCAAGGCCCATTTCGAATCCTCGGGCCGCGCAGCCAAGGAATAAGTGACGGGATAACGGCGCCGTCGCGCGCCGCCCTCACCCCTCGGTCCGGGGGAATCGGGACTAGCGAGTACTGTTTTCTAGGGACGTTGGGCTACATTGCCCGACCATTGCGCCGCGAAAAACATGCCGGCGTTCCCCGCCGAAATCCCCGAGGGATATGCCGTACGCCATCTATTGGATCGCCGCGCTGGCTGTTTGCGTGCTGGGTCTGGCCATCAGCCTGATCTGGGCGCTGCGCCGGCCCGCGTACGCCAATAAAGGCTTGCCGGCGGAGTGGTCACTCACGGCCAGGCCGGTCTTCACGACCGATGAGCGGCGCGTCTTCCGCCTGCTGCGCGAAGCCCTCCCCCACCACGTCGTGCTGTCCAAGCTGCCGCTGGTGCGCTTTTGCCAGCCGACCGAGGCCAAGGAAGTGCGCTACTGGTTCGACCTGTTGGGCGCCTCGCACGTGACCTTCGCCATCTGCAGCCCCAACGGCCGGGTGCTGGCCGCCATCGACCTGGAAGGCGAGCGCGGTGTCACACCGCGCAGCCTGCAGATCAAGCATGCCGTGCTGTCCGCCTGCCGGGTGCGCTATCTGCGCTGCGCGATGGACCAGTTGCCCAGCGTGGCCGAACTGCAGTTGCTCGTGCCCCAGGGCAGCAACCCGCGCGGCCCGCTGCCGGCACCGGCCGCGACGGCCGGCTTGTCGCGCCGCCGGAGCACCACCGCCCCCGAGGAGGAGTTCAGCAGCGACTGGGGCCAGTTCTCCCAGCCCCTGCCGCTGTGGCAGGACGCCAGTGTCTTCGGCGGCAACGAGGCTTACGGCGACCGCCACCCGCGCATGCCCGCCCATCCCGACCCACCCCAGCCTCAGCGGCGCCTGTCCTCGCGCAGCCTGGACACCGAGCGCTACAACCCGCGCAGCCTGCCCGTGCTGGATGACGCCGACGACGAGGCCATGCTGGACGACATCGTCGGCGTCGTCGTCGACGCGCCGCGCTACGCGACCCAGCGCCCGCGGCGCGGTTGAACCATCCCGGCGACACTCGCCGGATGCCCCACGCGATCCCTGATCTCAGCTTCGGCGACCTGACGCCGGAATTCATGCTCGACGCCCTCGAAGCCGCAGGCCTGCGCGCCGACGGCCGGATGCTGCAGCTGAATTCCTTCGAGAACCGCGTGCTGATGCTGCATCTGGAGGACGCTCAATTCGGCAGTTCGGCGGCCGTCGCCAAGTTCTACCGCCCGGCACGCTGGAGCGATGCGCAGATCCTCGAAGAACACGCCTTCGCCGCCGAGCTCGCCGCCGCCGAGGTGCCCGTGGCCGCACCGTGGACGCTGGCGGGTGGTTCCACCCTCTTTCACTACCAGGGCCAGCGCCTGGCCGTCACGCCGCGCCAGGGCGGGCGCGGGCCGGAACTGGAAGACCCCGAGGTGCTGCGCTGGATCGGCCGACTGCTGGCCCGCCTGCATGGCGTGGGTCGCCAGCGCCCCTTTGCCGAACGCCTCACCTGGGCCAGTGCCGCCCCGGCCCAGGCCGCGCGCGACTGGCTCATTGACAACGAGGCCATCCCGCCCGAGATCACCCCCTCCTGGGATGACGCGGCACACCGCTGCATCGACGCCATCCAGGCCGCCTTCGACAGCCTGCCCGACCTGCAGCTCACCCGCCTGCACGGCGACTGCCACCCCGGCAACATCCTGTGGACGCCCGACCGCGGCCCGCATTTCGTCGACCTGGACGACGCCGTCACCGGCCCGGTCGTGCAGGACCTGTGGATGCTGCTGCCAGGTGCCGGCGATGAGCCTGACGCCGCGCGCCGCTTGCTCAACGCCGTGCTCGACGGCTACGAGCAGATCGCCGAGTTCGACGACCGCGAGTTGCGCCTCATCGAGCCGCTGCGCACCCTACGCATGATCCACCACAGCGCCTGGTTGGCCCGCCGCTGGGGCGACCCGGCGTTCCCGCTGGCCTTCCCCTGGTTCGGCACGCCCAACTACTGGCTGGACCAGGTCGCCAAGCTGCGCGAACAGCTGGAGGCGATGGCACCGAAGGACAGCGCCCCGACGCTGGCGCGTGACGAGGACGAGGTCAAGTTCGATGGCGACGGATTTTCCTGACGCCAGGTCAACGCCAGGTCGAGGGCGTCTCGTTGGTGTGCACCGTCACGTGGGCGCGGCTGGCGTCCAGTGGCCGGATCTCCAGGCTGAGGCCGAACTGCAGGCAGGGGTTCTCGGCGGCAATCGCCGCGGCCTGCTCCAGCGACTCCGCGACGATGAGCCAGTAGCCGCCGACCCACTCCTTGGTCTCGGCAAACGGGCCGTCGGTGATGAGGCCTCTGGCGACCACACGGATGCCCGGCTCCAGGCGGCTGCCGGGCTTGAGCCGGCCCTGGGCCAGGCCCTGCTCGTACCAGACGTAGAAGGCATCGATCGCGGCCTGCACGGCCTGCGGGCTCGCGTCTGCATCCCACTGACCGCGGGACAGCACCAGATAGTCATTCATCGGCATCGAGAAATCTCCTGCAAGGTTGAGCCCATCATCAAGGCAGCGGGCTGGTCAGCACCACCGCATAGCCGTCGGCGTCGCGCAGCCAGAACTCCCAGTTGCCGTTCTCGCTCCAGCGCCTGGGCCTGACGACGTCCACGCCCATCGCCTCGGCGCGTGCGACGGCCGCATCGAAGTCCGGCAGCTCGAACCACAGCAGCACGCCATTGCCGTGAGGCAGCGCCGGGTCGCCGAGCGGTCCGTGATCGTGGTCGACGCCCCAGCGGTGCAACTGCAGCACCAATCGCCCGTCGACGTCGTTGAGCCGCTCGTATTCATCCCCGCCATGACCGCTGCGGGCGCCCAGCAAACGCTGGTACCAAAGGCTGGTGGCAGGCACGTCCTGGACGCAGATCAGCGGGGCGAGTTGCATGGCGGCTCTCCGGTGGATGCGTGAAATGCTAGCGGCAAGCCCGGGCCGATAGGTGGAAAATACTGGATATACATACAGTATTGTGCTCTCATCCAAGCTCCGGCTTCTTCCCCCAGACCCTTTGCTTCCCGGCCATGTTGCCCGCTCCCCTCGCCCCTCTCGCCCCGTGCACCGCCTTGCCGCCCACGGCCGTGCGCCTGCCGTTGGACGACGCGCGGCTGCAGGGGCGGCTGTGGCGCGGCAGCAGCCTGAGCACCAGTGCCGACCCGACGCTGGCCAGCGGTTTCGCGGCGCTCGACGCCGAACTGCCCGGCGGCGGCTGGCCGCTGCGGGCCGTCACCGAGCTGCTGATGGCGCAGCCCGGCGTGCTGGAGTGGCGGCTGCTGGCGCCGGCCCTGCAGGGCTGGTGGGCCGCCCAGGCCCTGCCCGCAGCCACTCCAGGCCGCCGCGGGCGCGCGGCTACGGCGCCCCTGCGCTCGTTGCTGCTCATCAACCCACCGCACACGCCCCATCTGCCGGGCCTGCAGGCCCTGGGCCTGCCGCCATCCGCGCTGATCTGGGTGGAGGCCGGCACGCCGGCTCAAGCGCTGTGGGCTGCGGAGCAGGCCATCAAGTCGCGCGTGGCCGTGCTGGCCTGGTTGCCCGAGGCGCGACCCGAGCAGATCCGGCGGCTGCAGGTCAATGCGCTGAGTTCCGATGCCCCGGCCTTCCTGATGCGGCCGGAGCGTGCGCAGCAGCAGTCTTCGGCCGCGCCGCTGCGCCTGGTCGTGCAACCCGGCGAAGGCTGGGATCTGAACGTTCACCTGCTCAAGCGCCGCGGGCCGGCGCATGAGGGCTGGCTGCAACTTCCCGCCGTGCCGGGCGCGGTTGAGCCCTTGCTGACGGCGGCCAAGCGCAAGCCCCTGCCTGCGCCCGCTCCGGAACCCTCCCCGACGCCGATTAGCCCTCCGATGGAGCGCCCCCATGCGCTGGCTCGCCCTGTGCTGCACGCCTGATGCGCCCATCGGCGATGTCGACGCCCTGGGCTGGCTGGCGCTGAGCTTCACGCCGCGCGTCGCGCGGCTGGAGGAGGCCGTCGTGGCCGAGGTGTCCACCAGCCTCAAGCTGTTCCGCGGCGCGCGGGCGCTGCGCCAACGGCTGCAGGCCCAAGCCACGCAGGCTGGACTGGCCCTGGGCCCTATGGCCTGGGCGTCGACGGCGCTGGGCGCACTGGCACTGGCACGCTGCGCGGACACCAACCCGGGCCGCCTGAGCGAACGCCTGGACGCCTTGCCGCTGTCGGCATTGAGCGCCGCCCAGGCCCACCATGCCATGCTGGCCCGCCTGGGCTGCCAGCGCCTGGGCGAACTGCGCCGGCTGCCGCGTCCGGCCCTGGCCAGGCGCTTCGGCCCGGCCCTGCTGACGGCGCTGGACCAGGCCTATGGCGACCTGCCCGAGGTGCACGAATGGCTGACCCTGCCCGACCGCTTCGACGCGCGGCTGGAACTGCCCTACCGAGTGGAGCACGCCCCCGTGCTGCTGCATTTCGCCGAGACCCTGCTGCGCCAGCTCTGCGCCTTCCTCGCCGCCCACCATGCCGGCGTGCGGACGCTGCGACTGGCCTGGCAGCACGACGCGATGCGCGCCCGCGACGTGGCCGGCAGCGGCGAGCTGAGCATCGCCACCGCCGACACGACGCGCGACCTGCCGCGCCTGACGCGCCTGCTGGGCGAGCACCTGGCCCGCACAGAGCTGGCCGCGCCGGCCGGCGAGATCAGCCTCAGCGCCGACACCGTGCTGCCGCTGGAAGAAAGCAGCGCCAGCCTGCTGCCCGGGCCTGCCGACCCGGCGGAGCGCACGACGGCAAACGCGCTGCTGGAGCGCTTGTCCGTGCGCCTGGGTGTCGGACACGTGCAAGAAGGCCGGCTGCGCGAGGACCACCGCCTGGACCACATGCAGAGTTGGCATGCCTGGCCTGCGTCCCCGGCCGTCACCTTGCGTCGCCCGTCCGGCCCTCAGCCCACCTGGCTCGTCCAGCCGCCCCAGCCGCTGCGCTCCGATGCACACGAGCAGCCGACCTACTGCGGCCCCTTGGCGCTGATCAGCGGGCCGCACCGCGTCGAGGCCGGCTGGTGGGAGGGGAACGGCGGCATGCAGGCACGCGACTACTTCGTCTACCGCAGCGCCGCGCGCGGGCTGCTGTGGGTCTATCACGAGCGGCCTTCATCGACCGCACCGGCCTCCACGGGCTGGTTCCTGCACGGCGTGTTCGCATGACGCCCCCTATGTCGGACCGCGATGAGCGGCTGGCGATGTTGCGCGAGCAGGGCATCGCCTCGGAAGCCGAGCTGCGGCGCGCGGCGGATGGCTGGCCATCCCCGCTGCCTGGCACGGGGGGCGAGCTGCCGCGCTACGCCGAACTGCACTGCCTGTCGGCCTTCAGCTTTCTGCGCGGTGCCTCGGAGCCGGCCGAACTGGTGGAACGCGCCTGCCAGCTGGGCTACGAAGCCCTGGCCATCACCGACGAATGCTCGCTGGCCGGCGTCGTGCGGGCGCACAAGCAGCTGCGGGAGATGCGCGAGGCGGCGCATCACGCGCTGAAAGAGGAAGAAAAAAAAGCCAGTTTGCCTGACGAGGACATTGAGCAACCGCAGTTGATGCAGCTGCTGATCGGCAGCGAATTCCTCGTCCGCGACGACGCCGGCACGCCGCGCTTCAAGCTCGTGCTGATCGCGCAGAACCTCAATGGCTACGGCAACCTCAGCCAGTTCATCACCCGGCTGCGCCGTGCCAGCCCGGTCAAGGGCGAGTACGCCCTGCACTGGCGCCAGCTCGCGCCCGAGAAGCTGACCGACTGCCTGGCCCTGCTGGTGCTGCCGCGCAAAGCGCCCGATGCCGAACTGGCGCCTGCGGCGCATTGGGTGCTGCGCCATTTCGCCGGCCGTGCCTGGATCGCCGTCGAGTTGCTGCGCGAGGCCAGCGACGCGCTGTGGCTGCAGCGCCTGCAGGCACTGTCCGAGGAGACGGCACTGCCTCTGGTGGCGGCCGGCGACGTGCACTTCCATGTGCGCTCGCGCAAGGCCCTGCAGGACGTGATGACCGCCACACGCCTGGGCCGCACGGTGGCCGAGTGCGGCTTCGATCTGCAGCCCAATGCGGAGCGGCATCTGCGCAGCTGCTACCGCGTCTCTCGGGTCTATCCGCAAGCGCTGATGCGGGAGACGCTGCAGGTGGCGGCGCGGTGCACGTTCAGTCTGAACGAGATCCGCTACCAGTACCCGGACGAGGTCGTGCCGTCAGGTGTCACTGCGGCCAGGCATCTGCGCAACCTGACCTACGCGGGCGCTGAAAAGCGTTGGCCCTGGGACGAGCAGCGCGTAGGCGGCGTGCCGGACAAGTGGAAAGCTCGCATCGAGCATGAACTGGCCCTGATCGAGGAGCTGGGCTACGAGCACTATTTCCTGACCGTCGCCGACGTCGTGGAGTTCGCCCGCGGCATCAAGATCCTCTGTCAGGGCCGCGGCTCGGCGGCCAACAGCATCGTCTGCTACTGCCTGTACGTCACGTCGGTGGACCCGGACCGCAGCACGCTGCTGTTCGAGCGCTTCATCAGCCGCGAACGCAACGAGCCGCCCGACATCGATGTCGACTTCGAGCACGAACGGCGCGAAGAAGTCATTCAGCACCTCTACAAGAAGTACGGCCGCGACCGCGCCGCGCTGACGGCCGTCGTCATCTCCTACCGGCCCAAAAGCGCGATCCGCGACGTCGGTAAGGCGCTGGGCTTCAGCGAGACACAGCTCGAGGTGATGAGCCAGGACCACAGCGGCTGGTCCACCCAAGTGCTGCCCGAAGAGCATCGTGCCGCATTGCTGCAGCAGCTCGGCCTGCCCGACGACGATCCACGATTGCAGCAGCTCATCACACTCGGCCGCCAGCTCAACGGATTGCCGCGGCATCTCTCCCAGCATGTAGGCGGCTTCGTGCTGACGAAGGGATCACTGGAGCGCCTGGTCCCCATCGAGAACGCGACCATGAAGGACCGCAGCGTCATCGAATGGGACAAGGACGACATCGACGAGCTGAAGATGATGAAGGTCGACGTGCTGGCCCTGGGCATGCTCACTGCGATCCAGAAGTGCTTTGCCCTCGTCAACCCGATGCGAGGCACGTCTATCGACCTCACCATCCCCGACAACGACATCCCCACCTACGACATGATCTGCAAGGCTGACACCGTGGGCGTCTTCCAGATCGAGAGCCGGGCGCAAATGTCCATGCTGCCGCGCCTGAAGCCTCGCAAGTACTACGACCTGGTGGTCGAGGTTGCCATCGTGCGGCCTGGGCCCATCGAAGGCGGCATGGTGCATCCCTACCTGAAGAACCGCGCGCTGCCGCCCGATCAGATCAAGTACCCCAAGGAGGCTCTGAAAGAAGCGCTCGAACGCACCTGTGGCGTTCCCATCTTCCAGGAGCAGGTCATGCAGGTCGCCATGATCGCAGCCGGTTTCAGTGCGACCGAAGCCGATGGCCTGCGTCGGGCGATGGCGGCATGGAAGCGCCCCGGCGTGCTCGAAAAATACTACGGCAAGGTCATCAAGGGCATGCGAGAACGCGGCTACGAAGACGCCTTCGCTGAGCAAATCTTCAGCCAGATCAAGGGCTTCTCCTCCTACGGCTTCCCCGAGTCCCACGCGGCCAGCTTCGCGCTGCTGACCTACGTCAGCTCCTGGCTCAAATGCCACGAGCCGGCGGCCTTCCTGTGTGCGCTGCTGAACTCGCAGCCGCTGGGCTTTTACACGCCCAGCCAGCTCATTCAGGACGCGCGCCGCCACAAGGTCGAGGTGCGCGCCATCGACGTGAACCACAGCAACAGGGACAGCAGGCTGGAGCCCCGCGACGGCGAACACCAGCCGGCGGTGCGCCTGGGCCTGCGCCTCGTCAGCGGCCTCGGCACGGAAGCCGCCGAACGCATCGAGAAGGCCCGCGACCGCGACGGCGAATTCGCCCACCCGCAGGACCTCGCCTTCCGCGCCCGCCTGACCCAGCAGGACATGCAGCAGCTCGCTGCCGCCGACGCGCTCACATCACTCGCCGGCCACCGCCGCCAGCAGGTCTGGCAGGCCTCGGCGCTGCATTCAATGCCGGAGTTGCTGCAAGGCAGCCTGCTGCCCGAGGACGAGCTTGAACTGCCCGCCGCCGCCGAGGGCGAGGAGGTGCTGTGGGACTACGCCGCCACCGGCCTCACGCTGCGCCGCCACCCGCTGGCGCTGCTGCGCCCGCGCCTGGCAAAGCAAGGCCTGCTCAGCGCCAGCCAGCTCGACAAGGTCAAGAGCGGCCGCCGCGCCAAGGCCTGCGGCATCGTCACCGGCCGACAGAAGCCCCAGACGGCCAAGGGCACCCTCTTCGTCACGCTGGAGGACGAGACCGGCAACGTGCAGGTCATCGTCTGGCCCCAGGTCTACGAGGAACACCGCAGCACCATCCTCGGCGCGCGGCTGCTGGCCGTGGAAGGCGTTTGGCAGCGCGGCGATGGCGACGTGCGGCATCTGCTGGCACGGGGGTTCGAGAACCTCAATCCGCTGCTGAGAAGGTTGCCCACGGAGAGTCGGGATTTCAGGTGAGGCCTGGCTGCACCAGGTGGTGAGAGAGACCGCTGTGCTGTTGCGGCAGCTGTCGACCCAGGACGTTCAGCGAATTGGCCTCGACGGCTGCATTGCAGCGAATGCTGCCGCTCGCGGCCGGCGGACTTCTGTGCCTTCGTTCGGTGGAGTGCCAGCGGTTGCGGGTGAACGATGCCATGAGCTGCCGCCGCACTGGCATGCCGCGAAGCCCGTGCACGGAGTGCCGGGCACCGACTGGCCATAGAAAGTTCACTTTCGCTGGCCCGTCAGGACCGAAGCCAGCGCCTGCAACACGGCGAGCGCTTGCTCGAAATCAAGGTCCTCGATGCGGGCAGTCAGCGCTTGGAATACCTGCGCGTCGAGCACGCCGCGCAGTGCGGGCGTCAGCGTCTGGAACAAGCTCATGGCCCCCAGCTCATGGAGCTCGAGCGTCCGCATCAACTCTGCCAGTTCTGCAGGGTCCAGCGCGGGGGCTGCCTGCGCATGCGCATGAAACGCCGACGCAGCGATCCACGTGGCCGAGGCGGTGCGCAGCCTGCGGGTGTGCTCCGAAAGCTGCGTCATGCCCAGCGCGAGATCCTGGGCGTCATCCCGCAGGCAGGCCCGCTCGAGACGATCTGCCAGCGCCGCAATCGGTTTGGCACTCAGTGTGCCGGCGCTGCCCTTGAGTTTGTGCATCAGCGACGCCAGCGCCTGGCGCTGCCCGAGCGTGCCGACCGGTGCGTTCAGACACTCATCGCACAGCCGCAGCATGCTGTGCAGCATGCTGCGAAACAGATCCACGTCCCCCACCAGTCGAGCACACGCCTGGGCGCCGTCAATGCCCTCGATATCCGGCCAGGATTCGGGCGCGCCCAAACTCGACGCCCGTGACTCAGCCGCCGCCGACTTCAATCCGATGAGCCTGCGCACCGCCTGCACCAGCAGCTCCGGGTCGATGGGCTTGGACAGGATCTCCTGCAGCCCGGCCTCGCGCGCGCGGCGGTGCTCCGCGTCCGTGTTGCCTGCCGTGAGCGCGACGATGGGCAGGCCCGCGCGCTCGGGAAGCGCGCGGATGGCCCGCGTTGCCTCCATCCCGTCCATGACGGGCATCTGCACGTCCATCAGCACGATGTCGAAGTCGCTGTGCTGCTGCACGAGTTGCACGGCCTGCGCGCCGTTGTGTGCCTGGCGCACCTGTGCGCCTTCGAGCTCCAGCAGCCGCCCGGCCACCTGCCGGTTGATGTCGCTGTCGTCCACCACCAGCACGTTCACACCCTGCAGCCGCCTGCCGTCGGGCACCAGGTGGCGCAGCTCGATCAGCTGTGCCGGGTCGCCCCGCCCGAACGGCAGTTCAACCCAGAAGCAGCTGCCCTCACCAGGCGCGCTGCGCACGCCCACGCCACCGCCCATCAGCTCGGCCAGGTGCTTGGTGATCGACAGGCCCAGCCCCGTGCCGCCGAAGCGCCGCGTCGTGGACGCATCCCCCTGGACGAAGGGCGCAAAGAGCGTGGGCAGCACATCCGCAGCGATGCCCACGCCGGTGTCGATGACCTCGAAGCGGAGCCGGCTTTGCCCGGACTCGGCGGGCAGCCCATGAATGCGTAGGCTCACCTCGCCGGTTTCGGTGAACTTGATCGCATTGCCCAACAGATTGACCAGGATCTGGCGCAGCCGCGTGGCATCGCCTTCCAGCACGTCGGGCAGGTCCGCATCGGCCGTCAGGTGCAGTTGCAAACCCTTGCCCTGTGCCTGGCCGCCGAACAGGGCCTGCAGCCCCGAACAGATGTCGCGCAGGCTGAAGGTGGTGCGCTCCACGGTCATTTCGCCCGCTTCGATCTTGGACAGGTCCAGCACGTCGTTGACGATGCCCAGCAGTGACTTGCCGGCCAGCATGATGTTCTGCACGTGGGGCCGCTGCTCGGTGGTCAGTGGCGTGCGCACCAGCAGGTGGGTCAACCCGATCACCGCATTCAGCGGCGTGCGGATCTCATGGCTCATGTTGGCCAGGAAGCGGGTCTTGGCCCTCGTGGCCTGGAGAGAGCGCGCCTCGCTCTCGGCCAGAAGCTGGGCGTCGCGCCGGTCCTGCAAGGCGCATGCTGCGGCGCGGCCGAGGCAGGTCAGCACGCGGCGCTGTTCCGCATTCAGCACGTGCGGCACGCGGTCGATGACGCACAACGTGCCGACCCTGGACCCGTCCAGCAGCTCGATCGGCATGCCCGCGTAGAAGCGGATGTTGGGGTCGCCCGTCACCAGCGGGTTGTCGTCAAAGCGGGCATCCAGGGCCGCGTCCGCAATCTCGAAGATTTCAGAGTCGAGGATGGCGTGCGAGCAGAAGGCAATGTCTCGCGGCGTTTGCGTGGCGCCTTCCAGGCCGCGGTTGGCCTTGAACCATTGCCGGCCCTCATCGACCAGACTGACCAGGGCGATCGGCGTGCCGCAGACGATGGACGCGGCCTCCACCAGCGCATCGAAGGCCTCGTCGGGTGGCGTGTCCAGCACATGCAGGTCGCGCAGGGCCTGCAGTCTTTGCGGCTCGTCCGCCGGGGGCAATGCAGGGGTCATGTCGCGTCGTCCATGGGCATTGCCTCCGGCAGATTCAGACTTCGAATGAGGACCAGCGCACGGTCGAACTCGAGGTTCTCCACATGCGCTTTCAGGTGCTCGAAGGCGGGCGCGTCGAACAAGGGGCGCAGCGACGGCGCCAGCGTCTCGAACAGGTCCAGCCCGCCCAGGTCGGCCACCTGCAGCGCACGCACGAGTTCGGCCAGCCGCCGGGTGTCCAGCGGCGGCGCGGCGGCCTCGGTCGGCGGCGGCTCAGGTGAAGCCTGCAGCCAGGCGGCAGCGGCGGCCTGCAATTGCCGGGTTTCATCGCCGAGCTGAGCCAGCAGCGGCGCCACTGACTCGGCCTGATCCTGCTGGCAAGCCGTCTCGATCCGCCCGGCCAGGGTCGTGATCGACTGGGCCCCCAGCGTGGCCGCGCTGCCCTTGAGCTTGTGCATCAGCGCGCCCAGCGCCTGGCGCTGCTCGGGTGTGGTGGCCAGCGCGCCCGCGCATTCCTCGCACAGCACCAGCATGCGCTGCAGCATGCTGCGCATCAGCTTCACGTCGCCCGCCAGCCGCCGGCGCGAATCGTGGGCGTCGATGCCTTCGATCTGCGGCCAGTCCGGCGCGTCGTTCACCACCGGGGCTGCCACCGGCACGACGGGCGCGTGCCCCAGCAGCCGGCGCACGCCCTGCACCAGCAGCTCCGGGTCGATGGGTTTGGACAGGATGTCCTGCAGCCCGGCCTCGCGTGCCCGGCGGTGCTCCGTGTCGGTGTTGCCGGCCGTCAGCGCCACGATGGGCAGCCCGGCACGCTTGGGCATGGCGCGGATGCGCCGCGTCGCCTCCAGCCCGTCCATGACCGGCATCTGCACGTCCATCAGCACGATGTCGAAGTCCGCATGCTGCTGCACCCAGCGCAGCGCCTCGGCGCCGTCGCGCGCGGGCTGCACCTGCGCGCCTTCGAGCTCCAGCAGCCGCCCCGCCACCTGCAGGTTGATGTCGCTGTCATCCACCAGCAGCACGCGCACGCCCTGCAGGCGCGGGCCGTCCCCATGACCCTGGACGGCGGGCGCGAGCTGGGTCGCGTCACCCAGCTCGAAAGGCAGCTCCACCCAGAAACAGCTGCCCTGGCCCGGCGTGCTTTGCACACCCAACTGGCCGCCCATCAGCTCGACCAGGCGCTTGGTGATCGACAGGCCCAGCCCCGTGCCGCCAAAGCGCCGCGTGGTGGAGGCGTCAGCCTGCGAGAAGGGCGCAAAAATCATGGGTAGCACATCGTCGGCGATGCCCACGCCGGTGTCGCGCACCTCCAAGCGCAGCCGGCAGTGGCCGGCCGGCGCCGCCAGCGCCTGGATGCTCAAGGCGACCTGGCCGTGCTCGGTGAACTTGATCGCATTGCCCAACAGGTTGACCAGGACCTGGCGCAGCCGCGTGGGGTCGCCTTGCAGGGCGTCCGGCAGCGTGGTGTCCGGCGTCATGGCCAGGATCAGCCCCTTGTTGCGGGCCTGTGCCTCGAAGAGCGCATACAGCGACGAGCCGACGTCGCGCAGGCTGAAGGTGGTGCGCTCCAGCCCCATCTCGCCGGCCTCGATCTTGGACAGGTCCAGCACGTCGTTGACGATGCCCAGCAGCGACTTGCCAGACAGTTGGATGTTCTGCACATAGTGCGCCTGCTCGGTGCTCAACGGCGTGCGCTGCAGCAGGTGCGCCAGGCCGATCACCGCGTTCAGCGGGGTGCGGATCTCGTGGCTCATGTTGGCCAGGAAGCCGCTCTTGGCTTCGCTGGCGGCCTCGGCCGCGGCGGTGGCCTCGCGCAGCAGGTCGTCCATGCGCCGTCGTTCGGTAATGTCCTGGAAGGCACCCACCAGCTGTGCGGGCTCGCCATCCGGGGCGAATTCCACCTCCCCCATCGCCCGCACCCAGATCGATCGGCCGGTGTAGGTGATCAGCCGCAACTCCAGGTCCCAGCCTTGGCCGCTGGCGATCGACCGGCTCACGGCGTCGGCGATCACGGAGCGGCTCTCGGGCGCATAGAACGTGACGGCTGCGTCCAGCGTCGGCACGAAGTCGGGCGGCACTTCGTGGATGGCGCGCGTCTGCTCGCTCCAGTGCACCTGGCCGGCCCGGAGGTCGACACGCCAGCCCCCCACCAGGGCCATGCGTCCGACGCTGCGCAGCAGACTCTCGTTGGCCTGCAACGCGGCTTCCGTTCGCAGCCTATCGGTCACATCGAAGTTGACACCGATCATGCGCAGCGGTCGGCCGTCGGCGTCCCGCACGACGCGGGCCATGGCCTTGATCTGTCGCTCCTCGCCGTCGGGACGGACGATGCGGAACTGGGGCTCGAAGTCGGCATGCCCGTCGATGGCGTCCTGCAGTGCCTTCTCGCTGGGGGCCCTGTCTTCGGGGTGCACGCTCTCGCTCCACCGCGTGTAAGGCTCGAGCCCGCCCGAGCGATGGCGGCCGTACAACCCGTACATCCTGTCATCCCAGACCAGGGTGCCGGCAACGACGTCGTAGTCCCACACCCCGATGCCTGCGGCGGCGGCTGCCAGCTCGAAACGCTCGTTGCTGCGCTGGACTTGCTGCGCGAGGCGCTTCTGCGCCGTGATGTCGGTGCGGATCGACACGTACTTCCGAACCGAGCCGTCCGCGGCCTTGACGGGCACCATGACCGCGTAGGTCCAGTAGAGACTGCCATCCTTCGCGACGCCGCCGATCTCGCCCTGCCAGGCGCGGCCGGCGCGCAAGGCGGGCCAGATCTCGCTGTCGAAGTCGCCCGAGCCGAGCTGGGGCTGGTGCACGGCATGGGTTTGCCCGAGCAGTTCCTCGCGCGAGAAGCCGGTGAGCCGGCAGACGTTGTCGTTGACCGTGATGAAGCGGCCATCCGGCCCCATTTCGGAGAAGATGGAGTGCTGCTGGATCGCCGCCAGCAAGGCCTCGTTCTCGCGGAGTGCCGCTGTCAGTTGCAGGCGGCCCTCGTTCAGCTCGGTGACGTCGTGCACCAGGACATAAAAGCCCTGGACCTCGCCGCCGACCACGTCAGGCAGGTAGTAGGCCAGCGAGTGGCGCAGGCCGGTGTCGTCGGGCTTGGGGATGCTGTGCTGGAAGGTTTGCGGCTCGCCCCGCAGCGCGGCCATGGCGTGGGGCTGGTTGCGCTCGAACAGCTCGGCGCCCAGCAGGTCGCGCAGAGTCCTGCCCTTCAACTCGGCAGGTTCGACGCCGAACCCGCGGGCGTAGGCCTTGTTGGCCATGCGGTTGCGCAGGTCCTTGTCCCAGTAGCCGATCATCGACGGCAGGGCATCGACGATGTTGCGCAGGTCATGCGCCGTCTTGTCGAGTTCCAGCGTCCGCACCTGCACCTGCGCCTCCAGCGACGCGTTCAGCGATTCCAGTGCGCGCTGGGCGGCCTTGGCCGGGCGGATGTCGCGGAAGGATGTGGTGAGGCCCATGCAGCGCCCCTGGTCATCCTGCACGGGCGCTGCACTGAACCAGACATCAATCAGCCGGCCGTCTCGATCACAGCGCACCGTTTCATGAGGGGCGCCCCTTTGGCCGCTCGCGATGCGCTCCCGAATGGCAGCGTCTTCGGCGATCCGGTCCGGTGGCAGCACCAGCTCCGCCACCTTGCGCCCGACCGCCTGAAGCGGCGTGTAGCCGAACAGTGCCGCGGCCCCTGGGTTCCATTCCGTGACCGTGCCGTCCAGCAGCACGCCCACGATGGCGTCGCCGGCGTTGTCGACAATGGCCGCACGCCGCGCCTGCTCCAGCCGCAGCGCCCGGTCACGTTGAGCACGCTGGGTGAGCAAGAAGGCCACCACACCCATCAGTAGCGCCAGCACAGACACGCCCGCCCCGACCGCCCGGGGAGAGGTGAGATGCTGGGCTTGGACAAAGGCCGGCGTTGCACGCAGGCGGGCCGTCCAGCGGCGGTTGAAGACGCCGAAGCCGATCTCGGCTGTCGGCAGCCCGGCGGCATCGGGCGCAGTGCCGGGCGTGCGGTAGAAGACCTCGGCTGAGGCGGCGTCGCTCAGTTCCAACCAGAGTTCGTTCGCCCTGAGCGGCAGAGTGGCCAGCACGTCGTCGATGATGACGGGCGCGTAGCTCCAGCCCATCGCCTCGCCCAAGACCAACGGGTGCTTGCCTGCCTCGGCCGTGAGGCGATAGATCGGCAGCACCACCAGAAACGCCCGCTGCGGCTTGCCCGACGCCTGCACCAGCGTGATGGGTTCGCTGATCGCAGCCTGCCCCGTGGCCAGCGCGGCCTGGGCGGCGTCGCGGCGATGCGCCTCGGAGGCGATGTCCAGTCCGATCGCCTGGCGGTTGCGCTCCTCGGGCTCGATGAAGGTGATGACCTGCCTTTCACCCGCGTTCGGCGCCAGTTGGCGAATGGCGAAGTCCGGCCGCCCGTCGGCCCGCGCGCGCGCAATGAACGCCGCTTCATCGGCCGGCGCAACGCGCCAGATCAGCCCGAAGCCGCGGGCGCCGGGGAATTCCTTGTCGACCTGGCGCGTCCCGCCGTATCGCTTGACCTGCGCCAGCGTGGGCAGCCCATCCTGGGCAGCCGCAATGCCGCGCATGCCGCGCAGGCCGTACTCGAAGCGCCCCATGCTCGCCGCGATGTCGTGCGTGACTGCGCGCGCGGTCACGCCAAAGCGCTCGACCAGCACCTGGGCGTTGGCCCGCTCCTGCGCCAGCGCGGCCCAGTAGGCTCCCACCAGCCCTGCCAAGGCGCAGAGCAGCCCGGCCCGCGGCGCCCGGCCCCACGCCCTCATGACCGTCGATCGGCTGGTGCCGCCGTGACACCCTGGGCCTCTGGCGGCGGCTCGGCCATCCAGGCGCGTGCCCGGCCATGTTGCTTGGCGAGATACAGCGCCCGGTCGGCACGCAGCATCAGCTCGGCCGAGCCTTCCCCCGGGGCGGAATCAACGGCGCCAGGGCCGAGGGGTGTCTCGTCCGAACACGCCACGCCGATGCTGATCGACACGACGCCGTCCACCACGCCGCGCTCGTGCGGCAGGCGCAGGTCGTGCACGGCCTGCAGCAGCCGCTGAGCGACGAGACAGCCGCCGTCCCGGGTGGTGTTGGGCAGCAGCAGGGCGAACTCCTCGCCGCCATAACGGGCCACCATGTCGGTCGGGCGCAGCAAGGCGCCCCGCAGCGCCTGGGCGACGCTGTGCAGGCAGACGTCGCCGGCCGGATGGCCGTAACGGTCGTTGTAGTCCTTGAAGCGGTCGACATCCACCATGAGGCCGCACAGCGGCTGGGCCTCCCGCAGCGAGCGCGCCCATTCCCGGGCCAGCATCGCGTCGAACGCACGGCGGTTGGGCAGGTCGGTCAGCGCATCGGTGCTGGCCACGCGGCGCAATTCGTCGGACAACTGCTTGAGGCGCAACTGCGTCGTGACGCGGGCGCGCAGGATGGGCTCGCTGACAGGCTTGTGGATGAAATCGGTCGCGCCGACGCTGAAGCCCAGCACCTCGTGCTCGAGGTCGGTGTGCGAGGTCACAAAGATCACGGGCACATCGTTCAACTCCGGCGCGGCCTTGAGCGCGGCGCAGGTGTCAAAGCCGTTCATGCCGGGCATCTCGGCATCCAGCAGGATCAGGTCGGGCCGCTCCGCTCGGGCCAGCCGCAGCGCCGCCTCACCGCTGGTGGCGAAGCGGATGCGCCCCAGGTCGCCCAGCAGGCGCCCCATCAGCTGAACCAGCTTTGGGTCGTCATCGACCAACAGCAGCGAAGCAGGCATGGATGTCAACGTTCCTGGTTGATGCGGTTGCCGGGCAAGGCCACTCTATCCGCTGCGTACGATTCTCTAGCGGGCCGCAACCCGAAGAACGATGGAGAAACGGGTGCCTTGTCCGGGCATGGACTCGACCAGCAGGCTGCCTTGCATGGCTTCGATCAGGCCTTTGGTGATGACCAGCCCCAGGCCGGTGCCGGGCAGCGCCGAGGTCTCGAGCCCCAGTCGGTTGAAGGGCTCGAACAGGTGGGTCAGCTGTGCCGTCGTCATGCCAATGCCTTGGTCGCGCACGTCGAGGCGGACGTCCGAGCCCAGCCGGGAGAGTTCAGCCCGCACGCTGCCGCCCTTGCGGTTGTATTTGATGGCGTTGGTCAACAGGTTGGTGATGCATTGCACCAGCCGCCGTCTATCGGCCAGCACGGGCTCGACGCTTGCGGGCTCGGCCACCATCAGCTCAACGCCAGCGCGTTCGGCCGCAGGCCGGGCGGATTCGATGGCCTGGCGCAGGCAGGCTTCAGCATCCACCGGACCGAGGTCGACGGACAGCTTGCCGGCCTCGTGCCGCGACCAGTCCATCAGGTCGGCCATCAGATGTTGGGCTTGCTGCGCCCCCTCGACGATGCGGCCCAGCCGGGCGAGTTGGGCCGGCGGCAGGGGGTTGAGATCGTCGCCGCCCATCACCTCAGAGAACCCGAGCACGGCGTTCAGCGGCGCGCCCATCTCATGGTTGACAAAGGCGAGCAGCCGGGACTTGGCCTGCGCGGCAGCCTCTGCCACCGCACGTGCGCGCTGCTCGGTCTCCAGTTGCTCGCGCTCCGAGATGTCGCGGATCACCAGCGTCAGCAGCAGCCGGTCTTCTGAGCGTGAAGCCCGGATTTCCAGAGGCCGCGCCCGGTCGTTCGGGCCCGGTACCGTGAGCTGGACGGGCATTGCCAGCGCCAGCTCCAGCAGCGGCGCAAAGTTCGGCAGCAGCTGATTCAGCGCCATGCCCACCAGCGATTCGCCGGGCTTGCCAAGGAGCAGGGCCGCTGCCGCGTTCGCCAGCAGCACATGCTCGCTGGCATCGCAGCTGACCACGCCATCTCCAGCCGTCCTGACGACGTCGGCCACCCGCGCGTCGGCCAGGCGGCGCCAGTGCTCGCTGAGCGCGCGCAGCTCGCCGTCGATGCGCGCCTTGAGCGCCAGCAGGTTGCGCACGCGCGCACGCAGCACGCTGGATTCGATGGGCTTGCGAACGAAGTCGGCCGCCCCCAGGTCAAGCGCACGCTGCTCGTTCGCCGCGTCGCCGAAGCGGGTCACGAAGACGACCGGCACATGCTTGAACTCCTGCTGCGCCTTCAGCGCGGCGCAGACGGCAAAACCGTCCAGCCCGGGCATGTGCACATCCAGCATCACCAGGTCCGGACGGATCTCGTGAGACAGGCGCAGGGCTTCAGCGCCGGTGGTGGCGTAGTGGATGGTGCCGAGGTCGGCCAGCGTGCGTTGCAGCAAGGTGATGGCCCCGACGTCGTCATCCACGATCAACAGCCGAGCTGGCGCCTGGCTCGGGGCGCTGGCGATCAGCGATCCGGCGACGCTCTGGTGGACACGCTCTGCCAGCTCGCGGGCGCGCAGGTGACAACGCACGCGGGCGATGAAGGTTTCCGGCACCAAGGGCTTGGTGACGAAGTCGACCGCACCACGCTGCAATGCGGCCGACTCGACACTCGTCAACTGCTCCGCCGTGGCGACGATGACCGGCAGGTCCTTCAGCTCCGGATCGGCCTGCAACTGTTCGCAGAGCTGCAGGCCCGACATGCCCGGCATGTTGATGTCCACGATGACCAGGTCAGGCCGCGAAGCCCGGATCTGGCGCAACGCCTCCGCGCCCGATCGAGCAAAGGTCAGGTGCAGAAAGTCGGACAGCAGACTGCGCATCACCCGGATCGCGCCTGGCTCGTCATCGACGAGCAGGATTCGAGATTCGAGCAGGTTTGGCTCAATCATTGGTATGTCTCCCTTGACACGTCGCCCTCCCGCCGCCGCCTGCCCAGCCTCAGGCGCTGGCACGCACGCGTCGAGAGCGCACGCAAAGGGAATTTGCCACTCCAGGACGGTTGAAGTGACTTGTAACCAACAAATTCGCAGGCTATGTGATGCTTTTGGCGCAAGTGCTCGCAGTGGCATGCTCAGCCCGCGAATCCTTGCCGGGGTTGCAGGCCAACGAAGATGCTCGACACGAAGGGCAGCCCGTGCCGCGATGTCGGCAACGCTTCAGTCCGTTCGCCTGCCCACCACGCGTGATCGGAGGCAGCCTGAAGCGGTTCCTGAGCTTGCCGTGGACGCTCCAACCCGGGCTGCGGAGAGATTCGGGATGGACAAGACCTCAAGCGGCGGGCGGCAGTGGCCGCTTTCGTGGCGCACCTGGCGCTGTTGACGCTTTGGAGCGCCGCGTCAGGTCTTGCTCTTGCCGCGGCGCGCGGCGCTCTTGACGACCTTGGGCGCGGGGGCGACCGGCGTTGCCGGGGCTACTGGCGTCAAAGGGCCCGTCGGGGCCACGGGCGTGGTGCCGATGGTGCCGAACACGACGCCCGGGTTGACGAGGCCGCCACCAGGCAGCACGGGGTCCTTGGTGACCCACACGCGGATGATGGTGCCCTTGGCCTTGCCGGCCGGCACGTTGTGGTCGAAGTGGACGCGCCAGCCATTGTTGAAGGCGTCGCGCAGCAGGTCGAGCATGCCCTGGCGCACGGGCTGGTTGGCGTCGACCCGCAGGTTGAAGCCGGAGGCGATGTCGCCCGTCATGTTTTCGAGCTGGACGATGACCTCGGCCTGGATGAAGTCGGCCGCGGGGCCGAAGCGGTCGCCGACTTCGTTGACGCGCAGCATCTTGATCTTGCCGGAGGTGTTGAGCAGTGCCATGGCAGCTTCCTCGTCAGTTCATTGCAATCATGTGGCCAGCTCGCTGGCGCGGATGAGCGTGCCGTTGTGCTGGCCGGTGCGCAGGTATTCGATCTGCATCGGCCGGTCGTGCGCGAAGGCGTCGCGCAGCAGGGCCAGCATGCGCTGGCGCGCCGGCAGGTTGGCGTCTTGCCGCAGCTGGAAGCCGAAGGCGCAGCCCGGCGCGCCGTCCACGGCGACGATGACTTCGCCGTCGATGCGGTCCACGGCGGGGCCAAAGCCGCTGCCGATGTCGTGCACGCGAAGCAGCGTGAGCCTGCCGCGTGCGATGAGCACTTCGCCCACGAGGTTGCGCATGGTCACGGGCCGCGCGTCGAGGTCGATCTCGAACAGTTCGGCCAGCGCGTCGCTTTCGCCTTCCACGTAGATCTGCAGCCGGTAGCGCCGTGTGTTGCCCACCTGCTCGAACTCGACGCGCCCGAAGTTGCGCTGCGCCAGGTGGCCGACGAAGCGCGCGCGGTAGTGCTCGCCGTCGAGCTTGAACTCGTCGTCGGTGCTGACGATGGCCGCGGCCGTCAGCATCAGGTCGGTGTCGACCGCGGGCTTGGAGATGGGCGAGCTGGTGATCTGCACCAGCGCCGGGTTGTTGCGGTGGTCATGGCCGCCGCCCGTGCGCGTGGAGCGCACCAGGTGGATGGCGCCGAAGTGGTAGTCGCCGCTGAGCACGAACACACCCTTGGGGCGCGGGCCGGGCTTGCCGTCGGTGCCGATGTCGTTGGCGACGTCGAACAGCACGTCCATCAGCCGCACCAGGTCGGGCAGGTTTTTGTCGTAGGTCCAGGCGTCGCGCAGGTCGGGCTCGGTGATCGTGTCTTCCAGGTGCTCGTAGTACACCTTGGTGCCCACGGCGCCGGCGAACGCGCCAATGCCCGCACCCACCTCGGCTCCCACCACCGCGCCGGCCGGGCCGGCAACAACGAAGCCGATGGTGGCCCCCACCACCGCGCCCAGCAGGCCGCCGCCCGCGCCGCCCACCGGTGCCGCCAGGGCACTGGCCAGTTCCTCCAGCTGCGCGATCGGCAGCATCGCCGGCGGCACGGGCACGACGACGAACACCAGGTCGGCTGTGCGCACCTCATCCGAGCGCGCCCAGGCCTGCAGACGGTTGAACTGCGCCTGGCCCATCACGGGGAAGGTGGAACTCTTGCCGCGCGCGGTACGGCTGTCGGTCACATAGAAAGCGGCCGGGCCGCGGCGAAAACCGTAGTCCACCCGCGTTCCCAGGCCCATCGGTCCGTGCTGCTGCTGGAAGATCCGGTAGGCGCGCAGGCCCGCGGCCTCGCGCGTGGCGTCGACGGGCTCGGTGCCCCAGTCGTCGACAACCTCGTGGTCGTCCAGCGCCATGTACATGGGCCGGGAGCGCAGCACCCGGCGCACCGGCTGGTAGGCCCACAGCTGGTTGTAGCGGCGCGCGTAGCGTTCGTTCCAGTCGTCGGTGTCGAAGAACACCTTCTCGATGCCGTCGCCATAGATCTGGTCGCCCATCAGGAAGGCCAGGTCGATGTCGGTGCGCGCGGCCAGTGCCTGCCAGCGATTGAGCGAGGTCGGTGCGCCCGGCAGGTGGCAGGACCCGAAGGCGATGCTCAGCCGCCGTGGGTCGGCGGGCAGCGTGCGCACGCTGCCGCGCGCGATGACGTGCTCGACCGCGTCCGGCTGCACCAGGCGCAGCTCGATGTCGTGCTGCGTGGCGGCGCTGAGGCCCGACAGCGTCGTCGTCGTGGTCAGCACGCGGGTGGCGTCGAAGCTCAAGCCCACGCGGCGCGGTGCGGCATTGGAGCCGCGTACCGACAGCACGCAGACGAAACGGTCACCGCCGCGCGGCGTCGCATGCAACTGGAACCACAGCTTCGTGCTGGTGGCGGACGTGTCGCCGACGATCAGGCGCGCGGGATCGGCCAGCATCACCAGGTCGCGGGTGGCGTTCGGCGTGTCGAAAGCGGCAAAGCGTTCGGCCGTGGCCAGGGCCAGCCCATAGACGTCGGCGGTCGCGGACAACTGCGCCTGCACGCCATCGGGCGGGGCGCCGTTCAGGCGCAGTGCGGCGCACTGCGCAAAGGCCGCGGTGGCGTCCACCGACAAGGTCACGCGCCCGGCGGCATCCGTGGCGCCCTGCACCTGCAGCACTGCGGCGCGAGACTCGTCGTAGTCCACGATCAGGATCGAAGCCGGCGGATGTTGCGGCGGCGGCCCGCCCGGCACCTGGGGCAGAAACACCCGCGTGAGCCAACCGGCCATCACGCGCACTTCCAACCGGACACCCGCCTGTGCGTAGGGCGTCGAATCCAGGAAGTCCAGCAACTGCGCGCGCAGACTCAACATCGGCGGAGTGTCTGCAACCGGCACTGGCGGCGTATATCCCTAGTCCGTGCTGCGGCGGATGCGGGTCGCCCCGCGCGACGTCTCGGAGCTACCGCCTGCGGGCCGACAGCTTGCGCCAGACGCCCGCCGTGACGCGGGGCACGTCCACGGGCGGCGTCACCCCGCCGCTCAAGCCTTCACTTCGACCACCTGTTCGAAGCCGCCGAAGATCATGCGCTTGCCGTCGAAGGGCATGGGCGGGTTGCCGGGTGTGGACGGATCCATGCGCGGGTCTTCCCTCATCTTCTTCATGGCTGCGTCCCGCGTGGCCTTGTCCGGCCATTCGACCCACGAAAACGCGACCGTCTCCTCGGCGGTGGCCTGGACGGCGCGGCGGAAATCGGTGACTTTGCCGTCGGGGACATCGTCGCCCCAACTTTCGAGCACACGAGTCGCGCCCAGCTCAATGAACATCGCGTCGAAATGGCGCGCGTGCTCGATGAACTTCTGCTTGTTGGCGGTGGGAACCGCGATCACGAAACCATCGATGTAGGACATGTCTTCACTCCTGTTAAGTTGACCCGCAGGCACCTGCCTGAGGGCAGCCTCGCATCCCAACGACGAACGACGGCAGGCCAAATCGACATGGCGTCTTGAAAGGACGACACCCGTTCCTGGCCGACAGCGCACGAAAACCATCAGGTGACCAGGCAGCTCAAACGCCGCCCCGCTTCAACGCTCCCGCGCCATGACCCACCGCCTCTCCAACCGCCCTCTCGCCCCGGGCTGCACATTCGCCCGCTTGAGCTCCCCACCGTAATGCGCCAGCACCCTTCGGTCCATCAGCCGGAACCAAAGCGGCGGCACATAGGCCACCAGCAGCAGGCCGGCATAGCCGCTGGGCAGCTGCGGCGCCTGCTCGAAATGCCGCAGCGCCTGGTAGCGGCGCGCCGGGTGGGCGTGGTGGTCGCTGTGGCGCTGCAGGTGGTACAGAAAGAGGTTGGACATGCGGTGGTTGCTGTTCCACGAGTGCTCGGGCGCGCAGCGCTCGTAGCGGCCGTCGGCCCCGCGCTGGCGCAACAGGCCGTAGTGCTCGATGTAGTTCACCACCTCCAGCAACTGGGCGCCGTAGGCCGCCTGCACGAACAGGAACGGCAGCACCCACCAGCCCAGCCAGGCCAGCAGGCCGGCGTAGAGCACGAAGGTCATCGCCCACGCCTGCAGGCACTGGTTGCGCCAATGCCAGGGGCCGTGGCCGCGGCCGGCCAGGCGCTCGCGCTCCAGCTGCCACGCCGAGCGCAGGCCGCCCAGCATGGTGCGCGGCAGGAAGGCCCAGAAGCTCTCGCCCAGGCGCGCGCTGGCCGGGTCCTCGGGCGTGGCCACGCGCCGGTGATGGCCGCGGTTGTGCTCCACGAAGAAGTGGCCATAGGCCACCGGCGCCAACACCAGGCGCGACAGCCAGCGCTCCCAGGCGGCGTGCTTGTGGCCCAGCTCGTGTGCGGTGTTGATGGCCACGCCGTTGATGCCGCCCACCGTCAACACCAGGCCGGCAAGGCCCACCACGCCCAGCCCGCCATGCACCGCAAGCCAGGCGCCGTGCAGCGTCAGCCCGAACTGCAGCGGCACGAAGAGCAGCAGCACGACGAGGTACCAGCGGTCGGCCTCGAGCGCGGGCACCTGGGCGTCAGGCGGGTTGCTGCGGTCCTCGCCCAGCAGCGTGTCCAGCAGCGGGATCAGCGTGTACATGACCGCCGGCATCAGCCACAGCCAGAACGTGTCGCCGCTGCGCCCGGCCTGCCAGACGTTCAGCCACGCCAGCCCCGGGAACAGCCCCGACAGCAGCCAGGCGTAGCGCTTGGCATCACGCCATCGCATGGGGGTGGGCACGGGAGCTGACAGGGTGGCAGGCATGACGGGATGCTCGGCGGCCGGGCCGCCGCGGTCAAGGCCGGCGCGCAGGGCCGGGCATGGTCGACGACGCGCGGCTTTACAAATCTCAACCACCGCGCGGCGGCCTGCCTTGCGGAGCCGGGCTTTGCGGTGACGATCAGCACGATCTCTCCACCCGGTGTAAGTTGCGCCCGTCCTGCGCCGACCGAGAGGTCAGCCTCCAGCTCCGAGAGTCCCCATGCTGATCCGAACCCCTGCCCTGCACGAACCCCTGTCCAGCGAGATCACGCCCCGCTCGGCCTACCTGAACCGTCGCGAAGCCCTGGCCGGCTTGGGTCTGGCCGCCGCGTCGCCGCTGGCGCTGGCCCAGTCCGCGCCGGGCGGCGGCAAGCTGGCCAAGCTGCCGGGCACCCGCTCGGCCCTGGCCGGCGCCTTGGTGATGGACAAGCTCACCAGCTATGCCGACGCCAGTTCGTACAACAACTTCTACGAGTTCGGCACCGACAAGGCCGACCCCGCAGCCAACGCCCACACGCTCAAGACCCGGCCCTGGACGGTCAGCGTCGAAGGCGAATGCGCCAAGCCCGGCCGCTACGACATCGAGGCGCTGCTCAAGCTCAGCGCCATGGAAGAGCGCATCTACCGGTTGCGCTGCGTGGAGGGCTGGAGCATGGTGGTGCCGTGGGTGGGCTACTCGCTGGCCGAGCTGCTGAAAAAGGCCGAGCCCACGTCCAAGGCCAAGTACGTCGAGTTCACGACACTGGCCGACAAGGCCCAGATGCCCGGCGTGCGCTCGGGCGTGCTGGACTGGCCCTACATCGAGGGCCTGCGCATCGACGAGGCCATGCATCCGCTGGCGATGCTGGTGTTTGGCATGTACGGCGAGGTGCTGCCCAACCAGAACGGCGCGCCGCTGCGCCTGGCCGTGCCGTGGAAGTACGGCTTCAAGTCGGCCAAGAGCATCGTCAAGATCCGCTTCGTCGAGAAGGAGCCGCTGTCCAGCTGGACCAAGGCCGCCCAGCAGGAATACGGCTTCTATTCCAACGTGAACCCCAACGTGAGCCACCCGCGCTGGAGCCAGGCGGCCGAGCGCCGTATCGGCGAGGATGGCCTGTTCGCCAAGAAACGGCCGACGCTGATGTTCAACGGCTACGAGGCCCAGGTGGGGCAGCTCTACGCCGGCATGGATCTGAAGAAGAACTACTGACGCGATGAAGCGTTTGTTGACGACGGCGCTGCTCAGCCGGGCGGCGAAGCCCATCCTGTTCCTGCTCTGCCTCGCGCCGCTGGCCTGGCTGGTCTACGCGGCCGCCACCAACCAGCTGGGCGCCAACCCGGCCGAGGCCTTGATCCGCCGCCTGGGCGACTGGACGCTGCGTGGCCTGTGGCTCACGCTCACCATCACGCCGCTGCGCGAGCTCACCGGCCTCGCAGCACTGGCGCGTTTTCGCCGCATGCTGGGCGTGTTCACCTTCGGCTATGCGTCGCTGCACCTGCTGGCCTACGGCTGGCTGGACATGGGGCTGGACTTCAGCGACATCGCGGCCGACATCGCCAAGCGGCCCTTCATCCTGATGGGCTTCACCGCCTGGGCGCTGATGGTGCCCCTCGCGGCCACCAGCTTCAACAAGGCCATCAAGGCGCTCGGCGCCAAGCGCTGGCAGGCGCTGCACAAGGCGGTCTACGCGGTCTCGGTCATCGCGCTGCTGCACTTCATCTGGATGCGCGCGGGCAAGAACAACTTCGGTGAGCCGGCGATCTACGGCGTGATCCTGGCCGTGCTGCTGGGCTGGCGGATCCGCAAAAAGCTGCGCGGATAATTTCCGGCTTTGCTCCCCAGCCGGCCATGTCCAGCCCCATCACCATCGATGTCGCCATCCTCGGCGGCGGCCCCGCAGGCTGCAGTGCCGCGTCCTGGCTCGGCCAGCTGGGGCTGACGACGCTGCTCGTCGAGCGCGAGCCGGGGCTGTGTGCGGCGCTGGCCGCGCTGGACTTCCCGCAGGACTGGGTGCTGGGCGAGCCCGCCACGCGGCTGTGCGACCTGGCAGAGCGGTACGCTGCCCAGGCCCGCGCCACGCCGGGCGTCTCGCTTCGGTTGGCTGCCCAGGTCGAATCCGCGCGCCATTCGCTGGACGGCTGGGCGCTGCAGCTCGCCGGCGGCGAGCGCGTGCAGGCCCGGGCGCTGCTGGTCGCCACCGGCCTGCGCCTGCTGCGCCCGGCGCGCTACTTCGCGTCGCTCCACGCGCGCGTGCTGGACGCTGCCTCGCTGACCGCGCAGCGCGCCACGCTGCCTGCCGGCCGCGTGCTGCTGCTGGGCGCCGGCGACAACGCGGCCGAGAACGCCCTCTTCCTGGCCGATCGCGGCTTCGACGTGACCGTGTGGGCGCGCGGCGGCTGGCGCGCGCAGACACACCTGATCGAGCGTGCGGAGCACCACGCCCGCATCACCGTGCGTCTGTCCACGCCGCTGCCCGAGGCCTTGCTGCCGGATGCCGACGGTGTTGCGGTCGGTGCCGAACGTTTCGACCACGTCGCCGCCCTGCTCGGCTTCGAGCCCGAGCCCTCAGCCTTCGCACTGTTGGACGCGCACGCCCGCCAGCGCGCCTTCGTCGCCGGTGACGCCAGCGGCCGCTGGCACCCCTGCGTGCAGACGGCACTGGCCGACGGCGTTCAGGCGGCCAAGCAGATCGAACAGGCCTTGCGCCCGCAGGCCGCCGCAGCTCCGCAGCGCCACAACAACCGCCAGGTCATCCACCTGCAGGGCCTGCGCTTTCGCGCCAACCTCGGCGTGCTGGACTTCGAGCGCACCGGCCCGCAGCCCATCCAGGTCGACGCCGAGGTCAACCTCGGCGCGCTGCCCGTCGTCGCGCGCGACGCCGACATCGGCCACGTGCTGGACTACCGCCGCGTGCGCACGGCCATCATCGACGAATGCACTGCCGAGCACACCGACCTGGTCGAGGCCCTGCTCGGCAAGCTCTGCAACCGGCTGATGAGCCTGCCCGGCGTCGTCGGCGTGCGGCTGAAGCTGACCAAGCTGGAGATCTTCCCGGACTGCGAAGTCGCGATCAGCACCGAACTCGGCGCCTGGTGAGCACCATCCTTGACCTGCGGCAAACAGCACACCCCAGGTCTTGACGCAAATTAAGGACGATCCCGGCCGCCGCGCCCAGTATTCGGGTCGTCCATGCTTGCCTCGCCACCTCACGCCAGCTGCTGCGCCAGCCTGCGGCAGACCCTGCTGCAGGGTTGGCAGCAGACCTTTCCGCTGCACTCGTCGCCCTTCCGGCAGATGGCGGCGCGCAGCGGCGCCACGCCGCGGGAGTTGCTGAGCCTGTGCCAGGAGCTGCACCGCAAGGGCGCACTGCAGCGGGTGCTGCCGACCTGGGGTGACGCGCTGCGCCGCCAGCGCTGGCGCCTGGGTTTCGCGCCGCCCGGTGATGACGCGGCGCTGGCCGCAGCCCTGTCGGCCCTGCCCGGCTGCTTCCATATCGAGCGCGGCTGCGAGCCGCTGGCCGAGGCGCCCACGCTCTGGGTGGAGGTCGAGGCGCTGGATGACGACGCCCTCGCCGCACAGCTCGCGCGCCTGCCGCTGCCACCCGTGGCGCGGCTGTGCCTGCCCGGGGCAGCCACCGCGGCTCAGGCCTGCGACGACCCCGAGACCGCGCTGCGACTGGAGGAGGGCTTGCCGTTGTGCTCGCGCCCGTTCGCCGAATGCGCGCGGCGCCTGGGCTGCAGCGAATCGCGGCTGCTGGCACGCCTGCAGACGTGGCGGCGCAGCGGTGTGCTGGCAGGCCTGTCGCTGAAGCCACCGCCCACGCGGGTGCCGCAACCCGGGCTGCTCGCGCTGTGGCTGCACGCCCCCGCGCCTGGGTGCCTGCAACGGCTGCACGACCACCCCGGCGTGGAGCGCGTCGTCACGGCGCCCAGCAGCCCGGACTGGCCGTGGCGC
>CAUJSJ030000054.1:0-3481 GCA_963422775.4 uncultured Roseateles sp.
GGGCTGCAGGCGCCAGACCCAGGGCGTGGCCTCCAGCTCCACATAGACGCGTTGCGGGCCGTTCTGGAAGAACCAGCAACCGGCGTCGTCCGAGGCGTAATTGCGCTCGATGAAGGCGCGCAGCTTGTCGTGGTTGATGCGGCTGCCCTTGACGTCCGGGAAGGTGCCGGCGTGCTGGATGCGCTCGTCGCGCATATACCAATCGCCGCGGGCATCCAATGCCAGCCAGCCATAGCAGTGCGGGACGTTGGGCCACTTCTTCAGCGCGGCTTCGACGATTGCGTCCATCAGCGCCTCGCGATCAACGTTGCTTCCAGAGCCAGTCGCAGACCTGCTCGGGCATGGTCAGCAGATGGCCTGGCAGCCGCCCGGCGGGAAAGCCGACGTGACCGCCATGGCCGGGCTGCCAGAGTGTCACATGGGCACCCACTTCGGCGGCATGGGGCAGGCTGTCCCCGGGCACGAAGGGGTCATTGCGCGCGTTCAGCACCAGGGCCGGGATGCGGATGCGATGCAGATGCGGCTTGGCCGCGGCGCGGGCCCAGTAGTCCTCGGTGTTCTTGAAGCCGTGCAGCGGCGCGGTGAAGAGGTTGTCGAATTCGTAGATGGTCGACGCGCGCTTGAGCCGCTCGCCGTCGAAGAGCCCGGGATGCTGCTGGAGCTTGCGCAGGGCCTTGGGGATCATGGTGCGCAGGAAGCGGCGCGCGTAGACCTGCTTGTTGAAGCCGCGGTCGATGGCAGCACCCGCGGCGGCCAGGTCGATGGGCGAGCAGATCGAGCAGACGCCATGGGCCAGCTGGGCTGCACTGTGGCCGGCCTCCTCGGCCCAGCGCATCAGCGCATTGCCGCCCAGGGACACGCCGGCGACGAGCAGGGGCCGGCCATGGCGCTCACGCAGGCGCTGCAGTATCCAACCCACCTCCTCGTAGTCGCCCGAGTGGTAGGCGCGCGGGCCGCGGTTCAGTTCGCCCGAGCAGCCGCGGAAATGGGGCAGGGCCATGGCCCAGCCGCGGGCCCTCGCGACGCTGGCGAAGGCGACACTGGAGTGGCTGCTGCGGTCGCCTTCCAGGCCGTGGAACAGCACCAGCAGCGGCTTTTCCGGCGGGCGCCCAAGTCGGTCGCCGGGCCGCTCCCAAGACCGACTTGGCCCCCCCGGGGGGGCGGACGCGTACTCGCGGGCGGGGGGCTCACCACCCGCCAGGAAGTCGACGTCGATGAAGTCGCCGTCCGGCGTGTCCCAGCGCTCGCGCGTCCAGCTGGGCGGCGGGCCTTCGTGCTGGCGGCTGAAGAGGGCGGGCCAGATGGTCTGGGCGTGGCCGCCGGGCAGCCAGCGGGGGGCGCGGTACTGCATGGCCCCGGATTCCTAATGGAGGGTTCCGGCGTCGGCCACCAGCTCCTGGACGTCGCCCGCATTGCCAGGGCTGGCGTGGTGCAGCACCAGGCGCCAGCCCAGCGCCGTCTTCAGATAGACATTGGTCGCGATGACCCAGGACTGCTGGGCCTCGCCGTGCAGCTGCACGCGCTCCAGCACATGGTGGATGGCACAGTCGCCGCTGTGCAGGCGGCGCACGCGCTCCGGGTGGACGCTGACGGCGCCACGCTGGAACACGGCCTCGAAGGCGGCGCGGATGGCGGGCAGGCCGACGATGCGCGGGCCGCCGGGATGGACGCAGGCCACTTCCTCGTCATCGGCCCACAGGGCCATCAGGTGGTCGAGGTCGGCGTGCTGCAGGGCCTCGTAGAACTGGGCCTCGGTGTCGTCGGGCGAGGCAAGCAGGGCGGCGGTCTGGGCGGCGGAGCGGGGCATCATTCCATTGTAGGGAGAGCGCCTTGCGCAAAGCACGCCAGCACCGCCACCCGGGCGTAGCATCGTTGCGCCTTGCCGCGGGCGCGGCATCGACGGTTCAGCGCAGGAGGGGCTCATGGGCTATCACCTCGAAGGTCGGCTGCTGGAGGTCTGCAACTGCAAGGTGCTCTGTCCTTGCTGGATTGGCGAGGATCCCGACAACGGGACCTGCGACACCATCGTGTCGTGGCGCATCGACAAGGGTGACATCGAGGGCACCGATGTCTCGGGCCTGACCATCGCCGCCGTGGCTCATGTGCCCGGCAACATCCTGCAGGGCAACTGGACGGCCGCCATCTTCGTGGATGCCAAGGCCAGCGCAGCGCAGGAGCAGGCGCTGCTCAAGGTCTACACCGGCCAGGCCGGGGGGCCGGTCGCGGATCTGGCCAAGCTGATCGGCACCGTCGTGTCGGTCGAGCGCGCCGACATCCGTTTCGACGTGCAGGGCGGCAAGGGCACGCTGGAGATCGGCAGCGACTACTACGCCGAGCTGGAGCCCTACCTCGGCGCCACCGGTGGCCAGACGACGCTGTCGGACACGGTGTTCTCGACGGTGCCGGGCGCGCCGGTCTTCGTCGGCAAGGCGCCGCGCTACCGCTCCAAGAACGCCGCGCTGGGCATCGATCTCGACCTGAAAGGCCACAACGCCCTGCAGAGCATCTTCGTATTCGATGCTTGAAGCGTTGGCCGGCGGCCGTGATGGCCGCTCGGCACGCCGTCGCCGCGCCTTCCTGCCGGTATTTGCGGCGCTGGTGCTGCTGGCCTGGGCATTGCTGTGGGCCTGGAGCCTGAGCCCCTATGCCCGCTACATGGACCATGGTGGCTGGACCGGGCCGTTGGCGGACCTGTGCCGCTCACTGCCGGGCGCTGCCTGGTGGTTGCCGGCCAGCCTTGCGGCGCTGGCCTGGCTGCTGATGTGCATCGCCATGATGCTGCCGACGACGCTGCCGCTGTTCGACGTGTTCGAGCGCGTCACCGCTGGCCGCGCCGACCAGGGGCTGCTGCTGGGCCTGCTCGGCGTGGGCTATCTGGCCGTCTGGAGCCTGTTCGGCGTGTTGGCCCATGGGGCGCACGAAGCCCTGCTGGCCGGCGTCGGCCGCCTGCCTTGGCTGGCCGACCGGGCCATGTGGATAGGCGTGGCGACGCTGGCGGGTGCCGGCGCCTTCCAGTTCTCGGCACTGAAATACCGCTGCCTGGAGCAATGCCGCACACCGCTGAGCTTCGTCATGGCGCATTGGCGCGGCGGGCGGCCGCGCTGGCAGGCGCTGCGGCTAGGGGCCCATCACGGCCTGTTCTGCCTCGGCTGCTGCTGGGCGCTGATGCTGTTGATGTTCGTCGTCGGCATGGGCCACCTCGGCTGGATGCTGGCGCTGGCCGCCGTGATGGCGGCCGAGAAGAATCTGCCCGGTGGGCGCCGGCTCAGCGCGCCGCTGGGCTGGGCCTTGCTGGCGGCCGCCGCGTTGCTGGCGCTGTGGGGCGGTGGGCCGTGACGCGCGGCCGACTGCTGCTGCTTTGCGCCTTGGCCATGCTGGCCTTTGCGGCCAATTCGCTGCTGTGCCGGCTGGCCCTGCAGCAAGGCAGCATCGATCCGGCGAGCTTCGCGACGCTGCGCGTGGCCGCCGGCGTGGCCGTGCT
>CAUJSJ030000055.1:0-51612 GCA_963422775.4 uncultured Roseateles sp.
CACGCGCAGATAGCGGTTGCGCGTCACCGGCTCCAGTTCGACGCGGGCCTGCAGCTGCTGGCTCAGCGTCAGCGATTCCTCCACCACCAGCTGCCGAGGCGTGCTGGCGGCGTGGATGTTGAAGATGAAATCACAGCCGGGGTCCGCGATGAAGTAGTCGAGTTCGAGGGCGATCTCGAGGCGGATCATGTTTGGCACGCAGGGCTGCGACCTGCTGCCGGCAACGGGAATCCAGATCGGGATTTCATGAGTACTCCTAGGGCATCCGACCTTACACCCGTTCCGGCCTTACCTCTGTTGACAGCAGGGGATCAGGCCCGGCGCCGTGCAGTTCAGACGTTTGCTATCGTCGCGGCGCCTGCCTGCCCGTTGCAGCAGCTCCAGAGGAGACCCGCGATGCCTGCCGCCCTCGACCACCTGCTCATCCCCGCCCGCGACCGCCGCGCCGCTGCCGAGCGCCTGGCGGCCATTCTCGGCGTGCCCTGGTCGGCGCAGGCGGCGGTGGGGCCGTTCAGCGCGGTCTACGTGTCGGACGACCTGACGGTGGACTTCGACCAGGTCGAGGCCGGCGCGGCGGTGCCGCTGCAGCATTACGCGTTTCGCGTCAGCGAGGCGGAGTTCGACGCGCTGATGGCGCGGCTGCAGGCGCTGGGCGTGGCCTGGCGCAGCACGCCCATCGGGCCCGACGACTTCCAGGTCAACACCTCGGTGGGCGGTCGCATCGTCTACTGGCGCGAGCCCGACGGCCATGCCTGGGAGGCGCTGACGCAGAGCTACGCCCGCGCGCCCCAGCCCGGCAGCTGAAGGCTCAGCGGCGGCGGCGCAGCGCGAGCGCTGCCAGGCCCAGCGCCATCAGGCCGAACGTGGTGGGTTCGGGCACGGGTGCGGCGAGGCTGGTGGTGATGGCCGCGCCGCGCACGTTCTCGTAGGCGAAGGCATTCAGCGTGATGGCGTAGTCCTTGCCCACCGTGATGTCGGCGTAGCCGTAGAACACGTCGCTGGCCGAGGCGCCTGACGAGTCGCGCAGCGTCAGGCCGATGAAGCCGCGGCCCGTGGGGAAGTTGCCGAACACCGGGCCCAGGTCGGTGTAGCCCGCGCCGGGGCTCTGGTAGCCCACGCCCGCACCGATGGTGGCGCCAGCGCTGAAGTAGGCCGGGTTGAGGTTGCCGCTGGACGCGTAGATGACGCCGTTGCCGCGCGAGAAGAAGCCCTGCGTGTAGACCATCGCCTCGGGCGTGGCGTTCGACGTGTCGAGCAGCAGGAAGAACTTGCCGTCCTCGAACAGCGGGTTGGGAAAGAAGAAGCCGCGCGCCTCGGCGTAGCCGGTCAGCGGGTTGAACCAGACGCCGGTGCCGTCGTTGTTGCCGCCACCGGGGTTGGCGGCGGTGGTCAGCGGCGTGGCCAGCGGCGTGTAGACCACGGCGGCCTGGCTGAGCCCGGCGACGGCCGCCAGCGCGGCAACAGGGAGACGGGACAGCAAGCGGCGCATGGGGAACTCCTGAGTGGGATGAGGGATGGGCAGAGTCTGCCCACAGCCGGCGCGCCAACCTATCGCGGTCAACCCGGGGGCGAGGGCGACGGGCACCGCATCGGTGCGGTCTGTCCGTCCGGGGCTGCGGTCTGTCGCGCCAGGCTTGTCCGGACCCGGGGCGGTTGGCGAGCATGCCTGGATGCACATCAACACTCGCTTCTTCCTTCCCTCCCTGCTGCTGGCCTGGGCCGGTCTTGCGGCGGCCGCTGCGGCCCTGCCGACCGTGGACGCCATCGCCGGCCGCCCGGTCGAGGCCCTCGTCATCACCGCGCCTCGCGCGGGCCCGGTCGTCGTCTTCGAGAACGGCGCGCGCTCCACGCTGGACACCTGGCAGGCCGTCATCGCCGGACTGGGTCCGGACATGACCCTGGTGGCCTACAACCGCGCCGGCTACGGCCAGAGCGCTGCGAGCGCCGCGCCGCGCACCGGCGAGGCCGTGGTGGCGGAGCTGCGCCAGCTGCTTGCCGCCCGCGGCCTGAAGCCGCCCTACGTGCTGGTGGGCCACTCCATGGGCGGCCTGTACATGCAATGGTTCGCGCGCCGCTACCCCCAGGAGGTACAGGCGCTGGTGCTGGTGGACTCGCTCTACCCGCGCATCATCAAGAAGCCCGAGGACTTCCCCTGGTATGCCCGACTGGGCAAGCGCCTGTTCATGCCTCGCGCCGTGTCCGACGAGGTGGACCAGATCCACGCCACCGGCGAATCGATGCTGGCGCTGCCGGCCTATGACGACAGCCACGTCGTGCAGCTCTTCAATGTACCCACCGACAAGACGGCCATCGCGGTGGACTTCGGCGTCATCAACGACGACCCGGCCACGCTGGCTTTCGTGAGAGGGCTCTACCCGCGGGCACGCAAGCACATCGTCGACTCGGACCACCAGATCCAGACCGACAAGCCCGAGCTGGTCGTCGCGGCCATCCGCGAGGCGCTCGCGCTGCGGCCTCAGGCGGGGTCGTCCGACTCCGGCAGGTGAATCAGCCCGGTGTGGAAGTCGTACTCGAACACCTCGCCATAACGCGCCCATTCGATGGCCACGCGCAGCACGCGCTCGGCCTCGGCGGCGTCCATGCTGTCCATCAGCAGCTTCAGGAAGGGTTCCTCCTTCAGCTCGCCGTGGGTTTCCTGCTCCAGGCTGTGGCGGATGAAGGCGGCCAGCGGCACGTGGGCGAGCAGCTGCTGGCCGAAGATCTCGCGGCGGAACTCGTGGTTGCCCTCGACATAGCGGTGCCCCAGTGGCGTCATCAGCAGGTCGCCGCCGCTGAGCTGGGCCAGGCCCAGGCGGTGCAGCGCATCGGCCAGCGGCAGCAGGTCCTCGTCGGTCAGCTCGCTCTCCTCGGCCAGCTGCGGCAGATCGGCGCGGCCCTTGAAGGCCTCGTCGGCCAGCAGCTCTAGCAGGCTCTCCATGCGGCCCACGTCGGCCTCGGGCAGGCGGTCGCTGAGGTGGGGCTTGGCGGCGTCCTCCGCCGCACCCGCCACGGGCGAGGCGCTCGTCATCAGCCGGTAGACCTCGTCGATGAGCAGGCGCACTTCGGGGCTGTCGACGCGTCGCGGGCGAGCCAGCGTGATGGGCAGCTCGGCGCGCACGCGGCCCGGATTGCTGGCGAAGATCAGCACCCGGTCGGCCATCATGACCGCCTCCTCGATGTTGTGCGACACGACCAGCATGGCCTGGGTGGGCATCTGGCCGCCGTCCCAGAGTTCCAGGATCTCGTTGCGCAGCCGCTCGCCGGTCAGCACGTCCAGCGCCGAGAAGGCCTCGTCCATCAGCAGCACGGCCGGCTGCATCACCAGCGCCCGCGCCAGGCCCACGCGCTGGCGCATGCCGCCCGACAGCTCGCGCGGCAGCGCGCCCTCGAAGCCGGCCAGGCCGATCAGCTCGATGGCGGCTTCGGCGCGACGCTCGCGTTCGGCCGTGGGAACGCCGGCGGCCTCCAGCCCCAGCTCGACGTTCTGCTGCACCGTCAGCCAGGGGAACAGGGCAAAGCTCTGGAACACCATCGCGATGCCGGCCGCGGGGCCGAACAGCGGCTGGCCGCCGTAGCGCACGTCACCCGCGTCCGCCGGGATCAGCCCGGCCATGATGCGCAGCAGCGTGCTCTTGCCCGAGCCGCTTTGGCCCAGCAGCGCGACGATTTCGCCCTTGGCAAGCGTGAAGTCCACGCCCTCCAGCACCGAGCGCAGGCTGCCGTCGGCCGACTTGAAGCCCTTGGCCACGCCCTTCAGGTCGATGAGGTTGGTCATCAGAAGTGCATCCTTTCCTCGGCGATGCGGTACAGCCGCCGCCAGACCCAATGGTTCATCGCCATGACGAAGACGCACATGACGCCGATGCCCAGCGCGATGCGCGGGAAGTCACCGGCGGTGGTCATCTGCTGGATGTAGCTGCCCAGGCCGGCGGCCTGCAGATGGGTGTCGCCCCAGCTCACGTACTCGGCCACGATGCTCGCGTTCCAGGAGCCGCCGCTGGCGGTGATGGCGCCGGTCACGAAGCTGGGGAAGATGGCCGGCAGCAGATAGCGCTTCCACGCCAGCCAGCCCTTCAACCCCAGGTTCTGCGCGGCCAGGCGCAGCTCGGTGGGGATGGTGGAGGCACCCGCCACGACGTTGAACAGCAGATACCACTGCGTGCCCAGGATGATCAGCGGCGACAGCCAGATGTCCGGGTTGAGCTCGAACTTGACGATGAAGAGCACCGCCACCGGGAACACCAGGTTGGACGGGAAGGCCGCGAGGAACTGCGCCACCACCTGCACGCGCCCGGCGATGCGCGGGTTCAGGCCGATCCACACGCCGATGGGCACCCAGATCAGCGACGCCACGGCGATCAGCACCAGCACGCGCGCCAGCGTGAACAGGCCCAGCTTGAACACGTGCGCTGCCTCGCCCCAGCCCACCTCGGTGTGGATGAAGCTCACCAGCCGCCACAGCGCGAACAGCACGAGTGCGGCCATCAGCGCATCCCAGGCGCGCGCCCACAGCGGGTTGGGCGGCGTGGGCCGGGCGCGGATGGAGCGGCCGTCGTAGCGCTTCTTCAGCGGCGCGAAGCTGGCGGTGATCCAGCGCCCCGGCCAGGCGCCGAGCTGTTGCAGCAGCGCGGTGCGGCGCAGCCAGGTCAGCAGCCAGGAGGTCGGCGCGTTCTCGCTGCCGGACTCCTCGAAGCGGAACTTGTCCGCCCAGGCCAGCAGCGGGCGGAAGAAGAGCTGGTCGTACAGCAGGATGCCCACCAGCATGCCCAGGATGGCCCAGCCGATGGCGCCGAGGTCGCGCGCCTGGATGGCGACGGCGATGTAGGAGCCCACGCCCGGCAGCTTGATGTCCTGCCCGGCCACCGAGATGGCCTCGGCCGCGACGACGAAGAACCAGCCGCCGCTCATGCTCATCATCATGTTCCACAGCAGGCCCGGCATCGCGAACGGCAGCTCCAGCCGCCAGAAGCGCTGCCAGCCCGACAGCTGGAAGATGCGCGCCGCCTCCTGCAGCTCGCCCGGCACCGTGCGCAGCGACTGGTAGAGGCTGAAGGCCATGTTCCAGGCCTGGCTCGTGAAGATGGCGAACAGCGCCGCCAGCTCCACGCCCAGCAGATTGCCTGGGAACAGTGCGATGAAGGGGGCCACCGCAATCGCCTGGAAGCCCAGGATGGGGATGGACTGCAGGATGTCCAGCAGCGGCACCAGCACCTTCTCGGCCGCGCGCACCTTGGCTGCCAGCACGGCGAACACGCAGGCAAACACCACCGAGGCGGCGAGTGCCACGAACATGCGCAGCGTGGTGCGCAGCAGGTAGTAGGGCAGCCAGGCGACGTCCAGGCTCAGCGGCAGCTGCTCGCCGAGGTGGAAAGGCCGGGCCATCTGCGATGCGGCCAGCGCCAGCAGGATGAGCACCGCGAGCACGAGCGGCAGCAGCGCCCAATCCCAACGATTGAACGCAGCCTCGACGGCAGGGCGGGTGAAGAAGCGACGGTCGGACATGGGCGGGCTGGGCAAGGCCCGGCAGCGTAGGGGGCCAGTGTCAACGCTGCGTGAAGCCCGCTGTCGCCAGGCTTGCGCGGGGCTGGTCCGAGCCCACCGATGGTTGCAGTTGAAGCTGTTGCAGCGAGTACGCCACCTAACGGCACAACTCGTCGCCCCGGTTTACGAATTGGGCACGTAAGCGGCGCGCTCTCCTACAGGCTTGCGCCTGGCCCGGCCTAAGGTTGTCAACGTGGCGGCGCAATGGTGTGCCTCCCGACTTGATTGAAGGAAAGAGCCATGTCCAACCCGCGCCAATCCACCGACAAGCAACAGCCGCAGAGCGGTCAGAACATCCAGCAGGGTGGTCAGAAACCTGAGCAGAACCCCGGCCAGCAGAACCAGTCCGGCTCGGGCCGCGACACCCCGCAGCAGGGCGGCAACACCGCCAGCCCCGGCAAGCCGGATCAGCAGCAGGGCGGCAAGTCTGGCCAGCAGGGCTCCAAGAACCGCTGACGCAGCAAGGCCCGCTGGGCGGCGGGCCTGGTTGTCGTCAGCCGCACGCCCCGCCCGTTCCGAGAGGCGGGCGGGGCGTGTTGCTGCTCACTCGAACAGATGGCCCAGGTCGTGGTGGCCCATGGACTCGGCCTTGGTGCGCAGGTACTTCTCGTTGTCCGGCCCCGGCGCGGTGAGTGACGCCTCGCGCTCGACGACCTCGATGCCGAACTCGGCCAGCGCGGCCATCTTCAGCGGGTTGTTCGTCAACAGCCGGATGCGGTGCGCACCCAGGGCGCGCAGCATGCAGGCGGCGGCGTCGTAGCGGCGCGCGTCGATGGGCAGGCCCAGCTGGGCGTTGGCCTCGATGGTGTCGGCGCCTGCATCCTGCTCGGCATAGGCGCGCAGCTTCTGCACGAGACCGATGCCGCGGCCTTCATGGCCGCGCATGTAGACGATGGCGCCGCGGCCCTGTTTGGCGATGCGTTCCATCGCGCCCTGCAGTTGCAGCCGGCAGTCGCAGCGCAGCGAACCGAAAACCTCGCCCGTCATGCATTCCGAGTGCACGCGCACCAGCGGCGGCTCGCCGGTGGCGAGGTCGCCCATGCTGAGCACGACATGCTCCTGGCCGCCCTCGGTCTCGCGAAAGCCGTGGATGGCGAACTCGCCGTAGGGCGTGGGCAGGCGGGTGGAAACGATGCGTTCGATCTTCATGGGCGCCTGCATTGTCCCCCTGCCCGGGATAACCCAGGGCGACGGGGCAGGATAGGCTTTGGGCTTCGTCACAGGAGAGCACCATGCCCCAGACCGTCAGCTTCCAGCGTCCCGATGGCGTCAGCGTGCCCGGCTACCTGGCCGAGGCCGCGAATCCGCTCGGTGCGGTCGTCGTCATCCAGGAGTGGTGGGGCCTGAACGACCAGATCCGCGGCGTCGCCCAGCGCTTTGCGTCGGCCGGCTTCACGGCGCTGGTGCCGGACCTGTACCGCGGCAAGAGCACCGTGGAGGCCGAGGAGGCCCACCACCTGATGACGGACCTGAACTTCGGCGACGCCGCCTCGCAGGACGTGCGCGGCGCCGTGAGCTACCTGAAGGGCCTGAAGCTTGGCAGTGGCAAGGTCGGCGTCACCGGCTACTGCATGGGCGGTGCGCTGACGGTGCTCGCCTCGACGATGGCGCCCGAGGCCGACGCAGCCGTCGTCTGGTACGGCATGCCGCCGCTGGAATACGTGGACGCCGGCAAGATCAAGATCCCGCTGCAGGCCCACTGGGCCACGCAGGACGAGTTCTTCGCGATAGCCGGCGTGGACGCGCTGGAGGCCAAGTTCGCCGAGGCCGGCGTGGCCTACGAGGGCCACCGCTACCTGGCCCACCACGCGTTCGCGAACGAGACGGCCCAGGGGCCGGGGCGCATCGCCAAGACGCAGTACGACGCGGCCTGGGCGCAGCAGGCGTGGGACCGGGCGATGCGATTCTTCGGGCGGCATCTCTGCTGACGTGGCCTCCACGCTGCAACGCCTGCTCCCCGAGCTGCGCGCCTGCACCCATTGCGAGCCGGCGCTGCCGCTGGGCGCAAAACCCATCTTCCAGCTTGACCGGCGCGCACCCATCCTGATCGCTGGACAGGCGCCAGGTCGCATCGCGCACGAGAAGGGGAGGCCGTTCGACGACGCCAGCGGCGACCGTCTGCGGCAATGGCTGGGCGTATCGCGCGAGACCTTCTACGACCCGGCCTGCTTCGCCATACTGCCCATGGGCCTGTGCTTTCCCGGCACAGGCCCTTCGGGCGACCTGCCGCCGCGGCCTGAATGCGCTGTGCTTTGGCGCCAGCGCCTGCTGGATGCCTTGCCCAAGGTGAGCCTCACGCTGGCCATCGGCCAATACGCCCTGGCCTGGCACTTGCAACGCAAGGCCTCGGTCGACGAACTGGTGGCGGGTTGGCGCGAAGGGCTGGCCCGCGGCCTATTGCCGCTGCCCCATCCCAGCCCGCGCAACCAGCGCTGGTTGAAGGACAGGCCCTGGTTCGAGGCCGAGGTGTTGCCGGCCTTGCGCCTGGCGGTGGCGCGGGCGCTGGCTGGAGGTCAGTCCGCGCGGTCCGGCTTGACGGCCTGACAGCGCATCACCAGCTCGCGGCTGCGGCCGTCATAGGCATCGCGGGCGGCCGGGGATTGCAGCACCTGGCGCGTCAGCAGCGCCTGCCCGGCGGGCGAGGCGGCAAAGGCTTCGATGGCCTTGTTGTCTGCCACCGAGAGCGCGGGCAAGGGCTCGGGCGCCTTCTCTCCCAGCGCGGTGTAGATGCCCAGCAAACCGTGCGTGGCGTACTTGCGCCCCGGGACGGAGTTGAAGAACTGGTCGGCCGCCGCGACGTCGTCGGCGCTCAGGGCCGTCTTGACGACCCGCTCGGTCGTGTCGTGGAACTCGCTGGGCTGCAGCGCCTGGATGCAGGCGTTCTGCGCGGCCGGCAGGCTGCCCTTGGCCTCGCGTTGCTTGGCGGCCAGTTGCAGGCCCAGCAGGGCCGACTGCGCGGTGATCTTGGCGGTGGTCGAGACCGCTTCAGCGGCGAAGCTGGCCAGCAGGCAGGCCGTCAGCACAAGGGTGCGATGCATCTTGGGGTGGCTCGTTCTGAAAGCGCGCATTTTGCGGCGCCGCGGGGCCTTGCTGTTCAGGCACTGCGCCGCAGCAGCAGGCGCGGCTCGGTCGTCCAGGCTGCGGTGTCCAGGCCGAGTTCGTCGGGCCGCAGGCCGCTGGCGCGCAGCGCGCCCACGTAGCCGTCCCGCCCCTGTTCCTTGGCGGCGTAGAGGGCGGCGTCGGCCAGGCTCAGCGTGGCGTCCCAGTCCCAGGCCTGAGGCGCCTCGGGGTCGAGCGGGAAGACGGCGAAGCCGATGGACACGGTGACCGGCAGCGTCTGCCCGTCGGCCAGCGTGAAGGGCTGCTCGCGCACCGCGGCGTTGAACCGTGCCGCCAGTTCGGTCGCGCCACTGCGAGCGCCGCCACGCGCCAGGGCCAGGAACTCCTCGCCGCCCCAGCGCACCAGCACGTCGCTCTCGCGGAAGACGGTGCGCAGCCGGCGGGCGAACTCGATCAGCACCTGGTCGCCCGCGGCGTGGCCGTGGCGGTCGTTGATGCGCTTGAAGTGGTCCAGGTCCATCAGCATGACGAGCAGGTCGGCCTCGTCATCGGGGTGACGGTCGGGGCTGCGGTGGCGGGGCTCCGTGTAGTGGCGCAGGCTGAGCTGCAGGTCGGAGGCGACGCGCGAGTCCAGGTAGCGGCGGTTGCGCAGGCCGGTCAGCGGGTCGGTGGTGCTGGCTTCGCGCAGCTCGGCGGTGCGCTGCTCCACCAGGGCCTGCAGCGCCGTCTCGCGGCGGCGCAGCTGGGCGGTGCGCCGCGCCACGCCCCAGCTGAAGGCCAGCAGCGCCAGCAGCGTGGCGGCCTGGGCCCAGCGCGTCTGCCACCAGGCCGGCAGCAGTTCGATGTCGAGCTGCAGCGGCCGGTCGCTCCACAGGCCGTGGTGGTTGGTCGCCTTCACCTCCAGCTTGTAGCGGCCCGGCGGCAGGCCGCCGTAGCTCGCAACGCGCGCGCTGGCGTCGGTGGGCGTCCAGTCCTGATCCCAGCCGGCCAGGCGCATCGCGTAGCGCAGCTTGCCGGGGTCGGTGTAGTCCAGCGCGGCGAACTCGACGGCGAAGCTGCGCGCGCCCGCCGGCAGTTTCAGGCCCTGGGTCAGGTCCTGCTCCGGGTGAAAGAGCTGGCCGTTCAGGCGCAGGCTGCTGATGACCACCGGCGGCGCGTAGCGCGACGGCATGAAGGCCAGCGGCTCGACGACGAGCAGGCCGCGGCTGCCGCAGAAGAGCAGGCGGCCATCGGGCAGGGCAGCGTCTGCAAAGAAGCGCGGCGTGCCCATCGGCGGGCCCTCGGCGCCGCTGAGTTCGTCCAGCCGGTCGGCGGTCGGGTCGTAGACGGATTGCTGACTCCACACGCGGCCCTTGCCGTCCTCGTGCAGGTTGACGCCGAAGGGCCGGCCCGGCGCGCCCAGGCGCTCGCTGATGCGCTCGAAGCGCGCGCGGCCCTGCTCGTCATGGCCCTTGAGCCGGTGCAGGCCGCTGACGGCGGTGTCCACGTAGAGGCTGCCGTCGCGCGTGAGCAGCAGGCCCAGCACGGCGGGAAAGCCCAGCGCCTCGCCGGGAGCGCCCTGCACCTCGGCCAGGCGCTGGCCGTCCCAGCGGAACAGGCCGGCCAGCGCGCCCACCCAGAGCTGGCCGCCGGGCGCCACGCGCAGTGCATGCACGCCGCCGCGCAGCGGTTCGCCATCGGCTCGGCGCACGCGCTCGGCACGCCGGGCCTGCGGCGATGGCAGGCGGTAGAGCCCGTCCTGCATGCCCACCCAGACCTCGCCGCCTGGGTCGTTCGGCAGAACGAGGACGCGGTGGGCCCGCCCGCCCTCCAGCGCCCAGCTGGCGAGCAGGCGGGCGCTGCGCGGTTCACGGCGCTCCAGGCGGCCATCGGCCACCAGCCAGACGCTGCCGTCCGGCCCTTCGGCGAGGTTGTCCACCGGCGTGTCGGCCTCGCGCGGCCAGCGGCCGACGGTGCGCAGCTGCCCGTCCAGCAAAGCCACCGGGCCGCTGTGCGTGGCCACCATCAGCAGGCCGTCGCGGCGGGGCAGCAGGCCGCGCAGGTCGCTGCTGGCCAGCGGGCTGGCCGGGTCGGCGTCGGGGCCGCGCACGGCCAGCGCCGGGTGCTGCTGGTGGCGCTGCAGGCCCACGCCGTAGCCGCCCACCCACATCGCGCCGGTCTGGTCGCGCAGCAGCACGTTGACGTCATTGCCCGCGAGGCCGCCGGGCAGGTGGGGGTTGTGGCGCAGCTGGCGCAGCAACTCGCCGCTGGCGCCGTCCAGCCAGGCGATGCCGTCGGTCAGCCCGGCCCAGACCGTGCCGTCCTGGCCCTGGGCCAGCGCCTGCACGCCGCCCTTGAAGCGCGCCGCCAGCCAGCGCGGCTGGCCGTCGGCCTCGATGCGGCCGACCCGGCCGTCCACGCTGCCGAACCAGAGCCGGCCGGCGCGATCTTCCAGCAGCGTGCTGATGCCGATGGGGCCGTCGGGCAATGGCAACGGCGTCCAGCCGCCCTGCACGGCGCGCCGCGCCAGGCCGCGCCAGTGGCCGGCCCACAGCGCGCCGTCGCGGCCGACGGCCAGCGCCAGCACGCGGCGCTCCTGTTCGCCGTCGACGCGCAGCGGCTCGTTGTCGAAGCGCCCCGTCTGCGGCTCGAAGCGCAGCAGGCCCTGGCCCAGCGTGCCCACCCAGACCCGGCCGGCGCCGTCCTCGGCCAGCGCGCGGATGGGCGTGGGGCGTTCGCCACCGGCGCCCAGCACGCGCACGCGGTCGAAGGCGGGCTCGTAACGGGCCAGGCCATTGACCTCGGTGCCTATCCACATGCCGCCATCGGCCGCCGCCGCGAGCGAGCGCACCCAGCCGAGGTTGCGCTGCACGGGCGTGGCCCCTTCGCGCTCGATGGCGCGCAGGCGGTAGCCGTCAAAGCGCGCCAGGCCGTCGCTGGTGCCGATCCAGATCAGGCCCTGCCGGTCCTGGGCCAGGCTGCCCACCACGTCGCGCGGCACCGGCACGACGGCGAACTGCGGCTCCAGCGCGCCCGGAGCTGGTTGCACCGGCTGCGCCATGACCGCCGTGGCCAGGACGGCCAGCAGGCAGGCGGCCAGCGTCAGGGAGCGGTTGAGCATGGGAGGCGTGGTCTTGAAAACGCGCATTGTCCGAGGCCAGCGGATGCGCCCCGCGCCTTGTTTACCCGGTCAAGAGCATCCGACTCGCCGCCCCGAGTTGACGTGCTGACTGCGATACCACTCCGGCACTCGACAGACCCCATGGCGATCATTCCTGTACTGCTGTCCCTGCTACTCGTCGTCGTCATGTACGCAGGCTTTGCGAAGCTGGCGGCGCGTATCTACCGTCGAACCAGACTTTCATGGAAAGCAGCGTTCGGATTTGGGGCTTTGGCGACTCCGCTGGCCTGCATTGCGACGCTGCTGAGGGGCGCTGTGCCGGTTCCAGTCGTACTGACTGCGGGTCTCGTCTTGATCTTGGCGGTTGGAGGTTGGTTCCTCGCTTCTCGCGCCACTGACGTTTCTGGCCAGCCAGTGGGATTCAAGACAGCAGCAGCGCTTTCGGCCATCGCGGTGGGGATGGCCTTCACCATTGGCGTCGTAATCGTGGCGGTGCTGCCCGCTATCGCGCCCACGTAAGGCCGCAATCCTTTGCGGTGGCTTCGGTAGTGGCTGCCTTCCACGCGGGCCCAGGTGCTGCCGCCCCCACCGTCAAAACGCCAGCGCATTCGTCGACTTGACCTCTTCCATCACCGCATAGGTGCGCGTTTCCCGCACCCCCGGCAGCGTCCAGATCACGCTGCCGATGAACTCCCGGTAGGCGCCCATGTCGCGCACCCGCGTCTTGAGCAGATAGTCGAAGCCGCCGGCCACGAGGTGGCACTCCAGGATCTCGGGCCGGGCCTGGACGGCGGCCTTGAAGTTGTCCATCACGTCCTGCACCGTGCGGTCCAGCAGCACCTCGATGAAGACCAGCATGGCCGCGCCAAGCTTGGCCGGGTTCAGCCGCGCTTCGTAGCCGAGGATGAAGCCGTCGCGCGTCAGCCGCTTCACGCGCTCCAGCACGGCGGTGGGCGACAGGTGCACCGTCTCCGCCAGCTTGAGGTTGGAAATGCGCCCGTCCGCCTGCAGCACGCGCAAGATGCGGGCGTCGATCTTGTCGAGACTGCTGGAGTCGTCGTTCATCTGGATTTTTCTCGGCCGATCTGTCGATTGTTGGAATTTAATCCAAGAAGCTCGTCGATAAAGTGCCTTATCTCACCAGAAGATGTCACCAGGAGCCCGCCATGCCAACACCTTTCATCGCGCCGCCCGAACAGTCGCGCCTGCCTGATCCCTACGTCGCCGAGCATGGCGTCGTGCGCGCGCTGGCCGACCGTGTTGGCAGCGCGCTGGACTGGCCCGGCGTCATCGCGATGGCCGCGCCCTGGGTCGACCAGGTGCGCAGGAACCCGGCGCCGTTCTGGGCGATGGAATCGCTGCTGCGCGAGTACCCGATCACCAGTGCCGAGGGCCTGGCCCTGATGCGTCTGGCGGAAGCGCTGCTGCGCGTGCCCGATGCGCCCACGGCCATCGCGCTGACGGCCGACCAGCTCGGCCGCGCGGACTTCGACGGCGCCAGCGAGGGCAGCCCGCACAAGATGCTGGCCGCGCTGTCGGCCTCGGCCATCTCCATGTCCAAGCGCTTCCTGCCCGGTGCGGATGACGACGGCGGGCTGTTCAAGCGCCTGGGCGCGCAGACGGTCGTGGCAGCGACCGTGCGCGCCATCCAGCTGCTGGGCCGGCAGTTCGTGCTCGGCCGCAACATCAACGAGGCGATGTCGGAGGCCGATGCTGCCCGCAGGCAGCAAAAGCAGCTGCGCTTCAGCTACGACATGCTGGGGGAAGGCGCCCGCACGGAGGATGACGCCCGCCGCTATCAGGCGGCCTATGTCGGCGCCATCAAGGCCATTGCCGCCGGCCAGCGGGCGGACTCACCCGAGGCGTCGGACGGCATCTCCATCAAGCTCAGCGCCCTCTTCAGCCGCTACGAGGTGCTGCAGCGCGAGCGCGTCTTCGCCGAGCTGCTGCCGCGCGTGTGGGCGCTGATCGAGCTGGCGGCCGAGGCCAACATCAACCTCACCATCGACGCCGAGGAGGTCGACCGCCTGGAGCTGTCTCTCGACGTGCTGGACACGCTGGCCGCGCGCATCGCCGCGCACTATCCGCAGTGGCGCGGTTTTGGCCTGGCCGTGCAGGCCTACCAGTCGCGCGCGCTGGCCGTCGTCGACGAGGTCGCATCAATAGCCCGCAAGCATGGCCTGCGCTTCATGGTGCGGCTGGTGAAAGGCGCCTACTGGGACGGCGAGATCAAGCGCGCCCAGGAGCTGGGCCTGACCCACTACCCGGTGTTCACGCACAAGCAGCACACCGACGTGAGCTACCTGGCCTGCGCCCGCGCGCTCATCCAGCATGCCGACGTCATCTACCCGCAGTTCGCCAGCCACAACGCCGGCACCATCGCCGCCATCGTGCAGATGGCCCGTGCCACCGGTGCCCCTTTCGAGATGCAGCGCCTGCACGGCATGGGCGAGGGCGTCTACCGCGAGGTGCTGAAGGACGGCACCATCCCTTGCCGCGTCTACGCGCCGGTCGGCGAGCACCGCGACCTGCTGGCCTACCTCGTGCGCCGCCTGCTGGAGAACGGCGCCAACTCGTCCTTCGTGCACCAGCTCGCCGACCCGAGCGTGCAGGTGCCCGAGCTGCTTGGGTCACCGCTGGCCGAGGTGCGTTCCACCAGTGCGCTGCCGCTGCCGCCGGCCCTCTACCTGGACGGTGAAGGCCGTGGCCGCGCCAACTCCACCGGCGCCGACCTGACCGCGCCGGCCCAACGCGCGCCGCTGCAGGCCGCGCTGGAAAGCACGCCCGTGCATGCCGTGCCCGAGGCCTCGGCTGCGGAGGTCGATGCCGCGATGACGCGGCTGCACGACGGCTTCCACGCTTGGAACGGCACACCCGTCTCGCAGCGCGCCGCCATCCTGCGCCGCGCCGCCGACGACCTCGACGCCCGACTTGCCGAGTTCTGCGCCCTGCTCGTCAAGGAGGCTTTCAAGACCCAGGCCGACTGCGTGGCCGAGGTGCGCGAGGCCGTGGACTTCCTGCGTTATTACGCGGATCAGGCCGAGGCCGATGCCGGCCTGATGCAAGGCCGCGGCGTGTTCGTCTGCATCAGCCCGTGGAACTTCCCGTTGGCCATCTTTGCCGGCCAGGTCGTCGCGGCGCTCGTCGTCGGCAATACCGTCGCCGCCAAGCCCGCCGAACAGACGCCCTACGTCGCGCTGAAGTTCGTCGAGCTGCTGCACGCTGCCGGCGTGCCGGCCGATGCGCTCGCGTTGCTGCATGGCGCGGGCGAGACCGTCGGCGCCGGGTTGGTCGCCCACGCCCACACGGCTGGCGTGTGCTTCACCGGCTCCACCATCGTGGCGCAGATCATCAACAAGGCGCTGGCCGCCAAGCCCAACTCACCGATCCCGCTGATCGCCGAGACCGGCGGCCTGAACGCGATGGTGGTCGACTCGACGGCCCTGCCCGAGCAGGTCATCGATGCCGTCGTGCAGAGCGCCTTCCGTTCCGCCGGCCAGCGCTGCTCGGCGCTGCGGCTGTTGTGCGTGCAGTCCAGCATCGCCGAGGGCGTCATCGAGATGCTCAAGGGTGCGCTGGAACAACTGCATGTCGGCCTGCCCGCCAACCTCGCCACCGACGTCGGCCCCGTCATCGACGACGAGGCCCACGCCGGCATCAGCAAGCACGTCGAACGCCTCAAGCGCGAGGCCAAGCTGATCGCGGAGGCGCCCGTCGCCGAAGCCATGCCGCGCCAGATCCGCCCCGTCGCGTTCGAGCTCAGGCGCGTCGCCGACCTGGGCGAGGAAATCTTCGGCCCGGTGCTGCATGTCGTGCGCTTCGAAGAATCCATCGACGAGGTCATCCAGGACATCAACGCCCTCGGCTACGGCCTGACGCTGGGCATCCAGACCCGCATCGACAGCCGCGCCCAGCGCCTGGCTGACGCGGCGCGCATCGGCAACGTCTACGTGAACCGCAACATCATCGGCGCGGTGGTGGGCGTGCAGCCCTTTGGCGGTGAGGGCCTGTCGGGTACCGGCCCCAAGGCCGGCGGGCCGGACTATCTGCGCCGCTTCTGCGCCGAGCCGCACATCGATGCGCCGCTGCCGGTGCTTGCGCTGGACGGCCACGGCGATGCCCTGGCCGTGGCCGCCGACGCCACCTGGCGCGACACGCCGCTGGCCGAGCGCATCGCCACGCTGCGCCGCGCCGCCGACACGTTGGAAGCACCCACGGCGCTGGCGCTGCGCGGCCTCTTCACGGCGGCGCAGACGCAGTTTGCCGACCTCGTCCTGCCGGGCCCCACCGGCGAGAGCAACACGCTGCGCCACCACGCCCGCGGCGTCTTCGCCGTGCTGGGCCGCGGCGAGGCGGGCCTGGCCGCGGCGGTCAGCGCGCTGCTGGCCGGCAACAGCGCGATCTGGCTGGGCGGCGACGAGCGCGCTCGCCAGGCGCTGCTGCGCGCCGGCCTGCCGGTGAGTGCATTGACGCTGCTGCCCGACGCCACGTTGCCCGGCCTGCTCGCCGCGCCGCAGTTGGCGGGCGTCGCGCTCGCGTCCTGCGACGCTGCAGCCGCCCATGTGCTCGCCCTCGCGCTGGCCTCGCGGCCGGGTGCCATCCTGCCCCTCGTCACGGCGGCGGGCCATGTGCGCCAGCTCTACCGCTTCACGGCGGAGCAGACGTTGACGGTCAACACGGCGGCGGCGGGCGGCAACGCGGCGCTGCTGGCCGGCGTGCACTGAACGCGGACAAGAAAAGGCCCTCTGCTGGCGGCAAGCCGCCTGGAGAGGGCCAAATCCACCCAGGGGCGGTGGAGGAGACAAACGGTATTGCGACGTCGCAATGTTGCGTTGCAGCATAGCCGAAACGAAGCACGGGTGTGTGACAGCGCCGCTTGCCGCGTGACGTCGTGCGCAGTTTCAGAAAAAGCTGTCGAGGAAGACCGCGGCCTGCGCGCTGAGGCCGACGATCTTGTTCGTCGCCTGGCGGTAGAACTTGAAGTTCAGCTCGGTCTCGGGCCGGCCGTCGTCCCATTGCGCAAAGGGCTTGAGCTGGGCGCGGCCGAGGCGGCGTTTCGCGAGGGCCGTGCGGCTGATCTGGATGCTGACGCGAGGCGTTTGCCGCTCGACGCCTGGCAAACGCGGCGTGTGCTCGACCGAGCTGACAACGCCGCGTGCGACCAGCCCCGCGCCGCCCTCGTTCTCGCTGGCGAACAGGTAGATGACGTCACCCACGGTGATGCGTTTGCCGGCGTACATCGTCTTCTGTGCGGTGAAGTCGAAGGTCTCGGCATGCAGGTCGTGGATCTCGGCCTTGATGGCAAACATCGACGGGGTCTCCGGGCTTGAGGCATCGCCATCTTCGCTGCCTGAGAATCGAAGCCGATGACAGTCGCCGCCCTGCCCGACCCCGACCCGATGCCCCCGCCGCCCCCGCAGCCCGACCTGGACGCCTGCTGCGGCAACGGCTGCGACCCCTGCATCTTCGATCTCTATGACCTGGCCCAGGACGAGTACCGCCAAGCGCTGCGGGCCTGGCGCGAACGGCATCCCGATCCCGCCTGAAGGACCCCCGCCATGTGCCGCAACATCCGCACACTCTTCAACTTCGAGCCCCCGGCCACCGAGGTCGAGATCCGCGACGCGGCGCTGCAGTTCGTGCGCAAGCTCAGCGGCTTCAACGTGCCGTCGCAGGCCAACGCGGCGGCCTTCGACCATGCCGTCGCAGCCATCGCCGACGAGGCGCGCACCTTGATCGCGGCGCTGGTGACAACGGCCGAGCCCAAGAACCGCGAGGTCGAGGCCGAGAGGGCGCGGGTTCGCTCTCAGGCGCGCTTCGGCGGCGCGGGCGGATGATGCGCGGCGCGTCGGCCCGACGCGGCAACTCCCGAGGAAATCCCCCATGCCCAAGCTGCTGTCCCTCGTCATCTGCATGACCCTGCTCACCTGGCTGGCCGTCCTGCTGGCCAGCCTGATCCGGGCACGGGCCTGGACGCCCAAGGGCCTGATGCTGGCGTTCGGCAACCGCGACAACCTGCCCGAGGCGACACCACTGGCCGGCCGCGCCCAGCGTGCGGCGGCCAACACCTTCGAAAATCTGGTGTTCTTCGCCGTGCTGGCCCTCACTGCCCAGGCCGCGGGCGCCACGGGTGAGCGCGTGCTGCTCGGCGCCCAGGTCTTCCTGTGGGCGCGGCTGGTCTACCTGCCCGTCTACGTGGCCGGCATTGCCTTCCTGCGCACGGGCGTCTGGACGGTCAGCATCGTCGGGCTGGGCTTGATGGTCGCGGGCATGGTCTGACGCACAATCGCCGCGCCTCGTCTCTACCCACACCGCCATGCGCCTGAAGATTGCCCTTGCCTTCGTCGCACTCCTGCTGCTCGTGGCGGCCTGGTTCGCCTTCGCCTGGCGCTGGAGCTATTCCGACGGCGAGCGCGCCGGCTGGGTGCAGAAGTTCTCGCGCAAGGGCTGGGTCTGCAAGACCTGGGAGGGCGAGCAGGCGCTGGTGTCGCTGCCCGGCACGGCCAGCGTCGAGAAGTTCTACTTCACCGTGCATGACGAGGCCACCGCGCAGGCCATCAACAAGGTCATGGGCCGGCGCGTGAACCTGCACTACGAGGAGAAGGTGGGCCTGCCGGGCTCCTGCTTCGGCGAGACGCGCTACTTCGTCACCGGCGTCACGCTGGTGGACGAGATCTCGCTGTCGCCCGGCGTCGTCGTGCCGGTGCCACCTCTCGCCCCGGCCTCGGCGGCCAGCCAGTAGGCGCCGTCGCCGGCGACCCTCAATTTGACGGAGGCGCGCCGCGCGCCGCGCCCCTACAGTCGCGCGCACACCCACTCGCCCCCACTGGAGCCTCGATGAACGTCGCCCACCGCACCACCTCCCGACCGCTCTGGGCCGCGCTGTCGCTGGCCGCCGCGGCCTGCTGTGCTGCCCCCGCCGCCCAGGCGCAGACCGTGGGCTCGGTGTCGCTGGTCACGCTGCGCAACTGCAGCAGCGTCGGCGCGGGCGACCTCTGCGATGGCAGCGGCCCGGGCCAGGCCATCGCCAACCGCAGCTACGGCGGCGGTGTCGGCGTGGCCGGCATCAACGACCTCGACGCCGGCGGCGGCAACCGCGCCTGGTCCGACGTCAGCTTCGGCGGCTTCGACCTGCCCGTCATCCGCGGCTGGACCCAGGCCAGCGGCGACGTGCGCATGAACATCAACGTGTTCGGCTTCCAGTCCTACCTGATCGGCGGTACGGCGCCCACGCCGTTCTCTGTGGCCGGCACGATGCACGTCGTCGACTCGTCCACCAACGCCACCGACTCCGGCCTGGCCGGCGGCGCCCACCTGACGGCCTACGTCGGCATCTGGGACCCGTCCATCCTGGCCGGCTACGGCAGCGACCCGCAGAGCCTGTTCGGCGGCCTGTTCTACGCCGACTGCAGCACGCCCGGCGTGCTCGGCACCGGCCAGATTTCAGTGGCCCTGCCGGGCAGCGCGCAGAGCTACAGCCTCAGCACCTCGGCCTGCTCGGCGGGTTCGCTGACCTTCGCGCCGGGGCAGGAAGTGCTCGTCGTCGCCGGCATGCAGGCGCCGGTCAACCGCGGCGGTTTTGTTGACGCGACGCACACCTTCACGACCCAGCTCGACCCGGCCCTGGGTGCGGCCGTGCAGGCCGACATCCTGGCCAACACGCAGTCGGCCATCGCGCGCGGCGCCGTCGTCGTGAGCGTGCCCGAGCCGTCGAGCTGGCTGCTGCTGGCGGGCGGGGTGCTGGGCCTGGCGGTCTATCGCCGCAAGCGCTGAGGCCTGTGTCCGACAACGTTGTCCGGCGACACTAGCCGGATGTCGTTCCTTCAGCCCCTGGCCGCGCGCTTCGAGCGCCTGGTCGATCCCTATCCCGAGACCACCGGCGGCGCCCCGCCGGCGGGCTTTTTCCCCTTCCTGTGGCGCTGCGCCGATGGTGTGCGGCCGCATCTGTTCGCGGTCACGCTGTTCACGGCCGGCATCGCGGCGGCCGAGGCGCTGCTGTTCAGCCTGATGGCCTCGCTGGTGGACTGGCTGGCCGCCATGAAGCCGGCCGAGCTGTGGAGCAAGCCGCAGCCCGTCGTGCTGCTGCTGCTGGGCGTGCTCGGCGTCAGCATCGTGCTCGCCTCGGCCCAGGCGCTGCTGAAATACCAGGGCGTGTTCGGCAACTTCCCGATGCGGCTGCGCTGGATCTTCCACCGCCGCATGCTGGGCCAGAGTCTGGCCTTCTTCGGCGACGAGTTCGCCGGCCGCATCGCCACCAAGGTGATGCAGACGGCGCTCGCGGTGCGCGACACCTGGCTCATCGTCGTCGACATCCTCGTCTACGTGGCCGTCTACTTCGGCACGCTGGTGGGCATCGTCGCCAGCTTCGACGCCTGGCTGATCGCGCCCTTCGCCGCCTGGCTGGGCCTGTACCTGCTGGCGCTGCGCTTCTTCGTGCCGCGCCTGGGCAAGATCGGCAAGGCCCAGGCCGACGCGCGCAGCCTGATGACGGGCCGCATCACCGACGCCTACACCAACATCGCCACCGTCAAGCTCTTCGCCCACGGCCGGCGCGAGGCCAGCTACGCCAAGTCGGCGATGCAGGACTTCATGCAGACGGCCTACGGCCAGATGCGCCTGGTGACGGGCTTCGAGATCGTCAACACGCTGCTGTCGGCGCTGCTCGTGGGCAGCACGGCGCTGCTGGCGCTGTGGCTGTGGGGCGTGAGCGCCATCGGCGTCGGCGCCGTTGCGGCGGCCACCGCGATGGCGATGCGGCTGAACGGCATCTCGCACTGGGTGATGTGGGAGACGGCGTCGCTGTTCGAGCACGTCGGCACCGTGCAGGACGGCCTGGCGACGCTGTCCAAGCCGCAGACCATTGCCGACGCGAACGACGCGACCGCGCTGACCGTGCCGCGCGGGGAGGTGCACTTCGACCAGTTGCGCTTCGCCTATCCCAACGGCAAGGTCGTCGTCGACGGGCTGGACCTCCTCATCAAGCCCGGCGAGAAGATCGGCCTGGTAGGCCGCAGTGGCGCGGGCAAGAGCACCCTCGTCAACCTGCTGTTGCGGCTGTACGACCTGGCACCCGACGGCGGCCGCATCCTCATCGACGGCCAGGACATCGCCACTGTCACGCAGGACTCGCTGCGCCAGCACATCGGCATGGTCACGCAGGACACCTCGCTGCTGCACCGCTCAGTGGCCGACAACATCCTCTACGGCCGCCCGGGGGCGACCCAGGCCGAGCTGGCGCGCGCGGCCGAGCGGGCGCACGCCGACGAGTTCATCGGCACGCTGTCCGACGCCAAGGGCCGCACCGGCTTCGAGGCGCATGTGGGCGAGCGCGGCGTCAAGCTCAGCGGCGGCCAGCGCCAGCGCATCGCCATCGCCCGCGTCATGCTCAAGGACGCGCCCATCCTGCTGCTGGACGAGGCCACCAGCGCGCTGGACAGCGAGGTCGAGGCCGCCATCCAGCAGTCGCTCTACACGCTGATGGAAGGCAAGACCGTGGTGGCCATCGCGCACCGGCTGTCCACCATCGCGGCGCTGGACCGCCTCGTCGTCATGGACGCCGGCCGCATCGTCGAGCAGGGCAGCCACGCCGAGCTGCTGGCGCAGGGCGGCATCTACGCGCGGCTGTGGGCGCACCAGAGCGGCGGCTTCCTGGGGTTGGAGGACTGACCTCCGAACGACGCCGTTTTGGGGGTTTTCTCGGGCGCTGGCGCCATCGCATCCCGCCGAGGTGAGCACTACCATGCCCCAAACAGGGAGGATGGTGATGCTGGAAATGTTTCGCAACGCGCAGCCGTTTGGGCTGGCGCTGGGCCTGCTGGCCTGTTCATGGCTGCAGGGCTGCGCATCGTCGACGCAGCTGATCACCAACAAGAACGCCTCCACCGAACTCAAAGCCAAGAGCTACAAGTCCTTCAAGGAAGTCCTGCTCGTCCCGCCCCAGGATGACAAGCGCCAGGTCGTGCCAAAGGTCGTCGCGGGCCTGGAGACGATGGGCTTTCGCGTGACCGTGATGCCGGCCGGCAAGCCTGTGGAAGCGTCGCAGGGGACGGGCTTCGTCGTCGGCGCGGATGGACTGCTGCTGACCTGCGCCCATGTGTTGGGCGAGATCAAGGAAGCCACCGTCACGCTGAATGGCCAGCGACTACTGGCCGACGTCGTCAAGGCCGACAAGGACGCCGATCTGGCGCTGCTGAAGCTGCGCGAGCCGCTGCCGGCCGGCAGCACGGTGCTGCCTTTTCGCGGCACGGGCAAGCCGGCTGCCATGGGCGACGACGTCTTCACGATCGGCTACCCACTGTCGCGCCTGCTGGGCAACGCGGCGCGCATGACGCGCGGCCTCGTGTCGGCAACGGCAGGCATCCGCGACAACCCCAAGGAGCTGCAGGTCTCGGCCGAGATCCAGCCCGGCAATAGCGGCGGGCCGCTGCTGGACCGCGACGGCAATGTGGTCGGCGTCGTCAACAAGACGCTGAATGCCAGCCGTGTGGCGCAGGCCACTGGCGGCGCACTGCCGCAGAACGTCAACTTCGCCATCAAGGGTGGCGAGGTGCTGGGTTTCATGAAGACCGCCGACGAGGGCGGCTTCGCCAGGCTGGCCTATGACAAGACGCCAGGCCTGGAAGCTGCCGGCAAAGGCGTCGCCAAGATCCAGGCCGGCATCGTCGGGCCGGACACCGAGCGCGCCGACAAGATGGTCGTGCATCTCAGCTACGTGAGCATGTGGGACATCTGGTATCGCTTCCGCATGTTCGTGCTCGCGGCGTTCGACTACGAGACGCAGGAGCCCCTCTTCATCGCGGGCCAGGGTCGGGACAACATGGTTTCCAACGAAGAGGTGGTGATCCGCGACACGCTGGAGCAGTTCCGCAAGGCGATCAACTCACGCTGACTCACAGCCGGCGCAAGCCCGAGCTCACTCCAGGATCGCCCAGCGCCCATCGCGGCGGCGCAGCAGGCCCTGGAACAGCGCGCCCTTGGCATCCGGCCCGATGCGCCGGCAGACCTCGCGCAGCGCCGCGATGCCTTCGGCCGAGTTGGCGTCGCAGAAGGACAGCACGTCGCGCGCCGGGATGGCCACGACGGCGCCGTTGGGCGTCTTGTCGGCGAAGAGGTGGTCCCACAACCCGTCCAGCAGCGCCAGGCAGGCTTCGTGGTCGCCGTCCAGCAGCAGGCCGTAGTAGGGCGGGTGGTCGACCAGCCGCAGCCCCGGCTGGCCCTTCACCAGCTTCATCAGGTTGGATTGCGCCTGCCGGTGCAGCAGGTTCAGGTTCAGGCCGGCGGCGCGCATCTCGTCGCGACCGACCGAGACCCAGTGCGAGCCCGCATCGACGTGATAGCCCACCACGAAAACGCCGGCGGTGGCGCGAGCCGGCGGCAGCGCGTCGGGGTCGTCGGGGATCTCGGGCGGCAATTGGCCGGCCGCGATCTGCATCCTGACCTCGTCGCCCTCGGCCCAGCTGCCGCTCGCGACGGCGCGCAGCACCGGCAGCGCCTCCTGCACCGGTGCCCGGGGGGCGGCCGCGGCGGCTTGCGCAGTTGCCGCCGGGTCCGCACCTTGCCGCCGTGCGCGCGCCTGGGCCTGGCGGATGTCGGCTTCCAGCCCGGCGCGCGTGCTGCGCGAGGCCTGCCAGACATACAGCGGCGCGGCCAGGTTCAGGAAAGGCATGGCGCAACTCAGGAACAGCGGGTACTTGACGAGGGGTGGCATGCGCAGCGGTGATGCGGCGCGGCTGATGACCCACGGCCCGATCAGCCAGGGGCCGATCCAGCCGATGACGCTCAACACCGTCTTCTGTCCGAGCACGCCGATGACGCCGGCCAGCACCAGCCCGAACAGCAGCCAGACCGGCGTCTGAAGCGCCTTGAGCTGCTCGTCGCGCAGCAAGAGTTCGTCGAGGTCGACCGCAGCGGCCATCCGGTGCTCCCGTGTTGAATTCGGGGGCGAGTTTAGGGACGCCGTGGGCGGCGCCGCCGGGCGTCGGCTCAGCGCGCCGTGATCAATTCGCTGGCCGGCATCGCTGCGCCGCGCAGGCGCGCGTCGAGGAAGGCGGTGCTCAGCCGCATGGCTTCGTTCAGGTCGGCCTGGGCCGCCTCCGTGGCGCTGCCGCTGCGCGGGCCGCGCGGCACACCGCCGGCCGGGCCATGCGGGCCGCCCTGGCCACCGCCCATGCCGCCGCGCTGTTGCCCACCCACCGCTTCGCGCCCCCGATGCTGGTCCTGCTGATGCCATCCCTCGGGTGCCAGCGTGCCGGACAAGGCCGCGTGCGACAGGTCGGGCAGCGCCAGCAGCCAGCCGGCACCGGGGCGCAGCGTGTCGAAGGCGCGGCGGCGCTCGGCAGGCTGCCTGACCAGGCCCAGCGCATCGCCGTCCGTGTCGCTCGTGACGATCAGGGCCGGCGGCGTGGCCGGGGCCGCCTCCATCGGCGGCGGGCTGATCGCGACGATGGCACCCGGCAGCCAGCCGTCCACTTCGCGGCCGAGGTCCAGCGCCGTCTGCGCGCCAATCTCGTAACCGGCCAGCGCCGCACGCCGCCAGTCCAGCGCCATGCCGGCATGGGTCTGCAGCGCCCCGAGCAGGCGGCGCAGCGTGGCCAGCCGGGCGGCGCGCATCGCATCGCCGTAGTGCAGCTCGCCCAGCGCGCGGAACTCGCCGGTGCGCGCCAGCGGCGAGCGCCAGGCGGCGGCGTCATCCTCCAGCGGCTGCACGGTGAGCACGACATACCCGGCCAGCGCCCAGACGGCCACCCAGCGCTGGCCCGCGTCGCTGTCCTGGCCCAAGCCGGGCAGGTAGACGACCACCGGCTGCGGCCCCGTGGCCGCGCTGTTGCGCGTGACGGCCACCCGCCGGCCCAGCAGCTCGAAGCTGCCCAGGGTCAGGTTCAGCTCCCGTGCCGCCGTCTCGGCCCAGGGCCTGGGCGCGGGCGGGCCGCCTGCGCAGCCCGTCAGGGCGAGGGCAACGAGAAGGGAACTGGGGAGGCGGCGCAGCGACATGGCGACACGGGCAGAGGCAACACCCGCACCTTAGCGCGGCGCGGGTGCTGGTTTGTGGCTGCCGTGTGTCTGCCGCTGTCAGCGGGCTGTGCGGGTTGCGTGGCGCCGGCGTTGCAGGGCAGACAGCCCGAGGGTGCCCGCCAGCATCAAGGCCCAGGGCTCGGGCTCGGGCACAGCACTGATCTGGGCCGTGAGGCCGGTGGTGTCGGCAAAGTAGTTTCCGTTGCTGCCGAATCCCACTGCGAAGTCGACGTGGTCCCCCGCCTGAAGCGTCAAGATGGCCTGGTACGAGGGGCCGCTGCGAAACGCCCCCACCGCACCGTCGAACAGGGCCACTGAATTCAGGAGCACATGCACATCGGTGCTCGTCGGGCCTCTGTCCAGCCCGATGAAGCTCGCCGAGACGGTGTATTGGCCGGTGGCGGGGGTGACGAATCGAAGCACGCTCACTTCGCCGCCTTGCCCGGGGTGCAGGTGCAGTTGCCCGAGCGGGAGCTCGTAGGTGCTGCCGACGATGGTCTGGCTGGTGCTGTTGTAGCCAATGTTGGTCCGGCCGTTGCGCCAGAACCCCCCTTCGGCATCAGTGCCAGTAATCGTGCTGTCGTTGAAGCTGCCGCCGACGCTTTGCGTCCACCCGTAGCGCCAGACCCCATTGGGATTGGCCGCGGTAGAAAAATCTTGCGCAGGGTCGAAGGCAGCGCTGGCGGAACTGGCGGCGCACAGCGTGGCGGCCAGGGCGAGGGTCTTGAGCGTGGTGGAGATGTGCATGGCGTTCATGGAAGTCCTCAGGGTGTTGCCGTGTGTTGCTATGGCTGCAGAGGGCATCAGCTACCGCGAGCGGATTTGCGGCGGTACAGGCCGGCCAGCCCGGCCAGGCCCGCGGCCACCAGCGCCCAGCTGCCCGGCTCGGGCACGGCGCTCACGCGGATGACGCCATCGGTGTAGAGGCGGCTGACGTCCAGCGCGGTGCCGGCGGCCAGCTGCAGCCCGCTGCTGTCGATGCTGCTGAACTGGCCTTGCAGCGTGCCCCCGTCGAACAGGTCGAACTGCTGGCCCGCCTGGCCGGTGAAGCCGTCGAACGACACCAGCTGCAACGTGCCGCCCAGCGTCAGCGTGCCGGCCACGCGGTAGTGGTCGTAGCCGCTGCCCAGCGCGGTGCCGCCGATCTCGGCCAGGTAGATGTTGCCCAGCCCGAAGGCCACATTGCCGCCGTCTTCGCCCAGGCCGGGCGAGTTGCCCACGCTGAACCCGGCTTCGAAATACTTCTGCCCGGTGCCGCTCAGCAGCGCGCCGCTGCGCTGGGCCACCGGGCCGAAGAACACGGCGGTGGCGCCGGCCGAGGTGCGCAGCTCGCTGCCGGCCTGCAGCTCCACGGCGTCGTAGAAGGTGGTGGTGCCCTGGCCCGAGAGGATGACCTGGCCGGCCTTCTGGTTGGCCACCGCGCCGAAGAATTCGCTGCTGCCGGAGGTGACCAGCACCTGGCCCGCGTTGGCCAGGCCGCCGCTGGTGGTCAGCCGGGCTTCGTTCATCAGCAGCCGGCCGCCGGCCTCGTTGCGCCAGGTGCCGTCGGCCACGACGGTGGCGTTCTTCAGATCGACGGTGCCACCGCGCGCGTTGCTCAGGTCCCCCGTGGCTTCCAGCCGGCCGCCGTTGACCTCCAGCACGCCGGCGTTCTGGTGCGCCTTGCCGGCCAGCTGCAGCAGCTCGCCGCTGCCCACGCGCACGCGGCCGGTGCTGGTGTTGTCGAGGCTGGCCTCAAGCCGGCTGCCCAGGCCGGTGGACGCGCGCACGCTGCCCGCGTTCTCCAGCCCGCCCATGATCTGCAGATGCTCCACCTGCAGCACACCCTGGTTCTGCACGAAGCCGCCGAAGCTGCCGTGGCCGCTGAGCACGCCCAGCGCGCCCACACGCACGCTGTCGGCATTGATGCGCCCGCCGGCCATGGCCAGCGTGGCCAGGCCGGTGCCAGTGCCGGTGCCCAGCTGCAGCGTCTTCACGCTCACCGTGCCGGTCGGGCCGGTGACGGTGAGGCGGCTCGCCGGGTCCAGCACCACGTCGTGCACATCAGCCGGGTTGAGGCCGAGCGTCCAGTTCGCCGCGTCGCTCCAGCTGCCGCTGGTGCTGCTGCGCCAGCGCAGCGTGGGCGTGAAGAGGGATGCGTTCTCCTTGCCCTTGGTGAGGCCGGCCTGGTAGGCCACCTGGCCCTTGTCGTTGACGGTTGTCGCCCCCAGGCTCAGCACCACGTCGCTGGTGCCCACCGCGTCGCCGGTGCGGGCCACCAGCACCTGGTCGATGCCATCGGTCAGCACGAGGGCGTGGTCATTGCTGGCGGTCACGCCTGCGCCCACCAGCTGCGTCTGCATCAGCACCTGCCCGCCGTTGGCCAGCGCCCGGAAGCTCAAGCTGCCCAGCGCCAGGCTCTGCAGGCCCTCGGCCGTGCTGGCCTGGCCGGTGCGAGCCAGCACGGCCTGGTCGCGCCACAGGGCGTCCAGTGTTTGGCTGTTGCTGATGAGCCGGCCCTCATAGACGACCGCGCCGTCGCGGGCAATGCCTTGCAGGATGGGGTCGCCCATGCGGAAGTTCTGCCCCGCCACGGTGACGGCGCTGCCGGACATCGCCACCAGCGCGTTGTCCCGCCAGATCGACAGCTTGTTGTCCCGGAAGGCGTCTGGCGTCACCCGTGCGCTGTAGGCCGCCTGGCCGTTGTCGGCCAGCATCACCTGGTTGAAGCTGATGAACTTCTGCCCCGTGCCGGCCGCGCTGCCGCCCGAGCGCGCCAGCAGCGTCTGGCCGCGCCACACGCCCTGCTGCACCACCACGCCCGCTACGCCGTCGACATAGCGCTGGCTGGTGGCGTCGTGGCTGGCGAGGAAAGCCAGCTCGCCGGTGGCATTGCTGTCGGCCAGCAGGAACTCGGTGAAGCTGCCCGCCAGCGACGGGGCCGCCTCGCCGCTGAGGCGCAGCAGGCTGCCGTCGCGCCACAGGCTGTGGCGGGCCGGGTCGGCGGGCTTGCTGCTGCTTTGCAGCGGTGCGGTGTACAGCAGCGCGCCACTGCGGCTTTGCCAGGTGTTGTCGATGCGCACCAGTTGCCCGTTCACGGCGCGGCCGGCCGCGTCGTTGGCGATCTGCGTGCCGATCCGCGCCAGCAGCTGCCCGCCGGACCACAGCCCCACCTCGTTGCCCAGCACGGTGCCCGGCCCGGTGATGAAGCCCATGAAGCTGCTGCCACCCAGGGGGTTGAAGCCCGACAGCGTCTGGCCCTTGGCCAGCCCGCTGACGGTGGCGCCTTCCCGAGCGGCCAGCGTCGTGCCCTGCCAGTAGGCGGCATCGTTGCCGGTGGTGACCGACTTGCCGGCCAGCACGCTCATGAAGCTGAGCTCCCCGGCGTCGCCCAGCGTGAGCGGCCCTTGCACGCGGCTGAGCGTGGTGCCGGCCTCCAGGCCGTTGAGGGTGTCGCCGGTGCTGACGACGACGGTGGTGCGGCCGGCGGGTGCAGCCAGGGCAGCAGGGCCGGCCCCGAGCAGGCAGGCCAGGGCGAGGGTGTTCAGGCGCAGGCGCGCGGGCAAGGTGTGCGGCATGGGGTGTGGGTGCGGGCGGTGGGTGGGAGTTCAGGGGCTCAGCGCAGCGTCGTGGCACGGCGGCGGCGTGAATGCAGCCCCACGCCCAGCAGGCCGGCTGCCATCAGCGCCCAGCTGCCCGGCTCGGGCACCGGCGCCGTCATCACGCGCAGCGTCAGGCTGTTGGCGCCGTAGTCGGCCGCGAAGCCGTAGCCGCCGGCTTGCGTCAGGTCCAGGCTGGCGAACTGGCTGTCGCCCAGGCGCTGGGTCCAGGTCATCACGGTGAAGCTGTCGCCCACGTTGAAGTGCGCGCCGGCCAGCAGGTTCACGGCCAGGGTGCCGCCCAGGGAGGCGGCACCGCTGACGGTGAGCAGGTCGAAGCCGCCGGCCGCCGTGCTGCCCAGGTCGACGAGGAAGATGCCGCCGGCCTCTTGCGTCAGCCCGCCCACCAGGCTCAGCGTGCCCGCGTCATTCAGACCGCCCGCCGCCAGCGTGCCGGTGTTGTTCAGGCTGAAGAACGAGCCCACCGTGCGCACGGTGCCGTCGCCGGCCAGGGTGCCCGCGTTGGCAAGGTCCACGACGGTGCTGGCCAGCTCGGCGCCAGCCGCGACGTTCAACAGGCCCTGGTTGTTGAAGGCCTGGCTCATGCGCAGCGTGCCAGCCTGGATGTCGATCGTGCCGGTGTTGTTCAGCACCAGGCCGTTGCCGATGTCGGTGACGAAGGCGGAGGTCTTGGTGAAGCGGCCGACGTTGTCGAAGCGGCTGGGCGCCCCGCCGCCGAAGTTGCCCAGGTGGACGTTGCCGTTGGCGGCATCCACCCAGGTGCCGAGGTTGACCAGGCGCGCGCCGTTCGCGGTCTGGAGGGTGCCTGCGTCGACTTGCGTGGTGGTGCCGGCCAGCTCCAGCGTCTGGCCGTTGCGCAGCTGGCGGCCGGCGGTGCCCCGCAGGGCCACGGGGCCGTCCATGCGGGTGGTGCCGCTGCCACGCAGGTCGCCCTCGAACCAGTCGACGTTGCCGCTCATCCGCAGCTGGCCGGTGTTGGCCATGACGCCCTTGAACGTGGTCAGCCCGCCTTGCACGGCGGCGCTGTCCGTCACCAGCACGGTGGCGCCGGTCAGGGCCAGGGTGCCGGCGTTCTGCACCGTGCCGCTGAGCGCGATGCTGCCGCGGGCGAGGTCGAGCGTGGCGCCGCTGGCGATCTTGACCTGCCCGGCCGTGAGCGTGGCGTTGTCGCTGATGCGCAGGGTGCCGGCCTGGACGTCGAGCGTGCCGGTGTTGATGAAGTTCAGCCCGTTGCCGATTTCGGTGACGAAGGCCGAGGTCTTGGTGAAGCTGCCGACGTTCTCGAACTGAGGTGTGGCGCCGCCGTTGAAGTTGCCGATGCCCACGTTGCCTGGGGCGGCGTCGAGCCAGGTGCCGAGATTGCGCAGTCGCGCGCCTTGACCAATGCTGAAGCCGCCTGTGCCGACCTGCGTGGTGGTGCCCGCCAGTTCCACGGTATGCCCACCGAGCACGCCACGGCTGCGGTCGCCGGTCAGCATGACCGGGCCGTCCATGCGGGTGCTGCCGCTGCCGCGCAAGGTCGATTCCACCCAGTCCACGGTGCCGGTGATCCGCAGCGCACTGCTGTTGTTGATGGTGCTCTTCACTCGCGTGAGGCCGCTGCCCTGCACGAGCAGGTCGCCGGCCATGGTGAGCACGCCACCGTCCAGGCTCAGCGTGCCTTCGTTCAGCACGCTGCCGCCCAGCGTGGCGTCATTGCTGACCAGGCTGAGTTCGGCGCCCACCGCAATATTGAGCGCGCCGGTGCTGTTGACGCGGCTCCCGCTCAGGCGCAGGTAGCCGGCGTTGACGTTGATGCTGCCGGTGTTCTCGATCTCCAGCGAGGTCTCACCGATCAGCGTGCGCGTGTTGGAGGCCTTGGTGAAGCTGCCCTGATTGATGAAGCGCCCCGTGCCGCCGTTGAAGTTGCCCAGGGTGACGTCGCTTGTCGTCTGGTCCACCCAGCTGCCCTGGTTGACCAAGGTGCCGCCGTCGCCCACCGACAGGCCACGACGGCCGGTGAAGGTGGTGGTGCCGGCCAGCTCCAGCGTGTGGCCGCCCAGCACGGAGGAGGTGCCGTCGAAGTCGGTGCCCGAGATGGCGGTGGCGCCCTCCAGCCGGGTCACGCCTGCGCCGCGCAACTCGGTGCTGATCCAGGTGCTCGGGCCTGTCACCACCAGGCGGCCGTTGTTGGTGAGCCGGCCTTGCAGCAACGAGGCGGCACCGAGGTTGCCGCTGTCGCTCAGCGTCAGGTGGGCGCCGCCTTCCAGGGTCAACCGGCCGGTGCCCGTGACGGTGGCCGCCGCGATGGTGGTGCGAAGGACCGTGTCGGCGCTGCCCAGCAGCACCGTGTCGCCGGCCTGGGGCCGACCATCTGTGCCGTCGTTCCAGTTCTGCACCACGTCCCAGGACCCGCCGGTGGCGGCGCCGGTCCAGGTGTAGGGCACGGCGGTGACGGTGACGCTCAGGCCGGTGGCGCCGTAGGTGGTGGCGAAGCGGTAGCCCGAGGCCTGAGCGAAGTCCAGCGTGGCGAACTCGCTGTTGTCGGTTCGCGTGCCCCAGCTCATCACGGTGAAGCTGCTGTTGCGCGTCAGGCGCTGGCCGTCCAGCAGGGCCAGTTTCAGGGTGCCGCCCAGCTGCACGTCACCGCTGATGTCGAGGCGGTCGCTGCTGCTGCGCGCCAGGTCCAGCTGCACGATCCCCGAGCTGGCGAGGGCGCCCGCCAGCTGCAGGCTGCCGATCTGGCCTTCGCCCCCCGGGGCCAGCAGGCCGGCGTTGTTGATGCCGCCCAGCGCCTGCACGGTGCCCGAGCCGGAGAGCACGCCGCGTGCGCCGATCTGCACCTGGGTGCCCGCGTCGATCCGGCCTCCCACCAAGTGCAGGGTGGCCTGGCCCGCGCCCGTGCCGAGTTGCAGCGACTTCAGCGCCACGTTGCCCGTGGGGCCGGTGACGGTGAGGCTGGTGCTCGGGTCCAACGAGACGTCGTGGACGTCGGCGGGGTTGACGCCCAGGGTCCAGTTCGCTGCGTCCTCCCAGCTACCGCCGCCATTGCTGCGCCAGCGCAGCGCAGGGGTGTAGACAAAGATGCCGCTGCGGCCGTCAGCCAGGGTGGCCTGGTAGGCCAACTGGGTCTTGTCGTTGAGCACGCTGCTGTTGAAGAAGCTCGTGACCCTTGACCCCGCCACGGCATCCCCGGTGCGCGCGACCTGCAGGGTGTCGATGCCGTCAGAGAGGAACAGGCCGCTGCCTGAAGTCACGCCTGCCCCGGCCAGCCCATGTTCGTAGGCCACCACGCCGGCCGCATTGAACTGCAGGCCAGTGGCCGAACCGGCCAGGCGCACCGCGCCGCCACTGCCGGGGATGGCGTCGCCGGTGCGCGCGATGAGGACGTCGTCACGCCAGATGCCCGCGTTGTTGGTGGTGCTGACGCCGCCCCCCGTCAACGTGCCGCCGTAGGCCACCTGCCCGGCCCTGTTGATCAGGGGCGTGAACAAGGTGCTGAAATTCGCGTCGCCGCCGGCGCCAGGGGCGGCATGGCCTGTGCGGGCGATGAGGGTGTCGTCGCGCCAGAGGCTCTTGTTGTTGTCTGTGGTGACGCCCGACCCCCCCAAACCAGCCAGGTAGGCCACCTGGCCGAACTCGTTGATCGCCGCATCGAAGGTCGTGCCTGTGCCCAGCAAGAACCTTTTACCGCCCACGATGCCTGGGACGGCGTCCCCGTTGCGCATGACGAGCGTGTTGTCGCGCCAGAGGCCCCGGTTGTTGCTTGTCGTGACGTCTGGCCCAGCCAGATTCCCATAGAACAGCGACTGCCCGGCCGTGTTGGCCGGCCCCACGCGGACGATGTTTGAAAGGGTCACCCCATCTGCCTGCCCGGGTACGGCGTCGCCCGTGCGCACCACCAGCGTGTCGTCACGCCAGATGCCCTGGCCGGAGCTGAAGTTGGTTGCGAAATGGCCCTCGTAAACCACGCGCCCGGCGGCATCGAGCTGCGGGATGACGCCGACGGACGTGAACCTGGCATCGAAGAATGCCCCTGGGATGGCCACGTCGCCCTGGCGAACCACGAGGCTGCTGTCGCGCCAGATGCCCGAGACATTGCTGGACGTGACGCCGGCCCCCACCAGAAATCCCGTGAAGGCCACCTGCCCGGCCGCGTTGAGTTGCGGGCCTACAAAAACACCGAAGTTCGCTCCTCCGGCGCCCGGCGCGGCGCTGCCCGTGCGGGCAATGAGCGCGCTGTCACGCCAGATGCCCTGGTCATTGAGCGAACTGATGCCCGCACCACTGAGCGTGGCGAGATAGGCGATCTGGCCGGCGTTGTTGAATTGCAGGTTTGACAGCGTGGCAAAGCTGACCCCGCTGCCGACGCCAGGCGCGGCATCACCCGTGAGGACGTGCGTGACGGTGCCCGGCCAGGCCGTTTGAGAAAGCGCCAGGCCAAGGGCCAGGACGAGGGGGCGGAGGGCGTGGCGGCGGCGAAGGGAGGTCATCGGTGGCGACTGCCAACCCGTGGGTGCCCAGGCCCGCCGCCGCCGCGCCCTCTGAAAGAGGGACTCGGCAGCCGCTGGAATTCCAGATACTGCGGCCTCGCAAAGGGAGGGGCAGCCCGGCGCCTGAGCACTCGCCCGGGCCAGCCAGGGAAGTGAGGATGGAGACATCCTGGACAACGGCCGCACCGCTGTCCTCAAGCTTCCCTGATGCTTGTCTCAAGAAGCCATTTATTCAAATAAAACAACGAGTTATGGAACCATTCAAACAAGGGGGTGAGGAGTCGGTCTGGCTGCGGGAGGGCCTGGACACACCGCCGCAGCAGTGGCTGATCGGCGACTGGCTGGCCGACAGCCGGCTCGATGAGCTGCGCCGCGGCGACGAGGTCGTCAAGATCGAACCCCGCAACATGCGGCTGTTGACGGCCCTGGCCCAGTGCCCGGGCGAGGTGCTCACCGTCGACGCGCTGCTCACCGAGGTCTGGGCAGATCTGGTGGTCACGCAGAGTTCGGTCTACCAGGCCGTGTCGCAATTGCGCCAGGTGCTGGGAGACGAAGCCAGCCGGCCGCGCTACATCGCCACCGTGCCGCGCAAGGGCTATCGCCTGGTGGCGGTGGTGCAGCCGGTGCGGGTGCCTCGGGCACCGGTGCCGGTGGAATCGCCACCAGCACCGGCACCCGCACCGGCGCCCGTGCTTGAGCCCGCCCCGGTTCCCGCGCCCTCAGCCCCCGCGGCGCCCAATTCCGCGGCGGCACCCGCGCCGGTACCCGGCCCGCGTCGGCGCACCTGGCTGGTTGGCGGCGGGGCGGTGGCGCTGGCCGCTGCGGGCGGCTGGGCGGCCTGGTGGCAACTGGCCGGCCGGGTGCTGCCCGAGAACGTGCGGCTGGCCGTGCTGCCGTTTCAGGACACCTCGGCCCACAAGCTGGAGCAGCCCCTGGCTGACGGCCTGGCCGAGCAGGTCATCGGGGCCCTGGCCAGCCACGCGCAGGTGCGCGTGCTGTCGCGCGCCACCTCCTTCCAGTTCAGCAGCCCCGACGCCCTGCTGCCCCTGGCCGAGAAGCACTTCGTCACCCATGTGCTGGCGGGAGAGCTGACGCGCAGCCAGAGCCGCCTGAGCCTGAGCCTGAGCCTGCGCCTGCACGGTGTGCCCCGGCAGCGGCTGCTGTGGCACGAGGCGCTGGAGGTGGAGCTGGCCGACCTGAGCCGCCTGGCGCTGAACGTGGCCAACCAGGCGCTGGATGCGCTGGGTGCGGCGCCGGTGTCGGGGCCCGTGCTGCCGGCCGCGCCCGCCGACGCCTACGAGCTCTACCTGAGCGGGCTGCAGCACCAGCGCGGCGCGCAGATGCCCGGCATCCTGAAGGCGCGCGAGTACTTCCAGCGCGCCATCGACCGCGACCCCGGCTTCGCACCGGCCTACGTCGGCCAGGCGGCCACCTGGATCGCCGAGTTTCACTACGGCGGCGGCCTCAGCCTGCGCGACATGGACGCCCGGGCGCAGCCCCTGATCGACCGCGCCCTGAAGCTCGCCCCCGAGCTGCCACTGGCCCAGGGCCTGCAGGGCCACCTCAAGGCCAACCTCAGCCTGCATGACGAGGCGCGCCGCTGGCTGGATCCGGCCTTGCAGCGCTCGCCCAACGACGTCACGCTGCTGACCTGGACGGCCAAGAACGAGATGGACGACGGCCGCCCCACCGCCGCCGGCCCGCTGCTGCAGCGCGCTGCGGACCTGAGCCCGCTGGCGGTACAGGTGCAGCACCTGGCCGGCCTGGCCGCGCTGTACGCCGGTCGCTACGACGAGGCCCAGGCGCACTACCGCCGCGCGATGGTGCTGGCCCCCCAGCATGCCAACGGCCCCTGGGGCCTGGGCCTGCTGGGGTATGCCCGCGGGCAGCTGGCCGATGCCGTGAGCGGCTACCGCAAGGCCCTGGTGGTGGACCCGCGCCGCGACGCGCTCTGGCTGCAGCTGGGCTGGCTCTACCTGGACCTGGGGCTGCCCGACGAAGCCCGCCACGCCTTCGCCCAGGCGCAGGCCCAGGCCGCCCACCCGGCCGAGGCCCAGCTCGCGGCGGCGCGGCTGCAGCTGGGCGACGAGGCCACGCTGCGGCGCAACCTGGCCGCCCAGCAGCTGCCGGCCAGCGGCATGCGCGACCTGGAGATCGACGCCGCGCTGCTGTGGGTGCGCCTGGGCGACCTGCCGCGCGCGCGCCGCCTGCTGGAGCCGGCGGTCGGGCTGATGCTGGCCGACCCGGTGCCCGCCTGGGGCAACTGGGACGCCTTCCAGGGCCGGCTGGTGCTGATCGACGCGGCTGCGGTCTACCTGGCGCTTGGCGAGCCCGCGCGCGCCGAGCCGCTGCTGGCCCAGGCCGAGGCGTTCCTGAAACGCTACCGCCAGCAGGGCAACGTCTGGCACACCGAGCCCTATCTGCGTGCCCGCATCGAGGCGCTGCGCCAGCGCCCGCAGGCGGCCGTGGCGGCGCTGGAGGAGGCGGTGGGCCTGGGCTGGCGCCGTGCCTGGTGGATCGCGCACGACCCGGCGCTTGCCACGGTGCGAGAGCTGCCCCGCGTGGTCGCGCTGCAGGCCCGGGTGCGCCAGAAGCTGGACGCCGACCGGCGCGAGCTGGCGGTCTAGGAGGCTGTCGGGCTTGGGGTCGGGTGCGCGTTGGGCCTGCAAGGGTGCTGAGACAAGGCGCAAAGCGCAGCGGTACCGGGTGTACCGCGAGCATTTGCAACGCAGGATCGGCGCCCTTGCAGGCCCAACCCGCAGGGCCAGGGCGATTTGCGGGGCGATCCGGCGTTGCGGACTCGTTGTGTGGCCCGCCACACGCCTCGCCCGCGCCTTGTCTCGCCCCGCAACTCGCCCTGGCGCGCACCCGACCCCAAGCCCGACAGTCTCCTAAACTGGCGCCCATGGCATCCCCTCTCGCGTTCATCGGCGGCGGCAACATGGCCGGCGCCATCCTCGGCGGCCTGCTGCGGGCCGGCCGGGTGCAGGCCGCCGACGTCATCGTCGTCGAGCCCTACGAACCGCAGCGCGACAAGCTGCGCGCCGACTTCGGCATCCAGGCCCTGGCGGGCGGCGACGCCTCGCTGGCGCGGGCCGCCACCGTGGTCTGGGCGGTCAAGCCCCAGCTCTTCACCGCCGCGGCCGAGCCACTGCAGGCCTGGCTGGGCGGTGCGCTGCAGCTGTCGGTCATGGCCGGCATCCCGTCGGCATCGCTGGTGAAGCTCACCGGCAGCGAGCGCGTCGTGCGGGCCATGCCCAACACGCCGGCGCTGATCGGCCAGGGCATCGCGGGCCTGTACGCCCGGCCGGCGGTGTCGGCCGATGAACGTGCCGCGGTCGAGCGCCTGCTGGCGCCCACCGGCCAGACGCTGTGGGTCGAGCGCGAGGACGACCTCGACGCCGTGACGGCGCTGTCGGGCTCCGGCCCCGCGTATTTCTTCTTCTTCGTCGAAGCCATGATGGCCGCCGCCGTCGACATGGGCCTGACCGCTGAGCAGGGCCGCCGCCTGGCGCTGGCCACCTGCGCTGGTGCGGCGGCGTTGGGCCTGGCGTCCGACGAGTCGCCGACGACCCTGCGCGAGCGCGTGACGAGCAAGGGCGGTACCACGCATGCGGCCATCACGTCGCTGCAGGCCGACGGCGTCGACGCGGCCATCCGCCGTGCGGTGTTGGCGGCGCAACAGCGCGCTGCAGAACTCGGCAAAGAGTTCGGCTGAAGCGTGGGCATCGCCACGCGAGACAGCCTGCGCGACTGGCTGCGGGCGCCGGGCTCGTTGAGCCGCCGCCTGGCCCGCCTGGGCCAGCGCTTCGAGGTGCAGCTGCTGGGCCAGGGCGTGGCGCCGTTCCGGGCGCTGGAGCGTGCGGCCCTGGGCCTGCCGCCGCGCGGGCTGACGGTGGTGCGCGAGGTCATCCTGCGCGTGGACGGCGAGCCGCTGGTCTGGGCGCGCTCGGCCGTGCACCAACGCGCCACCACCGGCCCCTGGCGGGCGTTGAAGGGCCTGGGCACGCGGCCGTTGGCGCATCTGCTCTACGACGACCCCCTGATCAGCCGCAGCGAGCTGCAGCCGCGCCGCCTGGCCCGCCACGGCCACACGCGCCGGCATGCCGAGCGGCAATGGCTGCAGGCCACCGGCACGGCCATGTCGCCGCAGATGCTGTGGTCGCGCAACTCGGTGTTCAGCCGCAGCGGCACGCAGTTGCGCGTCATGGAGCTGTTCGCGCCAGCGCTGGCGGGCCACAGGCCGGGTCGGCGCGGGCGCTAGCCACCACCGCCGGGCATGTTGGCGCCGGCCCCTGCCATGGCTCGCCTGGCTGTCGCTGAGCTGACTGTGTTGCGATGGAAGTGTTTTTACGGAGTCATAAATTCGCGACACACCCATAAACGCTCATAAACTTGGTCCGTACCAGAGAGGCGTTAGTGAAGAGACCGGCCGCGCAATGACGCGCAGGCGGGCTGAGTGACTGGGGGCAGCAATGAACACGCGCGACGTGGTGATCTTCAGCGGCGAGCAATTTGTCGTGCCGCAATGCATTCAAAGAATCGACCATTTGTCGACACACGGCTGGCAGCTGCGCTACGGCGGCACCAAGCTGTATTCCGACCACAGCCAGGACGGCAGCGGCGCGCGCAAGGCGCTGGCGCTGGCGACCAAGGAGCTGCTCAAGCGCATCGCGACGCTGCCGGCGCCGTCGCGCCTGCGCCGCACGCCCAGCCGCAAGAAGCAGAGCGATCTGCCCTCGGGCATCTCCGGCCCCATCGTGCGCCAGCGCGCCGGCAGCCGTGTGCGCGACTGCAGCTTCGCCGTGACGCTGCCGCGCTTCGGCGAGACGCCGCTGGCGCGCAGCGTCTACATCGGCACCGAGAACACCTACACCGTCGAGCGCTACCAGGAGGCGCTGGAGCGCGCCGTGGCGCTGCGCGAGAAGGCCGAGACCGCCTACCAGCGCGCCGCGACCAAGGAGCGCCGCGCCCAGGCCCTGGTGCTGAAGGTGAAGATGAACGGTCTGCTGCTCGGCAAGGCCTGAGAGTCATCTGAAACCCGCTTGATCCGGCGCGGGTGCCGGCGGCGGACACAATCGGCGGCCCTGGCTATTCAGCCCTGCCGCCGCCCATGTCCTCTGCCTCGTTGCCCGACCGTGTCCTCGTTTGGCTGAACGCGCTGCGGCCCGCGCCGCAAGCCGTCAATGCGCGCGAGCGCCTGCGCGTGGTGCTGGGCGCGGGGTTGGGCCTGCTGCTGGCCGGTGCGCTCAGCCATGTCGTGATGGCGCCGGGCCTGCCTTGGCATGTCGTGGCGCTGGTGGCGCCGCTGGGCGCGAGCGCGGTGCTCGTCTTCGGCGTGCCGGCGAGCCCGCTGGCCCAGCCCTGGGCCGTCGTCGGCGGCAACACGGTGTCGGCGCTGGTCGGCATCGCCTGCCTGCATTGGTTGCCGCTGCCGTCGCTCGCGGTGGCGGCCGTCGCCGTCGCGCTGGCCATCGGTGCGATGTTCCTGCTGCGCTGCCTGCATCCGCCCGGTGGCGCGGCCAGCCTCCTGATGGTGCTGACGGCCACGCAGGACTGGCACGTCGCCTTCGTGCCCGTGGCGCTGAACTCGCTGCTGCTGGTGCTGGCCGGCATGGTCTACAACAGCCTGACCGGCCGCCGCTATCCGCATGCCCAGCATGTGCAGGTGCCCACCGGCGCGCAGCTGGCGCAACCGCGCTTCGGCGACGCCGAGCTGGATGCCGTGCTCGCCCGCTACAACCAGGTGCTGGACGTGCCGCGCGACGACCTGGCCGACCTGCTGCACGAGGCCGAGCTGCTGAGCTACCGCAAGCGCCTGGGCGGCCTGCGCTGCGCGGACATCATGTCCAGCCCCGTCATCACCGCCGAGTTCGGCATGCCGCTGGGCCAGGCCTGGGCGCTGCTGCAGCAGCACCACATCAAGGCGCTGCCGGTGGTGGACCGCGTGCAGCGCATCGTCGGCATCGTCACGCGGGCCGACTTCATGCGCGCCGCCGAGGCGGACAGACGAGAAGGCCTGGGCGGGCGGTTGCAGACGCTGCTCAAGCCCTCGCCGGCCACGCACTCGACCAAGCCCGAGGTCGTCGGCCAGATCATGAGCCGCCAGGTGCGCGTGGCCAGCGCCGAGCGCGCGATAGCCGAACTCGTGCCGCTGTTCTCGGACACCGGTCACCACCACATCCCCATCGTCGGCGAGCAGGCCAGGCTCGTCGGCATCCTCACCCAGTCCGACCTCGTGAAGGCGCTCAGCCATGACCACTGAAACCACGTTCAACTGGGGCGTCATCGGCCCCGGCGGCATCGCCAACCGCTTTGCCGGTGCGCTCGCGGCGGTGCCGGGCGCGCGCCTGGGCGCCGTGTTCGCACGCGACGCAGCCAAGGGCCAGGCCTACGCCGCGCAGTGGGCGCAGGCGGGCCAGGCGGCGCACGTGACGACCGACCTCGCCGACCTGCTGGCCGACCCGACCGTGGACGCCGTCTACATCGCCACGCCCCACTCCAACCACGGCGAGTACATCCGCGCCGCGCTGGAAGCGGGCAAGCCGGTGCTGTGCGAAAAGCCGCTGGTGACGACGCGCGCCGAAGGCCTGGCTCTCGTCGACCTCGCCCGCGAGCGTGGCGTCTTCTTGATGGAGGCGCTGTGGACGCGCTTCCTGCCCGCCTACGACCTGGCCGCCCGCATGCTGCGCGACGGCGCCATCGGCGAGCTGCGCGCGATGCAGTCGAGTTTCTGCTTCGCCTCCGTCTACGACCCGTTGCACCGCCAGTGGAACCCGCTGCTCGCCGGCGGCGCGCTGTGGGACATCGGCATCTACAACCTCGCCGTGACGCGCTGGGTGCTGCAGCAGATGAACGACGGCGTCTGCCCCGAGCCGCTGGCGATGGACGTGCAGGCCAAGATGGCGCCGACCGGCGTGGACGCGGCGGTCAACGTGACGCTGCACTTCCCCGGCGGCGTGACCTCGCAGTTCCGCTGCGGCTTCGACGCCGCGTCGGTGAACGCCTTCGAGGCGCTGGGGTCGAAAGCCGGGCTGCGCTTCCCGGTCGACTTCTGGCAGGCTGAAAGCGTGGAGCTCGTCACCCGCAAGGCGCCGGCCGAGCGCGTGGCGGCGCCCTTCGTCGTCAACGGCTTCGAGGGCGAGATCGCCGAGGCTCAGGCCTGCATCCGCGCCGGCCTGCTGGAGAGCCCGCGCATGCCGCACGCCGAGACGCTGGCGCTGCTTTCCTGGATGGACGCCATCCGCGCCCAGTTTCCGGCCGCCTAACATCGCAGCGCGGGCCGAGCGCTGGGCCGCTCCCGAGTCGGCCCGCCATGGCGATGTTTGCCGGTCAAACCGGCAAGCATCGCCGTCCCCTCGGGGGACCGGCCGGGCGCGCCGGCGTTCAGTCGGGCGAGACCGGGCGAGGGGTCAGCGCATGTACCGCGCCTCGATGCGGGCGATGCTGCCGTCGCTGCGCATGCTGGCCAGGCCGGTGTTCATGGCGGCCAGCGCGGCAGCGGCGCGGGGCCGCTCACGCGAGAAGGCCATGTAGACGGGCGAGGGCTTCATGAACTCCAGCGGCTGGCGCTCCAGCACGGCCTCCAGCCGCTGCTGGCGGACGGCCCACAGGCCGGCGAGGTGGCTGACGATGACGACCTCGGCCCGGCTGGCCTCGACCAGGCGCACCGCTGTCGCCACGTCCTTGCCGTACTCGACGCTCTTGCCCACCATCGCCAGCACGGGCTCGGGGTAGAAGAACCCTTCGGCCAGCGCCAGCCGGTGGCCGCGCAGGTCCTCCAGCGTGCGCAGCTTCAGGTTCAGGCCCTTGCGGCTGAAGAAGAAGTAGCGCGTGCCGTTGCGGTAGCCGTCGCTGAAGCTCAGGAAGCGCTCGCGCTCGGGGCTGAAGTTGACCGTCGTCGTGAAGTCGGCGAGACCGCGCTCCAGCATGAAGAGCACCCGTTTCCAGGGCACCCACTGGACCGTGACGGGCCAGGGCGCGCCGCCGCGGCGCAAGGCCTCGCGCGCCACCTCGATGTCGACGCCTTCGCCGTTCGGGTCACCCTGCGGGTTGACCAGCGGCGAATACACCGTGTTGGCAAGCACCAGGGGTTCCAGGTCCTGCGGCCCGGCCAGCGCCCAGGGGGCCGCCAGCGCCGTGGCGCCGGCGGCGAGGAGGTGGCGGCGGCCCTCGTCCATCTCAGCGCAGCGCCAGGTCGATGATCGTGCCGGCGAACACCGCGAAGCCGAGCCAGTGGTTGGCGCGGAAGGCCGTGAAGCAGCCCGCGCGGCTGCGCCGGCGGATCAGCGTGAAGTGCCACGCGGCCTGTGCCGCGGCCGCCGCGATGCCGAGCAGGAACCAGCGTCCCAGGCCCAGGCGCAGGCCCAGGCCCGCCCACATCGCCAGGTAGGCAGCGTAGAAGATCATGATGGCCGGCACGTCCCAGCGGCCCAGTGCGATGGCCGAGGAGCGCACGCCGATGCGCAGGTCGTCGTCGCGGTCGACCATCGCGTACTCGGTGTCGTAGGCCAGCACCCAGAACAGGTTGGCCACCAGCAGCGCCCAGGCCGACAGCGGCACCGAATGCAGATGCCACTCCACCCCGCCCAGCGCCGCGGCGAAGGCCATCGGGATGCCGAAGGAGAACGCCACGCCCAGCACCGCCTGCGGCATGGCCAGCACGCGCTTGGCAAACGGGTAGGCGATGGCCACGGCCAGCGCCGCGAAGCTCAGCAGGATGGCCGGCGGGTTGGTCGTCAGCACCAGGCCGAAGGACAGCAGCGACAGCACGGCGCCGAGGATCAGGGCCTCCTTCACCGAAACGGCGCCCGTCGTCACCGGCCGCTGCGCGGTGCGCTGCACATGGCGGTCGAAGTCGCGGTCGGCCACGTCGTTGACGCAGCAGCCGGCCGAGCGCATCAGCACCGTGCCGAGTGTGAAGACGGCCAGCAGATGCCAGCCCGGCCAACCGTCCGCGGCGATCCACAGCGCCGACAGCGTCGGCCACAGCAGCAGCAGCCAGCCCGCGGGGCGGTCCCAGCGGATCAGCTGCAGGTACAGAGCCAGGCGTGAAGGTGCCGGCACAGGAACAGAACTCATGGGGGCATTCTCGCAACTCCACAATCGTCCCTCCCCAGCCCGACGCGCGTTTGCATGACCAAGCTCAACACCTTCCCCATCACGAAGAAGTGGCCCGCCCAGCACCCGGACCGCCTGCAGCTCTATTCGCTGCCCACGCCCAACGGCGTGAAGGTGTCCATCGCGCTGGAGGAGACGGGCCTGCCCTACGAGCCGCACCTGGTGCGCTTCGACACCAACGACCAGACCAGTCCCGAGTTCCTGTCGCTGAACCCGAACAACAAGATCCCGGCCATCCTCGACCCCAACGGGCCGGGCGGCAAACCGCTGGCGCTGTTCGAGAGCGGCGCCATCCTCGTCTACCTTGCCAGCAAGACCGGCCAGCTGCTGCCCACCGACGTAAGCGCGCGCTACGAGGCGCTGCAGTGGCTGATGTTCCAGATGGGCGGCATCGGGCCGATGTTTGGCCAGGTCGGCTTCTTCCACAAGTTCGCCGGCAAGGACTATGAGGACAAGCGCCCGCGCGACCGCTACGTGGCCGAAGCCAGGCGGCTGCTGGCCGTGCTGGATGGCCACCTGAAGGGCCGCGAGTGGCTGGTCAGCGATGAATACGGCATCGCCGACATCGCGACCTTCCCGTGGATCAACAACCTGGTCGGCTTCTACGGCGCGGGCGAGCTCGTCGGTTACGACGCCTTCCGTGAAGTCGACCGCGTGCTGCAGGCCTTCCTGGCACGGCCGGCCGTGCAGCGCGGCCTCAAGATCCCGGCGCGCGACTGACGCTCAGCGCAGGCCCGTCGTGGCTCTGGCGCGCTGCAGCGCGTCGGCCACGATGCGGGCTGCCGTCTGCGCCAGCGCCGGCGTGTGGTCGGCCATGACCTGCATGCGCAGCCGCGCGCTGTTCATGGACACGGCCGGGTACTCCACCAGGTTGGCCAGCAGCCCGGCCTGGGCCATCTCGCGGCTGGCCACACGCGCCAGCGCATCGGGGCCCAGCATGACAGGCACGATGGGCGACGGATGGCCCAGCACGGTGATGCCCTGCTCGGTCAGTGCGCCGCGCAGGCCGAGGATGGCCTGCATCAGCCGCCCGCGCCGCTCCGCGCCTTCGGCCGAGCGCACGATGGCCAGGCAGGCCCGGATGATCGCCACCTGCACCGGCGACAGCGCGTTCGAGAAAGTGTTGGGCGCGGCGTAGAAGCGCAGGTATTCCTTGATCGCCGGGTCATGGCTGGCAACGAAGCCGCCGTTGGACGCGAAGGTCTTGGAGAACGAGCCCATCACCAGGTCCACCTGGCCCAGCAGCCCCTGCATCTCCAGCTGGCCACCGCCGCCTTCCCCCAGGCTGCCGAGGTCGTGGGCCACGTCCACCATCAGCAGCGCACCATGCTCGCGCGCCACGGCCTGCAGCCGGGCGATGTCGGGCGAATCGGCGTCCATCGAGAAGCAGCCCTCGGTGACGACGAGGATGCCGTTGTGCGGGTCGCGTTGGCGCACGCGCTTGAGCAGGCGCTCGGCGTGGCTCACGTCCAGGTGCCGGTGCAGGTGGATGTTGGGCGTGGCCGCGCGGGCACCCTCGTGCAGGCAGTTGTGGGCCAGCTGGTCGATGATGATGTGGTCGGTCTCGCGCACCAGGCCCTTGATGGCGCCGAAGCCCGCGGCCCAGCCGGTCGGGAACAGCAGCACTTCGGGCGTGCGCAGCAGCTCGCCCAGCTCGGCCTCCAGCGCGGTGGCCTCCTCGACATTGCCGGCCAGTGCCGTGGAGCCGGCGCTGTGCACGCCGTAGCGCTCCATCGCCGCCTGCGCCGCCGCGCACACCTTGGGGTGGCGGGCCAGCGACAGGTACTCCTGCGACGAGAAGTTCAGCCCCGCGTGCCGCCGGCCATCCAGCAGCGTCAGCTCGGCGGTGGCGCCCGGCCGCCCGCCCAGACGCTTGGCATACGGGAAGACACCGTGCGACACGCGGTTCTTCGCCCAGGCGTGAAAGGCCTGCGCCTTGGCAGCCAGGTCGGTGCCGGGCCCGGTCAGGTAGTCGAACGACGACCCGCGCAGCTCGGCGCCGGTGGTCGTGGTGTCGTGAGTGATGTCGGCGGGCGCCGCTTCGGCGTCCCGGTCCAGCAAATCGTCCATACAGCCCCCCAAAAGACAAAGTGATCTTGTGGGGCGGACTGTGCGCAGCCCGGCTGCGGATGACATCCGCAGTTCTGTCGAGTTTTGCGGCTGAAGCTTCAGGCCGGCCGGCGCGCCCGCTGCTTGGGCGCCACGGCCTTGACGACCGTCGTGAGCGGCGGCGCAGCGGCGAAGTCGGCCTCGTGCGGCGCCAGCGCCAGCATCAGCAGCCGTTGCACGGCGGGCTTGTCGAGATCGTCCGGTGATGCGAGGCGGATGCTGCGCACGCGCACGCCGTCGCCTTCGAGAAGCCCGTCGGGGTCGGGCAGGTCCTGGCCGTAGAGGAAGAACAGCGTCACCCAGCGTGGATAGCCTGCGATGGACACGAGGCTGGCCGAGGCCTTGTCCGCCCACGCGTAGCCGATGGCGAGTGCGTTGTAGCTGTCGTAGACCAGCTCGAAGCCGCGCGGCACGCGGGCGCACAGCTTGCGCCGGCAGGCCGTGATGGCGTCGGCCATCTCGGGCGTGTAGCGGGCGATGCAGTCGGCAACCTGGCGGGCGGTGGTGTCGGTCGGCATCGCAACGCCTCAGTCCAACGCAGTGACGCGGTCCCCGTCCTTCGGCACGCAGCCGGCCGCCAGCGGCGCGCCGCCCTCGCGCTGCACAACGCCTTGCGGCCCGTGGCAGAGCTCGATGTGGCGCGCGGTGGGCCAGCGGCGCAGTGCGAAGGCCTCGATGCTCTCGGGCAGGCTGGTCTGCACGGCGCCGGCGTTGAGCTGCTCTTCCGGGTGATCGTCGAAATGCAGCCAGGGCACGAAGCGGCCGGCCAGCATCAGCCAGGGCGAGGCACGCACCGGCGCGGGTGCATAGCCCTCGGTGCGCAGCCAGGCCTGGGCGTGCTCGCGGCTGGTGGTGCCGGCGGTGGCCGCGGCGAGCAGCTCGGCCACCCACTGGTTGCAGTTCTGGTAGCTCGTGCTGAAGGGGTAGGCGTTGGCGCTGTAGCGCGGGTTCAGCAGGCCCAGCGCGAGCGGCTTGTCGAGCGTGGCACCCGCCAGCGGCGCGGCCGCTTCGGGGGGCAGGATCAGCAGGCTCACGTAGCCGACGTCGACATCGTCGCTGCCGGCAACGAAGCCCGCCAGGCCCTGGTCGAACAGGCGGGGCTGGCTCTCGGCGCAGGCGTAGTAGAGCTGGCGCACGGCCCAGGGCATGTCCATGCCATCTCCCAGGCCGTCGGCCACAGCGACGGCGGCGTGCGAGTAGCGCAGGCCGAAGCGCGACAGGTCGGTGCCCGAGCGTGAGATCAGCGCGGCCGGGGTGCCGGAGGTGGCCAGGGCGTTGCGCACGACGGCGGCGAAGCGCAGCAGCCGGTCCTGCTGCCCGGCGCTGATGTCGACCTTGCGATCACAGCCGCGCGGTGGCAGCGAGCCGGCCGCGGCCGCACCGGCTGCGGTCAGCAGCGCCGCAGCGAGCGCCGCACGGATCAAGGCTTGACGACGCGCGCGGCCAGCTCGCGGGCCCAGGCGTCTTCCAGCACAAGGAAGAAGGCCTGGCCGGTGTCGGCGTGCGCGAAGGCGACGCCATAGGCCTGGGGTGTGGCCTGCACCTCGTCGCCCACGTTGAGGGCGCGGGCGGCCAGGGCCTTTTGCGGCAGCGTCAGCTCGACGGGCTCGGCACCGTCGCGCGCCAGTGTCAGGCGCAGCTTGCCGGCGTCGGCCTGCGCCACCTCGGTGACGCGGTAGCGGCCTTCGGCGCGGCGCTCACCGCCGCTGCTGCTGTTGGACGAGGTCTTGAACGAATCCGACACGCTGCCCGACGCGGACGAGCCGGCATCGGCGGCGGAGGAGGCGGTGGTGGACGAGGCCTGGGCGGCGTGCGCGGCCAGGGCCAGGGTGGCGACGAGGATGAGGCGCATCGTGGGCTCGCGGGCTGGTGAGGGTGGCCGACGATAGCGCGGATATGTCACCCGGTTGTTACCGCGACCCGGCGCCCAGGTTGTCGAGGATGGGGCAGTCGGGCCGCTCGTCGCCATGGCAGCTGTGCACCAGGGTTTCGAGCGTCGCCTTCATCGCCTGCAGCTCGGCGAGCTTGGCCTGCAGCCCGGCCAGATGGGTCAGGGCGAGTGCGCGCACCTCGCGGCTGGGCCGCTCCCGGTCCTGCCACAGGCCCAGCAGCGCGCGGATCTGCTCCAGCGAAAAGCCGAGGGCGCGCGCGTGGCGGATGAAACGCAGCAGCTGGACCTCGCGCTCGCCGTAGACGCGGTAGCCGGCCCCGCTGCGTGCCGGTGCAGCGAGCAGCCCGATGCTCTCGTAGTGCCGCAGCATCTTGGCCGACACGCCCGAGGCCCGGGCCGCTTCGCCGATGTTCATCGCGGGCCTTCCGTCGCCTGGCCGCGCCAGCGCTTGAGCGTCAGCGCATTGGCCACGACGCTGACGCTGCTGAGGGCCATGGCCGCGCCGGCGATGACCGGGTTCAGCAGGCCGAACGCCGCGAGCGGGATGCCGACGACGTTGTAGGCAAAGGCCCAGAACAGGCCCTGGCGGATCTTGGCGTAGGTGCGGCGCGACACGTCCAGCGCGTCGGCCACCAGGCGCGGGTCGCCGCGCATCAGCGTGACGCCGGCGGCCTCGGTGGCCACGTCGGCGCCGCCGGCCATCGCAAAGCCCACCGAGGCGGCCGCCAGCGCCGGCGCGTCGTTGATGCCGTCGCCGACGAAGGCGACCACCGCGCCACCCTCGCGCAGCTGCTGGACGAGGGCTGCCTTGTCGCCCGGCAGGATCTCGGCGTGGACCTCGGTGATGCCCAGCGTGCGCGCCACGCCGGCCGCCGCGCCAGCGCTGTCGCCGGTCAGCATGACGGTGCGGATGCCGCGCGCCTGCAGCCCGGCGACGGCGGCGGCGGCCGTGTCCTTGAGGCGGTCGCCGAAGGCCAGCAGGCCCAGCAGCTGGCCGTCGGCGATGAGCCAGGAGACCGTCTGGCCCTGGGCCTCCAGCCGCTGCGCCTCGGCCGCCAGCGGGCCGGTGCCAGCGCCCAGCTCCTGCGCCAGGCGTGCGCTGCCCAGTGCGAGCTGGCGCCCCTGCACGACACCTTCCACGCCGCGGCCCGGCAGCGCGCGCGCCTGCTCCACGGGCAGCGCCGGCAGATCCTTGGCCTCGGCCAGCACGGCCAGGGCCAGCGGGTGGCTGCTGCTGCGTTGCAGTGCGGCGGCGAGCTGCAACACCTCGTCCCGTTTGGTACCTTCTGCCGGCAGTACGGCCGTCAGCGTCGGCTGGCCGACCGTCAGCGTGCCGGTCTTGTCGAAGGCAACCACCGTCACCGCGTGCGCCAGCTCCAGCGCCTCGGCGTCCTTGATGAGGATGCCCTGGCGGGCCGCGACACCCGTGCCGGCCATCAGCGTCGTCGGTGTGGCCAGGCCCAGCGCGCAGGGGCAGGCGATGACGAGCACGGCCACCGCGTTGATGAGGGCGGCTTCAGCGTCGCCGTCGTGCAGCCACCAGCCGGCAAACGTCAGCGCCGCGATGCCCAGCACCACGGGCACGAAAACGGCGCTGACGCGGTCGACGATGCGCTGGATGGGCGCCTTGCCCGCCTGGGCCGACTCCACCATGCGGATGATGCGCGCCAGCGCCGTCTCGGCCCCGATGGCCGTGGTGCGCACCGTCAGCGCGCCCTCGGCGTTGATGGCGCCGCCGGTCACGCGCTCGCCCGGGGACTTGGCCACCGGCAGGCTCTCGCCGGTGATGAGGGACTCGTCGACATGGCTGCGGCCGGTGACGATCTCGCCGTCCACCGGGATGCGGTCGCCGGGGCGCACGGCGACGAGGTCGCCCACGCGCACGTCGGCGACGGGGATATCGACTTCAAGCGCGCCGCGCAGCACGCGCGCCGTCGTCGGCCGCAGTGCGTTCAGCGCGCGGATGGCGTCGGTCGTCTGGCGCTTGGCGCGCTGCTCCAGCCACTTGCCCAGCAGCACCAGCGTGATGACGGCGGCCGAGGCCTCGAAGTAGAGGTGTTGGTGACCCGGATGGCGCAACAGCAGATAGACCGACAGCCCGTAGGCGGCCGACGTGCCCAGCGCGACGAGCAGGTCCATGTTGCCGCTGCCCGCACGCAGCGCGCTCCAGCCCGCGCGGTAGAAGCGCGCGCCGAGGCCGAACTGCACCGGCGTGGCCAGCAAGAACTGCAGCCAGCCCGGCAGCATCACGCCCAGCAGCATGGGCAGCATCAGCGGCAGGCTCAGCGCGGCGCCGGCCGCCACCGGCCACCAGGCGGGCGCGCCGGCCGAGGTGGGTGGGTGCGCGGTGTCGATGGCCTGGGCCGGGTAACCGGCCTTGGCCAGCGCCGCCATCAGCGCGGCGGTCTGCACATTGGGCAGCGCCTTCACGGAGGCCTTCTCGGTGGCGAGGTTGACGCTGGCGGCCTGCACGCCCGGCACGGCCTGCAAGGCCTTTTCCACGCGCCGCACGCAGGACGCGCAGGTCATGCCGCTGACCTGCAGGGTCACGTCATGGAGGGCAGAAACTGAAACTGAGGCGGAGGTCATGGCGGGCGTCGGTGATCGTGATGATGAGGCCATGCTCAAGCCTCCCACCGTGGCAAGGTCAAGGGCCTGACCTGAATCAATCCAGCTTCAGCGCCTCGGCCAGATGGCTGTAGACCGTGTGCACCCGCTGCAGATGCCGCGTCTCGGGATGGGTCAGCAGCCAGAGCTCGGTCTGCGCTTCGTCCAGCGGCTCGGTCAGCCGGCGCAGCTCGCGCCGCGGTTCGGCCAGGAAGAGCGGCAGCACCCCGACGCCCAGGCCCTGCGCCACCAGCTCGGCCACGCTCTGCACGCTGCCGGTGCGAAAGGCCGGCAGCAGCGTCGGGAAGTGCTTCTGCCGCCAGCGCACCGACGGGTGCTCGGGCAGACCGTCGTCGGGTGCGACCCAGGCGGCCGCGCCGGCCTCGACCTGGTCCCAGTGCTTGATGGCGCTCGAGCGTGCCGCGTACAGCGCGACGCGGATGGGCCCGACGCGCCGGCCGATCAGGTGGGGCGGCGGTTTGCTGGTCGCGCGCAGTGCGATGTCGGCGTCGCGGCGCGTCAGGCTGGCCAGCTCGTTGCCGGTGTGCAGCTCGAACTGCAGCCGCGGCTGGGCCTGATGCAGGGCCGCCAGCGCTGGCGCCAGCAGGCCGTGCAGCAGCGTGTCCGTCGTGGTGAGGCGCACGGTGCCGGCGGCCTGGCCGGGCTGGGCCTGCGCCGCGGCGCGGGCAGCCTCCAGCGCGGCCTCCATCTGCTCGGCCTGGGCGGCCAGCGTGCGGGCGAGCTCGCCGGCCTTGTAGCCGCGCCGGCCGCGCTCGAACAGTGGCTGGCTCAGGCCCCGTTCCACGCGCTGCAGCATGCGGAACACCGTGGAGGCATTGACGCCCAGGCGCTCCCCGGCCGCGGCCAGCGTGCCGGCGCGGTGCAGGGCCAGCACCAGGGCAAGGTCGGCGGGGGCGAGTTCGTATTGCATGGCTGCAATCTGAGTTGGCTGGGCTGCGTATTTTCACGCGCCGATTGCCTACCTACATTGACTGCACCAACCACCTCTGGAGATGCCTCATGGCTGCCTCGACCTCACTCGGCCTGCTGCTGCTGCGCCTGTCCCTGGGCCTCATGTACCTCGCCCACGCGGGGCTCAAGCTCTTCGTTTTCACGCTGCCGGGCACGGCGCAGTTTTTTGCCGGCCAGGGTTTGCCTGGCGCGCTGGCCTACGCGGTGTTCGCGGCCGAGGCCATGGGCGGTGCGCTGCTGTTGGCGGGCGTGTACCCGCGCCAGGTCGCGCTGGCCCTCGTGCCCATCCTGCTCGGCGCCGCCTGGGTGCATGCGCCCAATGGCTGGGTCTTCAATGCACCGGGCGGCGGCTGGGAGTACCCGGTCTTCCTGGCCACGATGTCCGTCGTGCTGTGGCTGGCAGGCGATGGTGCCGGGGCCCTGAAGCGCAGCGAGCGCTTCACCTGGAGCGCGGCATGACGGCGCTGACGTTGGTCAGCCATGCGCTCTGCCCCTACGTGCAGCGCGCCGCTATCGTGCTGAAGGAGAAGAACGTGGCCTTCGAACGTGTGGACGTGGACCTTGCGAACAAGCCGGCCTGGTTCCTGCGCCTGTCGCCGCTGGGCAAGACGCCGGTGCTGAGCGTGGGTGGCGAGGCGCTGTTCGAGTCCGCCGTCATCTGCGAATACCTCGACGAGACCGAGGCACCGCGTCTGCACCCGGCAGAGCCGCTGGCGAGGGCACGCGAGCGGGCCTGGATGGAGTTCGGCTCGGCCGTGCTGAGCGGCATCGCCGTGCTCTACGGCGCAGGCGACGACGAGGCGCTGGATCGGGCCTATGCCGCGCTGCGCGGCCGCTTCGAGCAGTTGGACGCCCAGCTGGGCGACGGCCCCTGGTTTGCCGGCCGCCGCTTCGGCCTCGTCGATGCCGTCTTCGGCCCGGTGTTCCGCTACTTCGACGTCATCCCGCCCGAGAGCTTGTTCGACGGCCTGCCGCGCGTGCAGGCCTGGCGCGCGGCGCTGGCCGGCCGGCCCTCCGTGCGCGAGGCCGTCGACGCAGGCTACGCGCAGAGGCTGCGCGGCTTCCTGCTCGAACGCGGCGGCGCGCTGGCGCGGCGTTTTGCACGGCCGGACGCACCCGTTTAATACCGAAAGAAATATCGATTCATTTGGATATGAATAAATAGATATAATCCGGCGGTCGCCGTGAACATGCTTTCCAACGGGCAGTTCAAGGCCGACCAGGGCGCAATTTGCGGCCTGCCTCACTTTTTCGGCGGTCAGAGCATTCGCCAACCGACCCAAAAAGTACCCCTGCCGGGCGATTCAAGCCGGCCATCCTGACTGAACAACATTTCGAACAACGCCATCTCCATGGGCAAGTACGTCGTTTCGCCCGCGACACACCCGACCGACTGCGGCCGCTTTCGCGCCTCTTTCTCGGTTCACCGGGCTCAGGGCAGCGACAGTTCGCGCCGTGTGTTCCGCTTCGACACCACCTTTGCCTCACGCGAGGGTGCCCGGCTGTTCGCTGTCACCCAGGGCTGGCTGCAAGCGTGCATGCCGACCCCGCCGGCGTGCTGACGATCTGGTCACGCCAGATCCCGTCCACACGTCCCACCCGCTGCGGACTCCCCATTGGCAGTTCCGCAGATTCGCACCAGCATCCTCGCGGTGCGCCAATCCTCAGAAAGGCTCGTCCATGAGCAGCAAAATTTACGTGGGCAACCTGCCCTACTCGGTGACCGATTCCAGCCTGAAAAGCAACTTTGCCGAGTTCGGCACCGTTTCGTCCGCCAAGGTCATGATGGACCGGGAAACCGGCACGTCCAAGGGCTTCGGGTTCGTGGAAATGGCCTCTGAAGAAATCGCCCAGGCGGCCATTGCCGCCCTGCACGGCATGTCCGTCGATGGCCGCTCCATCGTCGTGAGCCTGGCCCGTCCCCGTGAATCAAACAAGGATGCGGGCGGCTACAGCGCCGCCGGGTACACCGCAACCAAGCGGCCCGATGTCGGCTACGGCACGGGTGGCTTTGGCGGTGGTCGCTACTGAACCCAGCGGCTCCCCGTGAATGACCGGCTCTGCTGAGCCGGTTTTTTTTTCGTCTCGGCCAGGCCTTGGCTGAAGATGCCCGCCCCAAATGACCAGCCC
>CAUJSJ030000056.1:0-1821 GCA_963422775.4 uncultured Roseateles sp.
CGGCAATGGCGGCGTGCGTTCGGACGTGAACCTCGCGGTCTGGCACACGCTGAGGCGGCTTGGGGTGGATATTCCCTATCCGCAGCAGGTGCAGCGCCAGCCGAAGTCGACCCCTAACGCGGAGAATGCGGCGACTCAATGACAGGCCTGGGAGGTCTGATGAAGCGATGGATCCTGAACATTGCCGCGGGCGTGGCGATGCTGGGCAGTGGGCCCGTGCTGGCCGCCAAACCTCAGCGCGAGGCAACGGACCTCGCGGCCCGCATCGAGGTACATGCCGAGCAGCATGTGGTGGCGGAGGACGGCAGCGAGGTCAGCACCTACCGCAGCGTCACGCGCGTGCTCAAGGCCGAGGCGGCGGAAAGCCTGCGCCAACGCACCATCAGCCACAGCGCCAGCGCGCAGAAGTTGGAGATCGTCGAGGCTTTCACGCGCAAGGCGGATGGCCGCAGGCTCAAGGTGCCCAAGGGCAACTACCAGCTGCGCACGGCCTCGGGCAAGCCGGGCGCGGCGGCGCTGTTTTCGGACTGGAACCAGACCACGCTGGTCTTTCCCGACGTGCAGGCGGGTGATGCCGTGGAGCTGAGCTACCGCATCGTCACCAGGCAGCCGCTGTTCCCCGGGCAAGTTCTCCAGCGAGAGCAGCTTCAGCCGGCAGTACGCCTTCGACAAGGTCAGCGTCACCCTCGATGCGCCGGCCGGCATGAAGCTGCTGCACGAGTCGCGCCAGATGGAGTTCAGCCAGAAGGTGGTGGGCAAGCGGCAGGTGCTGAGCTGGACGCTCAGCAACCCCAAGCCCGTCCTCAGCGAACGGGACCGACTACACGGTCTACGACGGCAGCGACGAGCCGGGCTACGCCGTGTCGAGCTTCGAGAGCCAGCGCGAGATCGTGCAACGCTACGTCGAGCGTGCTGCGCCCAAGGCGGCCGTCACGCCGCGCATCCAGGCGCTGGCCGACCAGATCACGCAGGGCGTCGAAGGCCCGCAGGCGCAGGCCCAGGCCCTGTTCGACTGGGTGGCGCGCGAGATCAACTACGCCGGCAACTGTGTCGGCATCGGCGCCGTCGTGCCGCGCGACCTGCCGGTGGTGCTGGACAACCGCATGGGTGACTGCAAGGACCATGCGACGCTGCTGCAGGCCCTGCTGCAGTCCAGAGGCATCGCCAGCCACCAGGTGCTGGTCAACGCGGGCTCGATGTTCAATCTGCCCCCCGTGCCGGTGGTGAGCATGGTCAACCACGTCATCAACTACGTGCCGTCACTGGGCCTGTTCCTCGATTCGACGGACTCCGAGACGCTGTTCGGCGACTTGCCGGTAACGGTCCAGGACAAGCCGGTGCTGGCCGCTGCGGACGGCGTGCCCGCGCGCACGCCCAAGGAGCCCGGCCGCGCCAGCCAGCAGGTGAAGGCCGTCTACCGGATCGCTGCGGACGGGTCGTTCCAGGGCGAAGTCAAGCTGCAGGCGCAGGGGCGCTTCGGCCAGCAGATGCGCGTCGGCCTGAAGGCGCTGAACAAGGACCAGTTTGGATCAGGTTGTGAAGCGGCACTTCGAGGCCTCCCGCATTCCGGCGGAGGGCCAGTTGCTGAAGACCCTCGGACCTGCAGCAGCGCAGCGACGAGTTCAGCTATGAAGCCCGCTTCCAGACCCAGCCGCTGCTGCGCCTGGGCGCGGCCGGCGCTTTCGGTGTCGGGCCCTTCCTGTTCAGCACGGCACCGGTGCCGGCCTATGCGCAGTACGCGGTGAAGCCCGCCGGCGACCATCCCACGCTTTGCTTCTCGTCGCACAGCGAGGAGGCCTACGAGATCACGCTGCCCGACAA
>CAUJSJ030000057.1:0-16858 GCA_963422775.4 uncultured Roseateles sp.
TGGAAGGAGTCCTTGAAGCGGTCGCGGTACAGCACGACCACGTCGCCCTGCTCCGGGTCGCCCTTGCGCTCGTCACCCCAGTCGCCCCATGCCTGCGCCCTGCCCGCTGACGCTGGCGGAACAGGCAGGAGCTTGGGAGACACCGTTCCGTGGAGGTCGTCGTTGTACTGATTCACCACCCAGGCGAGGAAGGCACCGCACCAGTCGGTGTTGTCCCCGTGCTGGGCGAAGCCGGCGGCTTCGAGGTAGGCCACGACGCGCGGGTTGCTCTCTTCGCGGCGGTCCTTGCTGGCCTGCGTCTGGCCCAGTTCGCCCAGCGCCCAGTCCAGCCACTTCGCGTCGGCCCGCTTGAGGTTGCCTGGCGACAGCTTGTCCGCGGTGAGCGCCAGCAGCGGCGCCGCTACTTCCGCAGGCCAGTCCTGCATGTTGCGGCCGATCCGAGTGTCGCGCGCCAGGGTGCTCAGCTCGGCGAGGCTAGGCACGCCGGAGGACGACTGGTTCCTGACCAGCCAGAGCATCGCGAACGCACGCTGCTCGTCGCGCTCCTTGACCTGCCGGCTCTTGAAGTCAAAGGCATCGTGCAGCTTCTGCGCCAGCGCATCGATGTGCACAACCAGGTCGCCCTGGGCCTGCTTTGCGGCGTCCGTGCCGTTGCGGCTGTCGAACTGCGCCAGCGCCGCCGGCATCTTGTTCGTGATCTTCAGGAAGGCCAGCAGCGACAACTCGTCGGTGTTGGCCAGCTCCACGCCGAGCTCCCTGGCGCGCGGCACCAGGGCGCGGCGCGTCGCCTCGTCCAGCACGCCGGTGGCCGTGACGTGCAGCGCCGTTTGCAGGGCCATCTTGTCGGCGATGGTGAGTTGCCGCTCGAAGTCGTTGCGCGCGTCGGAGAAAGGCTCCGGCCCGCCGGACGGGCTCGCGCCCCCGCCCGCCCCACCGGCGCCCGCACCGGGCGGCGTGGCCTTCTGGTCCTGCGTCTGCGGCGGCGTGCCGGCGGCGCGCATCTTGACGAACCGCCCGAGCAGGTCGAACCAGAAGGGCGCGCCCAGGGCCGCGAACAGGGCCGTCACCAGGAGACCCAAGAATGCGAAGAAATAGTGCGCGAACGTGGGGCCGGTCAACACCAGCCCGGAGATACCCAGGCCGTCGTGGCCGTTGAATGGCTCGGCGCTACCCCAGCAGCCGGGTGCCGGCGCGACGGCTCCCTTGGGCACCTTCACGACCTCGCAGAAGGTCTCGCGCACGTTGCGGCCGGTCCAGCCGATGGGCAGGCTGATCTGGCCCGTCATGGCGCTGTCCACGCACGAGCGCAGGCGCGCTCGAGTCATGCCCGGCAGGTGCGCACAGGCGTCGAACGCCTCGGGATCCCGGCGGTAGAGCTGGTTGACGAGGAGGTTTGACCCGGCGCCTTCGATCATCTCCTGCAGCGCGTCGCTGGCTTCATTGAGGGACTTCGACACCAAGCGCAGGCCGCTGACTAGCGCCGCGTCCTCGGGCTTGGCGCCGACGGCCATGCCGACCCAGCCGACCAGCCCGCTCACGCACGCATGGGCCGTGCGCAGCCTGTCGTCACGCGAGCCCAGCTTCGGCCCACACTGTTTGCCCTTGGCCGGCTTGCATTCGGTCACGGTGGGCTGGGATGCCGCCGCCTCAGCGGCAGAGGCGGCCGAGCCCGCCTGCGCCGCGCCCTGCACCTCGAAGCTGTCGGGCAGCCTCAACGACTTCACCTCTTTTCGCAGCGGTGGCAAAAGTTGCATCCAGGCCTCCGGGTTGCTCAGGAGGCTTTTCTTCTTGCTTGCTTCCGTGTCAGCGCCTGCGACTGCCTTTTTGCCATTGGTTTGCAGCTCCGCCGGAACGGGCACTCCCGCCAGCGCGCAGGCCTGGATGGGCGTGCGCAACTGGTTCTCGACATTCAGCGCGAGTTCCTCTCGGTTGGGGTCGAAGCCCGCGAACTTGCTGTGCTTGAAGAACAGGTCGACGAGCTGGTTGCTGGCCGCCTCCAGGGGCCTGGTCGACCCGCGTGGCCGGCGCCTGGACCGGCAGAGCCGCGTTCTGTTGCGTATTGCCCGACCCAAACTCATCCACCGTACGCTGCGCCAGCGCAACGAAGCTGCGCCGCAGGTCGGGGTCGCCGGCCAGCCGCTGCGCGAGCTGGAAGGTGTTGACGTTGAGCACTGCGGCAAGGAGCAGAGACACGCCCAGCCCCCACAGCAACGTCTTGCGCTGGAACCAGCCGTTGGCACGCTCGCCAACCTGGTCAAACCACTCTGCGATGGCGGCCTCGTACTCGGGCCAGCTCTTCTCGTGGCCCGCCACCAGGGCCCGCAGCACGCCCAGCACCTTCTCGTTGGCCGTGCGGGTGCTGGCGTCCAGGCTCTGCACGAAGAGCAGCGGCGTCTCGAACTTCTCCTTCGGGTGGTTGTTCTTGCCGTCCTTGAACACCTCCACAAGCAGCACGCGCGCGAAGAGGTCGCTCGGGATGGCCGACGGCCCGTTGGCACGCAGCGTGCCCTTGCTGCTGTCCGTGCCCTTGTAGAGGGCGGAGATCAGCGGGTTCTGCAGCAACGCGATCTTCAGCCCGGCGTCGCGCTGCAGCGCTTCGTCCAGCATGTCGTGCATGGTGTGCTTGCGCGACGTGCCGAGCTGGCCGACGAGCATCTCCTGCACCTTCGTCACCAGCAGCGCGAGGACCAGGTAGGCCAGCACCAGGCCGATGACGACATCGAGAATGACGGTGTCCATGGCGGCGTCTCTTTCTTTCAGGCGACGTCGTTGTAGAAAAGGTGGTCGCCCACCACGGCACAGGGCGACTTGCCACGCGCCCACGAGGGCTTCACGCGGCTCGCGTGGTAGTGGCGCGCATTGCGCGTGATGTCGGCCAGCCGGTTGGCCAGCACATCAGCGGCGATGGCCAGCGCCTGCTTGAATACCGCATCAGGCTGGCGGGCCACGGTCAGCAGCTTGGCGCGGTTGGGGTCCCCGTCGTTCCAGCAGCTGAACTGCCAGCGGTCCACGCACACCTCGCGCGGGCCGGCGCAGCGCCGGTAGTGCGTGCGGGCGCGGTTGGCTATGACGCAGGCCACCGCGCGCAGGCCCTCGTCGCCCTGGTTGCGGGCCTCGCCCCAGATCGTCGCGGCGACGACTTCCAGGTCCGACAGTGCGGCCGCGTTCGCCGCGGGCGTGGGGTCGCGCGGCGCGGGCGCGGGCGCCGGCGCGGCCACGCTGCGCCCGCCACGCAGGATGGGGTCCACGCCGAACCAGTCCAGCACCGGCGCGATGGGGCCGAAGAGCGCATTCGGCTCGCTCGCGCCCGGCCCCGCGTTGACAAGGCCGGCCAGGTGCATGCCGCACAGCTTGTCGTCCTTGTCCCAGACCGCCGAGCCGCTGTCGCCGCCCTGGGTCGACACGTCGCAGCGGTAGCCGACGGCGTGCTCCAGGAAGTAGTCCGCCTCGCCCGGCGTGAGGCCGGGAATGTCCACCTCGCCCGACCAGAACACCAGCGCCCGGCCGTCCACCGCCCCGCTGCGGCGGCGCAGCGTCAGTGCCTGGTCGGCGAACACGGCGCCGCCCAGGCCCGTGGGCAGCAGGTCGTTCTGCGCTCGCAGCACGTCGTAGAGTTCGTCGTCCAGCGCCAGCAGCGCCGCGTCTATCGTCGTCTTGTGCGCGCCCTCGGCCAGCATCGGCTGCCATAGGCTCAACCGTGCCGGCCGCCCCGACACGCCCGGCACGCCAGTCAGCGTGATGCGATCGCCCGCGCGCGCCTGCGGCCCCGGTGCCGCCACGTGGCCGCAGGTCAGCAGAAAGCGCTGGCGGCTGCCACGGTCCTGCATCAGCCCGGTGGCCGAGCCGGCGAAGGCCGGCCGACGGTCCGGGCTCAACGTGGGCAACGCCTGCGCATGCGCGGCGTCGGCCGGCGCGCAGCACACCGGCAGCGCCTGCGTGGCGCCAGGCAGCCGCCACTGGCGCGGAAACGCCGCGGCCGACCAGCCCTCGCGCAGGCCCACGTGCAGCGCCGTCGGCGCACCCGAGCCCGGCAGCGGCAGCCAGACGGCACGCACCGCGGTACGGTCCAGCCAGTCGGGGGCGGCGGCCGATGGGCGGCGCGCCAGCGCGCCGGAGGCCTGGGCGAAGGCCTCGCGAGCGGCGCGGTAGTAGATGGACATGGCGCGGCTCATGGCGCTTTCGGCAGCGCCGAACTAGCTGCTGAGGCTGGCGGAGCGGGTGGTTTGGTCGGGGCCGGCACCTGCGGCGCGCGGTCCACGCAGCGCAGCGCCGCCACCGTCCTCAGCGCCACCTCGGTGCGCTTGTCGTGCGCGGTCTTGAAGCGCTGCGCCGCCTGCCAGGTCTGGAAGAGCTTCTGCGCTTCGCCCTCGTTGAAGGCCTGCAGCGATGTCGTGGAGCGCACGCCACTCATCAGGTCCACGTCCAGCGTCGGGTCCATGCGCTCGGTCAGCGTCGCCTCGCCCGCCTGCGCGAAGGCCGCAATCTGCTGCTTCACCGCCGCACCCACAGCGAACGGGTCCTGCAGCACCGGCAGGCGGTCGCTGAGGCCACCCTGCACGTCCAACTCGATGTCGCTCCACTCCTGCTGCAGCCGGAAGTTGGCCCCCTCCAGTTCCACCAGCATCCGATGCAGGTCGTCGCGCAGCGCGATGGCCACGTTCAGGCGGTCCAGTGTCACCTGCTTGATGCGCTGGCGCGTGTCTTCCTGGCGGGCGCCGCCGCCCTTGCCTTGGGCGCGCTGGAAGGCGTCAGCCGCGCCGGCCGGGGCGGCCGGTGCCTGCAAGCCCCCCACCACTCGGGTGCGCGCGCGGCCGTAGGCCTTGACGGCCGCGTCGAGGTCGTCCGTCAGCCGCTGCAGCGACGGCGTCACCGCGCGCAGGGGCTGCTTGACCGGCGGGTAGTGCGGCATGCGGAACTCGAAGTCGCTGCTGGTGGCCATGCCCTCCTTCTCCACCACGCTGCGCGTGCTGTAAGTCAGAGAGAGCGCGTCCACGTCGCCGACGATCTCGTCCGTGCGGTAAAGCCACATCGCATGACGCACCGTGGAGCACTGCAGTTCGCGAGCAGCGCGCAGGTAGTGCTTGTGGATGTCGGGAATCCGGGAGTTCAGCAGTCCATAGAAGCCCGCGGCCACCGCAGCCGGGAACAGCAGCCCGCTGTGCGGCAGTTCGCGGATGCGCCGGTACGTCACCACGGCGCCAGCGGGTGGCAGCAGCGCGTTGAACTGCGCGGTGTCGTTGATGCTTTGGCGCGCCAGCCCCGCGTACTCGTCGCGGCGCTTCATCATCGCGTCCAGGGTGACGCCCAGGCCGTTGTAGAAGCAACTGGGGTAGTTCTTCGAGTCCGCTCCCCTGGGGCATCCGGCCGTCTCGTGGCCGTTGGCGTCTTTCGCCGGAGGATCGAAGACCCTCGCCTGCGGCGACGGCTTCGGGATCGGCTCGAACACCGAAGAGCACGACGTCAGCAGCAACACCGCGCACGCAAGCGCGCTCCGAGGCCAGTCTCCGCTTCGCATGCATCCTCCCATGTGGATGTAGTTCTGGATTTATCGTCCAGCACCCATCGCGGGCACGCATCCTCAAATTTGCTGACTGTTGCAGGGCATGGCTCGGATACCGGACCCCATCGTGCTTGCAGCGTTCGGCCAGCGCTGGCTGCCGGTATGACTGGCCCGCTGCCGGCTTCGCCAAGACCCATCCATTCAGATGCGCTGACATCCACGGCAGGGCCGTCCCACGCCAGTACGGGAGGCGCAATACCCACGGTATTCACCCGCTGGCCAGAAAATACGCCGGGCTCGCCAGCAGCGGGAACCGGATCGACCCGACGGCTGGTGCCATCTTGTTGAAGATGCTCTTGAGCCGCAGCATGCAGCCGCAGGGCGGCAGCGAGAAGACCCCTTTCAGCTCAGAACCCTCTCCCTGGCTGGCCCGAAGGGCCTGTGGTCAGCGCAAAGTTCAGGCGTTTGCGTGCCCCGATTCGGCCAGCGCGGCACGCGTGGCCTCATCGGCAGGGAAAAGATGCTCCACCTTGAGCGACGCCAGCGTGATGTCCAGCGGCGTGCCGAAGCTGGTGATCGTCGAGAAAAAGCTCAGCACCCGTCCGTCCGCCGCGCGCAGGCGGAAGGCGAGGACGGGGAGCTGGCTGCTGGCCTCGACGGCGGCCCAGGGTTGCAGCGTGGGGCGCAGTTCGTCGAGCAGGGCGCGCAGCCGCGGCAGGTGCTCGGCCTCGCGGCAGGCGCGGGCCCACATCTCGTTGCACAGCCAGGCTTCGTCCACGCACAGCGCGCGCAGGCCGCCGGGCGCGAAGACGGCGCGCAGCAGGTTCAGCGGCTGCGCCTGCAGCATCTCGGCAGGCAAGCCCAGCAGGGCCAGCAGGCGCGCCAGGCCTTCGTTGGCCATGACGACGTTGTATTCGCCGTCCAGCACCAGGGCCGGCGTCGTCGGGCCGCTGGCGTGCACCAGTTGCTCCAGCGCCGCGCGCACCGGCGCCATCTCGGGCGCGTCCAGCGCGCGCTCGGCATGCGCGGGCGCGTAGCCGGCGGCGAGCAGGGCCTGGTTGCGTTCCTGCAGCGTGGCGCCAAGAGCGTCGAGCAGGGCGATCAGCGTCTCGCGGCCGGCGCGGGAGCGGCCGGTCTCGATGCAGCTGAGGTGGCGCTGCGAGACGCCGGCGCGCAGCGAGAGTTCGAGCTGGCTGACGCGGCGCGACTTGCGCAGGATGGCGAGGGTGGCGGTCATGGCGTGGGGGTGGGCAGCAGGTGGACGATGCCAGCGGCCAGCAGCAGGAGCAACGCGAGGATGTCCAGCTTGACGACGGTGGCGAGTGCCGGCTGCAGCGGGCCGGCCTGCAGCGCCAGCAGCAGGAAGGACGCCACGCTGACCAGGCCGGCGATCAGGCCCGCCCCGCGCAACGCAGGCTGCCAGGCCGCCCAGGCGAGCAGCGCGGCGAGCAGGCCGAAGAGCACGGCGCGGTGGCGCAGCAGGAGTTCCAGCGCGGGGTCTCGGGCGTCGACGCCGTAGAGCACCGACAGCCTGGCGGCGCCCAGCACGCCGGCCAGCGGCAGCGCGTGCAGGAGGGCGACGAGCACGAGTGTGGTGGGGACGAGCAGCTTCATGGGCCGCGACCTTAGGCCATCAACAGCGTCGCCGCGATGACCTCGGAGGTCATTGCGGGCATGCGCGCCTGTGCCGAGCATGGCGCCATGTTCAACCCGCTGGAGCAACGCCATGCGAACCGTTCTGATCCTCCTCCTCGCCGCCTTCGGTGCCTTCTCGACCTACGTGATGTGGGAGGTGGGCTACCTTGGCATCTGGCAGGCCGGCATGGCCAGCCCGGGCGCCTGGCAGGTGCTGCTGGACCTGGTCATCATGTCCTTCATTGCGCTGGGCTTCATCTGGCGCGACGCGCGGCTCACGGGCCGCACGGTCTGGCCGTTTGCACTGCTGACCGTGGCGGCCGGCTCCTTCGGGCCGCTGCTCTACCTGCTGCTCAAGCCCACTGGCCGCAGCGATTTCACGGCGGCAGCAACAGGGCGGTGAGGCGCCGACTGGAAGTCGCCCCATCCAGTTCCACCAGCATCCGCTGCAGGCGGCGCAGAGCGATGGCCACATCCAGGCAGCCCAGCATCACCCGTTTGACGCGTTGGCGGCTGTCCTTTTGGCGAGCGCCGCCAACCTTGCCTTGCTTGCTGACTTCTGCAGTGCATAGCCCCGACCGGCTCATGGCCCGAGCCGCGGCCAGATACGCGCCAGCCGCTCCGTCCGCTGCGCGCTTTTCCGCATTGGCTGCTGCACGGGGCGAAGCAGAATAGGCCGCTGGGTCAGGGAGGCCCTGCGTGCAAGTCACTCTTTTCATATCGGCAACCACCTCCGAATTCGGCGACTACCGCAAGCCACTCGGGGAGGCGCTCACGCGGCCGGACGTTGCCGTCAAGATACAGGACGATTTCTATGTCTCCGACAGGCCGACACTGGTCAAGCTCGTCGACTACATCCGCGAGTGCGATGCTGTCATCCATCTGGTCGGTGACGTCTGCGGCGCCGATGCACCCGACGTCGAGGTCAGGGCACTGGTGGCGGCCCATGCAGACCTCGCCACCAAGGTGCCCGGCCTGGGCGCCCTCCTTGCCGACGGCGCGCAGCCACTGACCTATACGCAGTGGGAAGCCTGGCTGGCGCTCTACCTCGACAAGCCGCTGTTCATCGCCGCGCCGACGGCCGCGCTGAAGCAGGAACTCGCACGCCCGTCAGACGATGACCAGCGCACGCGGCAGCGCCGGCACCTCGACGTCCTGCGTGCGAACTTCGGCCGCCACGCGGACATCCAGTTCAAGAGCCTCGATCATTTGAGCGCGTTGCTGCTCAAGTCAACGGTCCTCGACCTGCTGGTTCACATGGCCCTGACCAGGAGGCAGGGCGTCGACAGCAGGCTCGTCACCGAGATTCTGAAGCAGCAGGGCCGCTCGGGCATGGCGCCGGCGCTGTTCCGGCACCTCTGGAAGGAGTGGGGGGGCCGCGAGGAGCAACTGCTCAAGCTGGCGAACGCCATCAAGGCCCAGGGCATCGAGGATCTCGCCGCGGCCGAGGCCGACCCGCACCAGGCCAGCGTGCTGCGCGCGGCGTGGCAGCGGGTTGAGCTTGTGCAAGCCCTGTACCCGTTGGCCGACAGGCTGGGCCTGAGCCTGTCCCGCTGGCAAGACCTGGCCCGCGCCGTGGCCGACCACGATGCCCGCGATGCACCGGAACGCGTCGGGCTGCACGAGCTGCTGCTGTGGGCACTGGATGCGAACAAGCCGAAACGTGCGCTGGCCGCCCTGACCTTGCTGCTTCACCAGGGTGCCAGGGCGGCCGAGCAGCAGCAGCCGGCCGCATCGAGGGCCTTGATGCAACGGCTGGAGACGCATACGGATCTGCAACCGCATGTGGGGGCGGCCGGGCAGTTCCCTGCACCCAGTCAGGGGCCGATGCACCTGTATGTCGAACTCGACCTGTCACCCGACAACCAGCGGCCCCTGCTGCGGCGGTATTGGGTTCAGCACCAGGGCCTGCCCGTGATGGGCGACAAGCCGCCCGACGCCGAGAGCCTTGGGGAGCAGTTGCAGATCCTGGCCGATGCCGTCGAGAACCCGCAGGGGCGCCCGTTGCACGTGGAGTTGCTGGCGCCGTTGCTCCTGCTGCGTGCATCGCAGGCGTGGATGAGCTACGAGGAGGACATTGGCGCATTCGGCGGTCTGGAAGGCACGACCGGGCGCCGAGACGCCTGCGAAGACCTGCGCTTGGCCTGGCGCTGGCGTGATCGCCTGGATGTGAAGGCCAAGGCACACACCAAGACCAACGCCGCCCGCTGGAAAGCGCAGGCACCGCTCGTGACCGCCAATGCGCGCCGGTGCAGGCACGTGTCCTGCCGCTTTCAGGACAAGCAGGCGGCCGCACCGGCTTCGCCCGTGCAGCAGGACGCGGATGACACCCACCTGCTGGGGCTGACCTTCGTGCCGCCGTCACCCGACGGGAATCGCGATCACACGGATGCCTTCCTGGCCGCCCTGCGGCTGGGTGCTCCCTACATGCTCTGGCCCAGCGACGAAGACCTCGACTGTGAAGCCTTCAAGCAAGGCGTGAGTGCCTGCATCGACAAGCGGGACATCGACGAGTTGCCCGAAGCCTTCCGCCAAGGGCGCGAGCAGGGGCAGTTCAAGGCCATCGTGCTCTTCATGGATGACCCCGACCGCAACCCCTACGAGCTGATGGGCCGCCTCACCGCGCCCGATACCCCGTCCCCCTGAACCCGCAAAGCCCCTCAAGGAATCCACAATGGCCACGAAATGGGACATCTACAACCCGTCCGAGCCGCCCGCCACGGCGAAGGTCGAGCTGCCCGATCCGCCGCCCTGGCGCCGTCCCGGCAAGGAGCGGCTGGACGCAATCGCTGCCAACTTCCGCGCGCCCGCCGCCGTGGTGCAGGCCGTCAACGTGGCCCTGCATCTGCGCCGCCCGCTGCTGGTGACCGGCAAGCCCGGCACCGGCAAGAGCTCGCTCATCCACGCGGTGGCGCAGCAGCTGGGCCTGGGCAAGGTGCTAGGCTGGAACATCAACTCCCGCTCCACGCTGGCCGACGGCCTGTACCGCTACGACGCGCTGGCGCGGCTGCAGCACATCCAGCAGCAGCAGGCGGTGGATGCGCAGGGCCGCCCCGGGCTGAACGAAGCCGACGAGCTGGGCAGCTTCATCACGCTGGGGCCGCTGGGCACGGCGCTGGCCGCAGCGGATGCGCCCCGCGCGCTGCTGATCGACGAGATCGACAAGAGCGACGTGGACCTGCCCAACGACCTGCTGGCCGTGCTGGACACGGGCGAGTTCCCCATTGTGGAGCTGCAGCGCATCGCCGACCGGCACAAGGCCGCGCAGGTGCGCACCACCGAGGCCGGCACGATCACCGTGCAGGAAGGCGTGGTGACCTTCACGCAGTACCCCTTCATCGTCATGACCAGCAACGGCGAGCGCGACTTCCCCGCCGCCTTTCTGCGCCGCTGCGTGCAGTGCACGCTCGAAGAGCCCGACAAGCAGCAGCTCCGCGACATCCTGGAGGCCCACCTGCCGGAGCTGGCCAGCGACGCCGACATGGACACGCTGATCGGCGAGTTCATCAAGCGGCGCGAGCTGTCGTCCATGGCCAACGACCAGTTGCTCAACGCCCACTACCTCGCCCCCCTGCGCCGCGCGCTCGCCAACGACGAGGCGCGCAAGGACGTGCTGGATGCGCTGTTTCGCAGCCTGGAGAGCTGACGCATGACCGACGTGGCCTGGCGCGTGGAGCAGGCCTGGCGCCTGCTCGGCGCCGACCCCACGACCGCCGACGCGCTGACCCGCGCCGACGTGCTCTGGCTTGCCCGCCTGCTGCCCGAGGCCGACGACGCGGACCGCGAGGCCGCGCAAGCCGGGCCGGTGCAGCCGCCGCCGGGCCCTGCACCGCCGGGTACAACGCCCGAGCACCCCGCCGCAACCGGCACGGTGGGCACGCCCGCCTCGGCCAGGCCCGAGGCGGACAAGGAAATCTCCCTCTTCACGCAGCAGCCCGGCGACGACAACGAGCCGCAGCTGCACGCGCGCCGCGTGCCCGTGCCCGCGGCCGACGCCCTGCCCGGCCGCATCGACTTCGATCGTGCGCTGCGCCCCTTCCTGCGCCGGCGTCCCTCACGCGTGCGCCGCATGGTGGACGCCGAAGCCACCGCCGAGGCCAGTGCCCAGGCCGGCGCCGACGCGCTGCTGGCCGCCGCGCCCGGCGAGCGTGCGGTGCCGGCCCTGGTGCCCGTGCTGCGCCCCGTACCCGAGCGCTGGTTCGACATGGTGCTGCTCGCCGAGCAGGACGACACCATGCGCGTATTCGACGACACGCTCAAGGAGCTGCGCCAGCTCCTGGGCCGCCACGGCGCCTTCCGCCGTGTGGGCCTGTGGCGCTGGAGCGTTCGTGACGGCGCCGTACGCGTGCAGACCGCCTCCGGCATGCCCTGCGCACCGCGCGCCATGCTGCAGGGCCAGCACCCCCAGCTCGTGTGGGTGCTGACGCACGGCGCCTCCACCCAGTGGGACGCGTCCGAGCTGCGCGCCTTCGTGCGCAGCCTCGCCGACCGGGCCGTCGTCGCCATCCTGCAGATGCTGCCCGAGACCGCCTGGGGCGCCACCGCGCTGGGCGAATCGCAGGAGCGCGTGCGCAGCCGCGAGCGCGGCGCCACCAACGGCCAACTGCTGACGCAGGACCTGTGGGAGGGCACCTGGACGCGCGATGGCGCCTCCGGCGTGGTGCCCATGCTGCAACTGCGGCACGATGCGGTGGCCCGCTGGGCGCGGTTCGTCATGTCGCCACGCTCGCTGGTGCACGCGGCTGTCCTCGTTGCCGCTTCCGACGCCGCGCCACCGCAGTCGGGTGCCCCGCCCGTGCCAGCCGTGGCGGGCAAGGACGCCCATGCCGCCATCCGCGAGCAGGTGCTGCGTTTCCGCGCCGTGGCCTCGCCTCCCGCTTTCGCGCTGCTGCGCCTGCTGTCTGGCGCCTGGATCACGCTGCCCGTGATGCGGCTGCTGCAGCAGTCCCTGCCCGGCTCACGCACCGCGCTGGCCCCCATGGCCGAAGTGCTGCTGTCGGGCCTGCTGCGGCGCACCTCGGCAGCCGACGCCAAGACCGAGGAACTCACCTTCGACTTCGCGCCCAGTGTGCGCGACTGGCTGTCCGGCTCGCTGTCCGGCACCGAGCAGCGCGCACTGGACTCGGCCATGGCCGAGTCCAAGGAAGCCATCCGCCGCTTCGTCGAGGAAAAAACCGGCCGCAAGCTTGCCAGCTTCAGCGCGCTGCTGCTGGATGAAGAGGGGACCGAGCTGCTGCCCAAGTCGGCCAGGTCGTTTGTGGAGGTGTCCAGGCAGCTGCGGTCGCTGCGGGGGGCCCCAGTGCCGCCACCGGCGCCGGTGGCCGTACAGCACGAGCCCGAGCCGGCACCGCTGCCTCAGCCGCGCACGGTGCGCCGGCTGCGCATCCTGCACCTGTCGGACCTGCACATCGGCAGCGAGAAGCCCATCGGCGCCTGGCGCGAACGTCCCTTCATGGGCGAGGCCTGGCGCCAGTACCTGCGCGACATCCAGGCCGAGAGCGCCATCGACCTGGTGTGCCTGACGGGCGATGTGGCCCATGCCGGCCGGGCCGAGGAGTACGACCAGGCGCGGCACTTCGTCTTCGAGCTGATGGACACGCTACAGCTTGGGATGGACCGGTTCTTTGTCGTGCCGGGCAATCACGACATTGATCGCAGCGTAAACCCTGAGGCCTTGCACCAGGCGCGCCATGCCTTGACGTCGCCGGACCTGGCGCCAGCACAGTTGCTGCAACAGATGACGGCCCGCCAAACCTCTTTCAGAGGCTGGCTGAAGACCATAGCGCGAGACTCGCTCCTGCCCGCCCACGGCTCCCACGGCCCGCTGGGCTACCGGATCGAACTGCAGGTCGGACTCGACGCGCCGCTGAGCATCGTCGGCCTCGACAGCGCCTGGCTGTCAGATCACGACAGCGGCAGCGACGCGCTGCGAGTTGCCAGCCAGCAACTCGACCGCTTGCTCCCCCCCGACGGTGTACCCGGTTGCAGCATCGCGCTGATGCACCACCCGCTGGATGCCATGGCCGATGGCGCCGCAGTCGATCACAAGCTCGCGCAGGCCGGCGTCAGCTTGCTGCTGAACGGCCATCGCCATGGTCCACAAGTGCCGCGCTGGGACCGGACAGCCGGTGGCATCGAAGTCTCATCCGCAGGCGGCCTGTACGAGTTGGACGGCGTACCAGCCAGTTTCCACGTGCTCGATCTCGATCTCTATGCCAACAACGAAGACCACCCCGCCCACATCCGGCCCAAGGTGTTCTCGCCTCGGGTCTGGTCAACGGCTGGGCACTGGCAGAAGGCGGGCGATGCCGGTCTCGAAGAGGCTGATGCCGCGCTGGACAAAGAGGCGGTGGGCTGGCCGCCCTTTGCCGAAGCGCCCACACCCTTCTCGAAGCAGATCTTCATCGGCCGCCGAAGCGAGCTGGATCAAATCAGCAAGGCCCTCATGCCAGCCGAGGGCCAGCGCCCGTTGTCGGTCGCCCTGGTAGGCGAGGGCGGTATAGGAAAGACCGCGCTGGCCGATCAATTCCTGGTACGACATTGGTTGCCGATCATGGGTATGGCCCATTCGTCAGGCCCCTTCGAAAGCTTCGTTCGCATCCAACTGAGCGGTACAGACATACGTGATGCGCAGGAGCTTGGGCAGTCCATCGCGAAGCGTTTGCAGGTCGAATACTCACACCACGCACTGTGGAGTCCATTGCGAGCAGAGCTCCAAGCGCGTCCGCGGCTGCTGATGTTCGACGACGTCTACACCGCCGCTCAGGCGGCAGCGCTGGACGAACTGGCAACGCATCTGTCGGGCTGCGCGATCCTCGCGACGTCTCGTCACCTGATCGGCAGTCGTGACTGGACCACCATCCGCCTGGCGCCCCTGTCTGTTCACGAGGCCACGGAGTTGCTGCTGGGCCTGACCGTCTCCCGTGCCGACGGTGCGGCACTGACCCAAGTCGAAGCCGAGGAACTGGCCAGCATCGTCGGATACCTGCCTCGGGACTTGCGCGCCGCAGCCCACCGATGGAGCGAGGGCATCACACCAGAGCAAATGCGCGACGGGAACAGCACTCGAAACGCAAAGGCCACGCCCGACGACGGTCTGCCCGTGCCGCACGACGCGGAACAGCCGATCGGCAAGGACGAGGCTGAGTTGCAGCGGGGCCCCTCACCGTCGCAAGGGTCGACGCGCAATGTCCTGGTCTCGGCCGTTGGCAGCGAGTTCGGCGAACTCCGCGAGGGCCTGTGGCGCTGGCTGCAGCAGCTCGGCATGCACGTCCGAGGTCATGAGGACGCCCCAGCCTCCGGGATGCCAACGCTGCTTCGCATCGACGACCGTGTCCGGGCCTGCGACGTTGTCATCCACCTGGCGGGGGATGCCTGTGGCGCCGATGCGCGTGCCGCAGGTGTGGCGGCGCTCACCGAGCGCTACCCGGACTTCGTGGCGCGCATACCGGGCCTGAGAAAGCATCTCGCGCAGGGCGGTGAACCCCTGCCGTATCAGCAATGGGAAGCCTGGCTGGCCCTTTATCACGGCAAGCAGTTGGTCGTGGCAAGGCCTTCGCCTGACGCACGGCCGAGCCCCAAGCATGCGCCGAACGAGTCGCAGATGGCGCGGCAGCGTCAGCATCTGACGCGGTTGCAGCCCTACAGGCGCATCTACACAGACCTTGTATTCAGCAGCATGGCGGATCTCGAAGCCCGCCTGCTGGCGTCTCGTCTCCTGAACGGCCCCGACCAGCCCGAATCGTCGAACGTCGAAGGGCGCACCGTGCCCAGTGCGGCGCCCCCGCTGAAGATATTCCTGTCTTACACGGCGGCCGATGCCGAGGCCGTCTACGAACTGCATCGCAGGCTGGAGGCCGACGGGTATGCACCCCGGTTCAACGAAGTGGATGTGCTGCCGGGACAGGACTGGCAAGCGCAGACGACGCAAGCCCTGCATGAAGCGGACATCGTTCTGGTGTGCCTCTCCGCTCGGTCCCTTGCCAAGCCCGGCTTTGCCGAGCAGGAGATCCACATGGCCCTGGAGGTTGCTGCGACGCAGCCGGAGGGCTCGATCTACCTCATACCCGTACGGCTGGAGCCGTGCGACGTGCCCGAGTTCCTGGCGGGCTGGCACTGGGTGGACTATTTCTCCGGCGGCGGCTACCAGCGCCTGCTCCGCAGCCTTCAAAGTAAGCAGGCCGAGCGCCGGAGCTCGCCCCCCGCTGTTGTCCCCACCGCCAACCCCTTTGCACCGCCGCTCCCCCGCCGCCGGTCGATCTTCATCAGCTATGCGCGCGAGGACATGAAGGCCGTGCGCAAGCTCGCGCAGCGGCTGGAGACCCTGGGCTTCGACTGCGTCTGGTTCGACGTGTTCCAGGCCGGCAACGATGCCACTGCAACACAGCGCATCGCAGCGGCCATGCACGCCTGCGACCATTTCATGCCGGTGCTGTCCACCACGGCCGACAAACGGCCCACCGGCCGGTATTGGGACGAGTGGCGCTGGGCCATCGACCGCGCCAAGGAGATCACTGGCCATTACCTGCTGCCCGTCGGCATAGACAAGCGGCCGCCGGACCGCATGGGCTATTTCCGCATCTTCAAGGACACGACGGCCGGGCTTGTGGCGGGCAACCTGCTGCATGCACGCGCAGGGGACTTCAACAGCGAAGCCGTGGCTGAGTTGTCCAAGCTGCTGCGCGGCAAGCCAGCGGCTGTACCGCTGCCGCCCGCCGACGGGGCACCAAGCAAATTAGGTCGCTACGAGATCCTCCAGCCCTTGAGCAAGAGTTGGGGGGGCTTCGTCTATGAGGCTCATGACCCGACCTTCGATCGGCCTGTGGCCATCAAGACGATGCGGCTCGATCAAATCTCCGCAGCGGAAGCCGAGGAGTACGAGTCGCGATTTCGTGCCGAAGCGCGGGCAGGCGGCCGGCTCAAACATCCCAACATCCTTGATGTGTACGACGCCGGGCGGGACGGGAACACGATCTTTGTCGTCATGGAGCTGGCCCAGGGCGGCGACCTGAAGCAGTTGCTGGACGACAGCACGCAGCTGTCCTTTCAACGCTCGATGGCCATCATGCAGGAATTGCTCTCGGCGATGTCCTGCGCACATGAGAACGGCATCATTCACCGCGACATCAAGCCTGCCAACGTGCTGCTGGACTCGAAGGGTGGCGTCAAGCTTGCGGACTTCGGCATCGCGCACCTCCTGGACTCCACCGCAGCCGACAGCACGACAGATGCCATCGTCGGCACTCCAAGATACATGTCGCCCGAGCAGTTTCAGGGGCTGCAGATCGACCATCGCAGCGACATTTTTTCCGCGGGTGTCGTTCTCTACCAGATGTTGACCGGCGCGCGGCCTTTCACCGGTCAGAGCGAGTTCGCGATCATGCAGGCGATCATGAAGGAGACGCCCGTGCCGCCTTCGTCGCTGAGCCCCGACCTGCCCTCAGGCATCGACGGCATCGTCGCCAAGGCGCTGGCGAAGGACCGGGACCACCGCTATGCCTCGGCCGCAGACTTCGCCCTCGCACTCCGAGAAGTGCAGACAGGCCAGGCCAGCCGCTGACCCCCATGTACTACACCCGTCTTGCTCTCCCCGCCCCACCCGTTCCAACCGCGAGCCTCATGCGCTTGGCTGGCCGAACATCATGCGATGCCCGTCGACGGTGCGGATGCCGAACTCGCGCATGCCCCAGGGCTCGTCGCGCAGCGGCTTGATGAACTCGGCGC
>CAUJSJ030000058.1:0-78655 GCA_963422775.4 uncultured Roseateles sp.
AGTCGATGTCGCTGCCTTCGGGGGCGCGCTTCATGCCGCTGAACATCGCGCCTGCGAGGTTCTCGCGGTGCCGCCAGCTCGTCATGACGACGCCGCCGAGATGCCCGCCGACAAGGGCTGCGATGAGCCAGCCGAGGGCCGAGTGCAGCGCCTCCAGCCAGGCATAACCCCACAGCCACTCGGTCGTGTAGAGCCAGCCGGTGATGCTGAGCGCGGCCGCGGCCAGCCACAGCGTCAGCGCCATCCAGCCGCCGAGCGGGTTATGGCCGATGTAGCGTGGCTCATGGCCCTCACGCACCGCGCGGGCGTAGGCGAGCACCGCACGCGGCCCGCGCACGAACTGCGCGAGGCGCGCATGCCGGCTGCCGACCAAGCCCCAGACGAGGCGCAGCGCGACGGCCGCGAGGGCGGCGTAGCCGGCGGTGTGATGCACCGCGTCGAAATCGGTGGGCGACCAGTGGCCGCTGATCCACGCGGTCGCGACGGCGCCGGCCAGCGTCCAGTGCAGCAGCCGGACGAGCCCGTCCCAGACGCGGATGCGCATGCCTTGACTTACTTCTTCTCGGCGGCCTGCTCGCCTTCGGGGTACACGCGCTCGAAGGTCTTGGGGTTGAAGAAGGCCTCGGCCTTCGCGCCCTTGTCGTCGAAACCGTAGACCTCGTAGCAGCCGTTGTAGTTCTTGACCTGGCGGATCTTCCAGCCTTCGGCTTCGAGCTTGCGCTGCAGTTCCATCTGCGGCTTCTTCTCTTCCTTGGGCACGGCGGGGCAGGAGACGTTGCCGTGGGCGAAGGCGGTGGAGGCCGTGATGGCCAGGGCGATGGTGGCGAGGAGGCGTTTCATCTTGAAATCCTTTCAGGAGGAGGTGCCAGGCCAGAGCAGTGCCGGGCCGGCGTCGGCGAGGGTCTTGCAGCCCGAGAGCGCCATCGCGATCTCGAGTTCGTCGCGCAGCAGGCGCAGCGCATGGGCCACGCCCAAAGCGCCGCTGGCGGCGAGGGCGTGAACGTAGGGACGACCGAGCAGCACGGCGTTGGCGCCCAGGGCCATGGCCTTGAGCACATCGGTGCCGCGGCGGATGCCGCCGTCGACGAGCAGCGGCACGTCGGGCCCTAGCGCGGCGCGCAGCGGCGGCAGCAGCTCGGTGGTGGGCGGCAGCGTGTCCAGCGCGCGGCCGCCGTGGTTGGAGACGACGAAGCCGGTCACGCCGCGGGCCAGGGCCTCGCGCGCGTCGTCGGCATGGGTCACGCCCTTGAGCAGCAGCGGCAGCGGGCTCATCGAGCGCAACCAGTCGATCTCCGCCCAGGTGGCGGCGCGTGGCATCAGGCCGTCGAAGAGGGCGCTCTGGCCTGGCTGCAGGTTCAGCGGCTTCTTGACGCCTCCGAGGTTGACCGCGCGGATGTGCTCGGGCAGCTTGAAGCCGGTGCGGCGTTCGCGGTCGCGCGCGCCGTGCACGGGCGCGTCGACGGTCAGCACGAGGGCCCGGAAGCCGGCGGCCTCGATGCGGTGCAGCAGCGCGCGCATGAAGTCGCGGTCATCGCGCCAGTAGAGCTGGAACCACAGCGGGCCGGCGCTCGGGTCGGCCAGCATGGGCGCCGCGACGGCCTCCATGGCGATGCTGGCCTGGGCGCTGAGGATGAGGCCGGCCTCCTGCGCCGCGGCGGCGTGGGCGATGGCGAGTTCGCCGTCGGCGTGGAAGAGGCGCTGGTAGGCGATGGGCGCCAGCAGTATGGGGTGGCGCAGCTCGCGGCCGAGCAGGCTCACGCGGGTGTGGCCGCCGGCCAGGTCGCGCAGCACGCGGGGCTGCAGGCGGATGGCGTCCCAGGCGTTGCGGTTGGCGCGCAGCGTGATCTCGTCGGCCGCGCCGCCGTTCAGATAGGCCCAGGCGCCGGCATCGACGCGTGCTTTGGCGAGCGCCTCGAAGTCGGCCAGGTTGGCCAGGCCGTCTGGCAGTTTCTCGATGAGCGGCGCGCTCACGTGTCGGCCCACATCCGCAAGAGGTTGTGATACGTGCCGGTCAGTTGCACCAGCTCCGGCGTCTCGCCGAGTTCACCGCGCAGCTTCATCAGGCTCATGTCCATCTCGTAAAGCAGGCGGCGCTGCCCGTCGGCGCGCACCATGCTCTCTATCCAGAAGAAGCTGGCCAGCCGCTCGCCACGCGTGACGGGCTCGACGCGGTGCACGCTGGTGCCGGGGTAGACAACCATGTCGCCGGCCGCGAGCTTGATGCGCTGCTCGCCGTAGGCGTGCTGGATGACGAGTTCGCCGCCGTCGTAGTCGGCCGGCTCGTTCAGGAAGACGGTGCAGGAGATGTCGGTGCGCACACGCTGCAAGCCGCCGGGTATGTAGCGCACCGCCTGGTCGACGTGACTGCCGTAGGTGTTGTTCGTGCCGGCGTAGCGGTTGAACAGCGGCGGCAGCACGCGCTTGGGCAGCGTGGCGGAGAAGAAGACGGGGTGCTTCTCCAGCGCCTGCAGCACCAGGGCCTGCAGTTCGCGATGCTGATCGCTGCCGGGCAGCAGCTGCTCGTTGTTCTTGACCTGGGCCGCCTGGCGGCCGGCCGTGGCGCGGCCGTCCTGCCAGGGCGCGGCGGCGAGCAGCTCGCGCGCCTGGCTCAATGCCTGCGGGCCCAGGATGTTGGCGATCTTCAGCAGCATGGCAGGGGGTCCAGTCGGCAGGAGGCCCGGGATGCTAGCCCGGGCCTCGGGTCAGAACTTGTAGGTTCCGGTGAGCGTCACCACGCGGCCCGTGCCGGGCACGTAGAAGGCGGTGTACAGCGCGTCGGCATACCGCTTGTTGGCCACGTTGCTGACCATCACCTTGAACAGCAGAGGCTCCTGCACCGCGTACTCGGCCATCAGGTCGGCCGTGACGAACTTGGGCGCGTAGAAGCCCGGGTTGCGGTTGGGCTGCTGGCTGCTGCGGGCGTTCAGGCCGCCACCGACACGCAGTTTGGGCGTGGCCTGGTAGGTCGTCCACAAGGTGCCGGAGTACTGTGGTGTCAGCGACGGGCGTGCACCCAGGCCTTCGGCGCCCGGCGCAGCCACGTCGATCTTGGAGACGGGCATCCACGTGAAGTTGGCGAAGATTTCCCATTCCGGCGTGATGCGGCCGATGACGTCGACGTCGACACCGGCGGCATGGCGCTTGCCCGACAGCGTCACCAGGTTGACCAGCGGGTCAGTGTTGCGCTCGTGCAGCTTGGTGTTGCGGAAGATGCCCACGCGGGTGCTCAGCTTGCCGTCGGCGGTGTCGTACTTGGCGCCCAGTTCGACGTTGACCGACTGCTCGGGCGGGATGTCCACGTTGGCCGCGCTCAGCGAGTAGGTGTCGCCCGAGCTGTTGAAGGATGTGGCGCCCATCAGGTGGAAGGACCACTGGCCGCCCGGCTGGTACAGCACGGCAGCGCGTTTGCTCACTTCCGAGACCTTCATGTGCCACGACGTGATGACCGGCGGCACGGCGGCCGAGTAGGCGTTGTATTTGCCGTCCAGGTTGTCGTAGCGCAGGCCCGCGAGCACCTTCCAGTCCGGCGCGATCTGGACCAGGTCCTGGATGTAGAGGCCATAGGCCTTGGACCGGTAGTCGTTGTTGGTGCGAAAGGTGCGCAGGCCTTCATCGATGCTGGCGCCGTCGAAGGGCGTGCCCAGCGTCGTGTTGGGCTTGGCCGGGTTGGCTCCGTTGGAGGCGTAGACCTGCTTCTTTTCGTTCGCGAAGTCGACGCCGGTCTGCAGCAGGTGCTCAAAACCAAAGCCCTTGAACTTGGCGTTGAGGTCGCTCTGCGCGGTCAGGGTCTGCATGTCCTGCTTCTTGATCTGCAGGCCGCGCGTGATGACGGTGTTGGGCGTCAGCGTGGCGAGCGAGACGGCCTGGCCGCCAGGCTGAGTCGCGGCGCCGCCAAAGTTCCACAGCGTTGCACGCTGGTCCCGGGTGTAGTCGGCGGTGCGCACCTTGGTCAGCAGCTCCACGTCCTTGGAGAAGCGGTGCGTGTGGGTCAGCGTCACGTAGCGGGCTGTGCCCTTGTTGTAGTCGCTGGACAGGCCGTAGTAGGCATCGGGATCGATGGGTACCAGCGTCGACGTGCCGACGGCCGAGGTCGCCGTCGGGCGGATCCAGCGCACGCCGTAGTTCATGCCGTTGTCGTTCTGCAGTGCGAAGCCTGTCAGGCTGAACTCGTCCTGCTCATCGACGCCCCAGCGCACATTGCCGGCGATGCCGGCCTTGCTGACCTTGGAGCCGGCGCCGTTGCTGTCGGCCTCGTTCACCATCGTGCCGATACGCACGGCCGCGTTCTCGCCGGTGCGGAGGTTGAAGTCGCCCACCACGCGCAGCGCGTTGTGGCTGCCGACGGAGACGTTGACCTCGTTCTCGTTGGACAGCAGCGCCTGCTTGTTCACCTGGTTCACCGCGCCGCCCGTGGACCCGCGGCCGAACAGCAGCGAGGCCGAGCCGCGCAGCAGTTCCACCTTGTCCATGAAAAAGGTGTCGCGGTCGTAGAAGGCCGGGTCGCGCATGCCGTCGATGAACACGTCCCCCGTGCTCTGCAGCGAGATGCCGTGGACCTTGATGTCCTCCTCGCCACCCTCGGCCGCCTGGAAGCTGATGCCGGCCGTGTTCTTCAGCACTTCCTTGACGTTGGTCAGGCCGCGGTCGTCCATCACCTTCTCGGTGATGACGGTGATCGACTGCGGGATGTCGCGGATGTCCTGCTTGCCCTTGCCGATGCGCGTCTCGGTGGCCTGGTAGCTGTCCTTGCCTTGGGGCTCGGCGCTGGCCTTGAAGCGCACGGTGGGCAACACCGTTTCTTCCTTGGCTGGGGCGGTCTGGGCCAGGGCGGCCGAGGCGAGGCCGAAGCCGGCGGCCAGTGCACCCAGCGGCAGCAGCGCCGGGGTCGTCTTGTTCTTGCGGGACATGGATTATTCCGAGGGATCGTGATGAATGGGCATGGCTTTGCCCACGACGGCGCTGGCGCGCCGCCCACGGCATGGCTACTCAGGGGAAAGGGGCAGGTCAGCGGTCGAGTTCGTAGGACATCGGCGTGATGACCTCCCACTCGATGGGTTGACCGTTCTCCGTCTGCGGCGCGAAGCGGGCAGAGCGGATGTCCTGCAACGCCTGTTCGTCCAGGCGGGCGAAACCGGAAGACTTCGCGAGTGCCACATCGCGCGGCATCCCGTTCACGTCCACGACGACGCGCACGTGCACGACACCGGATTCCTTCAGTCGCTTGGACATCAGCGGCACCGTCGAGCGCGGCTCCCTCACGTAGCGCACGGCGCTGGCCGGAATGCGCTTGAGGGAAGGCGGCGCGGGCGGCGGCACAACCTGGAGGACAGGGGTGGGCGCCGTCTGCACCTGCACCGGCGTGGGCGGCGGTGGCGGAATTGCAGCCACGACCAGGGAGGGCGCCGGCACGGCCGCAATGGCGATGAGGGGCGGCTCGACCATCGTCAGCACGGGCGCCTTCAGCTCCGGCATCGCGACGGGCGTGCGCGGCTGCGGCTTGGGGGGCTCGGTGGGCGCGATCAGGCGCACCGCGATCGGCGCGACCTGGGCCACCGTGCGCCGCAGGTCCTGGACGTGGCTCAAGCCCCAGAAGCCCAGCAGGTGCAGCGTGGCGATGCCGATCAACAGCAGGCGGCGGCTGCGCGGCGGGTTCGACAGCTCGGTGTAGCTCGCCTGGGCCGGCGCCTGCAGCCGCGGCTCAGCGCGCAGCACCGCGGGCCGCGAAGGCGCGGCAGCCGAGGTGGGAACGACGAAGGCGAGGGGTTTCACGGCAGGGCAGCTGAACGACGACAACGCAAAAATGTTAACACGAATGCGAACGATTCCTATTTGATTCTCACGGCGAGCGACGAGCGCGCGACAACCTGCCGGTGCGGGCGCCCGATATGCTCATGGCCATGAAGATCCTCATCCGTTGGTTGCTGCTGGCCGGGGCGCTGCTGCTCGTGGCCCATCTCTACCCTGGCGTCATCGTGACGAGCTTCACCTCGGCGCTGATCGCGGCCCTGGTGCTGGGCCTGCTGAACACGTTGTTGCGGCCCATCCTCGTGCTGCTGACGCTGCCGGTGACGGTGCTGAGCCTGGGGCTCTTCCTCTTCGTCATCAACGCGCTGATGTTCTGGGCCGCCGCCTCCGTGCTGGACGGCCTGGCCGTGACCGGCTTCTGGGCCGCGCTGATCGGCTCGCTGATCTACAGCCTGTGCGGCATGGTCATCGACCTCGTGGTCGAGCGGCTGTTCCCTAGCGACTGAGCATGTCGACGCCGGCGCGGGCCAGGGCGGCCAGCTGCTGGCGCGCATCGCCGGCGCGGGCACGCAGCGCCATCGAGTGCAACACCGCCGACGCGAGCTGGGCGCGCATCGCCACGTCGGTGCCGGCGGGCAGTACGCCTTCGTCCACCGCACGCTGAAGCCGCGCCTCGAAGGCGACCGTGAAGCCGCGCAGCGCGTCGCCCAACTGCTGGCGGATGGCCTCGTCGCGCGGCGCCTCTGTGGCGGCCGTGCCGATCAGCAGGCAGCCGCGGGCGGCAGCGTCGGCCGGGTAGTAGAGCTGCAGCGCCAGTTCGTAGACGCGCAGCAGGCCCTCGCGCAGTGATCGACCCTCGAAGGCTGCCGCGATGGCTGCGTCGGACTGCTCCGTGTAGAGCTTGAGCGCCTGCAGATACAGGGCGTGCTTGTCGCCGAAGGCGCCGTACAGGCTGGGCCGGTTCAGGCCGGTGGCGGCGCTGAGGTCGTCCAGCGAGGTCGACGCGTAGCCGCGCTGCCAGAAGGTCAGCGTTGCCTGGGCCAGCGTGGCCTGCGTGTCGAAGCTGCGCGGCCGGCCGCGGGGCCGCGCGGTGGGCTTTTCGGCTTCGCTTTCAGATTTTTGTACCACGATGCATGAAATTCATTGACGGCAGTGAATTCTATTCAATACAGTACAAAAACATTGCCGGAGACCTTGATGGAGCTGTTCTTTTCCCCGATGGCCTGCTCGCTGGCCAGCCGCACCGTGCTCTACGAAGTGGGCGCCGAAGCCGTCTTTACCCAGGTGGACGGCAAGGCCAAGCGCACGCCGGACGGCCGCGACTATTGGCAGATCAATCCGATGGGCCAGGTGCCGGCGCTGCGCACGCCCGAAGGCTGGGTGCTGACCGAGAACGCTGCGGTGCTGCAGTACCTGGCCGAGACCTTCCCGGCCGCCGGTCTGCTGCCAGAAGGCACCGCTGCGCGCGCCCGCGTGCGCCAGTGGCTGGGCTTCATCGGCACCGAGCTGCACAAGGCCGTCTTCGTGCCGCTGCTGGACCCCAAGGCCAGCGCCGACGTGAAGGCGTACTCGATGGAAAAGGCCGCGCTGCGCCTGGACACGCTGCAGGCGCACCTGCAGCGGCACGACCACTTGGGGGGCGGCTACGGCATCGCCGACATCTACCTCGCCGTCGTGCTGAACTGGGCGCCTTATGCCGGCGTGGACCTCGCGGCCTGGCCAGCGGTCAAGGCCTACCACCGCCGCATCAACCAGCGCGAGGCAGTGGCGCGTGCGCTGCGCGAGGAGTTCGGGCTCTACCAGGAAGAGCAGCGCCTGCGCGCCTGACGCCCTAGAACGGCAGGTCGTGTCGCAGCCGCCGGGTCATTGACGTCTTTGCAGAAGGGGCTGCTCAAGCCTCGCTCAGCAGGAGATGGCGATGCGAATTCTTTTCGGCCTGATCTGGCTCGCGTTCAGCGCGGCGGCGGTGGCGGGCACGGCGGACTACAGCGGTCGCTTTGCCGATGACGATGAGCGCTTCACGCTGGACTTCTCCCTGGCGGCCAGCGGGCCGGTGGAGGTCGACACCCGGTCCTTTGCCGCCGGCGGCTTCGCGCCGGTGCTGTCGCTGTTCGACGGCGCCGGCCTGCTGATTCAGCTCGACGTGGGCAGCAGCCATGTCTGCGCCGGCGCCGGCGGCTTCTGCTGGGATGCGCGGCTGGCGCTGGACCTCGCGGCCGGCAGCTACCAGCTTGTGTTGACCCAGGATGGCAACACGCCGTTGGGCCCGACGCTCGCCGACGGCTTCTCGATGAGCGGACAGCCCGACTACACGGGCCTGGCCTACCTCGGCCAGCCGGGCTTGCGCTTCATCAACGTCGACGGCAGCGCCCGCACGGGCGACTGGGCCTTCACGCTGCAGGCCGCCAGCGTGCCCGAGCCTGCAGTGCTGCTGCTGCTGCTGACCGGGCTGGCCTGCCTGGCCGGGCGCCGGCGCGTGCTGCTCGGGCTGGGCCTGGCCGCCGCACTGCCGGCGCTCGCGCTGGAGGCACCGCTGGCGGCCGACACCCACGTCGCCACGCTCCAGCCTGCCGTCAACTTCGGCAGCCTGCCGACGCTGAACATCGGCGGCGGTTCCAGTGCACTGCTGCGCTTCGACCTCGGCACGCTGCCGGCCGCCACGACGGCGGCCAAGCTGGTCAAGGCCAATCTGGTGTTCTACGTGAACCGGGTCGGCGCCCCTGGCGCAGTGGAGTTGCAGACGGTGAACGGCGGCTGGACCGAGGCCGGTGTGACCGCGATGACCGCGCCGCCCACCTCGGGCGCGGGCAGCGGCACCAGCCTGCCCGTCACCGGCGCGGGCCAGTTCATGGCGGTGGACGTGACAGCCGTCGTCAAGGGCTGGATCAGCAACCCGGGCACCAACTTCGGTTTCGCGCTCGTGCCTGCGCTGTCGGCGCCGGGCACGGTCGTCTTCCTCGACAGCAAGGAGAACACCGCCACCGCCCATGTGGCGCGGCTGGACCTGACGCTGGCCGACCAGGGGCCCAAGGGTGACAAGGGCGACCGTGGTGACACCGGTCCACAGGGCCCGGCGGGCCTGCCGGGCGCCAAGGGCGACACCGGACCGCAGGGCGCCCCGGGAACACAGGGTGTGCAAGGCATTCAAGGCGTGCAGGGTCCGACGGGCGTGGTCGCCATCGGGGCCTGGAGCGGTCAGACCGTCAACTCGGTGCTGAGCACCGCCTTCGCGTTCATCGGCCCGACCACCACGGTCACCACCACCGGCAGCCAGCGCATCACGACCGCGCTGTCGCAGACGGTCCTGCCCAGCGCCGCCGTCTCGTTCCTTGTCGACGTCTGCTATCGCGCGTCTAACGGCACGGTGCTGACCTCGCCCAACACCGGCTACAAGGTCATCAATCCGACGGCAGCCAATGCGCGGACCCTGCTGAGCGTCAGCAACAGCTTCGTGCCGGGCGCGGGCACCTGGGTCGTCGGCCCCTGCGCGCGGCAGAACACCGGCGCGATCACGCTCAACACCAGCTCCAATGATGACTGGAGCACCGGCTGGGCGATGGTGACGAACTAGGGCTGACTGATCAGGGTCAGTTCGGCAGCTCGACGTCCGGCGGGATGTAGCGCCCGCGGTACATCTCGCCGAGGATGGACTGGCGCTCGTAGACGAGGGTGCGCAGCCGCGCGTCGATGACCGAGGCCTCGACCTGGTCGGCGTCCGGCCCGCGCGACTGGCGCAGGCCCGAGCGCAGGCGGTCGATCGCGCCGTTCAGGTCGCCGGCGGCGGCGCGCGTCTCGGCCTGGGCGCGCACCGCGCGCAGCGGCTGGCCGAGCTTTTCCCAGATCAGCGCCAGCTTGGACCAGGCGAACGCGTCGCTGGGGTCGAGGCTGACATGGGTTTGCAGCGCGTCGGCGGCCTCCCGCAGCGCCGGGCCGGCCGTGGACGCCGGACCGGCGGCCAGGGCCAGGTCGACACGCTGCAGCAGCATCGGCCGCGACTTCTCGCCCGCCAGCCTGTCCAGCGCGGCGATGCCGTCGGCCGGGCGCTCGCGCGCCTGGGCCAGTTCGGCGCGCAGGTAGGTCAGCTGCCGGCTGGCGCTGGCCGTCTCCGCGGGGCTGGGGCTGATGAGCTGCAGCGTCAGCTCGGCGCTGCGCAGCGAAGCCTCGGCGCGGTCGAAGTTGCGCAGCTTGATCGACGCCAGCGCCGCGGCGTAGCGGGCGCCGAGCTGCTCGTAGCCGCCGCTCTCCTTGATCGTGCGTGCACCGGCGTCGTAGTTCTCCAGCACCTTCCAGGCGTCAACGCGCGGGTCCATCAGCACGCGCGAGCGGGCAGCCATCAGCGCATGCTCGGCCAGGCCACGGGGGCGTGCGAAGGGCTCGAGCGCGAGGCGGGTGCGGGCATCGCCGATGCGTTCGCTCGTCAGCGGGTGGGAGCGCAGGTACGGGTAGGCGCCGTTGTCCATCAGGTGGTAGGCCTGCTCCATGCGCTCGAACATGCCCACCATGCCGCTGCCTGCGAAGCCTGCCTCCACCAGCACGTTGAAGCCGACGCGGTCGGCCTCGCGCTCCATGTCGCGCGAGAAGTTCAGCGACAGCTGCGTGGCCGCTGCCTGGCCGCCGACGATGCCGGCATTGGCCATTTCGATGTTGCCTCGCGAGGCGGCGAGGATGCCCAGCAGCAGGCCGGCGATGGCCACCATGCTGTTGCGCGAGTCGCCCGCGATGCGCCGGGCGATGTGGCGCTGCGTGATGTGCGAGAGCTCGTGCGCCAGCACCGAGGCGAGCTCGTCGCGCGAGTTCGTCATCGCGATCAGGCCGAGGTGGGTGCCGACGAATCCGCCTGGCAAAGCGAAGGCGTTGACGCTGCGATCACGCACGAGGAAGGGCTCCCAGGCGAAGCGGGCCTGCGTCTCGTCGCCGATCTGGCCGAGCTTGCGGGCGGCCTTCACGAGGGGGTCCCAGATGCCGTCCAGGTATTCCTGCAGCAGCGGGTCCAGCACGTAGTCGGGATCGATGCGGATCTGGCGCATCACCTGGTCACCCAGGCGGCGCTCGGCGCCGACGTCGAGATCCTGCGAAACGGAGTCGCCAAGGGCCGGCAGGTTGACCTGGGCATTCAGCGGCGCGCCGGGCAGTGCCAGCAGGGCGGCCGCGAGCAGGGAGAGCAGGGGGCGGGTGGCGAACGACTTCTTCATTAGACTAGGGCTCCGGCCGGCGCGGGCCGGCTGTCTATGATGCCTGCAACTCGGTTTCCTGTTTGTTTCCAGGCATGACGGTGCCCCTCGTCCAAGGTTTAGCTTGGCCGGTCCCCCGAGGGGACGGCGATGCATGCCGGTTCGACCGGCATGCACGTCGCCAAGTGGTCCGGCTTGGGAGCGGCCCGGCGCTCGGCCCAAACACCGCCATTGATTGCTGACATGACCAGTCCTCTCACCCACTTCGACGCCCAGGGCCAGGCCCACATGGTGGATGTGTCGGCCAAGGCCGAGACCCATCGCGTCGCCGTCGCTGCCGGCGAGATCCGCATGCAGCCCGAGACCTTTGCGCTGATCGCCAGCGGCACGGCCAAGAAGGGCGATGTACTGGGCGTGGCGCGCATCGCGGCCATCCAGGGCGCCAAGCGCTGTTCCGACCTCGTGCCGCTGTGCCACCCACTGCCGATCACACGCGTCGCGGTGGATTTCGAGCTCGACGAGGCCGGCAGCCGCGTGCTGTGTCGTGCTCAGGTGGAGACGCTGGGCCGCACCGGTGTCGAGATGGAGGCGCTGTGCGCGGTGCAGATCGGCCTGCTGACCATCTACGACATGTGCAAGGCCGCGGACCGCGGCATGGTCATCGGCAACGTGCGCGTGCTGGAGAAGCACGGCGGCAAGTCGGGCGACTGGCACGCCGCCGTCGAGTCAGCGTAGCTTGCGCCAGTCCACCACGCCCGATGCCGGCTGGCATTGCGGCATGGCCGGCGCCGAGGCGGCATCGTCGCAACTGGAGAACCAGGTGTCGCCCGTCGTGTTGCGGAATTCGCGCAGCCGGTCGGCCAGATAGCGTGCGCCCTCGACGTCACCGGTGGTTTCCAGCGAACGCGACCAGTGCATCAGCAGGCGCGCATCGATCAGGCTGAAGGCCGTGCGGCGCGTGGCGGCGAGGGCCAGCTTGCCGGGCGGGAAGCTGGTGGCCGCGGCGTAGTCGGCCTGGTGGCTGAAGAAGATCGAGCGCTGGCCGGTGGCAATGCGCTGGTTCAGCGGCGCGGCGTTTTCAGTGGGCGCGTAGATGACGACGATGCGCTGGTAGTCCCACACGGCGAAGGCGCTGCCGGCGATGAGCAGGGCGCCGATGACCTGCCAGGGGGTGGCCGACGCGGGGGCGGCTTCGGCCTCGGCGGGCAGCGCCAGGCCCAGCGCGAAGCAGGCCGGCAGCAGGAAATAGGCGTACCACAGCGGGTACTCCAGCAGGCTGTGCAGCGCGATGGTCAGCACGATCATCAGCGCCGTACGTCGCAGCGGCGCGTCTTCGCCCGCGCGCGCCGCGCCGCGCCAGGCCTTCCACAGCGCCCAGCCGAGCAGGGCCAGCACGGCCCCGGCCCAGGGCAGGCCGAGTTCGACGGCGAGCTGCGAGGGCAGGTTGTGGGTGTGGTCGAAGAAGGCGATGGGCCGCGTCGGGAAGGGCGTCAGGCTCCAGGCGAAATTGAACTCACCCCAGCCCACGCCCAGCAGCGGGTTGGCGACGGTCAGTGCCCAGGCGTCGCGCAGGATGGCCAGGCGTGTCGGCGAGCCCGCGCCTTCGGACAGGCGCGACGCGGCGCCGAAGGCATGGCCGCCCTCGGCGGACCACAGCGACATCAGCCACCAGCTGACAGCCAGCATCACGGGCGTGGCCAGCAGGGCCAGGCGCGCGCTGCGCGACAGCTTGCGGTCGACGAGGCCCCAGACGGCCAGCATCGCGATGCCAATGAAGCCGGTGCGCGATGCGCTCAGCACGACGGTGAAGACGCAGGCGAACAGCAGCGGCGCGAGTGCCCAGCGCCAGCCGCGCTTCTCGGTGATGTAGACGGCGGCGACGGCGGCCCACATCATCAGGCTGGCCAGGTGGTTGGGCTGGCGCAGATTGCTGACGGCGCGGCCCGGGATGCCGGAGCGGGCGATGAGGGCGCCGTCTGCCCAGTCGGGCAGGAAGACCTGCACCAGGCTGATGGCGATGCTGGCCCCGCCAGCCACGAGCAGGCCCCAGCACAGGCCCTCGGCGGCGCGGCTGCGCAGCTCGCGCGGCAGGCCCTGGGCCACGAGCAGCACGGCCAGGCCGGCGCCGATGACGGCCGTGGCCCCAAAGCCGAGCGACGCGGGCAGGGCGCGCCAGACGACCGAGCTCATCGGCGCGGCCAGCAGCAGGGCCAGGGCGATGGCGGCCGGGCTCTTCAGACCGGCGCGCCAGCCGGGCGTGAAGCGGGCCCACAGCAGCAGAGCCAAGCCCCAGCCGGACAGCGCGAGGAGCTGGTTGTAGAGCGTCGCGGCCGGCGTCTGGTTGAAGGCCAGCAGCGGCGGCAGGGCGGCGGCGAGGGCGAGGCCGAAGGGGGCGGCCTGCTCGGCGGGGGAGAGCGTCGCGGAAGACATGGGCGCGCATGATGGCATGCACTGGCCTCAATTCTTCGTCGGCGCTTCCTCGTGATAGTCGTCGTCGATGTTGACGGCCCAGATCGCGTCGCGGCCCGCGCCGCCCTTCATGATGGCCTGCGCGGCCAGGCGCGCGGACAGCATCGAGTGGTCCTGGTTGTTGTAGCGGTGCATGCCGTTGCGACCGCACAGGTAGAGGTTGTCCAGGCCGTCGAGCCAGCCGCGCAGTTCGTCGAAGCGCTGGAAGGCCGCGCCGAAGTAACCGGGATAGGCCTTGGGCTGGCGCAGCACGGTGCCGTCCAGCAGCTCCGCTTCGTCGGCCAGGCCCAGCTGCTGCATCTCGCGCACGGCCAGGCTTTTCAGCGCGTCCTCGCTCATGGCCCATAGCGAGTCATCGTCGCGGGCGAAGAACTCCAGGCCGAGCCAGACGGTGTCGGGGTCGGCCACCATGTAGGGGCTCCAGTTGTTGAAGACCTGCACACGGCCGACCTTGACGCCGGGCTCCTGGATGTAGATCCAGTTGTCGTTCACGTGGCGGGCCCTGCCGGCGACCTTCGGGCTCATGCGGCGGTAGAGCAGGCCGACGGTGATGAAGTCGCGGTATTCCAAGCCGGAGGCGATGGCCAGCGCCGGCGCATCGGCCGCCGGGCGCAGGGCCTGGGCGAGTTCGCGGATGGGCATGGTGGAGACGAAGGCGCTGGCGTCGAAGGCCAGGCGCTGGCCGGCTTCGTCGCGCGCCAGCACGCGCGTCACGCGCCGGTCCTCGCGGTGGATCTCGTCCACGCTGAGGCTGCGCAGCAGCTGCCCGCCCAGGCGTTCGAACTCGCGCGCCGCCGCTTCCCACATTTGGCCGGGGCCGTACTTGGGATAGAGAAAGCTCTCGATCAGCGAGGTGTGCTGGGTGTCGGTCCGGCCGGTGAGGATCTTCTTCAGCGCCTGTTTGGCGGCGCTGCCGATGGACAGGCTCTTGATGCGCTGGGCGCCCCAGTCGGCGCTGATGTCGCGGCAGGGCACGCCCCAGACCTTCTCGGTGTAGTCCTTGAAGAACTGCAGGTAGAGCTGGCGGCCGAAGCGGTTGATGAAGAAGTCTTCCAGCGTCTGCTCGGGTCGGATGGGGCGGGCCGCGGCGGCCATGTAGCTGCCGGCGAACTGCAGGCAGCGGCCGACACCCATGTTGCGCACCAGGCCCAGGCCGGGCTTGAGCGGGTAGTCGAAGAAGTTGCCGCCGAAGTAGATGCGCGACTGGCGGTTGCGGATCAGCAGGACGGCGTCGTCGGCCTCGTTGGCCGTGGCCGCGTGGCTGCCCAGCAGGCGCTGCTGGCCCTGGTAGGCGAGCCAAGTGTCGCCGTCGCCGGTGGGGGGCTTGGCCACGGGCAGCACGTCGCGCCACCAGTCCATGACCCAGTCCGACTTGGAGAAGAAGCGGTGGCCGCCGATGTCGATGCGGTTGCCCTTGTAGTTGACCGTCTTGGAAATGCCACCGATGGCGTCGGTGGCCTCCAGGATGGTGACCTGCGGGTAGCCCGCGCGCAGCAGCTCCAGGCCGGCGGTGAGGCCGGCGGGGCCGGCGCCGATGATGAGGGCCGACGTCATCGCGCCGGCTGCAGCGCCGCCCGGCGCCGCGTGAACAGCAGCCGCTTGCGCAACAGGAAGTTCGACGTGAAGGTGATGCCGGCGCTGGTCAGCTTGGCGGGAAGCGGGTCGATATGCAATTGGGCGACCGTCAGCCACAGCGCGGCCTCGGTGACCAGCAGGCCGGCCACACCAACCACCGCGAACACGGCGAACTCGAGGCGGCGATCCGCCAGCCTGTGCTGCGCAAACACATGCCGCGTACTGATGACGTAGACCAGGGCCAAGCCCAGCAGGAAGCCGGTTGCAGCCGCGACGGTGAGGCTGGCACCGAGCTTCAGCCCGCAAGTGAACGCGGCCATGTCCAACGCCAGTGCGAGCGCGCTTGCGGCCGCATACAACAGGAATTCACGCAGCGTGTGGGGCATCGCTAGGGCTGCAGGGCGGCGAGTTGGGTGCATGAGTACAACGCGAAGGTCTGGGGCGGGTCGTGACGGGCGGCTGGTTGCCAGGTGGCCAGAGGCGGGATGACCAGACGCTCGGGCAGAACCATCGCGTCAGGAGGATCCAACGACCGGCAGAGCGCCCCCAACCGGTCAAGCGCCGGCACGTCGCATGACGTCAGCGCTTCCCGATCCTGAGCCAGCATTGCACCGTGGCGGCAAGCAGCACGATCCTCGTCGATGCCCCGGTACAACTCGCGTCGAGCGCCGAAAGCCATCGCGTTATTCCGGTTAAACAGCATGCCGGAGCCTTGTTGCGGGGCGTAGTGACTGCGCCGTTCGAGCAGGCCCCAGGTCGCCGCGAGTTGTTGGGGCCAGTAGACCGTGGCCTGCGCTGGCAGGTGGGTGGCGAACGGATGGTCCGCAGGGGAAGCGGCTTCGACGGCGCGCGCGAGGTCGGTTCTTTGGTCCCACGTGGCGGCGGCCGCCCCAAGCAGCGCGGCGCTCGACAGGCCGGCCGCGATGGCGCAGCGGCGCCCCCGCTGCATCAACGCCACCAAGCCGGCAAAGCCGGCGAGTGCCACCGTCGGAAAGGACAGGAAGAGCATGGCCTGGGCGCCCCGCCCCGCGAGTGGATGCTGCCAGCCCTGCAGTGTGATCATCTCGTTCAGGCGAACCACGGATAGCGCGAGGATGGCCAGCAGCACGACGCCGCAGGTGAGCCGCGTCATCGCTGGCGACACGTTGCGGCCACGCCAGGCCAACAGCAGCGCAAACATCAGGAGGCTGCCCGTTGCAAGCGCGTGCATGCCGCGGACATGAACATTCAACAGTGCCAACATCAAGGCGCAGGCGACGATGGGCCACCCGCCGGCCCGCCGCCACAGTTGCACCACCAGCCAGGGGCCGATGGCAATCGCCAGCAAGTGAGTGAGCCAATGCACCCGCCAGAGCTGCATTTGCGTGATCAACACCAGGCGCAGCCCATCGCCGAGCACCAGCGCCACGGCAAACAGCGCCAGCGTGACGCCGATGACGACTTGCAGCAGTCGCTTCCAGTCGTCCGCAGCCCGCAGTTGTGCGGCGGCGAGGAGAACGCCGAGGTCCAGCATGACCGACATCCAATCCAGCACAGCCCAGTTGCCCAGCACGACCTGGGGGCTCACGGTGTCGAACAGTGACCACCAATACGGGTCGTACCGCCTGAAGAGCCCGTCCCAGGGTGGCAGCCCGGCGGCGCCTGCAAGCAGCGCCGCCGGCACGCTGACAAGCGCCCAGAGCCAGCGTCGGTCCTGCTGCATGAGATAGCCGCCGGCCACCAGCAGGACCGGCAGCGACATGAGTGGATGGAACAGGGTGGCCGCCGCCAGCAGCCCCGCCATGGTCTTGAAACGTGCCTTCAGCAGCGCGACCAGGCTCCACAGCAGCAGCGGCTCAGCCACGCTGCGTGCGGTCAGGAACTGTTCGCTGTAGCTGAATGCCCAGCCGCCGCCGTAGATGGGCGACATCACCGCAAAGGCCAGCAGACCGAAGAGTGTTGTGCGGCTTGCGCCGGCCCACTGCATCAGCAGCGCCCAGACCGCAGCGCCCATCAAGGCCCAGCTCAAGAGCACGCCGGCGGTGTGGGTGGCGCCTTCGCCAAACAGCCGGTACAGCGGCGCCAGGCAGTGGGCATACGCCGAATAGCGGTCCTGCGAGCCGCTCGCGAAGAACATGTCCTGCGCGAGGGCCGGCACGCGCGAGTGCAACAGGACCTGGCCGAAGTACAGCGTCCCGTCGTGCCACAGGCCCAGCTGTGGGCGCGCAGCCAGCAGGAGGCCCGCGACCGCCATCAACAGGAACGCCGCGTTGCGGCGGGAGAGATTCGGCATGACCCAGAGGATTGCTTGCCCGTAATGAAGAAGGGGCCCGAAGGCCCCTTGCTCACAGTCGACGCCGCCTGCGCAGCGTCCGACGGTCAGGTATTGTTCTTGGTGAGCGAGGCGTCGACGGCGGTCGTCATGTTGGTCGACGTGATGGACCACTTGATGCGAGCTTCGTTGGTGATGTCCGGCGCGAGGACGATCGTGCCGGCGCTGGTGTTGCCGATCGCGTTGGCAGGAATGTTGGCGGTGATGGTGCCGTTGGTGATTGCCACGGAGGAGATCAGCGGGGTTGCCATGGTGGCGGGGATGCCGTTGGTGCCCAGATCGCAACCGGTGACGACGCCCTTTTCCTGGATGCAGATGGCGACTGCCTTCTTGTAGGCATCGACGCTCGACAGGGCCGAAGCAGCCTTCGACTTGAGCGTGTAGTCCTTGTACTGCGGAATCGCCACAGCAGCCAGGATGCCGATGATGGCCACGACGATCATCAGTTCGATCAGGGTGAAGCCCTGTTGGGCGCGTTGCTTCAGGTTCATGTCAGTACTCCAGCAAGAGTGAGTGGTGGGGAGGCACACCCCCTGAATGCAGGGGCCGTGCCAGCTTTTTCGGGCCTCTGGCCCGTGCGAAAGCACACGAATCGCTGCCTGAGGCGTTGGCGGCTGACAAGAAACGTCACTTTGGGCTGACGCGTTCTGTCACTCCAGCGCGCCAGGCCGAGAAACGTCAGACGAAAAAATGGCGCCTCGAGGGCGCCGGTTGCGGGGAAGGAGCGGCTCAAAGCCGCATTTCCTGCCCAGCCTGCAGCGCGCTGATCCGGTGCGGGCTGTTCAGGGCCTGCACGCCCTGCATGACGGCCTCGACCTCGCCGGGCTTGATGTGGGTGATGCGCACGTCCACGCTGCCGGCCAACTGGCCCAGCTCGTGGCCGAGGTCACTCGGGCACAGGTGCTGGCTGACGTGGGCGACCTCGATCTCGTCGTCGCTGAAGGCGGTCTCGATGACGAGGTGGGACAGGCGCAGATCTGCCAGGCGCCGCCACAGCGCCGGGTTGGGGCCGGTATCGCCGGTGAAGACCCAGTGGGCATGGCCGGCGGCAGCGCCGGCGTCGACGGCAAAGCCGACCGCGGGCACGGTGTGCACGGCCGACAGCACTTCGATCACGCGGCCACCGAGTTCGAGGCGGTCGCCGATCTGGAAGGCATGCATCGACAGCACGGGGGCTTCGGCGGTGGGCAGCGCGGTGAAGTCGGGCCAGATGACGCCGTTGAAGATGTGCTGGCGCAGCGCCGCCAGCGTCTCGGGCAGTGCGTGGACCTGGATGGGCGGGCGGCCGGCGGCGACACGCAGGCGCAGCACGGCATCGGCCAGCAGCGGGATGCCCAGCACATGGTCCAGGTGGGAGTGGCTCAGCAGGATGTGGTCGACGGCCGCCAGGGCGTCCAGCGGCAGGTCGCCCACGCCGGTGCCGGCGTCGATGAGGACATCGTCGTCGAGCAGGAAGGCGGTGGTCTTGTAGCCGGCGGCAATGGCGCCGGAGCAGCCCAGGACGCGGATGTTCATGCGATGCGTGGCTCGGATTGGGTGCCCCGCGTCAGGCGGGGTAGAGCCAAGAATGTACGCAGGCGGCCAGGCAGTTAGACGGTCGGATTACCGACTTGGGGGGATCCCATCCGTGAGGATGTCACAGCCCCGGCGAGGAGGGCGGCATCCCGGCAAAGCCCGTTGATCGGGCCTCGCCGGCCGGGTTGTCAGCCCTGGATGAACTGCATCTGCGTGCCGGCCAGCTCGATCAGATCGCCGGTGCGCAATGCAATCGATTCGCCCGTCAGCGGGATGCCGTTGACGCTGGGGCGCTGCGCCCCTTCGACGTGGGCGAAGACGTAGCCGGTGGGGCGTTTGGTGATGGAGGCGACCTGCACGCCGGGCTTGCCCAGCGTCGTGACGACCTTGGTCAGCGCGACCTCGCGGCCGGCGGCAGCGCCGGTCAGCACCTTGATGGACGCCGGGCCGATGACGACACCGTTGCCCAGCGAGCCGAAGGACGAGGTCAGGCCCAGGTTCGGCGGCGCGCCGGAGCCTGGCTTGAGGATCATCGTCTTCTCGTAGTCGCCGCCATCGTTCAGCAGGAACTTGATCTTGTACTTGCCGATTTCGACGGTGTCGTTGTCGGCCAGCAACTGCTTCTTGATCGCCTTGCCGTTGATGTAGGTGCCGTTGGTGGAGTTGAGGTCTTCGATGAAGACGTCGGCCCCGACCATCTGCAGCACGGCGTGCTCGCCAGACACCGCAAGGTTGTCGATGACGATGTCGTTGTACGGCCGCCGACCGAGCGTGGTCTTGTCCTTGGTGATCTGGACCTCCTTGATCACCACGCCGTCGAGCGAAACCACCAGTTTGCCCATGTATGACCTCAAGTTCTGTTGTGCGTGCCGCGACTCTTAGGCAACCGAGTCTTTGCCGCCACGTCGACCGAAGGGCCACCAGCCCCGTCCTTCGGTACGTTGGCGGCCCTCGGCGCGGGCCAGGATGAGCGCGATGTTATCGCGGCCGCCCGCCTCATTGGCCGCGTTGATCAGAGCACGTGCGGCCTCGGGCAAGGCCGGATTGCCGTTGAGCAGATTGGCGAGGCTGTCGTCGTCGAGCATATCGGACAGGCCGTCTGAGCACAGCAGGTAGGTGTCGCCGGGCTGGACTTCGTGCAGATGCAGCTCCAGCAGCACCGTGTCCTCGACGCCGACGGCGCGCGTGACGAGGTTCTTGTTGCTGGAGAAGGCGGCCTCTTCGACGGTCAGCAGGCCGGCGTCGATCTGTTCCTGCAGCAGCGAGTGGTCGCGGGTGATCTGCATCAGGCGGCCGGCGCGCAGGCGGTAGGCGCGCGAATCGCCGACGTGGCCGAGCAGCAGGCCCTCGGGGCGGAAGACGCCCAGCACCAGCGTCGTGCCCATGCCCGCATAGCGCGGGTTGGTGTTGGCGGCGTTGAAGATGGCGCGGTTGGCGTTGTCCACGCAGATGTCCATCGCGCGCTTGATCTCGCCGGCGCGCGCCTCGCGGCCGGCATCCTTGAGCCAGCGGCCGAGCTCGCTGGCGACGAAGCTCGTGAGCATCTGGCTGGCGACCTCGCCGGCGTTGTAGCCGCCCATGCCGTCGGCCAGCACGGCCAAGCCGGCGGCCTCGTCGAGGGCGACCGAGTCTTCGTTGTTGTCGCGCGCACGGCCCACGTCGGTGGCGCTGAAGAACTCCAGGGTCATGAGGCTTGGCGTGGGTCTGGCGGCTCGGCGCCGGGGGCAACGGAGCGATGATTCTGCCCTGCTTCCTCGGGCGTCAAGCGCAGTGTTTGTGCGAAGGCCTGGTCCTGCGGTGGCTGGTTTTCGAGGGCAGCGGACTCGGCGGGCTCGGCCTGCAGGCTCATGACCAGGACGGCGTCGAGGTCGCGCGCCATCTGCTCGCCCGAGGGGTAGCGCAGCTCGGGGCGCTTTTCCAGGGAGACGGCCAGCACCAGGGCCAGCGACTCGGGCAGGCTGGGGCGATGGGTGCGGATGTCGGCTGCGGGCTCGGTGGCGATCTGCTGCATCAGCCGCGCCATCGAGTCGCTCTGGTGCGGCAGCGTGCCGCAGAGCAACTGGTACAGCAGCACGCCCAGGGAGTACAGGTCGCTGCGCCCGTCCACCGTGAGGCCGGCGAGTTGTTCGGGCGACATGAAGGATGGCGTGCCCAGGACCAGGCCGGTGCGCGTGCGGCTGCCGTCGCCGACGCGGGCGATGCCGAAGTCCATCAGCTTGAGGCTGCCGTTGACGCGGTCCAGCATGACGTTGGCCGGCTTGATGTCGCGGTGGATGACGCCCTGGCTGTGCGCATAGTGCAGCGCTCGCGCCAGGCGCGCGCCGAGCTGCACGACCTCGCGCGCCGGCAGCAGCTGGCCGGCCTTGGTGAACAGGCTGAGGTCGCGGCCCAGCACGTATTCGAGGGCGATCCAGGCGTCGCCGCCTTCCTGGCCGGCGTCGACGACCTGCAGGATGTCCGGGTGCTCCAGTGCCCCCGCGGCGCGCGCTTCGCGCATGAAGCGCTCGCGCACATCGGCCAGGTCTTCCGCCGAGAACTCGCGGCTCAGCGCCAGGCGCTTGATGGCGACCTGACGGCCGGTGGATCGCTGCGTGGCCTTGTAGACGACGGCCATGGCACCTCTGCCGAGCTCGGCGCCGATGTCGAAATCAGTCAGGTCGGGTGGGGGCGTGCTGCTCCTGGCCGCAACCGCAGAGGCGCCGGGCGCCTGGGTCTGCTGCACGGTGGGCAGCGTGGACTGTTCGCTGGGCGGCGCGTCGGCTGCGTCGACGACGCGGCCGATGAGGCGCTGCCAAAAGCCGCCTGCCTTGCCTGGACTGCCGGGTTTGCCGCCGCTTGCCATGCGATCGATCTTAGGCGGCCTCGCGTTTGCTGCGGCGGGCCAGTGCCAGACCGACGGCAACGACGAAAACGGCACAGCTGAGGCTGACCGCGTAGTCCAGGCCGTGCATGTGGGCCTCGAACCACTCGTGAACGGCAGCGTCGGTCGTGGCCATCTCGCCGGCCACGAAGCCCAGCAGTGCGGCGCCCAGCGTGATGATGGCCGGGAAGCGCTCCATCAGTTTCAGCAGCAGCGTGCTGCCAAAGATGATGAGGGGAATGGACAGGCCCAGGCCGATGACGAGCAGCGGCACGCGCAGCGCCTCGGGCGCGCTGTTGGCGGCGGCCGCAACGGCGATGACGTTGTCCAGGCTCATGACAAGGTCGGCGATCAGGATGGTGCGCACGGCCGTCCACAGGTTGCCGCTGGCATGTACGTCGGCATCGTCATCGCTGTCGGCGAGCAGCTGCACGCCGATCCACAGCAGCAGCACGGCGCCGATCAGCTTCAGCCAGGGCAGCTGCAGAAGCTGCACAGCGAACAGCGTCAACACGACGCGCAGCACGATGGCCGCGCCACTGCCGAAGACGATGGCCTTCTTCTGCTGGCTGTGCGGAAGATTGCGCGAGGCCAGTGCGATGACGACGGCGTTGTCGCCCGACAGCAGGATGTTGACCCAGATGATCTTCAGCAGCGCGATGAAGAAGGCGGTGTTCAGCAAGTCCATGGCGGCGAGGAGGGTGTAACGCCCGAGTGTCGGTCCGCCCGGGCGGGCAGCGCCTGCGTGCAACTACGCAGGCAGCAAAAGAAAAGGGCCGCTCAAACGAACGGCCCCTTCGGTCAGCCAGGGTGGCTTAGAGCAATGCCTTGAGCAGCTTTGCCATTTCAGACGGGTTGCGGGTGATGGTGAAGCCGCACTCTTCCATGATGGCGAGCTTGGCATCGGCCGTGTCGGCGCCGCCAGAGATCAGCGCGCCGGCGTGGCCCATGCGCTTGCCGGGAGGGGCAGTCACACCGGCGATGAAGCCGACGATGGGCTTCTTCATGTTCAGCTTGCACCAACGGGCGGCTTCCGCCTCGTCCGGGCCGCCGATCTCGCCGATCATGATGACGGCGTCGGTGTCCGGGTCGTCGTTGAAAGCCTGCATGACGTCGATGTGCTTCAGGCCGTTGATCGGGTCGCCGCCGATGCCGACCGCCGACGATTGGCCCAGGCCGATCTCGGTCAGCTGGGCCACGGCTTCATACGTCAGCGTGCCGGAGCGCGAGACGACGCCGATGCGGCCCTTGCGGTGGATGTGGCCCGGCATGATGCCGATCTTGATTTCTTCCGGCGTGATCAGGCCCGGGCAGTTGGGGCCGAGCAGCAGCGTCTTCTTGCCGCCGGCAGCTTCCTTGGCCTTCATCTTGTTGCGCACTTCCAGCATGTCCCGGACCGGGATGCCTTCGGTGATGCAGATCGCCAGGTCCAGGTCGGCCTCGACGGCTTCCCAGATGGCGGCCGCGGCGCCCGCGGGCGGCACGTAGATGACGGAGACGGTGGCGCCGGTCTGCGAGGCGGCTTTCTTGACGGTCGCGTAGATGGGGATCTCGCTGAACTTCTCGCCCGCCTTCTTCGGGTTCACGCCCGCGACGAAGGCGTTCTTGCCGTTGGCGTAGGCCTGGCAACCCAGCGTGTGGAACTGGCCGGTCTTGCCGGTGATGCCCTGGGTGATGACCTTGGTGTCTTTGTTGATGTAGATCGACATTTCTGATTCCTCTGGGCGTTAGGCGACGGCGGCGACGATCTTGGTCGCGGCTTCGGCCATGGTGTCGGCAGCGATGATGGGCAGGCCAGATTCGGCCAGCATCTTCTTGCCCAGCTCTTCGTTGGTGCCCTTCATGCGCACGACCAGCGGCACGGACAGGTTCACCGCCTTGCAGGCGGTGATGACGCCCTCTGCGATGGTGTCGCACTTCATGATGCCGCCAAAGATGTTGACCAGGATGCCCTTCACGCTCTTGTTCTTTAGCATGATCTTGAAGGCCTCGGTCACCTTCTCGGCCGTGGCGCCGCCGCCGACGTCCAGGAAGTTGGCCGGCTCGCCGCCGAACAGCTTGATGGTGTCCATCGTCGCCATGGCCAGGCCGGCGCCATTCACCAGGCAGCCGATGTTGCCGTCCAGGCTGATGTAGGCCAGATCGAACTTCGAAGCTTCGACTTCGGCGGGGTCTTCTTCGTCCAGGTCGCGGTAGGCCACGATCTCGGGGTGGCGGAACAGCGCGTTGGCGTCGAAGTTGAACTTGGCGTCCAGCGCCATCAGGTTGCCCTTGCTGTCGCAGTTCAGCGGGTTGATTTCAACCAGCGACGCGTCCGTGTCCATGTAGCACTTGTAGAGCTTGGCGAAGATGTCAACGGCTTGGTCGACGGACGCGCCGGTCAGGCCAATGGCCGCAGCGATCTTGCGCGACTGCGCTTCGGTCAGGCCGGTCAGCGGGTCGATCATCTCGGTGATGATCTTTTCGGGCGTGGAGTGGGCCACTTCTTCGATGTCCATGCCGCCTTCGCTCGACGCGATGAAGGCAATCTTCTGCGTGCCACGGTCGGTGACCAGCGAGACGTAGAGCTCATTCTTGATGTCGGCGCCGTCCTCGATGTACAGGCGGCGGACCTTCTGGCCTTCAGGGCCTGTCTGGTGCGTGATCAACTGCATGCCGAGGATCTTCTCGGCCAGCGCCTTGACGTCGTCCTGGGTCTTGGCAACCTTGACGCCGCCACCCTTGCCGCGGCCGCCGGCGTGGATCTGGGCCTTGACCACCCAGACCGGGCCGCCCAGCTTCTGGGCAGCCTCGACGGCTTCCTGCACGGTGAAGGCCGGGATGCCGCGCGGCACCGGCACGCCGAACTGGCGCAGGATTTCTTTGCCCTGGTATTCGTGGATTTTCATGGCTGGGTCTTTCGGGTCGGGAAGTCAGGAAGCGGAAGTGGCTGGCTCGGGACTTTCAAGGAACGGCGGGTCGCTCTCGAGTGTCGGCTGGGCCTTGGCGGCGCTGATATGCCAGCGGGAATAGAACTTGGCGACGGTCGCGCCGTCGCGGCGCAGCGCGTGGCAGCGGTCGAGCTGAAAGGGCGGGTTGCCGGCGGCGTCGCCTTCACGGGTGTCGATGACCGAGCCGGCCAAGGCCTGGATCACGGCAGTCGGCAGGATCTGGCAGAGCTCGGTCAGATGCGTGCAGCCGCGTGCACCGCCCAGGCGCTCGGCAACGGCGTGGCGGAAGCCCTTCATCAGGTTCAGCCCCACCAATTGCGCGTAGGCATCGCCATGTTCATCGCAAGCGCCGACGTAGGGCATCCAGCGCGTGTCGGAGGATGCGGCGGTGATGGTCAGCGCGTGGTCGACCGTCAGATACAGGTGCATCTCGTGGATGGGATCACCGGCCTTGCGCGGTTCGCCGGCGAGCGGGACATCGTGCGATTTGGTGTCGATGAGGCTGGCTTCTACGTCGAACAGGCCATCATCACGCATGAACACCCGTACATCGAGGGCGCGGCGATGAAGCTGGCGGCGCTGAGCGGGCGATGGCGTGGCGGGCATGTGCGGAGAGCTGGGGACGCAACCCGGCCAGTGGGCCGGGACGGGGCGGTCTTGGTGTGCAAGACACGCGGCGAACCAGGGGTTCAGAGGCCGGCGTGCCAAGCGGCAACCGCCGTTTTGGGCAGCCGGCAATGTAGCACGCGGCCCTTGTGCAGGCCTTACGCCGGGCGGCTCAGTCGGGCGCGCGCAGCACCCGACGGACGACGTCGGCGGAGAAGCCCCGCGCCAGCAGGAAGCGGGTCTGGCGTGCCCGCTCGGCGGGTTCGCCGGAAGGCTGCGGCCCGAACCGCTTCAGCCAGACTTCGCGGGCGCGTTCCAGCTCCGTGGCGCGCAGGCTGGCTTGCTGCTCTGCGTCCAGCCTCAAGCCATGCTGCGCCAGTTCCTGCTGGATGCGCTGTGCGCCGAAGCGTCTGGCGCGCAAATGCAGGCGGGATTCCACGAACCGCTGTTCGTCCAGATAGCCATCGGACGCGAGCGCATCGAGCAGCGCATCGACAGCGGCTTCGCCCGCATGGGCGTCCGCGGCCTCATCGAGGCAAGACTCCGCGTCAGCAGCGATCTGGATGTCGAAGAAGTCGCCACCCGCCCCCTGGGCTACGGCAAGGCGCGTTCGTCGCTGCTGTTGTTGAATGCGCAACAGCTTGCGTCGCAGCTCGGCACGGCTTTGCTCGCGCTGGGCCAGCAGGCCGATGGCGCGAGCCTTCAGGGACAGTGGCCCCCGGGCCATGCCTGCCGCGACGCCAGGCTTATTCCGGCGCTGCCGTGGTCAGCAGGGCCACGCCCAGCGACTCGCGGATCTTGTTCTCGATCTCGCGGGCCACGTCGACGTTCTCGCGCAGGAATTCGCGAGCGTTGTCCTTGCCCTGGCCGATCTTTTCGCCCTGGTAGGCGTACCATGAGCCAGACTTCTCGACGATCTTGGCGACCACGCCCATGTCGACGATCTCACCTTCGCGGCTGATGCCTTCGCCATAGAGGATGTCGAACTCGGCGGTCTTGAACGGCGGGCTGACCTTGTTCTTGACGACCTTGACCTTGGTCTCGGAGCCGATGACTTCCTCGCCCTTCTTGATCGAGCCGATGCGGCGGATGTCCAGGCGCACGGAGGCGTAGAACTTCAGCGCGTTGCCGCCGGTGGTCGTCTCGGGCGAACCGAACATGACGCCGATCTTCATGCGGATCTGGTTGATGAAGATGACCATGCAGTTGGTCTTCTTGATCGTGGCGGTGAGCTTGCGCAGCGCCTGGCTCATCAGGCGGGCCTGCAGGCCGGGCAGGCTGTCGCCCATCTCGCCTTCTAGTTCGGCCTTCGGCGTCAACGCTGCAACCGAGTCGATGACGATCAGGTCCACCGAGCCGGAGCGCACCAGCGCGTCGACGATCTCCAGGGCCTGCTCGCCAGTGTCGGGCTGGCTGATCAGCAGTTCCTGCAGGTTGACGCCAAGCTTCTGGGCGTACTGGATGTCCAGTGCGTGCTCGGCGTCGATGAAGGCGCAGGTGCCTTGCAGCTTCTGCATCTCGGCGATTACCTGCAGCGTCAGCGTCGTCTTGCCGGAGGACTCGGGGCCGTAGATCTCGACCACACGGCCGCGCGGCAGGCCACCGACGCCCAGGGCGATGTCCAGGCCCAGCGAGCCGGTGGAGACGACCTGGATGTCTTCAATGACCTCGCCTTCACCCAGGCGCATGATGGAACCCTTGCCGAACTGCTTTTCGATCTGGGCGAGGGCGGCCTGCAGGGCCTTGGCTTTTTCGGTGTTGAGGGCTTTGACCGGGGCGTCCATGCGAATCTCCGTGGGAATGGCTGAATTATGGGGCAATCTGTATGTTTGTACAGTGGTTTGTCCCCCGATGTGCGGCAGTTCGCCGTCTCAGGATTGAGGACAGCTTAGTTATCAGGTGGCTCATGACGTGAGCCTGGCTTGCGCTGCCGCAAGCCGCCTGCATGGTGGTCGCACATAACATCGGAGCAGGAGACAAAAACGATGCGAATCCTGATTGCGGAAGACGATCAAGTGCTGGCCGACGGGCTTTTGCGTGCGTTGCGCGCCTCGGGCTATGCCGTGGACCGTGTCAGCAGCGGCACCGAGGCGGACTCAGCGCTCGCGACGCATGAGTTCGATCTGGTCATTCTCGACCTGGGCCTGCCGCGCCTGCACGGCCTGGAGGTGTTGCGCAAGCTGCGCGCACGTGGCTCGACGATGCCGGTGCTGATCCTGACCGCGGCGGACAGCGTGGAGCAGCGGGTCAAGGGGCTGGATCTGGGTGCCGACGACTACATGGCCAAGCCCTTCTCCCTGCAGGAGCTGGAGGCGCGCGTGCGGGCGCTGACCCGCCGCGGCCTGGGCACGGCCAGCAGCATCATCAAGCACGGGCCGCTGAGCTTCGACGCTACCGGTCGCGTGGCCTACATCAACGAGCAGATGCTGGAGCTGTCGGCCCGTGAGCTGTCGCTGCTGGAGGTGCTGTTGCAGCGCGCGGGGCGTCTCGTCAGCAAGGACCAGCTCGTGGAGCGTCTGTGCGAATGGGGCGAAGAGGTCTCGAACAATGCGATCGAGGTCTACATCCATCGCCTGCGCAAGAAGATCGAGCAGGGGCCCATCCGCATCGCCACCGTGCGCGGCCTCGGCTATTGCCTAGAGAAAATCGCCTCTTAAATGCCCACCAAGGACGGCGCCAGCCCGCAGCAGGGCTCGCTGTTCGGCGAGATCCTCGACTGGATGCTCGCCCCGCTGCTGCTGATCTGGCCGATCAGCGTGGCGCTGACCTGGCTGGTGGCGCAGGGCATCGCCAGCCGGCCCTACGACCGCGAACTCGGCGAGATGGCGCGCAGCCTGGGGCTGCAGGTGGCGGCGGAATCGGCACCTGCGCCTCAGGGCAAGGGCAAGGACCGCTATGCGTTGGCGCCCGAGGCCGCGGCGCTGCTGCGGGCCGACGCGTCGGACACGGTTTTCTACCAGGTGCTCGGCGTGCGCGGCGAGTTGCTCAGCGGCGACGCGACGCTGCCGGTGCCCACCGAGGACGCGCCCATCGTGCCCTGGGAGCTGCACTTCCGGGACGACGAGGTCGGCGCGGAGGCCGTGCGCGTGGCCTACCTGTGGGTCGCGCCAGAAACGACGATCCCCGGCCAGCCGGGTTCGACCCGGATCCTGCTCGTGCAGGTGGCCGAGACGCTGGGCAAGCGCGCGCGGCTGACCAACGAAATCATCAAGGGCGTCATCCTGCCGCAGTTCGTCATCCTGCCGCTGGCGGTGCTGCTGGTGTGGCTGGCGCTGGCGCGTGGTATCTCGCCGCTCAACGAGCTGCAGCGGCGCATCCGCTCGCGCGAGAGTTCGGATCTGTCGCCCATCGACGAGCAGCGCGTGCCCGACGAGGTCGCGCCGCTGGTGCGGGCCATCAACGACCTGCTCGCGCGGCTGGACTTGTCGATGAGCCGGCAGAAGCACTTCCTGGCCGACGCGGCCCATCAGCTGAAGACGCCACTGGCTGGCTTGCGCACCCAGGCCGAGCTGATCCAGCGCGAGATCGACGCCGGCCGTGCATCCCCCGAGGAGCTGAAGCGCTCGCTCGCCTTGATCGCTCGCGCCAGCGAGCGCGCGGCCCACATGGTCAACCAGCTGCTGGCGATGGCGCGTGCCGAGGATGCCGAGCAGGCGCTGCGCCGCGAGCCCGTCGACCTGGCCCAGGTTGCCATCGACACGGTGCGCGATTTCGTGCCGCGGGCGCTGGAGCGACGCATCGACCTGGGTTACGACGGCGTCGTGCCCGACGACAGCCGGCTGCGCGTGCATGGCCAGCCCATGCTGCTTGGCGAGCTGATCCGCAACCTCGTGGACAACGCGCTGCTCTACACGCCGGCCGGCGGGCTGGTGACGGTGCGCGTCGTCGAGGACCCGTTCGGCCAGGTCGTCGTGCTGCAGGTGGAAGACACCGGGCCGGGCATCGCGCCGGGTGAGCGCGAGAAGGTCTTCCAGCCGTTCTACCGGTCGCTCGGCAGCGGCGTCGAGGGCTCGGGCCTGGGGTTGGCCATCGTGCAGGAGATCGTGCAGCAGCACGAAGCCGAGCTGACGCTGGACGACACGCGCGTGCGGCGGGTGGCTGGGGGCGAGTCGCCCGACGGTCAAGGGCCGGGCGCGCGGTTCACGATTCGCTTCTCGGCCGTGGCCAAGGCCGAGTGAGCCCGCCCGGCCGTTGCCTCAGGTCTTGACGAGCTTCTTGACCCGCGCGATCGACAGCAGCAGCCCCAGCGACAGCCCCAGCGTCACCATCGCCGTACCGCCGTAGCTGACGAAGGGCAGCGGCACGCCCACCACCGGCAGGATGCCGCTGACCATGCCCATGTTGACGAAGACGTAGGTGAAGAAGGAGAGCGTCACCGCGCCCGCCATCAGCCGCGTGAACAGCGTCGGCGCGTCGGACGCGATCATCAGCCCGCGCAGGATCAGTGCCGTGAAGCCGGCCAGCAGCGCCAGCGCTCCCATGAGGCCGAACTCCTCGCCGAAGGCCGCGAAGATGAAGTCGGTGGTGCGCTCGGGGATGAACTCCAGGTGGGTCTGCGTGCCCTGCATGAAGCCCTTGCCGGTCAGTCCGCCGGAGCCGATGGCGATCTCGCCCTGGATGATGTGGAAACCCTTGCCCAGCGGGTCCTTGCTCGGGTCCAGCAGCGTGCAGATGCGGTGCTTCTGGTAGTCCTTCAGCACCGGCCACTTCAAGTCGGGCTCGCAGATGGTGTCCTCGCTGAGCACCAGCGCCGTCGCGCCGCTGGCGGCCAGCACCAGGGCTGGCACGATGAGCTTCCACGGCAGGCCGGCGAAGAAGATCACGTACAGCCCCGCGGCCAGCACGAGGATGCCGGTGCCGAGGTCGGGCTGCTTGGCGATCAGCAGGAAGGGCAGCAGCAGCAGCGCGAACGCGGCAATGAAGTCCGGCCAGCGCAGCAGGCCCTCGCGCTTCTGGAACCACCAGGCCAGCATCAGTGGCACGGCGAGCTTGAGCAGCTCGGACGGCTGGATCTGCGTGACGCCGATGCTGAGCCAGCGCGTCGCGCCCTTCTTGGTGACGCCGAACAGCGCGGTCGCGACCAGCAGGGCCACGCCGAAGGTGTACAGCGGGATCGCCAGCGTCATCAGCTTCTGCGGCGGCACCTGCGCGACGATGAACATCAGCCCCAACGCCAGCACCATGTTGCGCGCGTGGTCGACGAAGCGGGTGCCATGGTCGTAGCCGGCCGAGTACATGCACAGCAGGCCCCAGCCGCACATCCACAGCACGGCCAGCAGCAGCGGGATGTCGAAGCCGATGAACCAGGGCCTCAGCCGGCTCATCAGCGGCGGGCGTTCGATGACGGTCATTTCGAAGCTCCCGACGCGGGCGCTGCAGGCCCGGAGGCTGCCAGGCCCGGCAGCAGCGGCACATCGGCCACATTGCGCGGCTTGCCGACAGGCGCGAAGGACTGGCCCTTCTGCGTCAGCGCGATGTCTTCCTCGCTCGGGTAGTTGCCTAGCAGCAGATAGTCGAACACGCGGCGAGCAATCGGCGCGGCCGACATCGAGCCGAAGCCGGCGTTCTCGACGATGACGGCCAGCGCCACGCGCGGCTCGTCCACCGGCGCGAAGGCGACGTACAGCGAATGGTCGCGCTTCCTCTCATCGGCCTTGATGTTGCTGTACTTCTCGCCCGCCTTCAGGCCGACGGCCTGCGCCGTGCCGGTCTTGCCGGCGCTCTGGTAGCCCGCATTCAGGAAGGCCAGCCGCGAGGTGCCTTCCAGCGTCACGCCGTTCATCGCGTTGTGGATGATGGCGACGTCGGAAGGCTTGAGGGGCAGCGGCGTCAGCGCGTCGCTGGCGATGCGGCGCTGCTCGTGCTTCACCACGTCCTCGATCTCGCGCACCAGGCGCGGCTTGTAGCGCTGCCCACCCGAAGCGATGGTCGAGTAGGCCGTGGCCATCTGCAGCATCGTGAAGTTGTTGTAGCCCTGGCCGATGCCCAGCGAGATCGTCTCGCCCGCGAACCACTTCTGGTTCGCCGGACTCTTGGCGAAGTAGCGGCGCTTCCATTCCTGCGAGGGCAGCACGCCAGTGACCTCGCCCTGCACGTCGATCTCGGTCTTGCGGCCCAGGCCGAAAGGCAGCAGCTGGTCGTGGATCAGGTCCACGCCCATCTCGTTGGCCAGGCTGTAGAAGTAGACGTTGGACGAGGTGACGATGGCCAGCCGCATGTCTTTCGGCCCGGCGCGGTCGGTCTCCGGGCTGCCGAAGGTGCGGCCGCCGAAGCTGTAGGTCAGGTTGTCGATGATGACCGTGCGCGGGTCGCGCTTGCCACTGTTCAGCGCGGCCATGGCCATCAGCGGCTTGAAAGTGGAGCCGGGCGGGTAGGTGCCGCGCAGGGCCCGGTTCAGCAGCGGCTTGTCGATGTCCTCGTTGAGGTCGCGCCAGGAGTCGGCGTCGATGCCGTCGACGAAGAGATTCGGGTCGAAGGTCGGCTTGGAGACGAAGGCCAGCACCTCGCCGTTGCGCGGGTCGATGGCCACCAGCGCGCCGCGGCGTTCGCCGAACAGCTGCTCCACCAGCGCCTGCAGCTTGATGTCGATGGACAGGTTCAGCGTGTTGCCGGGCGTGGGCGGCTTGTGGTCCAGCCGGCGCACCGCGCGGCCACCGGCGCTGGTCTCGACCTGCTCGAAGCCCGTGGCGCCGTGCAGCTCCTTCTCGTAGGCCTGCTCCAGCCCCAGCTTGCCGATGTATTCAGTGCCGCGGTAGTTGGCGAGGTCTTCCTCCTCCCAGTCGTCCATGGCCTTCTTCTCGGCCTGGTTGATGCGGCCGATGTAGCCGATCAGATGGGCGCCCACCTCGCCCAGCGGATAGCTGCGGAACAACCGCGCCTTGATCTCCACGCCGGGGAAGCGGAAGCGCTGCGCCGTGAAGCGCGCGACCTCCTCGTCCGTCAGCTTGGTGCGGATGGGCAGCGAGTCGGTGTGCCTGGTCTCTTCGAGCAGGCGCTTGAAGCGGCGCTTGTCACGCAGCTGGATGTCGATGACCTGGCCGAGCGCCTCGATGGTGGCGTCGAGGTCCGTCACCTTCTCGGGGTTGATCTCCAGCGTGTAGGCCGAGTAGTTGCTCGCCAGCACGACGCCGTTGCGGTCCTTGATGAGGCCCCGGTTGGGCACGATGGGCACGACGGCGATGCGGTTGGACTCGGCCCGCTCGGCGAAGCTGTCGTACTGCACGACCTGCAGCCACAGCAGCCGCGCCACCAACAGGCCGAAGCAGAACAGCACGAAGGCGCCCGCGGCCAGCACGCGCAGCCGAAAGCGCGACAGCTCCTGGTGGAGGTTCTTGAGGACAACCACTTGGGTTTACAAAGGCCTGTGGGCGTCGCGGTCCGGCGCGCGGCGCTGCGGGGCCAGCAGCAGCACGCTGGCCACCGGCCACAGCGCGGCCTCGAACACCGGCGCCAGCAGCACACCCCAGCCCGGCCACATGCCGCCCACGATCATCCGCACGATCAACGCCAATGCGTGGGCGCCGAAGAACAGCGGCAGCACCTGCACGGCCTGGGCGCCCAGCGGAAACCACGTCAGGCGGCGGTGCAGCGTGATCGCGCCGAAGCTCAGGCCGCTGTAGGCCAGCGCATGCTGGCCGAGCAGTGCGCCATCGTGCACGTCCATGAGCAGGCCGAAGACGAAGGCCCACAGCACGCCGATGCGGCGCGGCTGGTGCACGCCCCAGAAGACGAGCACGACCGCCAGCACGTCGGGCATCGCCGCCAGACGCCCGGTGGGCACCATGTCGACCATCAGCGCGACGATCAGCGTGAAGCCGATGAACCAGGGGTTGGCCGGCAGCAGCAGCTGGCCGGCGGCGCGCGGCATGATCATGACGCGCTCCTCACGGGCCGCGCGCTGGGCCGCCCCAAGCAAGGCCTGGCCCCCTCGGGGGGACGCTGCGCAGCAGCGCGGGGCCGACAGGACAGCGTGATCATGGCGTCACTCCCGAGGCCTTGCTGGCTGCTTTGTCGGCCGCTTTTTCGGCGCGCTCGGCCTTCTTCGCGGCACGCACGACGGCCTTGGTCGCCGCAGCCGAAGCGGCTTCCTGAGCGGCGGCGGCCTCCGCTTCCTTCTTGGCGGCCAGATGGCGGTCCTGCGGCAGCAGCACCAGCACATGCCGGGCGCTGTCCGGCTGGGCGATGGGCGCGAGCAGCACCTGGGCGAAGCTGGAGTCCCCGCGCCGCTCGACGACGGCGACCTTGGCCACCGGCAGGCCCGGTGGATAGACGCCGTCCAGCCCCGAGGTCGTCATCAGGTCACCGACCTTGATGTCCGCGTTCGCGGCCAGGAAGCGCAGCTCCATGCCAGCACCGTCCGAGCGGCCGGCGGCGGCGTTGCGCATCTGGGTGCGCGAGTTCAGCAGCGGGATGGCGGCTTCCTTGTCGGTCAGCAACGTCACCTCGCTGGACAGCGGGTAGACCCGCGTCACCTGGCCCAGCACGCCGGCCTCGTTGATGACGGGCGAGCCAGCGGCCACGCCCTGGGCTGCGCCGCGGTCGATGACGACCCGGCGGGAGAACGGGTCGGGTGCCTCGAACAGCACCTCGGCCGGGATGGAGGGCGCGCTCAGCGACGGCTGCAGGCCCAGCAGCTTGCGCAGGCGGTCGTTCTCGGCCTGCAGCGCCTCGGCGCGGGACAGGCGCTCGGCCTGCGCGCTGAGCTGTCGCCGGGCCTGGTCCTCGGCCTCCATGGCGCGCTTGGTGCCGCGCAGGTAGTCGCCGGCGGTCTCCCAGGCATCCACGGGCGTCAGCAGCAGGCGCTGTACCGGGTGCAGCACCAGCGCCAGCGCGGCGCGGGCCGGCATCATCAGCCGAAAGCGCGCGTCCGCCACCATCAGCAGCAGCGCCAGCGCCGAACACAGCGCGAGCTTGGTCAGCGCCGACGGACCCTGGCGGAAGAACGGCGGTGGGGAGCGGTCGAGAGTGCCGAGGGGCATTGCGCGCCTGGCGAGTCAGCGACTCATTCCGACGTGAAGATCGAGCCCAGGCGCTCCATGCGTTCGAGCGCCATGCCGCAACCGCGCACGACGCAGGTCAGCGGGTCTTCGGCCACCAGCACCGGCAGGCCGGTTTCCTCGCCCAGCAGGCGGTCCAGGTCACGCAGCAGCGCGCCGCCACCGGTCAGCATCATGCCGCGTTCGGCGATGTCGGCGCCCAGCTCGGGCGGCGTCTGCTCCAGCGCGTTCTTCACGGCAGAGACGATCTGGTTGAGCGGGTCGGTGAGCGCTTCCAGGATCTCGTTGGACGAGATCGTGAAGCTGCGCGGCACGCCTTCGGAGAGGTTGCGGCCCTTGACCTCCATCTCCTTGACTTCGGAGCCGGGGAAGGCGCTGCCGATGTTCTTCTTGATCGACTCGGCCGTGGGCTCGCCGATCAGCATGCCGTAGTTGCGGCGGATGTAGTTGATGATGGCTTCGTCGAACTTGTCGCCGCCGACGCGGACCGAGCCTTTGTAGACCATGCCGCCCAGCGAGATGACACCCACCTCGGTGGTGCCGCCACCGATGTCGACGACCATGGAGCCCGAGGCCTCGCTGACGGGAAGACCGGCGCCGATCGCGGCGGCCATCGGTTCCTCGATCAGGTAGACCTCGGAAGCACCGGCACCCAGGGCGGATTCGCGAATGGCGCGGCGCTCCACCTGGGTCGAGCCGCAGGGCACGCAGATGATGATCCTGGGACTCGGCTTGAACGTCTTCGAGTCGTGGACCATCTTGATGAACTGCTTGAGCATCTGCTCCGTCACCGTGAAGTCGGCGATGACGCCGTCTTTCATCGGGCGGATGGCCTCGATGTTGCCGGGCACCTTGCCCAGCATGGCCTTGGCCTCGCGGCCGACGGCCTGGATGGTCTTCTTGCCGTTGGGGCCGCCCTCGTGGCGGATCGACACCACGGAGGGCTCGTCGAGGACGATGCCCTTGCCGCGAACGTAGATCAGGGTGTTGGCGGTGCCGAGGTCGATGGCGAGGTCGGTCGAGAAATAGCGGCGCAGGGAGGCGAACATGATGGGCGCGGGGGCCTCGCCTGCAAGGCGCGGCATGAAAATCGGGGTCTGGATAAGCAACGAGGCCGCCCGGCCTGCGACGAAACACGTCGCTGAGTGGGCAGCCTCGAAGGCTTGGAAGATGGGCGGCGATAATAACCGATCACCTTTGTTTTGAGCCCACCACCATTGGGTTTCTGGCTCAATCCTTACACCTGAAAACGCACCCATGAGCCTCACCCCCGACGACGTGAGCCGCATTGCCAACCTGGCCCGGCTGGAGCTGCAGCCCGCCGAATCCGCCAGCCTGCTCGGCAACCTGAACGACTTCTTCAAGATCGTGGACCAGATGAGCGCCGTGGACACGGCCGGCGTCGAGCCGCTGTACACGCCGCTGTCGGCCATCCAGCAGGTTCAGCTGCGCCTGCGTGACGACGTCGTCACCGAGACCAACCAGCGCGAACTCAACCAGCGCAGTGCCCCGGCCGTCGAGGACGGCCTCTTCCTCGTTCCCAAGGTCATCGAATGAAGCCCGTTCACGACATGGGCGTGGCCGAGCTGGCCGCCGCCCTGAAAAGCCGTGCCCTGTCCAGTCGCGAGGCCACGCAAGGCCTGCTGGACCGCATCAAGGCCCACGACCAGGCGCTGGGCGCCTTCCTGCACGTCGATTCAGAAGGTGCGCTGGCCCGCGCGGCCCGGGCCGACGAGCGCCTGGCCGCTGGCCATGCGGGCGCGCTGACCGGCGTGCCGCTGGCGCACAAGGACATCTACGTCACGGCCGACATGCCGACGACGGCCGGCTCGAAGATCCTGGCCGGCTACCGCAGCCCCTTCGACGCCACCGTCATCGCCAAGCTCAACGCTGCTGGCACGGTGGCCCTGGGCAAGCTGAACTGCGACGAGTTCGCGATGGGCTCGGCCAACGAGAACAGCGCCTACTTCCCGGCTAACAACCCCTGGGATGCCAGCCGCGTACCCGGTGGCTCCTCCGGCGGCTCGGCCGTGGCCGTCGCGGCCCGCCTCGTGCCTGGCACGACCGGCACCGACACCGGCGGCTCCATCCGCCAGCCGGCCAGCTTCACCGGCATCTCCGGCATCAAGCCGACCTACGGCGTGTGCTCGCGCTACGGCATGATCGCCTTCGCGTCCAGCCTGGACCAGGCCGGCCCCATGGCCCGCTCGGCCCAGGACTGCGCGCTGCTGCTGTCGGCCATGAGCGGTTTCGATGAGCGCGACGCGACCAGCGTGCAGCAGCCGCCACAGGACTTCCATGCGCAGATGCTGCAGGCCCGCGAGGGCGCAACGGCTGCTCAACCGTTGAAGGGCCTGCGCATCGGCCTGCCCAAGGAGTTCTTCCCGGCCGGCCTGTCGGCCGACGTCAACACCGCCGTGCGCGCTGGCCTTGCCGAACTGGAAAAGTTGGGCGCCACGCTGGTGGATGTGAGCCTGCCGCGTACCGAGCTGGCCATACCCGTCTACTACATCATTGCCCCGGCCGAGGCGAGTTCGAACCTCTCGCGCTTCGACGGCGTCAAGTTCGGCCACCGCGCGGCCCAGTACGACGACCTGCTGGACATGTACAAGAAGACCCGCGCCGAGGGCTTCGGCCCCGAGGTGAAGCGCCGCATCATGATCGGTTCGTACGTGCTGTCGCACGGTTATTACGACGCCTACTATCTGCAGGCGCAGAAGCTGCGCCGCATGATCGCGGACGACTTCCAGCAGTGCTTCGCGCAGTGCGACCTGATCGCGGGCCCGGTGGCGCCCACCGTCGCCTGGAAGCATGGCGAGGGCAAGGACGACCCGACGCAGGCCTATCTCGCCGACATCTTCACGCTGCCCGGCTCGCTGGCCGGCCTGCCCGGCATGAGCGTGCCGGTGGGTCTGGGCGCTGGCGGCATGCCGGTCGGCCTGCAGCTGATCGGCAACTACTTCAAGGAAGGGCAGCTGCTGCATGCGGCGCACGCCCTCCAGCAGGCCACCGACTGGCATCTGGCTGCGCCCGCAGGATATTGATGACCCCCACGCTCACTTTGTTCGCTGCCCCCCGAGGGGGTGCCAGCCTCCTTGAGGCGGCTCTGCGGAGTCTGATCTGAACATGCCCACCCCCAAACTCATCCGCGGCTACGAGGTCGTCATCGGCCTCGAGAACCACGTCCAGCTCTCCACGCAGAGCAAGATCTTCAGCGGCAGCTCCACGGCCTTTGGCGCGGCGCCGAACACGCAGGCCTCGCCGGTGGACCTCGCCCTGCCCGGCACGCTGCCTGTTTTGAACCGCGCCGCCGTCGAGCGGGCCATCCGCTTCGGCCTGGCGGTGGGGGCCAAGGTGGCGCCGTTGTCCATCTTCGCGCGCAAGAACTACTTCTACCCCGACCTGCCCAAGGGCTACCAGATCAGCCAGTTCGAGATCCCGGTGGTGCAGGGCGGCTCGGTGGAGTTCTTCGTCGGCGACGTGAAGCACAAGGTCAACCTGACTCGTGCGCACTTAGAGGAAGACGCGGGCAAGAGCCTGCACGAGGACTATCACGGCCAGTCGGGCATCGACCTGAACCGCGCCGGCACGCCGCTGCTGGAGATCGTGTCCGAGCCCGACATGCGCTCGGGCGCCGAGGCCGCCGAGTACGCCAAGACGCTGCACGCGCTGGTGATGTGGCTGGGCATCTGCGACGGCAACATGCAGGAAGGCTCGTTCCGCTGCGACGTCAACGTGTCGGTGCGCAAGCCCGGCGAGCCCTATGGCACGCGCCGCGAGATCAAGAACCTGAACAGCTTCCGCTTCCTCGTCGACGCGGTGAACTACGAAGTCAACTGGCAGATCGACGAGATCGAGGACGGCCGCAAGATCCAGCAGGCGACCATCCTCTACAACCCGGACACCGGCGAGACCCGCGCGATGCGCAGCAAGGAGGACTCGGCCGACTACCGCTACTTCCCCGACCCCGACCTGCCGCCGCTGGTGATCGCGCCGGAGTGGGTGGAGCGCGTGAAGGGCGAGATGCCGGAGCTGCCACGCGTGATGGCCGCGCGTTTCGAGAGCGTGGACGGCCTGCCGGCCTATGACGCGACGATGATGACGCAGAGCCTGGCGACGGCGCGCTACTACGAGGCCGCGAAGGCTGCGGGTGCTCAGCCGAAGCTCGTGGCGAACTGGGTCATGGGCGAGATCTCGCGCCGACTCAATACCGAGGATCGCGGGATCGATGCGGCGCCAGTTGGCCCCGAACTGTTGGCCAGTCTGATCGCCCGTATCGTCGACGGCACGATCTCGAACAACGCAGCGCGGCAGGTGTTCGAGACGCTGTGGAGTGGCGAGGCGGCCGATGTGGACGCCGTCATCGAGTCCAAGGGCCTCAAGCAAGTCAGCGACACCGGCGCCATCGAAGCCATCCTCGACGAGGTGCTGGCCGCGAACCAGAAGTCGGTGGACGAGTTCCGCGCCGGCAAGGACAAGGCGTTCAACGCGCTGGTCGGCCAGGCGATGAAGGCGACCAAGGGCAAGGCCAACCCGGCGCTGGTGAACGAGCTGCTGAAGAAGAAGCTCGGATAAGACCGGCGGCGCCCGGGCGCGATCAGCGCTTGGGCGTCGGGGCCGGTGTCGTCGCCGGCAGTTCGCCCAGTGGTGGCATCGAGCCCGGCGTGGCGCCGGCCCACAGCTTCTTCAGCCGCGCGAGCTCGGCGTCGAAGCTCTTGTTGATGCGCACGAGTTCGGACTTCTGGTTCTCGATGAGTGCCTGCTGGGCCTCGATGCTCGCGTCGTTGGCGTCCAGCGCCTGCTTGAGCTTGGCCGGCAGCGGCCTGCCCTTGTAGAACTCGGCCTCGTCCAGCAGCGGCTTGCGCTCGACGTTCAAATCCTTGATGCGGCGCTCCGAGATGCGCGCGGCCTTGTTGGCGTCGTCCAGCGCGGCGTTGCGGGCGCGCTGGTGCGCGGCCTCGTTGGGGTAGCGCAGCATCAGCGTGCGGTCGCGGCGGATGGCGTCCTGCTGGGCGATGCGGTCGGCCGCGGCGCGGCGGTCGGCGGCTTCCTTGGCGGCGCGCTCCTCGGGACTGAGGAAGGGTGGCAACGTCGTGCGCTGCGAGCCGTCGGGGTTGAGCACGCGCTGCTCGCGCGACGTGCATTCGGGAATCGGGCGGTCGCCGGTCAGCTTGCGCCCATCGGCCGTCGTGCAGGTGTAGATGCCCTTCGCAGGCGTGGTGTCCTGGGCCAGCGCGGTGCTGGCGGCGAGCAGACAGGCAACGACGGGCAGCGCGCGCTTCACGGTCAATCAGACCCCGTAACGCTGTCGATAGGCCAGCACGGCCGGGCGGTAGGCGGCCAGCTCGGGCGCGCTGTCGAGAGAGGCGTCCAGATAGGCCAGCAGGTCGGCCAGGCCGGCGATGGCGACGACAGGCAGACCGTAGCGCTGCTGCACCTGCTGCACGGCGGACTGCGGGCTGTCGACGCCGCCCTCGGCCGCCTTCTCCTGGCGGTCCAGCGCGATGGACACGCCGCAGGGCGTGGCGCCGGCGGCCTCGATCATCTGGATGGACTCGCGCACCGACGTGCCGGCGGAGATGACGTCGTCGATGATGAGCACTCTGCCTTTCACCGGCGCGCCGACGAGGGTGCCGCCCTCGCCGTGGTCCTTGGCTTCCTTGCGGTTGTAGGCGAAGGGCACGTTATGTCCGCGCCGCGCCAGCTCCATGGCCACGGCCGCAGCGAGCGTGATGCCCTTGTAGGCCGGGCCGAAGATCATGTCGAAGGCAAGACCCGACGCGATCAGGCGCTCCGCGTAGAAGCCGGCGAGGCGGCCGAGCTTGGCGCCGTCGTCGAACAGGCCTGCATTGAAGAAGTAGGGGCTGAGCCGGCCGGCCTTGGTCTTGAACTCACCGAATCGCAGCACGCCGGCCTCCACAGCGAACGCGACAAAGGACTGGGCGAGGGAATCAACAAGCGGCGCGGTGGGCATGTGAAAGATTCTAGGGGTCAAAAAAACCGGCCCGACCCCTAGAAGGGGCCGGGCCGGCCGGTGCTTTTACCCAGTCGCGGGTCAGGCCCGCACGACGTCTAGTGCTGAGTCAGGTGAGGACAGCACAGCCCATGAGTAGCTGGTCTGGGCTGTCCCGTACTGTCAGAAGCTGGCCTTGAACTGAACGCCGTAGCTGCGCGGCTCGTTGACGATGCCGGTCAGGTTGTCGAAGTCGATGGCGGCGACGACCTGGCGGTGGTTGGTGATGTTGCGCGAGTACGCAGCGACCTCGTACTTGCCGTTGGCCCAGCCGTAGCCCACGCGCAGGCCGCCTTCCAGGGCCGACTTGGCCTTGTACTCGACGGCCTCGTACAGGAACATGTTGTATTTGTCCTTGTAGGCCCAGTCGGTCAGCACGGTCAGTTCACCGTCGCCGATCTCGGTGCTGTATTTCAGCGTCCAGTTCCAGGTGACCTTGGGTGCGCGCGGCAGCGGGTTGCCGTTGATGCTGACGGTGCCAGCCAGCGGGCCGGCCGGGTCGAGCACCGTGCAACCGGTGTTGGGCGTCAGGGACTGGAAGCCGGCATTGCCGCAGGGCAGCACGAAGAGGTTGGCGTCCTTGATCTTCGTGTCGTTGTACGAGAAGCCCAGCGTCGTGCGCCAGTCGCGGGCGATGATGGCCTGCGCGTCCAGTTCGAAGCCCTGGCCCTCGGCCTTGGCGGCGTTGACCAGGCGGTTCTGGTTGGTCGAACCCGAACCGGCCGTCAGCTGCATGTCCTTCACTCGGTACTTGAACACCGTGCCGCTGATGCGGGCGGTGTTGTCCAGCAGGTCGGCCTTGAAGCCGGCCTCGACGGACAGCACCTTCTCCGAGTTCGCCACCGAGATGGAATCACCGAACAGCACGCGGCCCTGGATGGACGGCGCGCGGTAGCCGGTGGCCACGCGGGCGAACAGGCTCGTGGACTTGCTGACGTTGAGGTTCGCGCCGAGGTCCCAGCTCCAGTTCGTGGACTTGGGGTGGGTGTAGAACGGGCCGATGATGTCGACGTTGACGGCCTTGCCCGGTGTCCAGGTGCGCACGGCGTCGAAGTCCTTCTTGTCGTCCGTGTAGCGCAGGCCGCCGCGGATCTTCAAGTCAGGCGTGACGGCGTAGTTCACGTTGCCGAAGGCGGCCCAGGACTTGGCCGTCTGGTGCTGCACGGCGTAGCCGTTCTGCGGGTCGCCGGCAGCAAAGCTGTCGAAGTTGAAGCTGTCCACCTGCAGCTTCTCGTTGAAGTAGTACAGGCCGGCGATCCACTGCAGCGGCGCGGTGGTGTTGGACTGCAGGCGGAATTCCTGCGTCGTCTGGCGCAGCGTGGGGATGCCGTCGGCCGTTTGCGCGTCAAAGGGGATGACGGACGGATAGGGCGTCGTCGAGCCGGACGGGTAGTACTGCGGGCCGTCCGGGATGCCGCAGAAGCGGCAGCCGAAGCCGCCGTCCACGTCGCCGCGGCTGTAGAACTTGGCGCGGTCGTGGGCGGTGATGGAGTACAGCGACACGCCGTCGAAGTCCCAGCGCAGGCGTGCACTGACTTCGCTGGACGTCAGCGTCTGCGAGTTGTAGCCGTCGGTCGGGTAGCTGGCGTCGTCGTAGCCGTCGACGAGGTCGTTCGTGCCGCGCTTGATGATGTTGGCGCGGAAGGTCGTGGCCGTGCCCTTGAAGTCACGCGCCTGGACCTTGAACAGGCCGGAGAAGTTGCCGTTCTTGTAGGCCGCCTGCACGCGCAGCGCCTTGTCGTTGTAGCCCTCGAGGTCGGCCGTGGCGTTGGGCAGCGGGTTGTGCACGCGGTTGTCCTGGCGCTGCACGATGCCGGCGACGCGCATCTGCCAGTCGTCATTCAGCGGCACGTTGACGGCGGCTTCGAGGTTGGCCGAGTTCCAGCGGCCGTAGCTGAAGTTGGCAAAGCCTTCCAGGCGCTTGCCGGGCTTGGCCGAGTCGAACTTCATGACGCCGGCCGGCGAGTTGCGGCCGAACAGCGTGCCCTGGGGGCCGCGCAGCAGCTCGACCTGTTCCATGTCGAACACCGGGAAGCCCTTGAGCGCGATGCTTTCCTGCACGACATCGTCATAGACCAGGCCCACGGGCTGGGATGCGTTCATGTCGAAGTCGGTGTTGCCCAGGCCGCGCACGTAAAAGCGCGGGAAGGTGCGGCCGTAGTCCGATTCGATGTTCAGGCTGGGCACGCGGCCCGACAGCGCGCGCACGTCCTGGCCGCTGGCGTTGTAGGCGTCGAGCTGTTCGCCCTTGATCGCCGAGATCGACAGCGGCACGTCCTTCAGGTTCTCGGCGCGGCGGCTGCCGGTCACGATGACGGCCTCCAATTGACTCACGTCCTTCTTGGCCTCGGGTGCCGGCGCGGTCTGCGCCACGGCGGCCTGCATCGGGAAGGCCGCACCCAGCGCTAGCGCGAGCAGGGTCGGGGAAATGCGTTGTTTTGGCATGAGAAATCCTCGGGTTGACGGGGGGGAGCACGCGGCGAGAAAAAATGGGCGCTTGTGGCGCCTCTGATTCCTACGGGATCGTAAAGATCGCGTGACGTTTTCGTGATGAAAGCGCGCTGGGGGTGTTGTGCATTTGCTGCACTGCGATACTTCTAGTGGTCAACCCTCTCCCTTCTCCCAAGTTCAGATGCGCTTCATCACCGCCAACCTCAACGGCGTGCGTTCCGCCGCCAGCAAGGGCTTCTTCGAATGGCTGGACCAGCAGCAGGCCGACGCGGTCGGCGTGCAGGAACTCAAGGCGCAGGCCGATGTCGTGGAGGCCAAGTTCCGCAGCTGCGACAAGCTCGACGGCCACTTCCACTACGCCGAGAAGAAGGGCTACTCGGGCGTCGGCCTGTACACCAGGGAAGAGCCCAGTGACCTGATCACCGGACTGGCCATCCCCGAGTTCGATTGCGAAGGCCGCTGGGTCGAGAAGCGCTTCGACAAGCCGGGGCGCAAGCTCAGTCTCATCAGCGTCTACTTCCCCAGCGGCACCAGTGGCGAGGAGCGTCAGGCGGTCAAGTACCGCTTCCTCGCGGCCCTGTACCCGCACCTGCTGGCGCTGAAGGCCGAGCGCGAGTTCATCCTCGTCGCCGATGTCAACATCGCCCACAAGGAAATCGACTTGAAGAACTGGCGCAGCAACCAGAAGAACAGCGGCTTCCTCCCTGAGGAGCGTGCCTGGCTGACGGGGCTGTTTGACACGGGCGGCGTCGTGGACGTGTTCCGCACGCTCAACGACCGTGCCGAGCAATACACCTGGTGGAGCAATCGCGGCGCCGCGCGCGCCAACAACGTCGGGTGGCGGCTGGACTACCACCTCGCCACGCCCGGCCTCGCCGCGCTGGCCCGGCGCGAGTCCATCTACACCGCCCAGATGTTCAGCGACCACGCGCCGCTGACGATCGACTACGACTTCTCCCTCTGAGCGGGCGGCCCCAGTAGCGCGGGGTAACGAGCCGCTACGGGGTGGGGGCACCTCCTACACCTCATTGGACGCAGGGCCGACGCCGCGCGAGATGACCGCGCCCTAGAGTGGATTCCAGCCGGTGCAAACGCCTGGCCTTGCCGCCCGGCCCCGCGCCGATCCCCCGTTTTCAAAGGAGTCCCTCATGTCCAACCTGAAGACCGCCACCAGCGCCCTGACCGCCGCCCTCCTCGTGACCGGCATTGGCCTGGCCGTTGCCCAAACCGACGACCAGCAGCAGCCGGCCGACCCGATGACCGCCGCGACCGCCGCGACGCCCACGATGCCAACCACGATCAGCGAGCAGACGCCCGCCGACCCGAACGCCGTGCCGCCGGCAGACAACACCGCGCAGATTCAGCAGCAAACGCCGCAGGTCGACCCCGCTGCGCCGTTGCCGAGCACGACGCCGGGCCAGTCGGCCACGGACAACTCGTACCCGACGCCCGCCACGACGACGACTCCGGCCCCCAGCCCCAGCCCGGCCCCGAGCTACGAGCCCGCACCCCGCGCCGACCGTAACTGATCGGGCGGGCTGAGCGCTTTCTCCGCCATCCATCATGCGTTTCGGAGCAGGCGCTGATCTCGTCGCCGCCACCCGGCGGCGCGACATCCTCAGCGGCCTGGCCCAGGGTGGCGTCATCGCTGCCCTGGTGCTGGCCGTCCTCTTCGGGTTCTTCGGCGACCGGTTCAAGCGCAAGCCGGCACCCATCGCTCACGTGGTTGCCGCCACACCCGCGAAGGCACAGCCGCAGCCCCAGTCGGCCGTCATCGAGCGTCGCCTCGATTTCGCAGACGTCCGCTCGCCCCCGAGCGACGTCACCCGCGTGGCCGCCTGGGCGGTGCGGGAGGCCGACAACGGCGACCGCCCCTTCGCCATCGTCGACAAGCGCCGCGCGCAGGTCTACGTCTTTGCCGCAGGTGGCCGCCTGCTGGGCACCAGCCCCGTGCTGCTGGGCTACGCGGCGGGCGACCTGTCCGTGGCCGGCATCGGGCAAAAGTCCATCGAAGAGATCAAGCCCCAGGAGCGCACGACCCCGGCCGGCCGCTTCGTGTCCGAGCCGGGCCGCAACTCGCTGGGCCACGACGTCGTCTGGGTGGACTACGGCGCCGCGGTGTCCATGCACCGCGTGCGCGCCACCAACCCCAAGGAACGCCGCCTGGAGCGCCTGGCCACGCCGACGCCGGCGGACAACCGCATCAGCTGGGGTTGCATCAATGTGCCGGTCGACTTCTTCGACCGCACCGTCTGGCCCAACCTCGGCCGGGGTCGCGCCGTGGTCTACGTCCTGCCCGAGTGCCACCCGTTGACGGCCTTCTTCCCGGCTGCCGCGCCGCAGCAGCTGCTGGCTCAGGCCCAGGCCCAGGCCGGATCCCGGGCTGGTAACAACGCCAAACCGTGAATTCCTGATCTGTTGGTTACAAGACCCCCTTCCTAGACTGCCTCGCAAGGCTGGCGCGAAGTTGGCGCCGCCCGTGACAAGGGGCGTCGTGTGGGCAGCAGTTGGGCAGATCGGGCCAGCGCAGGGTTGTGGCGCATCGTCACCGTTTGCGGCGTTCTTGCGGCCTCAGCAGCGGGCGCGCAGGTCATCTCAAGGCCGGTTGCGGCGGATGGGCAGGACGGCCGCCCCTTCGCCATCGTCGACAAACACCAGGCGACGCTGTCCGTCTACGCCGCTGACGGCCGCCTCGTCGGCCGCGCGCCCGTCCTGCTCGGGCAGATGCCGGGCGACAGGGAGCCGTCGAGCTCCCGCGGCAAGGAGCCGTCGGCCCTGCAACCGCACGAGCGCGTCACGCCGGCGGGCCGCTTCGAGGCGCAGCCCGGGCGCAACCTGAGCGGCGAGCGCATCGTCTGGATCGACTACGACGCCAACCTCGCCATCCACCGCCTGCGCCCCGCGCCGGCCCGCCAGCACCGCCCCGAGCGCCTGATGTCCGCCAATCTGCAGGACCGCCGCATCACGTTGGGCTGCGTCGTCGTCGACCCGGCCTTCTTCGACCAGGTCGTGCTGCCGACGCTGGGTGGCGGCAAGAGCCTCGTCTACATCCTGCCGGAGCGCGAGCCGGTCGTGGCTTCCGCCGGGGGAACGTCACACGCGGCCGCGCCCTGAGTTTCCCGGCCATGCGCCCAGGCCCTAGGATGCGCGCGCATGACCCTGATCAGCATCGTCACCAGCTGCCTGAACGAGGCCGACAACGTCGCCGAGTTGCACCAGCGCATCAAGGCCCAGTTCGCTCCCGGCGGCCCCGCGGCCGACTTCGAGTTCGAGCACATCTTCCTGGACAACGGCTCCACCGACGACACCGTCGCCCGCGTGAAGGCCCTCGCCGCGGCCGACCCGCGCGTCAAGCTCATCGTCAACGCACGCAACTTCGGCCACGTGCGCTCGCCGCTGCATGGCATGTACCAGGCCAGCGGACAGGCCGTCATCTGCATGGCCTCCGACCTGCAGGACCCGCCCGAGCTGATCGGACAGTTCGTCGCCCACTGGCGCGCCGGCGAGCTGATCGCACTCGGCGTGAAGCCGCGCTCGCGCGAGACCTGGGCGATGGCGGTGCTGCGCCGCTTCTACTACCGCGCGCTGGGTCGCATGGCCGACGTGCCGCTGATCGCCAACTTCACCGGCTTCGGCCTCTACGACCGTTCGGTCGTCGAGATCATCCGCGGCCTGGGCGACCCCTACCCCTATTTCCGCGGGCTGATCGCCGAGCTGGGCATCCACTACGCGACCGTCGAGTTCGAGCAGCCGGCGCGCGTGCGCGGCATCACGAAGAACAACTTCTACACGCTGTACGACCTGGCCATGCTGGGCCTGACGAGTCACTCCAAGCTGCCGCTGCGGCTGGCCACGCTGGCCGGCTTCAGCCTGAGTGCGATGAGCCTGCTGGTGTCGCTGGGCTACCTGGTGGCCAAGCTGGTGTTCTGGGACTACTTCACCGTCGGTACGGCGCCCATCATCATCGGTCTGTTCTTCTTCGGTGCAGTGCAGCTGTTCTTCATCGGCCTGTTGGGCGAGTACGTGGCCGCCATCCACACCCAGGTCAGCAAGCGGCCGCTGGTGGTGGAGAAGGAGCGCGTGAACCTGCCACCGGGCGATGCGCTGCCACGCCACTCCGGCGAGCGCCAGGCGTGAACGCCAGCGGCGCCCCGCGCCAGCTCGACCGGCTGGAGCTGGCGGCGCTGGGCTATCTGCTCGCGCCCATGCTGCTCTTCGCCTGGGGCTGGTGGCGCTGGCCGGTGGCGCTGGCGCTGAGCGCCGTGCTGGCTTTCAGCGCCCGCGCCGTCATGACCCGCCGTCGGCGCGGCGGTCAGCCGCTGCGCCCGGCGCTGTGGCTGGCGCTTGGCGCGGTCGCGCTGGTGTGGGTGGGCAGCAGCGGCCTGCTCGGCGGGCTGCCGCTCAACCCGGACTGGAGCGTGCGCATGGTCGTGCTGCGCGACCTCACGCTGGGCGCCTGGCCGGTGGGGTACGGCGAACTGGCCGGCGGCGAGGCGGTGCTGCGCTTCTCGATGGGCTACTACCTGATCCCGGCGGGCCTGGGCGCCTGGCTGGGCGGCGTGGAGGCGGCGCGGCTGCTGCTCGGCCTGTGGACGGCGCTGGGCGTGCTGCTCTTCTTCGCCCTGATCGTTCAGTCCTGGCCCAGCCGGCGCCCTGCCGTCGTCGCCGCGCTGCTGGCCGTGCTGGTGCTGTTCAGCGGCATGGACATCCTCGGCTTCCTGCTGGAGAAGGCGCGCACGCCGGAACTGGGCGAGCACATCGAATGGTGGGCGCCGTGGCTGCAGTATTCGTCGCAGACCACGCTGCTGTTCTGGGCGCCCAACCATGCGCTGCCGGCCTGGCTGGGCGCGGCGCTGGTGTGGCGGCATCGTGACGCGGGGCTGGCTGCGGCCCCTGCGGCGGCGCTGCTGGCCGCCGCGGCCTTGTGGTCACCGCTGGCTTGCGTCGGGCTGCTGCCGCTGCTCGCGCTCGTCAGCCTGAGGCGGCAGCCTTGGCGCAGCTGGCTGCGCGAGCTGGTGCGGCCAGAAGTGCTGGCCGCGCTGCCGGTGCTGGCGTTGCTGGCGGTGTTCGTGAGCTTCGGCATCGTCACCGAGGTGTTGCCCGAGGCGGGGCGGGCCATGGCCGCGGTGGCGGCGTCCGCGGCCACCTGGTATCAGTGGATCTGCTTCACGATGCTCGAGTGGGGCTTCCTGGCCTGCGTGCTGCTGGCGGCTGGGCCGCGGCGGCTGGGCTGGGAGTTCTGGGCGGCCTGCGCGCTGCTGTTCGTGCTGCCGCTGCTGCGCTTCGGGCCGGGCAACGACCTGGTCATGCGCGCCGGCATCGCACCGGTCACGTTGCTGATGCTCTGCGTCGCCCAGGCGCTTGGCCGGGGCGACCTGCCGCGCCGCCTGCGGGTCGCGCTGCTGCTCATGCTGCTGGTGGGCGTGGCCACGCCCGCGCAGGAGCTGGTGCGCCAAGCGCAGGGCGGCTCGCGCTGGCCCGACGAGGGCGGCAGCATGGCCGGCTACAACGGCCAGGCTTGGCACTATGTCGGGCGGCTGACGCCGGGGCCGATGGCCCACCTGCTGCGGCAACCGCAGCCGATGCCGCGCTGAATTTCAGTGGCGGTGCCAGCGCGCCGTGCGCTGGATGGCAAGGTCCAGCGGCGTCCAGGCAGCCAGGCCCAGGCCTTCGGCGCGGGCGATGGCCGGCAGGTAGAAGCGCCGCGCCTCGCCGGGCTGCTCGGGGCCGGCCAGCACCTCGGTCGCCGGTGCGAGCAGGTCGCGCACGCGCTGGGCCAGCTCGATGACGCGAAGGCCCTGGCCGCCGCCGATGTTGATTGGTTGCCCGGCCGGTGCGCTCAACAGCAGGTGCAGCAGCCACCAAGCCAGGTCGGCGCCGTAGAGGTAGCTGCGCACGGCCTGGCCGGAGGAGTTCAGGCGCAGCGGGCCGCCGGCCAGCGCGTCGCGGATGAAGTTGCCGATCGCGAAATGGCCGTGCAAGTCCAAGCCCGGGCCGACGAAGGCGAAGCAACGCGTCGGCACGACGGCGCAGCCGTGCTGCTGTGCATGCAGCGCGGCGAGCAGTTCGCCCACGCGCTTGGCCTCGCCGTAGGCGCTGCCGGGCAGGGTGGGATCACAGGCCTGCGCGGCGTCCTCGGCGATGGGCGCGGGCGGCTGCGCACCGTACTGCGCGCCGGAGCCGGTCAGCAGCAGCCGGCGCACGCCGTGGGCCGCGGCGAAGGCCAGCACCTGGCGTGTGCCGGCGAGCGCGTCGTCGAACACGGCCTGTGCGTCGGTGTGCGCGCTGGCATGGGTGTCGGTGGCCGCGTGCAGCAGCAGGTCGAACTGCCCTTCGCCGGGCCAGGGCTGGCGTGCGTCACCGGGCAGCAGCCGCAGCCAGGGCAGCCTGGCGGCCCAGGGTTCGGCGGCGAGGAAACGCTGCGGGTCGCGGCTCAGGCCGGCGACCTCGAAGCGCAGCCCGCCCTCGTGCAGGTGGGCCAGCAGCGCCAGCAGGTGCTTGCCGAAGAAGCCGGTGGCGCCGCTGAGGTACAGCCGCTGGCCGTCCAACGCGTCAAGTGCGGGCGCCAGCGGCGCAATGCGCTCGAAGTCCTCGGCCAGGAAGCTCGCGAGATCCGGCTTCACAGGCCGCGGTTGTAGATCAGGTTGCGCAGCGCCGGCGTGCTGGCGTAAGGGCTGTCCAGGTCGTCGATCATCAGCGCCGTGTCGGCCTTGAGCTCGCGCACCGAGCGCTGGCCGTTCATGACCTCGCGGCAGGAGAGCTGGCCCTTCTGCAGCGGGATGGCCAGGTAGAAGTCGCGGTCCACGCTGTTGTGGTGGAACTCGTAGCCGGCCGGCAGGTCGCGCTTGAGGTAGACGCCGCGCACCAGTTGGTCCAGGTATTCGATCTCGCGCTTGCTGGGGATGCGCTTGGTGTCGCCGCTGGGGCCGCACATTTCGCGCGCCTTGTGATAGGCCTTGAACCAGGTGTCGACCTGGTGCGGCAGCGAGCAGTAGGGCGACACGGCGATGCCGTCGGCCTCGATGTCGATGTGGCGTTCCCAGGTTCGCGCGCCCTTGGCGTAGGACATCAGCATCGAGCTGCTCCAGTCGCCGTACTCGTGCGAAGAGAAGCCGATGACGAGCTGCGGGTAGCGGTGGCGCAGGTAGTCGATCTGGTTGAGCTCCAGTTCGCCGTCCTCGGACGGGTACAGCGACACGCAGTGGTTCAGCGACAGCGGGATGTGGCGGTTGGCGAAGAAGGTGACGAGGTCGTCGATGTCCTTCTCCGACGAGCCGCCGGTGGACACGATGACCGGCTTCCTCGTCTTGGCGATGCGGTCGAGCAGGAACCAGTCGTTCAGGTCGGAGCTGGCCACCTTGATGATGGGCAGGTCGAAGGCTTCGCACAGGTCCACGGAGGCTTCGTCGAAGGCCGTGGCCATCGGGATGCAGCCCTGCTCGCGGATGGCGTTGATGAGGATGCCGTATTCGCCCCGCGTGAGCTTTGTCGCTTCGGTCTTCTTGACGTAGCGCAAGTCCTCGCGGCCCTTGAAGGTGGGGGAGATAAAGTGATCGACGTCGCGAAACTGCAGCTTGATCGCCGCGCGTACGTTGTTGAAGCGCACGACCTGGGCGAAGGCGTTGATGATGGCCAGACCACGGTCGATCCGACCCCAGTGGTTGTTGGCCAGTTCCAGGACAAACAGGTCACTGAATATCTTGTTCATGCAATGCCTCAAATGCGGCAGGAAGTCGGGGCGCGGGAATTGTGCGCTCGGCACGTCGCTGTCGACGGTGATGTGATGCCGCCTTCCGTGAGGGATCCGGCACCCGTCGTGACATCTTTTCTGGCGCGCGGTGGCTCGGTGGTGACCTTTGACGTGTTCGATACGCTGCTGTGGCGGCGCGTGCTGTTCCCGGCGGATGCATTCGGCCTGCTGCCGCACGGGCGCGCGACGGCGTGGCGCGCATCCGTCGAGGCCGCCGTGACCGCCACGTGCCGGCGCCTGCTGCGGCGCGAGCCCCGGCTGGCGGACATCTACCGCTTCTACCGCTTCGATCCGGCGGCGGAGCTGGCGATGGAAGTCAGCCTCGCCCAGGCCAATCCCTGGTGCCTGGACCTGGTGAAGGCCCTGCTGGCGCGCGGCGTGACCGTGGCTGGGGTGTCGGACATGTACCTGTCGGCGCCGCACATCGCCACGCTGCTGCAGGCTGCCGGCTACCCGTCGCTGCCGCTGTTCGTGTCCTCCGAGGCCAACCGCAGCAAGCACGGCGATGGCGGCCTGTTCCTGCACGTGGGCGAGCATCTCGGCGCGAAGCCGCCGAACTGGATGCACGTCGGCGACAACCCGCATGCCGACATCGCGATGGCCCGCCGGCACGGCCTGTCGACCTGCCACGTGAAGGCGCCGCGCGACATGCTGCTGGCCCTGCTGCCAGACCTGTCGCGCCAGCCCCGCACGCCGCAGCAGGCCGTGTTCCTGGGCGAAGTGGCCATCGCGCTGCATGTGCGCCTGGCCGAAGCGGCCGCACCTCCCGATCTGGCCGGGCGACTCGCGCGCGCACTGGCCGGGGCGACCGACGCGCAGGCCGTGGTCCGGCAGGCCCTGGCACCGGTGGCCGGAGAGACGCTGCCGTGAAGCCGCCGCGCGGCCTGTCCATCGTGCTGATCGAGGGGGTGGTGTTCGCCTTCTTCTCGGCGCTGCTGGGGCTGCTTTGCGCCCGCCACTGGGGGCCTCAGCTGGCGGGCATCACGGCGTTGTCCTTCACGATCGCCGCGCTGTGCGCGATGGTGGCGCAGATGGGCACGGACCAGATCGTCATCACGCGCTTCGTGGGGGAGCAGGACCCGGCCCGGCTGGTCCGGTCGGTGCTGGTGCTGCGCAGCCTGTCCTCGTTGCTCGCGCTGCTGGGGCTGGTGGCGAGCACCGCCGCATTCGCCGGCACGCTGGGGCCCTGGTGGCTGCTGCCGCTGCTGGCGTTTGTGCAGTGCCTGCTGAGTGCTGCCGACGTGCTCAGGCTGCGGGCCCAGGCGCTGAACAGCCTGCACCGGCAGTCGCCTTGGCGCATCGTTGCCGTGACGCTGTTCTTCGCGGTCAAGCTGGTCGTGCTTGTCCGCGAGCCCGCCGCGGTCAGCGTGTGGCTGGTTGCGTTGATCAGCCTGGTGGAGTCGGCCGTGCTGCTGGGTATTTCGGTGGCGGTCAGCCGCCGTTTCGACCCCTGGCCTGCCGGGGTGGTGGTCGGCGCCGACGTGCTGCGGTCCGAGGTGCGCCAGCTGGCGCGTGCGTCGCTGCCGCTGTTCGCGGCCGGCTTTGCCGTCACGGCCTTCCTGCGGCTGGACTATTTCGCGCTGGCCGAGCTGGCGGACAGCCGCCAACTCGGCCTGTATGCGTCGTCCATGCGGGTGCTGGAGCTGTACATGGCGGTGGGCAACCTCGCGCTGCTGCAGTTCCTGCCTCAGCTCGTGCGCAGCCATCGTGAGTCGCCTGCGCTTTACACGCAGCACCTGCGCGCCGCCTTCGGCCTGGCCTACCTGATCGCGGCCGGCATCGTCGCGTTCAACGCGCTGGCCGGCGCACCGCTGATCACCTGGGCGCTGGGCGCGGAATACGCCCCCGTGTCCGCGGCCTCCACGCTGCTGTGCCTGCTCGGCATCCCGCTGCTGTCGGGCACGGTGCGCGGCTTCGCGATCTCCATCCAGGGCCTGCACGCGCACCACCTGTACTGCGCGCTGCTGGGCCTGGCGCTGGGGCTGCCGCTGCTGGCCTGGCTGGTGCCGGCCTACGGCTTCCGCGGCGCGTTGTGGGCCGACGGGTTCACCTATGTGGCCACTGCCATGCTGTCGTCGCTGGCCTTCCCGGCGTTGCGCGGCATCGGCCGCGCGCAGTGGCGGCCGCGCGTCGATGTGGCCAGCTGGCGGGCGCGCGCATGAGCGCCGTTCTCGGCGCTGACATGCACGCGTTGGCTCGGGATGCCAGCGCGCTGCTGGCCTGGATGTGCGTGGACTTGCAGATGCGCAGCCGCGAACTGGGCGTCGACCGGGTGCTGTTCATGACGCGCGAGGGGCTGCTGTTCAAGGCCTATTTCGAGCGCTTCTGGGCGGCGCCCGCTGCCGCGCCCGCGGCGGAGCTGCTGCGGGTCAGCCGGCTGTCCACCTTCGCTGCGTCGCTGCACGACCAGGGCGCGGCCGGGCTGGACCGCCTGTTCACCCAATACCCGCAGGCCGGCTGGCCACAGCTGCTGGCTTCGCTGGGAGAGCCGCTTCCCGCGCCGCCCTCGCCGCCCGGCGGCGCCGGGCCGGTGCTCGGCCGAGCCATCGGTGCCGATCCGGCCCTGGCGGCCTGGCTCGCCGACGTGGCAGCGCGCAAGCATGCTGAGGTGGCGGCCTACCTGCAGGCGCAGCACGCCGACGCCATGCGCGCCCAGCGCGTTCTGGTCGTGGACATCGGCTGGCGCGGCACCATCCAGGACAACCTGGCCCTGGCGTTCCCGCAGCTGCAGTGGGAGGGCGTCTACGTGGGCCTGTATCCCTACATGAACCCCCAGCCCGCCAACGTGCGCAAGCACGGCCTGCTGTTCGACTCGTCGAACGCCGACCGCATGCCGGGCGGCAACCTGATGCCGATCGAATACCTGTTCCACCAGGCGCTCGGCACCGTGGCCGGCTATCGCGGCGGCGAGGCGCACACGTTGGCCGCCGCCGGCGAGGAGGACGCGTTCAGCGCCGCGTTCCAGGCCGCCGTGCTGGAGGACGCGCCGCACCGCGCTGCCGAATGGGCCGGGCAGCCAGGAGACGCGACGCTGGCTGCGTGGCGGCAGGCGTCGCTGGCCTTCTGGTCGGGCTGCCAGCAGATGCCGCTGGCGCTGTTCCAGGCCTTGTGCCGCTACGCGCACGAAGAGACCTTTGGCCTGGGTCAGGTGGTCAACATGGCGGCCGCCATGTCGCCGCGGGCGGCTCTGCGCAGCCTGGTGTCGTCGCGGGAGCGCGCGCTTTTCCTGCAATATGTCGGCGCGTTGCCGCTCGCGCTGCGCCACGAAGCCGGCCTGGGGTGGTGGCTGCGCGGCTGGCTGCAGCTTCGTCACTTGCGCTCTCGCGGGAGAACTTGAGAAGTCATGGGCATTTCCTACAGCGATCTTTACGGGCAGATGCAGGGCGAGCGCGCCGTGGTCGTGCGCCACATGCACAAGTACGTGGACCTGCTGCCAGCGGCGCTGCAGGGCGAGGTGCTGGACTTCGGCTGCGGCTGGGGTTATCTGCTCGAAGCGCTGCAGCAGCGGGGCGTGCCCTGCCAGGGCATCGACATCAGCGCCGAACAGTCGGCCGTGGCGCGATCCAGTGGGGTGCCGGTCGAACACGTGGAGGACTCGATGGCTTGGCTGCGCGAGCAGATCGCAGGAGGGCGGCGCTGGGCCGCGATCTACCTGCTCGACGTCATCGAGCACCTGGAAGCCGGGGAGCAGATCGAGCTGATTGGGCTGCTTGCGCAGGCTGTGCAGCCCGGCGGCCGCCTGGTGCTGCGCAACCCCAACCCCGACAGCGTGGTGGGTATGCGCATGATGTACATCGACTACACGCACCGTTTCACGCCCACCGCCGATGCGCTGGAGGGGCTGCTGAAGGCCAGCGGCTTCAGCTCGGTGGTCACGCGCGACGAGCTGTCGTGGATCGAGCCCTGGTCCCAGGTCTGGCGGCGCTACTTCCCGTATCCGAGAGCGCTGCTGAAGGAGGCCTTCTATCGGCTGGGGCGGCCGGTCCTGCGCGGCTGGCGGCGCCTGCTCATCGCCAGCGAGCTGGGTCTGGAAACGGCCAGCCGCCTGCCGCTCGCGCCCAACTATCTTTGCATCGCCATCCGATGAGGATCGCCGTGCTCAGCAAGGCCGACGCCTTCGGCGGCGGCGCCTCGCGCATCGCCGTCGAGCTGACGGCGAGTCTGGCCGCCTGCGGCGTCGACGTGCGGCATTACGCGGGGTGGGGCGGGCGGCAGCGCCTGCGGGACATCTATCCGCCCGAGGTCACGCCGGTCTTCGGCACCTCGCGGCCGCTTCGCGTGGCGCTCAAGGTGGGCCTCGCCGCCCAATGGTTCCTCGGCACGCCCGAAGCCGTGCCCCTCGAATGGCCCGCGCTGCGCAGCTCGGGCCTGCTGGATGCCGACCTGATCCATGTCCACGACATCACCGAGCTGATGTCCGCGCGCAGCCTGCTGTGGCTCAGCCGGCGCAAGCCCGTGGTCTGGACGCTGCACGACTATTCGCCCTTCACGGCCGGCTGCATCTACCCCTTCGAAAACGAACCCCTGGGCTGCAAGCGCTGGCGCGCTGACGGGCCGGGCTGCAACGCGAGCTGCCCGCTGCGGGCGGGGCGCGGTTACCCGTTCTGGGGCGCGTTCAACGGTGTGCCGCTGCTGTGGCGCGCCAAGGCGCGGCTGGCGAGCGAGGGGCGCCTGACGCTCACGTCGCCGTCGAGCTGGCTGGCCGACGAGGCGGCGCAGTCCAAGCTGTATGCCGGGCAGCGTCCGGCCGTGGTGTTCAACGGCATCGACGTCGGCAGCGTCTTCGTGCCGCAGGACAAGGCCTCGGCCCGGCAGCGGTTGGGCCTCGCGACCGATGGCCTGCTGATCGTCATGATGGCCGGCAACCTGGCCGACCGGAACAAGGGCTTCGCCTGGGGCGTGCAGGCGCTGGAGCAAATGCCCGAGGCCTTGCGTGCACGGGCGCGGCTGCTGTGCATCGGCATCATGCCGGCCGACGCCCCACAGCGCCTGGCCGGCATGGCCGTTCATTGGACGGGTTACGTCGACAACGGTCCGCGCATGGCCGAGTTGCTGGCCGCCGCCGATGTGATGCTCTACCCGTCGCTGGCAGACAACCAGCCGCTGGCGGTCATCGAGGCCATGGCCTGCGGCACGCCGGTGTTCGCGTTCGATACGGGTGGCATCCCCGAAATCGTGGGCGAGGGCGGCGTGCTGGTCGCGCGCAAGGACACGGCGGCACTGGCGCGTGCGGTGGCCGATGCGGTGGAGCGCCAGACGCTGCCGGCGCTGGGCGAGGCCGCGCGCCGGCGCGCGGTGGCGCATTTCAGCCGTGAGCGCATGGCCGGCAATTTCCTCGACCTGTACCGGCGCGTTCTCGCCGAACGGGCGCCATGAGCGCAGCGGCGACGCCCGAGCGGCGCCACGCCTTTGGGCGCGGCCAGCTGGGCCCGGTCTTCGTCGCGTTCGCGGGGCTGCTGCAGGCCGCGGCGCAGCGCGATGGCGTGCGGCACCTGGTGTTCATCGCACGCGACGGCGAGTTCCTGCGCCAGGTGCAGCAGTGCTGGCAGGCCCACGGCGGCGAGGTCGAACCGCCCCAGCTGCACTACGCCTACCTGTCACGGCGCTCCACCAATCTGCTGCGCCACGCCCGCATCGACGCGGCCGCCGTGCAGCACGCGCTGGCCGTGCGCGCCGGTGTGGCCACGTCAACGTCCTTGCTGCGCTTTCTCGGCATCGACGTGGACGCGCTGCCTGATGACCTGCGAACCCAGCTCGCCGCCGTCGAGCCAGGCCAGCTGGCCGCCTGGGCCGCGTCCGGGGCCTTCCAGCGGCAGCTCACCCTGCAGCGCGAGCGCCTGCTGTCGCAGCTGCGCCGCTACCTGCAAACCTGGGGCCTGCCGGCCGCGCAGGACGTCGCCTTCGTGGACATCGGCTGGCAGGGCAGCATCGCGCGCACGCTGCAGCAGGCGCTGTGCGCGCCGGGCGAGCGCTTGCGCCTGTACCAGATGGGCCATTGGAGCGAGACCCTGCCGCTGCCCGACACGCCCGCGCGGATCGAAGGCTTGCTGGGCGACTGGCAGCGGGCGCGCAGCCTGCGCGAGGGCGCCGTCTACCAGCTCGCGCTGGTGCTGGAGGCCGTCTGCCGCGAGCATGCGGCGCCGGTCATCGGCTATGACGGCATGGACCCGGTGCGGCCGAGGTTTGCGGATGCCACGCTCGATGCCGACAGCGAACGCGAGAACGCCGCGTGGCGCCAACCCATCCGCGAAGGCATCCTGGAAGCCGTGGCCGCCGCCGCCCGCCGGCCGCAGATCGGTACGCCGGCGACGTGGCGTCGCCAGGCGCAAGGCCATCTGCGGAGCCTGGCCTACTTCCCCGACGCCTCGGCCCGGCAGGCCGCGATGGGCCTGCGCCACGCCGAGGGGCACGCAGCAGGCTGGAGCGCGGCGCTCATCGTGTCGCCCCTGCCCAGCTTGTGGCGTTCACCGCGGGCCTGGGTCGCGGGGCTGGCGTCGCCCTGGCGGGCCGGCTACCTGATGGCGACCGGCGGCGTGCTGCTGGCCGGGCTCTATGCGCTGCTGGAAGCCGGCCTGCTCGCGGCGCCACCGGGCTGGCGCACGGGGCTGCGCGACCTGGCGCGGCGCTTCGGCCGCATCGCCTGAATCAGCGTTGCACCTGGGCTGCGCTGTCGCGCAGCGCCTGCAGCTCGCTGGCCGGCAGGAAGGGGTGCATGTCGTCCAACTCGGGCGTCAGGAACTTGCCGTGCTCGTCGACGCGTGACTTCAACTTGGGGCTGAAGCCCTGGGACGGGTCGACGTGGATCTGCACGAGCAGCGGGCCACTGCCCCCGATCAGCTCGGGCAGGCGGGCGAGGTCTTCAGGCGTGGCGATGTCCACGGCCTTGATGCCGTAGGCGCGGGCCAGCGCAACGTAGTCGGGGCAGTCCACGCCTGAGGCGCGGTCGGCGCCGATGACGCGGCCGAAGAAGTTCTCGTGGCTGAGGCGGATGGACAGATAGCCGTCGTTGGCCAGCACGATGACGGCGACGTTGAGCTGCTGCGTCTTGAGCGTCTGCAGCTCCTGCACATTCATCTGCAGGCTGCCGTCGCCGGCCAGGCAGACGACGCGGCGCGTCGGTGCGGCGATGGACGCCCCGAGTGCCGCGGGCAGGTCGTAGCCCATGGACGCGGAGCCGGAGTTGCTAAAGAGGCGTTGGCCGCGTTTGAGCCTTCCGATCTGGAAGGGCAGGATGCAGGCCGAGGCGTTGCCGCTGGCGACTATTGCCGAGTCGGGCAGGGCTTCGAACAGCGCCTGGACGGCGCCGTAGGGGTTGATGAGGCCAGGCGCGCTGGTGTTGCCGGGCTCCATCGCCGGGTAGCGCGTGGCGATGTCGCGACACCAGGCCGCCCATGGGGCGAAGGCCAGCGTCGTGAGGCCGGCGCGCAGGGCCTGGATGAAGGCCTTGGCATCGGCCTCGACCGTCAGCGTGGGCTTGACGAGCGGCTTGTCGAACTCGGCCGGGTCGATGTCGACCTGCACGACGCGCGCGTCCTTGGCGAAGCTGCCCCAGTTGTAGCTGACCTGGCGGATGTTCAGGCGCGAGCCGATGACGATGACGAGGTCGGCGGCTTGCAGGCAGACGTTGCCGGCGCGCGTGCCGATGGTGCCCGGGCGGCCGGCGAAGAGCGGGTGGTCGGACTCGATGAGGTCGTGCGTCCAGGCCGTCGTCAGCGGGATGCCACTGGCTTCGACCAGGTCGCGCAACTCGTCCACCGCACCGGCCAGGCGCACGCCGGTGCCGCCGAGGATCAGCGGGCGCTTGGCCTCGCGCAGCCATTCGAAAACGGTGCTCACGTCCGGCGCGGCCGCCACGGCCGAGGTGGCAGGCTCGATGAACTCGAACGCTTCGGTCGACGACTGCAGGTCGATGGGAATGTCCAGCCACACCGGACCGGGTCTGCCTTGGGTGGCCAGCGCCAGCGCTTCGGGCAGTGCGCGGCTCAGTTCTTCCAGCGAGCCGATCGCCCAGGCGCGCTTGACGATCGGGCCGACCATGGCGGTGATCGGTACCTCCTGGTCGCCCAGCTGGCGCAGGCCCGGCACCGGCGTGTGCGCGAGCGCCGTCGCGCGCTTGACCTGGCCGGACAGCACCAGCATCGAGATGGAATCCGTGAAGGCGCCGAACACACCGTTCAGCGCATTCAGCCCGCCGGGGCCGGTCGTCACGTTGACGATGGCCGGCCGGCCGTCGATGCGGGCATAGCCCTCGGCCGCCATCGCGCAGGCCTGCTCGTGGTGCATGAAGCTGCACTTCAGGCCGGGCTGGGTGGCCAGCGCCTGGTTCAGGAACATCGCGCCGCCGCCGGTGACGGCGAAGACCTGGGCCAGGCCTTTGGCCGCGAGGTACGCGGCGATGCGCTCCGCCGCGTTCACAGGCCACCCCCGACAAAGCCGGCGATCTCGTCGGCCGCGTAGTCCAGCTGGTCGTCGGACAGGCCCGGGTAGAGGCCGATCCAGAAGGTGTCGTTCATGACGATGTCGGTGTTGGTCAGCGGGCCGGCGACGCGGAAGTTGCGGCCTTGCATGTAGGGCTGGCGCGTCAGGTTGCCGGCGAACAGCAGCCGCGTGCCGATGCGCTTGCTGTCCAGGTGCGTCAGCAGATCCACGCGGCGCAGGTTGGCCTCGGGCTTGAGGGTGATGGGGAAGCCGAACCACGATGGGTCGCTGCCGGGCGTGGCCTCGGGCAGCAGCAGGAATTCCTGGCTGGCCTGCAGCCGCTCATGCAGCCGGGCGAAGTTGCGTTTGCGCGCGGCGATGAAGCCGTCGAGCCGATCCAGCTGCGCCAGCGCGCAGGCGGCCTGCATGTCGGTGATCTTCAGGTTGTAGCCGAGGTGGCTGTAGGTGTACTTGTGGTCGTAGCCCTCGGGCAGGGCACCGAGCTTCCAGCAATACCGTTTGCCGCAGGTGTTGTCCTTGCCCGGCGCGCACCAGCAGTCGCGACCCCAGTCGCGCAGCGACTCGGCGGCGCGCTTCAAGGTGTCGTCGTTCATGAAGACGGCGCCGCCTTCGCCCATCGTGATGTGGTGGGCGGGGTAGAAGCTCAGCGTGGCGATGTCGCCGAAGGTCCCCACCAGCTGGCCGTTGTAGGTGGCGCCGAGCGCGTCGCAGCAGTCTTCCACCAGCCACAGGCCGTGCTCGCGGCACAGGCGCGTGACGGCATCCAGGTTGTATGGGTTGCCCAGCGTGTGGGCCAGCATGATGGCTTTCGTCCTGGGCGTGATGGCCGCAGCCAGTTGCTCGACGTCGATGTTGTAGGTCGGCAGGTGCACGTCCACCAGCACCGGCACGGCACCGCACTGCAGGATGGGGTTGACGGTGGTCGGGAAGCCCGCCGCGACGCCGATGACCTCGTCGCCCGGCTGGATGGCGCGCTCGCCGAGCAGCGGCGAGGTCAGCGCCGAGAAGGCCAGCAGGTTGGCCGAGGAACCCGAGTTGGTCGTCAGCACATGCTTCACGCCCAGGCGCTCAGCGAGGCGGGCCTCGAAGGCGGCGTTGAAGCGGCCGGTGGTCAGCCAGGCGTCCAGCGACGCCTCGACCATCAGCTTCATCTCCGGCGCGCCGACGACCTTGCCGGATGGCGGGATGACGGTCTGGCCGGGCAGGAAGTCGCCTGGAGCGGCGGCGGCGGCGGCGTACTGCTCGACGAGCTGCAGGATCTGCTGGCGCAGCTTGAGTTGGTCGGCGGTCATGCGAGGGAAGAAGCGTATGAATCTGAGTAGGAAGCGATCTGCTGCAGCGTCAGCGCCTGCAGGTCCTGGCCCGCGCGGTGGGCGCGGTGCCATTGCCAGGTGAGGCGCAGCGCCTCGGACAGCGCCAGCCGGCCTTGCCAGCCCAGGCGCTCGGCGGCCTTGCTGGAGTCCAGCAGCAGCACGCCGGCTTCGTGTACGCCTCCGCCGTTGCCGAAGGTCAGCTCGGGCAGGCCCGCGCCGCCGGCGCGGGCGTGGGCCAGCAGCAGGCTGGCCACGTTGCGCACGGGTTGGCCGTGCGGGTCGGCGGGGCCGAAGTTCCAGGCGCCGCCAAACCGCGTCGGGTCGTCCAGCAGCCCTTCGGCCAGTTTCAGGTAGCCCGCCAGCGGTTCCATCACATGCTGCCAGGGCCGCACGGCGTCCGGGTGGCGCAGGTGCAGCGCGGTGCCGGCGTCGATGGCGCGCAGCAGGTCGGGCACGAGCCGGTCGGTGCTGATGTCGCCGCCGCCGATGACGTTGCCGGCGCGCGCCGTGGCCAGCGGCAGCTGGTAGGACGCCGCATAGCTGGCCGCGACCATCTCGGCGCCGGCCTTGCTGGCGCTGTAGGGGTCGTGGCCGCCCAGCGCATCGGTCTCGCGGCAGGGCGGGCCGAGGTCGCGGTAGCACTTGTCGGTCGTCACGACGACGGTGGCGCGCACGCCGTCGACCTGGCGCACCGCGTCCAGCAGGTTGGCCGTACCCATCACGTTGGTCGCAAAAGTGCCCAGCGGGTCGGCATAAGAGGCGCGCACGAGTGGCTGGGCAGCGAGGTGGAAGACGACCTCGGGCTGCGCCGTGATCAGCGCGTCCAGCAGCGTGGGGGCATCGCGCACGTCTGCGGTCCAGTCGGCCTGCAGCGTCTGCCTGACGCCGGCGAGTTCGCAGAAGCCACCGGCCTCGGGCGCCAGCGCATAACCGCTCACGTGCGCGCCCAGGCGCTTCAGCCACAGTGCCAGCCAGCCGCCCTTGAAGCCGGTGTGGCCGGTGATGAAGACGCGCCGGCCGGCCCAGGCGGAGGGGTTCACCACAGCTTCCACGGCGCACGGCCCTCGGCCCACAGGCGTTCCAGGTGGGTGCGGTCGCGCACGGTGTCCATGGGCTGCCAGAAGCCGGGGTGTTCGTAGACGCCCAACTGGCCGCGCTCGGCCAGGGTCTCCAGCGGCTTGTCTTCCCAGGCGTCGGCGTCGCCGGTGATGAGGTCCAGCACGTCGGGTTTCAGCACGAAGAAGCCGGCGTTGACGCTCGCGCTTTCGCTCTGCGGCTTTTCGCGGAAGGCGCGCACGAGGCCGGTCTCGGGGTCCACGTCCAGCGCGCCGAAGCGGGCGGGCGGCACCGCGGCCGTGACTGTCGCGGCCCGGCCGCTGGCGCGGTGCTGGGCGATCAGCGCGGTCACGTCCACGTCGGCCACGCCGTCGCCGTAGGTGAAGCAGAAGTCCTGCTCGTTCTTCAGGTAGCTCGCTACACGGCGCAAGCGGCCGCCGGTGCCGCTGTCCTGGCCGGTGTCCACCAGCGTGACACGCCAGGGCTCGGCGTGGCGTTCGTGCACTTCCATGCGGTTCTCGCCGAGGTCGAAGGTGACATCCGAGCTGTGCAGGAAGTAGTTGGCGAAGTACTCCTTGATGACGTAGCCGCGGTAGCCGCAGCAGACGATGAAGTCCTGGATGCCGTGGCTGGCATAGATCTTCATGATGTGCCACAGGATGGGCTGGCCGCCGATCTCGATCATGGGCTTGGGCCGCAGATGGGTTTCCTCGGCGATGCGGGTGCCGAGGCCACCGGCCAGGATCACGGCTTTGGTCATCGAATCAGTTTAGGCGGACCCAGGGCAATCCCTGGGCCGTCCGTCCGTGGAAAACGCCCTGTGGGCGGGACAATTCCGGCCTTCAGCGCGGGCTACCGCCCGCCTCCCGCGGTTTACCTGGAACGACAGACGTGACTACCACTGCCCCCGTGTCCGGCCGAGCGGCGACCCCGCAAAGCGGCACCGCCATCCTCGGCCAGCCCAACCAGCTGTTCGTGCTCTTCTTCACCGAGATGTGGGAGCGCTTCTCCTACTACGGCATGCGGGCGCTGCTCGTGCTCTTCCTGGTCACCGAGGCCAGCAAGGGCGGCTGGGGCTGGACCCGGGCCGAGGCGACCAACCTCTACGGCTGGTACACCGGCCTGGTCTACCTGACGCCCATCCTGGGCGGCTACATCGCCGACCGGCTGCTGGGCACGCGCCGCTCGGTGCTGCTGGGCGGCTTCATCATCGCCGCGGGCCACATCGCCCTGTTCATGGACACGGTGCCGAGCTTCTACGCCGGCCTGGGCCTGGTGGTGCTGGGCACGGGCTTGTTCAAGCCCAACATCTCCGCCATCGTCGGCCAGCTCTACGGCAAGGACAATGAAGGCCAGCGCGACGGCGGCTACACGCTGTTCTACATGGGCGTGAACGCCGGTGCCTTCTTCGGCATCTCGCTGTGCGGCTACATCGGCGAGAAGATCTCCTGGAACCTGGGCTTCGGCCTGGCGGGCGTCTTCATGATCCTGGGCGCCCTCCAGTTCTGGCTCAGCCAAGGCCTGTTCGGCAGCATCGGCGACAAGACCGATGCCGCCGCCAAGGTCGCCGCGCAGAAGCTGGACGACACGCCCAAGCATGTCGTGGCCGACCGCCTGAAGGCGATCTTCGTGTTCTCCTTCTTCACGATCTTCTTCTGGTTCGCCTTCGAGCAGGCCGGCGGCTCCATGACCATCTTTGCGGCCGACTACACCGACCGCACGCTGGTCGGCACCGCCGGCTTCATGTTCAAGGTCGTCAACACCGCGATGACGCTGATCCCGGCGGCCATCCTGTCCTGGCTGCTGTTCAAGCTCTACCGCTCCACCGGCGGCAACTACCTGATGGCCAATGTGTCGCTGGCCGTCGCCTTCGCCATCATCTGGGGCCTGAGCTTGTGGATGCTGGGCCGCGAGTTCGCTCTTGACCAGAGCGAGGTGCCGGCCACCTGGTTCAGCGTGCTGAACAGCCTGTTCATCGTCGTGCTGGCGCCGCTGTTCTCCAAGCTGTGGGAGAAGCACTGGAACCCGTCCGGCCCGGTCAAGTTCGGCGTCGGCCTGGTGCTGCTGGGCCTGGGCTTCGCCGTGCTGTCCTACGGTTCGGCCGGCATTCCCCAGGGCGCCAAGACGGCCCAGGTCAGCATGCTCTACCTGAGCGTGGCCTACCTTTTCCACACCATGGGCGAGCTCTGCCTGTCGCCGGTGGGCCTGTCGTACATCTCCAAGCTGGCGCCGACGCGCCTGCTGGGCCTGATGTTCGGCGTCTGGTTCCTGAACACGGCCATCGCCAACAAGATCGCCGGCTCCACGGGCTCCTACATCGACGCCATCTCCAACCAGTACTCGATGTCGGTGTTCTTCCTGATCTTCACCTTCATCCCCATCGGTGCCGGCGTGGTGCTGATGGCGCTGAGCCCGCTGATGAAGAAGTGGATGCACGGCGTTCATTAGCCCACCCCCTACGGCCTGACGGCCGCCCCCTCAAGGGGGCACTGCCAGTGGCCCGGCAAAGCCGGTTCCACGGCAGTCGCTGGAGGGGCAGCCTGGCTTCGCCGGCCTAACCAAGCCGCCTGTGGGCGGCTTTTCCTTTTTTGTTCACAGTTCCGAACTGTTGACAAGGAATGTCAGCAGCCTGAACGGGCTTTCAACTTGGGGTGACGGCGCAGGGGGTGATTTGCTTACAGTCGCCCGCTTGCATTCGGAGCCCCACATGACCAAGAAAAGCCTGGCGCTGTCGCTGACCCCCCTCGTTGCCCTCCTGCTCGCCGCCTGCGGCCAGAAGCCGGACGGCGCCGGCGGCCCGGGCGGTCATGGGGGCCCGCCGCCCGTGTCGGTGGCGCCGGCCACGCAGCGTGAGGTGCAGGAGTTCGACGAGTTCACGGCCCGCCTGGAGGCACCCGACACCGTCGACGTGCGCCCCCGCGTTGCCGGCACCGTGGAGGCCGTGCGCTTCAAGGAAGGCCAGTTCGTGAAGAAGGGCGACCCGCTCTTCACCATCGACACCCGTGCCTTCAAGGCCGAGGTCGCCCGTGCCGAGGCGCAGATCGCCGCGCTCAAGACCCAGGCCGACCTGGCACGCACCGATCTGGCGCGCTCCGAGAAGCTGGTCAGCGTCAACGCCGTCAGCCAGCAGGAGATCGACCAGCTGCGCTCCTCGCTGCGCAGTGCCGAGGCCAACCAGCGGGGCGCCGAAGCGGCGCTGGTGCAGGCCAGACTCAACGTCGAGTACGCCAACGTGACGTCGCCGGTCAGCGGCCGCACCTCGCGCGCCAACGTCACGCCCGGCAACCTCGTCGGCGTCGGCGACCCGGTGCTGACCACGGTCGTCTCCAGCGACAAGGTCTATGCCTACTTCGACGCCAGCGAGGCGGCCTATCTGAAGTACATGCGCTCGGCCAAGCCGGTGCAGACGGCCGTGCAGATGGGCCTGTCCAACGAGCAGGGCTTCCCGCACACCGGCAAGCTCGACTTCGTCGACAACCGCCTGAACCCCGCCACGGCCTCCATCCGTGCACGCGCGGTGTTCGACAACAAGGGCGGTCAATTCACGCCTGGCCTGTACGCCCGCGTCAAGCTCGGCGGCAGCGGCAGCTACCCCGGCGTCGTCGTGCCCGACCGCGCCATCACGACCGACCAGACCCGCAAGATCGTCCTCATCGTCGGCGCCAACAACATCGTGCAGCCCCGCCCCGTCACGCCGGGCGCGCTGATCGACGGCATGCGCGTCGTCGAGGGCGTCAAGGCCGGTGAGCTGGTCATCGTCGACGGCCTGCTGCGCGCCTTCCCCGGTGCGCCGGTCACGCCGCAGGTGCTGAAGGTGGACGACAAGGGCATGCCCATCCCCGTGCCGCCGCAGGGCCCACCCGGCGCGGCGCCCGCTGCGGCCCCGGCTTCCGCCGCCTCGAAGTAAACAAAGGCGGCCCCTGCCATGGACATCTCACGCTTCTTCATCGACCGGCCGCGCTTCGCGACCGTGTTGTCCCTCTTCATCTTCCTGATCGGTGCGCTGGCCATCCCGCTGCTGCCGATCTCCGAGTACCCCGAGGTCGCGCCGCCGCAGGTCGTCGTGCGCGCCCAGTACCCCGGCGCCAATCCGCGCGTGATCTCCGAGACCGTGGCCACGCCGCTGGAGGAGCAGATCAACGGCCTGGAGAACGTTCTCTACTTCGAGAGCCAGGCCACCGGCGACGGCGGCATGACGCTGACCGTCACCTTCAAGATCGGCACCCACCCGGAAGCCGCCGAGACCGCGGTGCAGAACCGCGTCAACCGCGCGCTGCCGCGCCTGCCCGAGATCGTGCGCACCATCGGCGTGACGACCGAGAAGTCCGCGCCCAACCTGACCATGGTGGTCCACCTGGTCAGCCCCGACAACTCGCGCGACGCGCTTTACCTGCGCAACTACGGCACGCTGAACGTGCGTGACGAGCTGCTGCGCATCCCGGGCATGGGCTCGGTGCTCAGCTTCGGCGCGGGTGACTACGCGATGCGCATCTGGCTGGACCCGCAGAAGCTCGCCGCGCGCGACATGACGGCGTCCGACGTCGTCAACGCCATCCGCGAGCAGAACACCCAGGTCGCTGCCGGCGTGGTCGGCGCGCAGCCGGCCCCCAAGGGCACGGACTTCCAGCTCGCCATCAACGCCCAGGGTCGCCTCGTCAGCGAGGAGGAGTTCTCCAACGTCATCATCCGCGCCGAGCCCAAGACCGGTGCGATGGTGCGCGTGAAGGACGTGGGCCGCGTCGAGATCAGCGCCGGCAGCTACTCGCTGCGCAGCTTGCTGAACAACAAGGAAGCCGCGGCCATCGCCATCTTCCAGGCGCCCGGCTCCAACGCGCTGGCCATCTCGGACAACGTCCGCGCGACGATGGAGCGCCTGAAGCCCAGCTTCCCCGCGGGCGTGAGCTACGACATCGTCTACGACCCGACCCGCTTCGTGCAGACCAGCATCGAGAAGGTCGTCCACACGCTGTTCGAGGCCGTGGCGCTGGTGGTGCTCGTCGTCATCATCTTCCTGCAGACCTGGCGCGCCTCGGTCATCCCGCTTGTGGCCGTGCCGGTGTCCATCGTCGGCACCTTCTCGGTCCTGCTGCTGCTGGGCTTCTCCATCAACACGCTGACACTCTTCGGCCTGGTGCTGGCCATCGGCATCGTCGTGGACGACGCCATCGTGGTGGTGGAGAACGTCGAGCGCAACATCCAGGACGGCCTGACGCCGCACAACGCGACCATCAAGGCGATGCAGGAGGTGTCGGGCCCCATCATCGCCATCGCCCTGGTGCTGTGCGCGGTGTTCATCCCGCTCACGCTGGTGCCGGGCCTGTCGGGCCAGTTCTACAAGCAGTTCGCCGTCACCATCGCCATCTCCACGGTGATCTCGGCCTTCAACTCGCTGACGCTCTCGCCCGCGCTGGCGGCCATCCTGCTGCGCCCGCACGATGCGCCCAAGGATGCGCTGACGCGCGGCATGGACAAGGTCTTCGGCCGCTTCTTCCACTGGTTCAACTGTTTCTTCCAGCGCCGCTCGGCCGGCTACGGCCGCGGCGTGAACGGCATCTTGAAGCGCAAGTCCGCCGCGCTGGTGGTCTACGCGCTGCTGCTGGGCGCCACGGCACTGCTGTTCACGCGCATCCCCGCAGGCTTCGTGCCCGCGCCGGACAAGCAGTACCTGATCGGCGTGGCCCAGCTGCCCGCCGGCGCCAGCCTGGAGCGCACCGATGAAGTGATCCGCCGCATGAGCGACATCGCGCTGAAGGTGCCTGGCATCAAGGACTCGGTGGCCTTCCCCGGCCTGTCCATCGCCGGTTTCTCGGCCGCGCCCAACGAAGGCATCGTGTTCTTCGGCCTGGACAGCTTCGACAAGCGCACCACGCCCGGCCTGAGCAAGGAGGCCATCCTCGGCCAGGTCAACGGCGCCATCCAGCAGATCCAGGGCGCGCGCATGTTCGTCGTGCCGCCACCGCCCGTGGACGGCCTGGGCGTGTCCGGCGGCTTCAAGATCCAGGTGCAGGACCGCAGCAGCCAGGGCGAGCAGGCGCTGTACGGCGCGGTCTGGGGCGCAGCCCTCGGCCCGATCTACGGCAACCCCAACTCCAGCATCGGCACGCCGTACTCCACCTACGACATCAACGTGCCCCAGCTGTTCGCCAACGTCGACCGCACCAAGGCCAAGCAGATGGGCGTGCCGCTGGGCTCCATCTACGACACGCTGCAGATCAACCTCGGCTCGCTCTACGTCAACGACTTCACCAAGTTCGGCAAGACCTACCAGGTCATCGTGCAGGCCGACGCGCCCTTCCGCGCCAAGGCCGACGATATCGTCCAGCTCAAGACCCGCAACGGCGCGGGCGAGATGGTGCCGCTGGGCTCGCTGATGAGCGTGGAGCCCACCTTCGGCCCCACCCGCGTGACGCGCTACAACGGCTTCCCGTCGGCGGACATCAACGGCGCGCCCAAGCCCGGCTTCTCGTCGGGCCAGGGCCGAGGCCGAGATCGAGCAGATCCTCAAGGGCCTGCCGCGCGGCATGGGCTACGAGTGGACCGACCTCAGCTACCAGGACCGACTGACCCGCGACGTCACCATCCCCGGCATCGGCATCAAGGTGCCGACGCTGGCGGCCGTGCTGATGTTCTCGGTGCTGCTGGTCATCCTGGTGCTGGCCGCGCAGTACGAAAGCTGGAGCCTGCCGCTGGCCATCATCCTGATCGTGCCGATGTGCATCCTGTCGGCGCTGTTCGGCGTGTGGCTGTCGCACTTCCCGCCGTTCATGCAGGCCGGGGACCTGAACATCTTCACGCAGGTGGCGCTGGTCGTGCTCGTGGGCCTGGCCTGCAAGAACGCCATCCTGATCGTCGAGTTCGCCAAGGAGCTGGAGGAGCAGGGCAAGTCGGTCACCGACGCCGTCATCGAGGCCTGCCGCCTGCGGTTGCGCCCCATCCTGATGACCTCCATCGCCTTCTGCGCCGGCGTCATCCCGCTGATCCTGGGCTCCGGCGCGGGCAGCGAGATGCGCCGCGCGATGGGCATCGCCGTGTTCGCCGGCATGCTGGGCGTGACCTTCTTCGGCATCTTCCTGACGCCGGTGTTCTACACGCTGCTGCGCAAGGGCACCGAGAAGCGCCGCCGCCGCGCGGCCGAGCTGCGTGCCCAGGTCGAGGCCTCGGCCCACGCCTTCCACCCCGGTGTCGACGACGCCGCTCCCAAGAAGGAGGGCCGCTGACATGATCGCCCGCCTCACTCCGCTCGCCCTTGCCGCACTCGGCGCCCTCGCCGGCTGTGCCGCCCCCGGCCTGTCCCAAGGCCCGGCCAATCTCGCGCCCGCGAAGTTCGCCCAGCTGCCTGCCATCGACACCGCGGCCAACCCAGGCGCCGCGACGATGACGGCCGCCTTTGTCGACAGCGCGCAGCTGCAGCGCGTCGTCGACGAGGTGCTGGCGAACAACCGCGACCTGCGCGCTGCCGCTGCCCGGCTCAAGCAGGCCGAGGCATTGGCCGACGCGGCAGGCGCCCGCCGCCTGCCCTCGATCAGCGCCGGCGCCAGCGCCAGCCGCCAGCGCGCGCCCAACGACCTGGGCCAGTTCAACAACTTCAGCAGCTACGGCGTCAATGCCACGGCGGGCTGGGAGGTGGACCTGTGGGGCCGCGTGTCGGCCACCGCCCAGGCCGCCGGTTATGACGCCCAGGGTGCCGCGCTGGACCGCGACGCCGCCGCGCTGAGCCTGGCCGGCACGGCGCTCAACCTGCAGGCCCAGCTCATCGGCCTGGGCCACCGCCTGCGGTTCGCCAAGGAGGCGCTGGGCGTGCAGAACCAGTTGCTCGACCTCGTGAAGGCCCGCGTCGGCGCCGGCCGCGGCACCGCGCTGGACCAGGCCCGCGCCGAGGCGCTGGTGGCGCAGACGTCGGCCAGCGTGCCCGCGCTGCGCAACGCCGCCTGCCTGACCCGCCTGCAGCTCGATGTGCTGCGCGGCCAGCCCCCCGCTGATTGCGACAAGGCCGACAGCGACCCGCTGCCCGCCATGCCCGAGCCGCGCCTGATCAGCCTCGGCACGCTGCCCGACCCGGCCGGCCTGCTCAGCGCACGCCCCGACGTGAAGGCCGCCGCCGTGCGCGCCCAGGCCGCCGCGTCACGCGCCCAGGTCGCCTGGGCCGCGCGCTGGCCCACGCTGGGCCTGACGGGCCAGATCGGCTGGAGCGCCGGCCGCGCAGGCGACCTGTTCAAGAGCGGCACGCAGATCCACAGCCTGGCTGCCGCGCTGAACTGGAATTTCCTGGACTTCGGCGCCCGCAAGGCCGAGGAGAGTGCGGCGCGTGCCGGCTTCGAGGCCGCCGTGGCCAGCGCCGAGCAGGCCCAGCTGACGGCACTGCAGGACGCCCAGGGCAGCCTGTCCACGCTGCGCGAGACCGAACTTCAGGCGGCTGCCCAGGCCACCGCCGCGGAAGCCACGGGCCGCGCGCGCGACCTGGCGCTCAAGCGCTACGAAGCCGGCGTGGCCGACTTCTACTCGCTGCTCAACGCCGAGCAGGAGCGGCTCGCCGCGCAGGACGCGCTGATCCAGGTGCAGACCAGCCGGGCCACCGCGCTGCTGGGTGTGCACAAGGCGTTCGCGGCGAAGCTGACGGCGCAGTAGCCCTGCCGATGCCCCCTCCCGAGGGGGCATCGCGCCTGCTGGCCTTGCGCGGCAGTGCGCGGCTGTCTTCAATGGGCGCTTCTCTCGGGAGGAGCCTGTCATGCCGCACCGCCACCACCGCATCGCCCTGGCCGCCTCGGCCCTGCTGATCGCCGTTGCCGCTTCGCCCACGCGCGCAGCGGTGACGGTGACCGGCCCCTGGTGGAGCAACCCGGGCGGCCTGGGGCCGGTGCTGAACGGGCCGCACCTGCTGCTGCCGCAGACGCAGTTCGCGGTGGGCGTTGGCGGGGGCGGCACGTTCAATGCCGATGCCGGCTCGCAGGTGCAGCTGGCCAGCTTCTCGATGGGCATCGGCGCGACGGGCCTGGGCTGGCTGGATGGCGCGGGGACGGTGATGAGCCTGCACGGCGAGGGGCCGGCCCATCGCTTCGCGGTGGGTTGGGACGGGCATGGGCGCCTCGTCATTTCCGGCGGCGCACAGTTGGACGGCCGCGCCAATGCTGCCGCGTGCCAACTGCCGGGTGCCTGGTGTGGCTCCTGGATCGGCCACGCCGCCGGCTCCAGCGGCCTGCTCGGTGTCAGTGGCGCGGGCAGCGAGGCGCGGTTCCTGGGCAGCTTCAACATGGGCTATCTGGCCATCGACAGCTACGGCGGCGCGCCGGGCGGGCAGACCTTTGCCGACGTCGTCGTCGAGCACGGCGGCCTGCTGCGCACCCAGACGCTGTACGCCGGCTCGTCCTACCAGGGGCCGGGTTCCAACGGCCTGGAGCGCTCCTTCGTCGACGTCAAGGTGCTGGGCGCGGGCTCGCGGTGGCTGGTGGAGGCCGACACCGTCACCGGCCAGCCGACGCTGGCCGAGTTCGCCAGCGGCCGGCTGTCCACCGCCAAGCTGTTGGTGGAGGACGGCGGCCGCTTCGAGGTGGTGGGCGAGCCGGGCCGCGACTACGCGCTGCGCCTGGGCTTCGCCGGCAACTTCAGCGGCTTGGTCACCGGCAGCGGCTCGGCGCTGCTGCTCAGTGGCGACGACGACCGGGGCAGCTTTGACCTCGGCATGGGCGGCTCGGCCGACCTCACCGTCAGCCAGGGCGGGCGCATCGCCGGCGGGCGCGTCGTGCATGTCGGCCATGGCGGCTGGAACAGCCAGGCCGGTGATGTGACCACGCTGACGCTGACGGACGCCGGCAGCCGGGGCGACTTCTCCGGCGCTGCCCTCTACGTCGGCGTGGCGACGGTGGGCCGCGTCTTCGTCACCGACGGCGCCGTGCTGACCGCCGAGCATCTCGACACGGCCCTGGGCAGCGACGGGAACGCCTCGTTGGTGGTGCGTGGCGCGGGCGCGCAGCTGAAGCTGGAGCGCACTTCCGGCCCCCGGTTCACGCTGGGCAGTTGGGGCGAGGGCCAGCTCACCGTCGACCAAGGCGGCACCTTCGATGCCCGCAGCGCGGCGTGCAACCCCGGTGCCTGGTGCGGTGCCTTCCTGGGCGACGGCGCGGGCTCGTCGGCCTTCATCACCGTGAGCGGCGCGGGCAGCAGTGCGCATTTCCATTCCAGCCTCGTCACAGGCCAGCTCAAGGTGACCACGCAGGCGGTGGACGGCTACGTCGTCGGCACGCCAGGCGGGCACAGCCGGGCCGGCGTGACGGTGAGCGACGCCGGCCTGCTGGTGGTCGAGCGGGTGGACCTCGGCGGGCGCTTCCTGGGCAGCGGTCTGCTGGGCAGCGAGACCAGCCGGTCGGACCTCGTCATCACCGGCGCCGGCTCGCTGTTCAAGATCACCGGCAACGCGGCCGAGAACAAGCACGCCTACCTGCAGACCACGCTGGCCGCGAACTCGCTGGCGTTCATGGACATCGCCGACGGCGGCCGGCTGCTGCTGGAGGCACCGACCGGCTTTGCCGCCAACCTGGTGCTGTCGGACGGCCAAGGCCGCAGCCAGGCCGGCGTGCACGGCACCGGTTCGGCCATCGAATTGCGCAGCACCACGGGCGGCTGGCTCTACATGGGCGCCGGCAGCGGCGTGGCCACGCTGGCGTTGTCGGACGGCGGTGCGCTCATCGGCGCGCGCAACATCAACGTGGCCACCTCGAACGGCCAGGCCACGCTGAGCCTGACAGGCGCCGGTACCCGCGCCAGCGCGCTGGGCCTGCGGCAAGGCCTGTTCGTCGGCGGCAATGGCGGACAGGGTGCGGTGAGCGTGGGCGACGGCGCGAGCATGAGCTTCGCCGACGCGCTGGGCTTCACCGCCTACGTGGGCCAGGGCGGGCAGGGGAGGCTGGATATCACGTCAGGCGGCCAGATCCTCATCAACAACCTGGGCAGCGCGGCGGCGGGCCAGACGGCCCGACTGGTGGTCGGCCAGGGCAGCGGCGTCAACGCGGGCAGCGGCAGCGTGCGGGTCACGGGCGCCGGCTCGGTGCTGGCCCTCACCGGCAATGACACCACCCTCTTCGTCGGCCGCGCCAGCGGCGGCAGCGGCAGCTTGGCCGTCACCGATGGCGGCGAGTTGCGCACCACGCTGCTTGACGTCGGCCAGCAGCAGGGCAGCGGCAGCCTGCTGCTGGACGGCGGCCACGTGGCCCTGAGTGGCCAGCTCAGTACCACCACGGGCACCCGGCTGGGCATCGGCCTGGGCGGCCAGGGCCGGGCCAGCCTCAGCAACGGCTCCGTCCTCAGCCTCGTCAACCCGGGTGCCAATGGCGCGGTGCTGCTCATCGGTGGCGCCAACACCCTGCCTGGTGGCAGCGGATCGCTGGCGGTGAATGCCTCCACCGTGACGATCAGCGGCCCCGTCGGCGCCGCGGCCGTCACGGGGGACTATCCCGGCGCCAGCGCCGTGGTGGGCTACAACGGCAGCGGCCAGGCCAGCTTCGACGCCGGCAGCCAGCTGCGCGGCAGCAGCGGCGTCATCGTCGGCTGGAAGGCCAGCAGCAGCGGCAGCCTGCGGGTGGCGGGTGGCTCCCTGGTGCAGGCGCCCTACGTCGGCATCGGCTCCTCGCCGGGCGTCGACGGTGGCGTGGCCAGCCTGGTGGTCAACGACACCAGCGTGGTCAACGCCACCACCATCGAGATCGGCGCACGCGGGACCGTGTCCGGCACCGGCACGCTGGCCGGCAACATCCTCAATCGGGGCGTCATCAACCCGGGCAACTCACCCGGCACGCTGACGCTGCAAGGCAGCTTCACCAACCAGGCCGGCGGCCGGCTGGTGCTGGAGATCGCCGACGACGGCCACGGCGGGTTCGCCACCGACCAGCTGATCTTCGACCCGAGCGGCAGCCTCAGCCTGGCGGACCTGGCCATCGAGTTCCGCTTCCTGGGTATCACCGACCCGAACGCCTTCCAGGCCAGCGGCACCTTTCAGATCGACCACTTCTTGCGCCAGGGCGGTGGCGCGGTGGACCATGGCCTGCTGGCCAATGCCAGCTACACCGCCAGCAGCGGGGCGTATGTGTTCAGCCAGTTCAGTTTCAGCGCCGACGGCGGCGCGGTGGTGGCGGCGCAGGCGGTGCCTGAACCCGGCAGTTGGGCCCTGCTGGGCCTGGGACTGGGCTTGGGCGCTTGGTTGCAGCGCCGGCGCCAAGGCTCAGGCGCCTGCGACGATCCGCGCCGCCAGCAGCGTGACGCTGCGGCGGTAGGCATCGGCCAGCGCGTCGGCCTGGGCTGAGCAGGGCACGACCAGCTCCGTGGCGCCCGGCGCCGGCAGCGTCGTGTTGAGCGGCGCATGCAACGGCGCCCAGTGCCAGCGTGCGCGCAGTTTCAGTTGCAGGCTGCCGCCGTCCGGTCGCGCCAGCCACTCGTCCACCCGCACGACCAGGCGCAGCGACTCGGCGCCGCTGGACGGTGTCGTGCCCAGCACGACGGGGTACGGTTGTCGCAGCCGCCACAGGTCTTCGGCCAGCACACGCGGCAGCGCGTCGCGCAGCGGCTCGGCCCAGCGCGCCTCGGGCCAGGGGCGCAAGCCGGCGCTGCCCTCGGCGACGAGCATCTCGTCGCGGTCCAGCAGCTCGGGCAGCGCGATCTGCGGGCTCAGCACCCAGGCGCGGCCGTCCTGGCCGGGCTTGGCGTCAGGCGGCAGCGGCGGCGTGCCGGTCAGCGCGTAGAGGCGGCGCGGCGGCGTGTCGCGCGTGGCGCAGCCGGTCAGGGCTGCCGCGGCGATCAGCAGCAGGGCATCTCGGCGACTCGTGGTGGCAGGCTTCATCGTGTGGGCTCCGGTGCGGGATCGGGCTTGCGGCCGCTCAGCAGCGCCTCGGGCTGCGCCTCCAGCGAGGTGGCCAGCTGGCGCAGGGCCTTGGCCGCCTGGGACAGGTCGCGCATCGTCTTCTCCGTCTGCTGCAGCAGCGGGCCGTCACCATCGGCGGCCTGGCGCAGTGAAGCGCTGGTGCGCTGCAGCTCGGCCAGCGTCTTCTGCAGATCGGGCACGAGCGGGCCGTTCGGGTCGAGCAGCGCACCGGCCTTGTCGGCGCCCACGCCCACCTTGTCGGCGGCGCTGGAGACCTTGTCGCTCGCCCGGTCCACGCTGGCCATCGCCCGCTCGGCACCGCGCGTCAGCGGCGTGGCGCGTTGCTCCAGCTGCGCGGCCAGCCTGCGCGCATGGCCGGCCATGGCGGCGAAGTCCTTCATGCCCTCCTTGAGCTCGGGCGCGGTGACCAGGGCGCGGGCGGCACCGGCGATCTGGCTCAGGTCGTCGAGGATCTTGCGCAGGTCCATGCCTTCGAGCTGGTCCTTCAGCGCCTGGAAGGCGGTGGCCGTGGTCGGGATCTCGGTCGCTTCGCCCTGGTAGCCGCCGTGCAGCACGGCGCGCTGCTTCCTGCGGATGTCCAGATCCACGTAGAGCTGGCCGGTCAGCAGGCTCTGCGTGCCGAGCTGGGCGCTGAACCCGCGCCTGATCAACGCGGGCAGGGCATGGCCGATGTCGTCGTTGTCGAAGCGCCCGTCCAGGCCGCGCACGGCGTCGGCATCCAGCTCGGCGAGAACGGGGATGGCGAAGCTGTCGGTCTTGCTGTCGTAGTGCACGGTGATCTCGGTCACGTTGCCGATGCGCACGCCGCGAAACACGACCGGCGCGCCCTTCTGCAGCCCGAACACCGAGCCGGAGAAGAACATGACGACGCGCTGCGGCTGCTTGAACCAGTGCCGGCCGGGCAGCAGGATGAGGGCCAAGACGAGCAGCGCCAGCGCGCCGACGACAAAGGCGCCGATGAAGAACGGGCTGGCGCGGTGACGTTTCACGCGGCTTCCTTGTTGGGTTCGTATTGGCCACGCGTCAGGAACTCTCGCACCGCGTCAGGCCCGTGATCGCGCAACTCCGCCGGCGGGCCGAGCGCGGTCGCGGTGTGGGCTTCGGCGTCCAGGAAGAGCACACGGTCGGCCACGGCGAACAGGCTCTCCAGCTCGTGCGTCACCAGCACGATGGCCGTGCCCAGGTCGCGCTTGAGCTGCATGATGAGGCCGTCCAGTCGCGCCGAGGTCAGCGGGTCCAGGCCGGCCGAGGGCTCGTCCAGGCACAGCAGCGGCGGGTCCAGCATCAGCGCGCGGGCGATGGCTGCGCGCTTTCTCATGCCGCCGGAGAGCTGCGCCGGCTCGGCATCGAAGGTGGCGGGGTCGTCCAGCCCGGCCAGCGCCAGCTTGAAGCGCGCCTGGCGCTCGCGCTCGGCCTCGTCCAGCTCGGTGTAGAGCTCCAGCGGCAGCATCAGGTTCTCGCCGACGGTCATGCTGCTCCACAACGCGCCGGCCTGGAAGGCCACGCCGATCTCGCGCCGCGGCGGATCATCGCCATGCACATCGCGTTCCTGGCCGCCGGCCGTCCACAGCACGCGGCCGGTCCTGGGCGTCTGCAGCGCGATCATGTGGCGCAGCAGCGTGCTCTTGCCGCAGCCGCTGGCGCCGACGATGGCGAACACCTCGCCTGCGTGAACGTCGAACGTGAGGCCGTGCTGCAGCTCGCGGCCACCCGCATGCAGGCTCAGGTCCTCCACACGCATCAGCACCTCGCCCGGCTTGCGGTTCTCTTCGGCCATCAGACGTCCAACCGCTGGAAGATGACGGTCAGCAAGGAAGCGGCCACCACCATCCAGACGATGGCCTGCACGACGGCCGCCGTCGTCGCCTCACCCACCGCCTGCGCGCTGCGCCCGGCGTTCAGGCCCTGGCGGCAACCCGCCAGCGCGACGAGCACGGCGTACACGCTGCCCTTGAGCAGGCCCACGAACAGGTCCCAGCCTGCCAGTGCCTCGCGCGTGGTCGTCAGGTAGGCGGCCGACGGCACGTCGTAGAGAAAGACGGCCACGCCCCAGCCCACGGCCAGCCCGGCCACGCCAGCGCACAGCGTCAGCAGCGGCCCGGTCACGAGCAGCGCCAGCATGCGCGGCAGCACGAGGTGCTCGACCGGGTCCACGCCCAGCGTCGTCAGCGCGTCGATCTCCTCGCCCGCGCGCATGCTGCCGATCTGCGCCGCGAAGGCCGCACCCACGCGGCCAGCCAGCACGATGCCGACGACCAGCGCCGCGATCTCGCGCACGACACCGATGGTGACCAGGTTGGCGATGAAGCTTTGCGCGCCGAAGCGCTGCAGCTGCTCGGCGCCCATGTAGGCCACGATGAGGCCGACCAGGCTGCTGACCAGCACCACGATGGGCAGGCTGCGCGGCCCGGTCTGCTCGATCTGCCACAGCCAGTCGCTCATGCGCATCGCGGTGCGGCCACGCGCCAGGCGGCCGACGGCTGCCAAGGTGTCGCCGATGAAGGCCAGCGTCTTGCGCCACTCCGGGTCGGGCGCCTGCGCATCGTCGTCGGCCGGCTTCTTCTTCTGCGCCGCGGCGGGCTTGGGCAGGCTCAGCGCCAGCAGCGGCTGCAGCCCGCGCGGCAGGCCGGCCAGGTCGAGCTGCACGCCGCCGCGCGCCAGCGGCGCCAGCAGCTGCCAGAGCGCGCCGGCCAGCGGCGGCTGCCATTGCTGCAGCGCCGAGCTGTCGAAGCGAAGCTGCGTGCCCTCGGCCACCGGCAGCTCGGTGGGGGGCTTGGGCAGCGCGTCGTCGGCCCAGTCGCCGGCGAGCACCAGACGCCACTGGCTGCCTTCGCCCTCCCAGCGTGCCTCACCGGCAGCGCGGGGGGCGTTGCCAGGTGAGGCCAGAGGAGGGGACAGGGCATGCGACATGACGGCCCATGCTCTGCTGCGCCCGCGCAGCCGTGGCCCGGACGCCGACGGCGCGATGTGTAGGACGGCGCGCCGCCGCGCCCGCGCTGTCGGTGTGCACCGACAGGCCAATGGCGGCACGGACGACCGCGCGTGCGCTCCGCTGCGCCGAAAGTTGTTCACCAGCTTTCCCTTTCGGAGATCCGCGATGAAGCCCACCCCCAAGACCCCACCCCCAGGCGACGGCCTGCAGGGCGAAGGCAACCACGACGCCGCGCGCCGCCACCGCGCGTCGGCCGAGAAGTTCGTGCGCAGTGGTGCCGTGGAGCCGGCCGCCCGCGAGGCCGCGCCGCACAACCTCGACGAGGCCCGCGAGATGCGCGACGCCGAGCGCGCCGGCCAGAACCCCGCCCGGCGATGAGCAAGACGATCAACCCCGACGCGGCCCGGCCCGAGGGGCCGTCGCTGCCGCATGAGCGCGACCAGCAGGTCGCGGACACCAACCCCCAGCCTGACCCGCAGATCCGCCGTGCCGCGAACGACCTGAAGCAGGGCCAGGTCGACACCGACCTGCGCGCCACGCCGGGCCTGGACGCCGATCGCCGCGGTGACATGGTGCAAGGCGGCGAGCACGGCGCCGGCGACCAGAAACCGCGGCCTCGCCGCTGATCGCACGGATCGCGTTGGGGCGAATGGCTGCCCGGCCGGGGTGAACTGGCGCGAGCACGCGCGCGGGCGGGCTAACCTCGCGCCATGCCCATCCTGCCGCGCCGCTGGCGCCTGCCCTACGTCGCGCTGCTGGCCGTCATCGGCCTGCTGCTCAGCGCCTCAGCGCTGGAGGCCTACCGCCTTGGCGGCGGCACGCGGCCGTGGGAGCCCTTCCTGTGGGAATTCAGCTCTGTCGTCGTCATCGGCGCGCTGGCGCTGGGCCTGCACGCGCTGGTCGGGCATCTGGGCGGCCGGGCGTGGCCGCACCAGCTTGCGGCCCATGCCATCGCGCTGCCGCTGTTCAGCCTGATCCACATCGCCGGCATGTTCGGCCTGCGCCTGCTGGTCTACGGGCTCGCTGGCGTGGACTATCACCCGGACAGGCTGCCCACGCTGCTTGTCTTCGAGGGCGGCAAGGATGCCGTCACCTACATCAGCTTCTGCCTGATCTCGCGCGGCGTGTGGATGGCGCAGGCCGCCACCGCACGCGCGCAGGAGCTGGACCGAACCCGCCGCGAACTCGCCGAGGCCCGCCTGGCGCGGCTTGCCGACCAGGTGCAGCCGCACTTCCTGTTCAACACGCTGAACCTGATCAGCTCGGTCATGTACGAGGACGTGCCCCGCGCCGACCGGCTGCTGTGCCAGCTGGCCGACCTGCTGCGCCAGACGCTCGCCGCCCAGCAGCGCGCCGAGCACACGGTGGGCGAGGAGCTGGCGCTGGTGCAGCCCTTCCTGGCGCTGATGCAGGCGCGCTTCGGGCCCGAGCGGCTGGTGGTGCAGATCGAGGCCGACGAGGCCGCGCGTGCCTGCCGGCTGCCGGCCTTGTTGCTGCTGGCGCCGGTGGAGAACGCGGTCAAGCATGACGTCGCGCGGCACCGTGGGCGGGTGACGGTCAGCGTCGGCGCGCGGCGCGTCGGCGATCGGCTGCACTTGAGTGTGAGCAACCATGGCGATACACCGGTACCCGAAGCCGTGCCCGACCCCGAGGGCGGG
>CAUJSJ030000059.1:0-4753 GCA_963422775.4 uncultured Roseateles sp.
GCCGGTGAACATGGGGCTGCGGTCGAAGCCGCTGCGGATGATCTCGTGCGTGCGCAGGTTGGTGTGCGTGATCCAGCAGGGCATCTGCTGCGGGTGCATCGCTGCCTTGCCCATGAAGCTGAACACCGGCACCGGATCCAGGTCACCCGGCTGCGCCTCGCACTTGGAGAAGTCGATGGTGCGGCCGTCGATGCGCGGCGGCGTGCCGGTCTTCAGGCGGCCTTGCGGCAGCTTCAGTTCCTTCAACCGGGCCGACAGCGACACGGCGGGCGGGTCGCCCGCGCGGCCGGCGCTGTAGTTCTCCAGGCCGACGTGGATGCGGCCATCCAGGAAGGTGCCGGCCGTCAGCACGACGGCGCGGGCACGAAAACGGATGCCGGCCTGGGTGACAGCGCCGACGACGCGGTCGCCTTCCACCATCAGGTCGTCCACCGCCTGCTAGAACAGCATCAGGTTCGGCTGGTTCTCCAGGCGGGCGGCGGATGGCGGCCTTGTAGAGGATGCGGTCGGCCTGGGCGCGGGTGGCGCGCACGGCCGGGCCCTTGCTGCCATTGAGGATGCGGAACTGGATGCCGCCTTCATCGGTGGCCAGCGCCATCGCGCCGCCCAGCGCGTCGACCTCCTTGACGAGGTGGCCCTTGCCGATGCCGCCGATGCTGGGGTTGCAGCTCATCTGGCCCAGGGTCTCGATGTTGTGGGTCAGCAGCAGCGTCTGCGCGCCCATGCGGGCGCTGGCAAGCGCGGCCTCGGTGCCGGCATGGCCACCGCCGACGACGATGACATCGAATTCCTTGGGGTAAAGCATCTCAGTTATCCATTCCGCATGTTCGGCACCGACGCCGCATGAAATTGGGTATTCCGGGCCGAGCGCTGGGCCGCTCCCGAGCCGGCCCGCGCTGGCGATGTGCTTGCTCCGGTCAATCCGGCAAGCATCGCCGTCCCCTCGGGGGACCGGTCAAGGTACTCCTTGGACGAGGGGCAGCCATTTCGCGCGCGAGCGCTTGGGCAAACCGCGAATTTTAAAGAGTGGCTGTGGATAAGTCATCCCGTACGGCCTTGGTACGCGGGCGCACATGCCGCAATCGGCGCAATCCGAACGCTTGAAGCCCCGGGGAATGCAGATGGTCGCGCCGCACAGGCGGTGTCGGACGTTGCTGCCCACAATGCGGCACGTCTTGAAAGGACCCCCATGCTTCCTCGCCATGTGATTTTGTCGGCCTGCCTGGCCGCATCCTGCAGCCTGCCGGCCTGGTCGCAAGGCCTGACTGTGCGCTTCTATCCCGCCCAGGGCGTCCAGCCCTATGCCATCGACTCCGTGCGCGGGGTTCAAGGGGTGCTGGTGCAGAACATCGCCATCGCCAACGAGGGCAGCGTCCCTGTCACGCTGGATTCGGTGACGCTGGCCGTGAAGGGCCCGGGCACGCCGACCGACTCCCGATTGCTGGAAGCCGCGGACCTGGCCAAGAGCGCCGCCCGCGGCAAGCAGATGGGCGACGCCGGCCTCATCGACAAGCTCGACTTCCAGTTCGGTGGCGCCACGCTGCTGGGGCCCAAGCCGGTCTTCGCGGCCTCGGCGACGCTGGCCCCGGGTGAGACGCTGATGTTGGTGCAGCAGCTCCTGAGCTACCGCGGCAAGCGGCCGGCCGTCACGGTGCAGGTGGCGGGCCACGACGCCGGCCAGCAGGCGGTCACTGCCGTCGCTTCGCTGCCCATCCTCAGCGGCGCCAAGAACAAATACCGCTTTCCGCTCGCGGGCACCTGGTTCATCGGCGCCGGCCCGAGCGCGCACTCCCATCACCGCTGGGTGGTGCCGCAGGAATTCGCGCTCGACATCGCGCGCATCGGTGCGGGCGGGCTGAGCTATCGCGGCAAGGGCAGCCGGCTGGCGGACTACTTCGCCTATGGCGCTCCCGTGCTGGCGGCGGCCGACGGCATCGTGCGGGTCGCGCGCCAGGATGTGCCGGAATCCGTGGACGACCTGCGGCGCCCGGGCGAGGAGCAGGGCGCCTACCTCAAGCGCGTCGGCGAGCTGCAGGACAAGCGCATGGCCCAGGGCGAGGACGCCCTCATCGGCAACTATGTGTTGATCGAACATGGCCAAGGCGAGTCCAGCGTCTATGCCCACCTCAAGACGACGAGCGTGCGCGTCAAGGTCGGCGACAGCGTGCGTGCCGGCCAGGTCATCGGCCTGCTGGGCAGCAGTGGCAACTCCACCGAACCGCATCTGCACTTCCACGTCTGCGACCGGCCCTTGGCGCTGCGCTGCGCGGGTGTCCCCGCCAGCTTCGACAACATCGAGCTGCCTTATGTGGATCAGTTGCGCGAGCTGCAGTCGGGCGACATCGTCGTCGCCAAATGATGCCGGGCCCTGCAGGCAAAATCGCTGCTGCCCATGGAATGCCGCCCCCGCTGCGCCGCCTGCTGCATCGCCCCGTCGATCAGCTCGCCCATCCCCGGCCACCCGAATGGCAAGCCGGCGGGCGTGCGCTGCGTGCAATTGGACGACGAGCTCCGCTGCCGCATTTTTGGGCAGCCCGAGCGTCCGGCCGTCTGCGGCTCACTGCCGCCGCATGAGGAGATGTGTGGCGACAGCCGCGAGCAGGCCATGCGCTGGCTGGGCTGGATGGAGAAGGAAACGGCGCCCGGCTAGAGTCGGGCCACGCCCGCTCTCTGTCACGCCGCCATGACCGATCTGCAACGCCGCCTGCTGCTGCTGTCCTCCGCCGGTCTGGCCCTGCCGAGTTGGGCCGACACCGCCTGGCCCAGCCGCGCCATCCGCCTGCTCGTGCCCTTCGCGCCGGGCGGCAGCAGCGAGATCGTCGCGCGCACCGTCGCGGCCGAGCTGACCAAGTCGCTGGGCCAGACCATGTATGTCGAGAACAAGCCTGGTGGCGCCGGCAATGTGGCCATGGCCGAGGTGGCCCGCGCGGAGGACCAGCACACGCTGGTGCTAGGCCATATCGGCACGCTGGCCGTGAACCCCTACATCTTCGACAAGCTGCCCTACGACCCGGTCAAGGATTTCCGGCCCGTCACGCTGCTGGCCAAGGTGCCCAGCCTCTATGTCGTCAACGCAGACCTGCCGGTCAAGACGCTGCAGGAGTTCGTCGCCTACGCCCGCAAGCGCCCGGGCCAGCTGAACTACGGCTCGGCCGGCAACGGCAGCGCCGGCCATCTGGCGATGGAATACCTGAAGATGGCGGCCAATATCTTCGTGCTGCACGTGCCCTACCGCGGCACCGGCCCCGCAGCTCACCGACCTGCTGGGCGGCCGCCTGGAAGCCGCGGCCGTCGGTGCGCCGGCCGTGCTGCAGTTCATCAAGGCCGGCAAGCTGCGCTGCCTGGCCACCGGGTCCCGTGAGCGCCTGCCGCAACTGCCCGACGTGCCCACCGTCGCCGAGCAGGGCTTCCCGGGTTTCGAGATGACGCAGTGGTATGGCCTGCTGGCCCCGTCCAGCATGGCACCGGCCTCGGTCGACAAGCTCGCCGTCGAGGCCGCCAAGGCGATCCGTTCACCCGGCTCCAAGGATCGCCTGAGTGCCGACTCTGCCGAGGCGGTCGGCAACACGCCGGCCCAGTTCGCCGCTTTCGTCGCCCAGGAGCAGCAGCGCTGGAAGCCCGTCATCGCGCGGGCCAAGGTCAAACCTGATTGATGAAGCCCCAAGACACCCCGCCGCCCACCGACAGCCTGCTCGCCCACCTGGCCACGGAGCGCGCTGCCTTTGCCGATGCCTACACGCTGAAGTTCCCGCGCACCGTGACGCTGGCCGAGTTCGTCGAGGCCTTCTACACGACGCGCCTCTTCAAGGTGGAGCGCGGCCTGATCGCTCTGCTGGGCAAGCCGTCCAGCGACGCGATGGCGCGTGCCGTGGCCCGTGGCGAAGGCGAGCGACTGGCGGTCTGGACCATCGAGGCGCGCAGGCCCGACGAGCTGCTGATGCACGAGGACAGCGGCGCCACGCGCTCCTGGTTCAAGGTCGAGGCCGGCGAGACGGGTGCGGCGGGCAGCACGCTGTGGTTCGGCTCGGCCGTCGTGCCGCGCCGGCGCGAGCCCGGTGGCGCGCCCCGCCTCGGCTGGGTGTTTCACGCCCTGCTGGGCTTTCACCGCTGGTACTCGCGCGCGCTGCTCAAGGCAGCCGCTCGACGGCTGGCTTAGGGCTCGATGCCGGGGCCGCTGATCTTCTCGGTCACGGCCTGCCCCGTCGCTGTGTCCTCGATCCAGACTTCGCAGGCCTTGGCGGCGATGCGACCGCTGACGACGTAGCGCTTGCCCTCCTGCGGCGTGAAGCTCACCTCGCCCACCGTGCGGCAGGTCGCGTTCGACATCGCCAGCATTGGCGAGGCGTATTGCGTCGTGGCCTGCAGCCGCACCCGGGCCGGTTGCAGCGGCAGCTCGTTGGTCAGCGCCACGGGCGCCACCGTCATGCCGCTGCCCTGGCCGGCGCGCGTGGTGGCCATGCTGCTGCTGGACAGGCGGCGGTCGTCCACCTGCGTCATCTCGAAGACATGCAGCCGCTGGGCGCTGATGGCCACCACCTGGTCGGCAACGTTCACCGTCGGGCCGGTGTAGTCGGGTGGCGTGGCGGCTTCAAAGGCGGTGAAGCTCTTGAAGCTGGTGCAGCCGGCCAGCAAGAGCACCAGGGCAGAGGTGGTGACGATGCGTTTCATGGGTCGCGCAGCTTACCCCGCCACTCAGCGCGCCACCGCTGCGCGCATCGAGCGCGCGACGTAGGCCAGCGCCACGGCGGCCAGC
>CAUJSJ030000060.1:0-47034 GCA_963422775.4 uncultured Roseateles sp.
CAAGGACCTCGCCCTGCAGCCACCGCCCATCGATTCGGCCCACTACGAGGCCCGGTTGCCGGATGGTCTGTACCACTGGCGCATCGCCTCCGTCGAGGCCGGCGGCCGCGCCGGCCCCTTCGGCGACCCGCAGACCTTCGAGCTCAAGCCCCCGCCGCCCGCACCGCCGCCGGCCGAACCCGAGGTCAGCGGCGACCAGCTCAGGCTGCGCTGGCGCGCCGACCCGGGCGTCACGCGCTACGAGCTGGAGTGGTCCAAGACAGAGGCTTTCGACGGCGCCGATGTGCAACGCTTTGCCACGGACAAGCCCGAGGTCGCGCTGCCCAAGCCCTCGCCCGGCAAATACTTCCTGCGCGCCCGGGCTTTCAACGCCGCCGGCGCGGCCAGCCCCTGGGGCCAGACGCAGATGATCGAGCAGCCATATTCGCGCTGGTTGTGGCTGCTGCCGCTGCTGCTCGTGCCCTTGCTTTGAAACGCTGGCCCTGGCTCGCCCTGCCCGCAGCCCTGGTGCTGTGGGCGCTGCTGGGCCTGAGCGGCGCGCAGTCCCGCATCGACCGCACCGTCGGCGACCTGCTGCTGCGCGCTGCGGCGCCGCGCGCAGCAGCGGCCACCAGCGTCGTTGTCGACATCGACGACGCCTCGCTGCGTGCGCTGCGCCAGCCGCTGGGCGAGTGGCCGTACTCGCGCGAGGTCTACGCGCTGATGCTGGACTACCTCGGCCAGGCCGGTGCCCGCCTCGTCGTCATCGACATTGTCTTCGCCGGCCCGCGCGAAGGCGATGCGCGGCTGGCGCAGACGCTGGCTTCCGGGCCGCCTGCCGTGCTGGCCGCCGCGGGCCTGCGCCAGCGCGCCGCCGTCGAGCTCGCACCCGCCAGCGCGGCCGAACAGCGGGCGCTGACGCGCCTGGGCGCCGCGCACGCGCCGGGCCTGGACTGGGACGCGCTGACGGCGCCCGCCGATGCGCTGCTGGATGCGCTGAACGAGCCCGCCAGCCTGGGCGTCATCTCCACGCCGCTGGACGACGACGGCCTGCTGCGCCGCCTGCCGCTGCTGCACCGCGTGCAGGGCCGCAGCCTGCCCAGCCTGGCCTTCGCCGCGCGGCTGCGTGCCGACGGGGCGCTGGCCTGGCGCCGCGAGGGCGGCGAGCTCGTGGCCGGCTCGCGCCGCTGGCCGGTGGACGACGACGGCCGGCTGCGCCTGCGCCTGCCGCTGCTGGGGCATGGCGAGGGCGGCGAGCCGCCGCGCGTGTCCTGGCAGCGCCTGATGCGCGCGGCGCTGGGCGAGGTGGAAGACGACGAACTGGCCCGCCTGCTGGCCGGCCGCAGCGTTTTCGTCGGCAGCAGCGCGTTCTTTGCCGACGAGGTCATGACGCCGCAGGGCCGCCTGTCCGGCACGGCGCTGAACGCGGCCGTCTTCGAGGCCCTCGGCGCCGACCCGCTGCCGCTGCTGCGTGACGACGGCCCGGCCGTGCGCGCGCTGGATGCGCTGCTGCTGGCCCTCGGGGCGCTGCCGCTGCTGCTACGCCGGCAGGCGCTGGCCGCGGGCCTTGGCCTGGCGAGCATCGTGCTCGTGTCCTGGGGCGCCGCGTGGGCCGGCCTGCTGCCGACGCCCGCACCCGGCCTCTACCTGCTCGCCCTCGCGCTGCTGCTGACGGCCATCGAGCATGAGCGCCATGCGCGCCAGCGCGAACGCGAGCTGACGCGCGAGCGCGAGCTGGCCGAGGCGCGCAGCCGCGCCAAGACCGAACTGCTGGCCCAGGTCAGCCACGAGATGCGCACGCCGATGAACGCCGTGCTGGGCTTCTCTGACATCCTCGCGCGCTCGCCGCTGCGGCCGGAGCAGGCCCACTACGTCGAGGTGCTGGGCCATGCCGGCCGCCAGGTCTTCGCCCTCATCAACGACCTGCTCGACAACGCCCGCATCGAGAGCGGCCGCATGGAGCTGGCCTCCCACCCCTTCAACCTCGTCGACCTCGTCGAGCTGCAGCTGGAGCTGCTGCGCGAGCGCGCGCAGAGCCAAGGTCTGTGGCTGCGCGTATTCGCGCGCACCGAGGCCACCGGCTGGGTGCTGGGCGACCAGCACCGCGTCGCGCAGATCGTCACCAACCTGGTCGGCAACGCGATCAAGTTCACCAAGACCGGTGGCGTGACCGTCGAGCTGTCGCGCGAGCACGGCCACGGCGAGGCGGACGGCCACCACGCCGGGCTGGTGCAGATCAGCGTGCAGGACAGCGGCATCGGCATCGCGCCGGACCGGCTGGAGCGCATCTTCCAGCCCTTCGCGCAGGCCGACGCGTCCATCGCCCAGGAGTTCGGCGGCACGGGGCTGGGCCTGTCCATCACGCGCAGCCTGGCGCGGCTGATGGGCGGCGATGTCAGCGTGCAGAGCCGCCTCGGTGAGGGCAGCCGCTTCGAGGTCAGGTTGGACCTGCCCGACGCGCGCCCGCCGCGTGAGGATCTGATCGAGCCGCGTGCCGAGCGCGTCGCGCCGAGCCGCGCGCTGGCCCTGCTGCTGGCCGAGGACAACGAGGTCAACGTGCTCGTCATCGAGGGCATGCTGGCGCCGCTGGGCCACCGCATCACGCGCGTGGCCGACGGCGCGCAGGCGCTGGCTGCGCTGCGCGAGGGCGAGGCGCACGGCGGCTTCGACCTCGTGCTGATGGACATGCTGATGCCCGGCCTGGACGGCCACTCCGCCACGCGCCAGTGGCGGGCCATCGAGGCCGCCGAGGGCCTGCCGCGCACGCCCATCGTCGCGCTGACGGCCAACGCCTTCGACAGCGACGTGCAGCAATCCCTCGAGGCCGGCTGCGACGCCCACCTCACCAAGCCCATCAGCCTGGCGGCGCTGCTGCAGGCGCTGGCCAAGTACGCGCGGGGTGGATAGGCCCCTCGTCTGGTCTCGCCCGGCTGAACGCCGGCGTGCCCAGCCGGTCCCCCGAGGGGACGGCGATGCACGCGGCATTGAGCCGCGCGCACATCGCCCTGCGGGCCGGCTTGGGGCGGCCCGGCGCTCGGCCCTGCCGCTCGGCCGACAGTGTCAGCGGCCGCCTACATCGGTGCGCTGCGCCCCGCGGTATCGTGCGAGGCCGTCACTGCCCCAACCCCATGAGCGAGCCCGCGACCGAGCCGCGAGATCCCGACACCGCCTTCATGGCCGGTGGCGGCGAGCTGGGCGCGCTGATGCGTGCCCACGACTGGGCGGCCACGCCGCTGGGCGAACCGGCCGGCTGGCCACGCAGCCTGAAGACGGTGGTGCGCATCATGCTGACCTCTCGCCAGCCGATCTGGATCGGCTGGGGGCCGCAGCTCACCTATCTCTACAACGACCCCTACAAATCCATCATCGGCGGCAAGCATCCGCAGGCGCTGGGGCAGGCGACGGCCACCGTCTGGCGCGAGATCTGGGGCGACATCGGCCCCATGCTGAGCAGCGCGATGAGCGGCGACGGCATCTTCGTGGAGAGCCAGCTCCTCATCATGGAGCGCAACGGCTACCCGGAGGAGACCTACTACACCTTCTCCTACAGCCCCATCCCCGGCGACGACGGCGTGCCGGCCGGCATCATCTGCGCCAACTCCGACGAGACGCTGCGCGTCATCAGCGAGCGCCAGCTCGCGCTGCTGCGCGAACTCGCCGCGCGCGCGGCCGACGCCCGCACCGTGGACGACGCCGTGCAGCACTGCGCCGCGGCGTTGGAGACCAACCGCAAGGACGTGCTGTTCGCCCTCGTGCTGCTGCGCCGCCATGGCGAGGCCGCGTTTTCGCTGGCCGGCGCGGCGGGCGGCGCCGGCCCGTGGCTCGATGAGGCACGCCGGCTCGATGTGCGTGCGGCGCCGTGGCATGCCGACGAGGTGTTCGCGCAGCAGCAGCCGCGCATCGTTGACGCGCTGCCCGCCGATGTGGCCTGGCCCTGCGGCGACTGGCAGGTTCCGGCGCGCCGCGCCATGGTGCTGCCCATCCGGCCGTCGGGCGACGCCGGCCGCGAGGGCGTGCTGGTCGTCGGCCTGAATCCCTACCGCCTGGCCGAGGGGCGCTACAGCGACTTCCTGCGCCTGGTCGTGCAGCAGCTCTCCGCGGCCATCGGCAACGCGGAGGCCTACGAGATGCAGCAGCGCAAGGCCGACGAGCTGGCCCGCCTGGACCGGGCCAAGACACTGTTCTTCTCCAACATCAGCCACGAGTTCCGCACGCCGCTGACGCTGATGATGGGCCCGCTGCAGGACGCGCTGGCCCACGCGCAGCTGCCGCCGTCGGCGCGCAGCCGGCTGCGCATGGTGGAGCGCAACACGCTGCGGCTGTCCAAGCTGGTCAACGCGCTGCTGGAGTTCTCGCGCATCGAGGCCGGCCGCGCGACGTCCGCGTTCCGCCCCATCGACCTGGCCGCGCTGACGGGTGAGCTGGCCAGCAGCTTCCGCTCCGCGATGGACAGCGCGGGCCTGGGCTTTCGGGTCGCCTGCGCGCCGCTGCCGGCGCCGGTCTACGTCGACCGCGATCACTGGGAGCGCATCGTGCTGAACCTGCTGTCCAACGCGCTCAAGTACACGCTGCAGGGCAGTGTGTCGGTGCGGGTGGGCGCCGAGGAGAACGTCGCCGTCGTCGAGATCGAGGACACCGGCGTCGGCGTGGCCGAGCACGAGCTGCCGCGGCTGTTCGAGCGCTTTCACCGCGTCGAGGGCGTGCAGGCGCGCACCCACGAGGGCAGCGGCATCGGCCTGGCGCTGGTGCAGGAGCTGATGCGGCTGCACCAGGGCAGCATCGAGGTCGACAGCCAGCTCGGCCGCGGCACGCGCTTCACGCTGCGCCTGCCCTTCGGCCACGGCCATCTGCCGGCCGAGCAGGTCAAGCACGACAGCGCCGAGCCCCGCGCTTCGAGCCATGCGTCGCCCTATGTGCAGGAGGCCTTGCGCTGGCTGCCCGAGGAGGCCGATGCCGGCGCGGTGGCCGAAGGCGGCACTGCCGGGGAGGGCGAGGTGGCCGCCGAGATCGGCGAACGCTACCGCGCCACGCTGGGCGCCCGCGTCGTCGTCGCCGACGACAACGCCGACATGCGGCAATACCTGTGCAGCCTGCTGGCGCCGTTCTACCGCGTCGAGGCCGCGGCCGATGGCGAGCAGGCACTGGCCGCGGTGCGTCGCGAGCGGCCGGCGCTGCTGCTGTCCGACGTCATGATGCCCCGCATGGACGGCTTCGAGCTGCTGGCCGCGCTGCGCGCCGATGCGGCCCTGCACACGCTACCGGTCATCCTGCTGTCGGCCCGCGCCGGCGAGGAAGCGCGCATCGAGGGCCTGGGCGCCGGCGCCGACGACTACCTCATCAAGCCCTTCACGGCGCGCGAGCTGCTGGCGCGCGTGTCCGCCCTCATCGAGCTGGATCTGCTGCGCCGCGCCGGCGAGCAGCAGCTGCGCCTGTTCCTGGCCAATGCGGGCATGTTCACCTGGGAGCTGGACCTGCGCACGCGGCGGCTGACGCTGTCGGACAACGTCGCCGACGTGCTCGGTGCCTCGCCGCGCACGCTCGACGAGAGCTTGGCCCTCGTGCATGCCGACGACTTGCCGGCGCTGCGCAACGCCATCGACGCCGCCGAGCGCGAGCGCAGCGGGTTCACGCTGGAGATGCGCGTGCTGCGGCCGGACAACGGCGAGCTGCGCAGCGTGGAGGTGCGCGCCCGGACGCTGTGCAACGACGCGGGCGACGCCATCCGCCTGGCCGGCATCTCCTTCGACATGACCGAACGCAAGCGCATGGAGGAGACGTTGCGCGAGGCCGACCGCCGCAAGGACGAGTTCCTGGCGATGCTGGCGCACGAGCTGCGCAACCCGCTGGCGCCCATCCGCAACGCGGCCGAGCTGATGCTGCGCACGATGCCGGCGGGCGTGCCGCAGCGCCGCGCGGCGGAGATCATCGACCGCCAGGTGCAGCAGATGGTGCGCATGGTGGACGACCTGCTGGACGTGTCGCGCATCACCCACGGCCGCATCGAGCTGGAGCGCCGGCCGGTGGACCTGGCCGCCGTCATCGCGTTGGCGGTGGAGGCCGTCACGCCGACGATGCTGGAGCGCAGGCACCGGCTGACGGTGCAGGCCGGCGTGCCGCTGACGGTGCAGGGCGACGCGGCGCGGCTGCAGCAATGCCTGGTCAACCTGCTGTCCAACGCGGCCAAGTACACCGACGCGGGCGGCGACGTCGCTGTCGAGCTGGCGTGCGAGGCCGAGGAGGCGGTGCTGCGGGTCAGCGACAGCGGCGCGGGTATCGCGCCCGACGTGCTGCCTGTCGTCTTCGACCTCTTCGTGCAGAGTGCGCGCACCCTGGACCGCGCCCAGGGCGGCCTGGGCATCGGCCTGTCGGTCGTGCGCCGCCTCGTGGAGATGCACGGCGGCAGCGTCACGGCCAGCAGTCCGGGCCTGGGCCAGGGGGCCACGTTCGAGATGCGCCTGCCGCTGTCGCCCCAGCCGGCCGCTGCGCAGATGCCGCCGCACAGCGCCCTCGCCGCGCCGCGCCGGGTGCTGCTGATCGACGACAACCAGGACGCCGCCGAATCCCTGGCCATGATGCTGGCCGCGGATGGCCACGACGTGCGCACCGGCTTCAGCGCCGCCGACGCGCTGGCGCTGGCGGCGAGCTGGCCACCCGATGTGGTGCTGCTGGACATCGGCCTGCCGGGCATGGACGGCTACGAGGTCGCCCGGCGGCTCAGGGCCGGGCCGGCGCCGATGCGCCTGGTGGCCCTGACGGGCTATGGCCAGCCCGAGGACATGCAGCGGTCCGCCGCGGCGGGGTTCGACGGCCACCTGGTCAAGCCGGTGAGCATGGTGGCCCTGGCCGAAGCCATCCGGCCGGCCGCAATGCCTGAGTGATGTACGGGGACTCCGCTTCTGGCTAGAGTCCGCGGCTTCCCACCTCGCCAGGAGCCCCCATGATCAACATGACCGTCAACGGTCGCGCCGTTTCGCTGGACGCCGACCCCGACATGCCCCTGCTGTGGGCGGTGCGCGAGGAGCTGCAGCTCACCGGCAGCAAGTTCGGCTGCGGCGCGGCCCAGTGCGGCGCTTGCACGATGCACGTGGGCGGTGCGCCGGTGCGCAGCTGCCTCACGCCGATCTCGTCGGTGCAGGGCCCGGTCACCACCATCGAGGGCATCGCCACCGACAAGGTCGGCCAGGTCGTGCAGGCCACCTGGGTCGAGCATGACGTGGCCCAGTGCGGCTACTGCCAGAGCGGCCAGGTCATGAGCGCCGTGGCCCTGCTCAAGGGCAACAAGAAGCCCAGCGACGCACAGATCGACGAAGCCATGGCCGGCAACATCTGCCGCTGTGGTACCTACACCCGCATCCGCGCCGCCATCCACGCGGCCGCGGCCAAGCTCGCCTGAGGGGAATGACATGCTGAACCCACGACGCATTGATCAAGCGATGAGTGGCGGCCTCTCCCGCCGCGCTTTCGTCACCACCACCGTCGGCGGCGCCGTCGGCCTCGCGCTGCTGCCTGGCATGGCCAGCGCACAGGCGCCCAAGCCCGGCGCCAAGCCCACCGAGCAGCCGCTGGCCTTCGTCACCATCGCCAGGGACGGCACCACCACCATCCTGTGCAACCGCATGGACATGGGCCAGGGCATCGAGACGGGCCTCGCCATGATCTGCGCCGAGGAGCTGGACGCCGACTGGAGCAAGGTGCGCACCGGCTTCGGCGACCAGAAGGGCGCCTACGTCGACCCGATGTTCGGCATCCACCTGACCGGCGGCTCCAACTCGGTGAAGAACAGCTACCAGCAGTACCGCGAGCTGGGCGCGCGCACGCGGGCCATGCTGGTGGCGACCGCCGCCGAGAGCTGGGGCGTGCCAGCGTCGTCATTGAAGGCCGAGAACGGCGTCATCTCAGGCGCGGGCAAGAGCGCCGGCTATGGCGACTTTTTCGACGCCGCGATGAAGCAGGCCGTGCCCGAGGCCGTCACGCTGAAGGATCCGAAGAACTTCAAGCTGATCGGCCAACCCACGGGCCTGGTCGTCAGCAAGGCCAAGAGCACCGGCGCCCAGGCCTATGGCATGGATGTGCAGCTGCCCGGCATGGCGGTCGCCGTCATCCAGCGCCCGCCGGTCTTCAACGGCAAGATCGCCAAGCTGGACTCGGCCGAGGCGATGAAGGTCAAGGGCGTCAAGGCCGTGCTGCCGGTCGCGCTGGACCGTGGCGGCCAGGGCGTGGCCGTCGTGGCCAGCGGCTACTGGGCGGCCAAGAAGGGCCGCGACGCGCTCAAGGTGGACTGGGACCTGGGCGGCGTCGCCAAGCCCGACACGAAAGCCCTGACGGCGCAGTACCTGGCCCTGGCCAAGACGCCCGGCACGCCGGCGCCCAAGCCCGAGTTTCAGGCCGACGCCAGCGGCTGGGCCAAGGCGCCCAAGAAGATCACCGCTGATTTCGTCTTCCCCTACCTGAACCACGCCCAGATGGAGCCGCTGGCCTGCACGGTGGACCTGAAGGCCGATCGCTGCGATTTCTATTACGCAGCGCAAATGCCAGGCATCGACGCGATGGCCCTGGCCAAGACGGTGGGCCTGAAGCCCGAGCAGGTGCAGATCAACGTGCAGATGGCCGGCGGCGGCTTCGGCCGGCGCGCCACGCCGGCCACCGAATGGCCGCGCGAGGCGGCGGCCGTGGCGGTGGCGCTGGCCCAGGCGGGCAAGCCCATGCCGGTCAAGGTGATCTGGAGCCGCGAGGACGACGTCAAGGCCGGCTACTACCGGCCCATGACCGTGCACCGCGCCGAGATCGGCTTCGACGCCACGGGCAAGATCAGCGGCTGGCAGCACCGCATCGTCAGCCAGAGCATCCTGAAGGGCTCGCCGCTGGAGGGCTTCGGCTACCAGAAGGGTGTGGACGGCACGACGACCGAGGGCATGCGCGATCCCTACGAGATTCCGATGAACCTCAGCGTGCACCACCCGGACGTCAACGTGCCGGTGCTGTGGTGGCGCTCGGTGGGCTCCACGCACACCGCCTACGTCATGGAGACGCTGGTCGACGAAATCGCGTTCGCCACCAAGCAAGACCCGGTGGCCTATCGGCTCAAGCTGATGGAGGGCAACGCCAAGGCCGACCGCCACCGCGCGGCGCTGCAGGCCGCCGTCGACAAGAGCGGTTATGGCAAGCGCAAGCTCAAGGCCGGCCAGGCCTGGGGCGTGGCGGTGCACGAGAGCTTCGAGTCCGTTGTCGCCTATGTCGTCGTGGCCAGCCTGAAGGGCAAAGGCAAAGACCGCCAGCCGGTGCTGCAGGAAGTGCATGCCGGCGTGCACTGCAACCTCTGCGTGAACCCCAAGGCGGTGGAGACCCAGGTGCAGGGCGCCGCCATCATGGCGCTGGCGACGACGATGCCGACGCATCGCATCACCTTCAAGGACGGCGTGGTCGAGCAGAACAACTTCTACGACATGGCCATGCCGCGCATCACCGACTCGCCCAAGATCATGACGGTCAGCATCGTGCCCAGCAATGACCCGCCCAAGGGCATGGGTGAGCCGGGCCTGCCGGCGCTGGCGAACGCGGTGGCGCGGCTGACCGGCCAGCGCCAGCGCGAGCTGCCGTTCCGCTTCGCCTGAGGAGGCGGCGGCCTGTCAGGTTTCGGCCGGCAGGCTGCCCTTGAGCGTCGCGATCATCTGCTGCACCAGGGCCTGGTCCTCGGCGCTCATCTGGTGGGCGCGCAGCAGCACCTCGCGCTCCATTTCGCCCATGCGCCAGTGGAATTCGCGCAGCAGCGACAACAGCTCGTGATGCAGGGCCGCGCCGCCGTCACCCAGCTCCTGCACCAGGGCTTCGGGTCGGTGGGCGTCCAGGCCGGCGCTGGTGAACGAGGCCTGCAGCTGCTGCAGCCGCTGCCGGCACAGCGCGACGAGCGTGCGCAGCTCCGCGCTGGCGGTGGCCAGGCGTTCGTCGAAGCTGCCGCGGGCCACGCGGAAGCGCGCCAGCACATCCACCACATAGGTCGCCTGGGGCAGCAGCTCGGCCAGCGAGGCGTGCGTGTCCGTCAGCCGGGTCGACGCACCGCTGGCCCGCGCCGCAGCCCGCAGCAGGTCCAGCGCCGCGTCGCCGAATTCGCCGGGGATCAGCTTGGTCGCGATGCTGGCGTGCACGCCGGCGCAATGCCCGTGCTCGATCAGCCCGGCCAGCCATTCCGCCACCGCCAGCGCCTGTGACGGCGCGCCGAGTTGCTCACCGTGCAGCCCGCGCGGGTAGCCGAAACCGTCCAGGCGCTCGTGGTGATTCAGCACCAGTTCCGCCAGCGCCGCCCCGCCGCCGTCGAGGTCGCGCAGCACGCGGTGGCCGATGACGGGATGGCTGACGATCTGGCGCCACTGCTCGGCCTGCAACGGCACGCCGCGGCGCAGGAAGGCCGGGTCGAGGTAGAGCTCGCCGACGTCGTGCAGCAGGCCGGCCAGGCCGATGCGCCGGTGCAGGTCCACGTCGCCCGGCAGCAGGCGGCGCGCCAGGGCCTTGGCGATCAACGCCACGCAGACGGCATGGCGCAGGCGGTCCGGCTGCTGCCGTGCGTACAGGCACAGCAGCGACTGCAGCGCCGGCGTCAGCTTCAGCCGTGGCAGGGACTGCGGCAGCGGCAGGGCGCGGTCGTCGCTGGCCAACGTGCGCAGCAGCGGGTGCTCGTCCAGCAGCTGCTCGGCCAGCGTGCCGATCTGGGCCGGCGTGACGCCGCCGCTGATGCCCACGCATTGCTCCAGCGGGCGGGAGAGCTTGTGGGCCAGCAGGCGCTCGCGGGTGGCTGCATCGATGCGCGCGCCGCGGGCGAGCAGCTTGATGCCGCTGCCGCTGACGATGTCTTCGGTGGCCTCGACCTCCTGCGTGTCGGCCGCGGCAACGAGGTGGTCGAGATAGTGCGGGTTGACTTCCCCGCCGATGGGATCGTTATGGGGCATGACCGCGGGGCGGCTTGGCGCTTCTTTTTGGGAGGCGCATTGTCGGCCCGGCTTGCCCGGCCCACAACGGCCCGGCGCGACCCGCGCTCAGGCCTCGCGCGGCGCCGGCGGGTAGCCGGCCTCGGTCAGCGCGGCCGCCAGCGTCTCGCGGGTCAGGGCGCTGTCGACGTTGGCGGTCTTGGCGTCACGGTCGATCTCGACACGGGCCTGGGCGTCGGCTGCCTTCAGGGCTTCGGTGATGGCGGCGACGCAGTGGCCGCAGCTCATGTCGGGCAGGGTGAATCGATACATCTGGGACTCCTGAGGCTGGCATCATCGCCGCATCCAGGCTTGCCTCGCTGCCATGCACATCATTGCCCTCAGCGGCGCGCTGCGCCGCGCCTCCTACAACACCGCCCTGCTGCGCGCCGCCATCGCGATGGCACCCCAGGGTGTCACGATCGAGCTGCGCACGCTGCACGGGATCCCGCTCTACGACGGCGACGTCGAGGCCCAGGGCATCCCCGAGGCGGTGACCCGGTTGCGCGAGGAGATCCGCGCGGCGGATGCGCTGCTGATCGGCACGCCCGAGTACAACAACGCCATCCCCGGCGTGTTGAAGAACGGGCTGGACTGGCTGTCCCGCCCCAGCGGCGAAGGCGCGAAGCTGTTCGGCGGCAAGCCCACCGGCCTCATCGGCGCCACGCCCGGCGGCTTCGGCACGGTGCAGTCGCAGGACGCGCTGCTGTCCGTGCTGCGCGCCTTCGGCAACGATTTCTGGATGGGCGGGCGGCTGATGGTGTCCCGGGCCGGCACGGTCTTCGATGCCGATGGCCAACTCGTCGATGACAAGGTACGGGAACAGCTGCAGGCCTTCGTGCAGGGCTTCGTCGGCTTTGTGCAGAAGAGGTCGGCATGAGCCTTTTCGTCGAACGCATCACCAGCCACGTCGGCGACGTCGGCGGCCTGCCCATCCAGCGGGCGCTGCCCAGCAAGGCGCGGCGCACGGTCGGCGCCTGGTGCTTTGCGGACCATGCCGGGCCCGCGACTCTGCCGCCCGAGCGGCGCATGAACGTCGGCCCGCATCCGCACACGGGGCTGTCGACCTTCAGCTGGATGATCGAGGGCGAGATCCTGCACCGCGACAGCCTGGGCTCCGAGCAGGTACTGCGCGCCGGCCAGGTCAACCTGATGACGGCCGGCCACGGCATCTCACACAGCGAGGAGTCGCTGTCCGACCGCATCCACCTGGCGCAGCTGTGGATCGCGCTGCCCGACGCCGAGCGCGAGCGGCCGGCGAGCTTCCAGCACTTTGCCGAGCTGCCGCATGCGACGCTGGGCGAGGGCTGGGACGCGACCGTGCTCGTCGGCGAGCTGGCCGGCCAGCGTTCGCCGGTGCCCAGCTTCACGCCGCTGCTGGGCGTGGATCTGGCGGCCACCGGCCCAGCCTGCGCCATGCTGTCGCTGGACGCAGGTTTCGAGCACGGGCTGATGCTGCTGGAAGGCGAGGTGGACGTCAGCCCGGCCGGCCACGACGCGGTGGAGACCGTCACGCCGGGCACGTTGCTCTACATCGGCGCGGGCTGCGAGGCGGTCGAGCTGCGCTGTGCCGCGTCGACCCGCCTGCTGCTGCTGGGTGGCCAACCGTGGGCCGAGCCGCCGCTGTTGTGGTGGAACTTCGTCGGCCGGGAGCCCGAAGAGATGCAGACCTGGGCGATGGACTGGGCGCGCGAGGACGGCGGGCGTTTCGGTGTGGTGGCGGGCTACGCGGGCCCGCGCATCGCGGTGCCGCCGGTGCCGGCGCTCAGGAAGCCCTGAGCCGGTCTACCACCCGAGGCTGCAGCAGAACCCGTCCCAGAACGGCGCGGGATTGGCGAGCAGCCGGTAGGTTTTGCCGTCGTAGCGGTAGACATAGGACTGGCGGCGCGGCGTCGGGTCGAACTTGGCGGGCTCATTGCCATCGCGCGTCAGCGTCTCGGTGATGACGAGGTCATTCCAGCCCGAAGCGGCGGTCGGGCCGACGGCCAGCGTCATCTCGGCGCTATCCCAGATGGCGCCGGGATACATGCGGTTCAGGCAGCAGATCTCGGCCTGTTGGGCGCTCATGGGTTGGCCGAACACGGGCCGCAGCGTGCGGCCTTCGGGCGCGTAGAGCATCAGCTCGTTGCCCGACCAGCCGTCGGCCGCAGACGGCGCGTTGCCCCCGCTGCGAAAGCGCAAGCCCAGCGCGCGCAGGCCCGGCTTGACGAAGTAACGCGCCGTGTCCAGCGTCAGGCTCTGTGAATCCACTGCCGTCGTCGCGTCACCCAGGAGTTCCGTGCGGCGGCTGTAGAGCGGGCGCATCTGGCTGTCCAGCACCGCCAGCACGATGACCCAGCGGCGTTCCGAGTCCGCGCCAACCTTCTGCTCGAAGGCCATCACCGCGGCGGTCTGCCGGCCATTGCCAGGCGGCCAGGCCTTGCAGTCGCTCGCCATCGCGTCGCCCTTGATGGCCGCCTTGGGGTTGAGCGCACGCAGTGCGTCCTCGATGCCTTCACTGCATCCGGGTTGCAGCTGCGCCATGACCAGGCCCGGCAGCAATGCCAAGACAGCGAGCCAGCGCTTCATCCGGCCCTCGCGCTATTGACCAGTGCCGCGATGCGCGGCGTCGTGTTGGTCGCCACCAGTTCCACCTGCGGGTTGGCGCGCGCGAAGACGCGGAACAGCTCGTCCGTGAAGCCGTGGCCCACGTCCGTCACACCTTCGAAGTCGATCTCGGCACGCTTGAAGGTCGTCAGCCGCAGGCCGACGCGGCGGGCTGCGGCCCGGGAGTCCAGGGCCTGCCCTTCGGTCGTCAACAGGCGCAGCTGCACCCGGGTCTGGTCGAACTCGATGCCGTCGCCGCGGATGCTCCACGCGTCCATGACGCCGTCCAGCGTGCGCGTGGTGTTCAGCGCGATGGCCATGTAGATGCTGCTGCCCTGGCGCGGCAGGGCGCGGCCCTTCTTCCAGCCGGCGCTCTCCCAGGCGCGGCGCTGGTAGGCGGTGTTGTTGGCGTGGATGTCGAACACGTCGGCCAGCTGGCTGCTGAAGAACAGGCCCCGGCCGGTGTGGGCGTCGGGTGCGCTGGTCAGCCTCCCCTTGCTCAGCTCGAGCATCGCGTGCTGGGGGTCTTCGAGCTGGAAGGCGCTGCAGATCTTGTCGAACACGCCGATGCCGTCGTCGCTCACGAGGAGCTGCACGTGTGTGGGCGTCTGGCGCAGCGACACGGTGACGCTACTGCCGCCGGAGTGATCAGCCGCGTTGTTCACGAGCTCGGTGAAGCCGTGCTGGATCATGCGTTCGACGTGCTTGGGCAGCGCGAAATGAGGCGCGAAGTCGCGTTGCCAGGGCAGGTCTTCCTGCAGACCGTACAGGGTGTAGCTCCTGGCCACCTGGCGCAGGCTGCCGGGGGCGAACACCGGCCGGCGGCCGCTGCCGGAGCGCGTCAGCCAGCCGGCATCCACCAGGCGCTTGAGCGCCGCCAGCGCCGCGCGGTGGCTGGCGCCGGTGCGCTCCTCGATGTGGGCGGCCAGGTCATGCGAATGCTCGCTGGCGGCAGCGGTGATCCAGTTGGTGAGGTGGTCGAAGACGAGCCGGGTCATGGGGAGGGCATTGTGGCCGTCCCGGCAACCAAGGGGGGTGGGGTCGCTACCGACTCCATAGAATCCCCAACCAGTTACGAAGCGGTTACGGCCTAGGGTGCGTACCGCAGTCGGCCCAGATTTCTCAACTACACCGGGGACAACCCATGCCACTCGTTTCCATGCGTCAGCTGCTGGACCACGCCGCCGAAAACGGCTACGGCATCCCAGCCTTCAACGTCAACAACCTGGAGCAGGTGCAGGCCGTCATGGCCGCGGCCGACGAAGTCGGCGCCCCGGTCATCCTTCAGGCCAGCGCCGGCGCCCGCAAATACGCTGGCGAGCCTTTCATCAAGCACCTCATCCAGGCCGCGGCCGAGATGTACCCCCACATCCCCCTGGTCATGCACCAGGACCACGGCACCAGCCCCAAGATCTGCGCCGGCGCCATCGACCTGGGCTTCGGCTCCGTGATGATGGACGGCTCGCTGATGGAAGACGGCAAGACGCCGGCGTCCTTCGAATACAACATGGAAGTGACCCGCAAGGTCGTCGACATGGCCCATGCCGTTGGCGTGACGGTCGAAGGCGAACTGGGCTGCCTGGGCAACCTGGAAACCGGTGATGCCGGTGAGGAAGACGGCGTCGGCGCCGAGGGCAAGCTGGACCACAGCCAGATGCTGACCGATCCCGAGGAGGCCGCCGTGTTCGTCAAGACCACGCAGCTGGACGCGCTGGCGATTGCCATCGGCACCAGCCATGGCGCCTACAAGTTCAGCCGCAAGCCCACGGGCGACATCCTGGCCATCGGCCGCGTGAAGGAGATCCACGCGCGCATCCCCAACACCCACCTGGTCATGCACGGCTCGTCCAGCGTGCCGCAGGACCTGCTGGCCATCATCAACCAGTACGGCGGCAAGATGAAGGAGACCTTCGGCGTGCCTGTCGAGGAGATCCAGGAAGCGATCAAGCACGGCGTGCGCAAGATCAACATCGACACCGACATCCGCCTGGCGATGACCGGCGCCGTGCGCAAGTTCCTGGCCGAGAACCCCGACAAGTTCGACGCCCGCGAATGGCTCAAGCCCGCCCGCGAGGCCGCCAAGGTCATCGCCAAGGAGCGCTACCTGCAGTTCGGCTGCGAAGGCCAGGCCGGCAAGATCAAGGGCCGCACGTTGGTCGACATCGCCGCCGCCTACGCGCGCGGCGAGTTGGCGCAGAAGGTCCAGTGAAGGGTGCGGTGACGAGCCACTGCTTCACCTACGGCTCGCTGATGTGGGCCGACATCATGGCCCGCGTCTGTGGGCGTGAGCTGCCGTCGGAGGCCGCGCGCTTGCATGGCCACAGCCGCCACCCGGTGCAGGGCGAGGACTACCCGGGCCTGCGCCCCGCCCAGGCCGGCGCGGTGGACGGGCGGCTGTACCGCGGCATCGATGCCGCGGCGTGGGCGCGGCTCGATGCCTTCGAGGGTGCCGACTATGAACGTGTGCAGGTCGAGGTGGCGCTGCCCGATGGGCGCTTCGAGACGGCCTGTGTCTATTGCTTCCGTGCCGAACAGGCCGCCCGCCTGCTGCCCGGGGACTGGAGCCCACAGCGGTTCGAGAGCGAAGGTCGCGAGCGCTTTCTGGCGCAGTACGTCGGTTTCTCGCAGCCGTCGGTAAGCTGCGAACATCGCCAGCATTGAAGGGTTAGCAGGGCGCACAATGCTCCGACAAGGTGTCCTCAAGTAGGGCGCCAAGGAGGACACGCATGGACGCGCTCACCGGCCTCGCAGCTCGCTCGGGGTTCCTGCCGCACGGCTATTGCTTCCAGTGGTCACCCGGCCTGCTCTGGGCCATGGTCGGCGCCGATCTCGCCATCGCCCTGGCCTATTTCTCCATTCCCCTCGTCATCGCCGGCTACGCGCGCCGGCGCCCGCAGGTCAACCTGGGCAGACTGGCCACGCTGTTCGCCGTCTTCATCTTTGCCTGCGGCGTGACGCACCTGCTGGACGTCTGGACGATCTGGCGCCCCGACTACGGGCTGCAGGCCGCGGGCAAGGTCTTCACCGCCTGCGCCTCGGTGCTGACGGCTGTCGTCGCCTGGCGGCTGCTGCCGACGCTGCTGGCCGTGCCGTCCATCGACGAGATGCGCACCGCCAACGAGGCGTTGCGCCTCGAGATGAATCGCCGCGCCAGCGCCGAGGACCATCTGCTGGAGACCGAGCAGGGCCTGGCCGCGACGCTGTCGGCCATCGATGCCGGTTTCATCACGACCGACGGTGACGGCCATGTCACGCGCATCAACCCCGTGGCCGAGCGCATTACCGGCTGGCCGGCCGGCGACGCACTGGGCCGGTCGGTCTGGGAAGTGTTCGTTCGCGCGGGGCAGCCGGCCGAGCTGGCCAGGCTCAACCCGGTCGAGGTCGTGCGCGAGCGCGCGCCGGACGTGGCCTTTCGCCGCCAGGCCATCTGCGTCTCGCGCGACGGTGGCCAGCATCCCATCGAGGTCCACGCCAACCTGACCCACCATGCCGACGGTCGCGTGCGTGGCATCGCCATCGTCTTCCGAGACGTCGGCCGCCTGACCGAGGCCGAGGCCGAGGTGCGCCGCCTGGCCGCCGTCGTCGAGTCTTCGGCAGACGCCATCATCGTCAAGTCGCTGGATGGCCGCATCACCAACTGGAATGCGGCCGCCGAGAGGATGTTCGGCTACACGGCCGCCGAAGCCGTCGGCCAGCCGGTGCAGATGCTGATCCCGCCCGAGCGCGAGGCCGAGGAGATGCGCATCCTGGCCAGCATCGCCCAGGGCCAGCAGGTGCCGCCCTTCCGCTCGGTGCGCATCGCCAAGGACGGCCGGCGCATCGAGATCTCGGCCCAGGTCTCGCCGCTGCGCGACGCGGCGGGCCGCATCGTCGGCGGCGTCAAGTCCGCCCGCGACCTGACGCACCAGCGCCAGATCGAGGCCGCGCTGCGCCAGAGCGAGGCGCGGCTGCGTTTCGCGCTGGAATCCGCGGCCATCGGCGACTGGGAGATGGAGCTGGACAGCGGCTTCATCCACCGCTCGCGCCGCTACGACCATTGCTTCGGCCTCACCGATCCGGCCGGCACCTGGGACCGCGCCCGCATGCTCGCCACCGTGCACGCCGACGACCGCGCCATGGTCGAGGCCGGGCTGAACGTCCTTCCCGAGGGGCAACTGCCCTGGCATGCCGAGTTCCGCATCATCTGGCCCGACGACAGCGTGCACTGGCTGCGCCTGGATGCCCGCGTCACCCACGACGACGCCGGCTCGCGTCGCCTGGTGGGCATCGTGGCCGACGTGACGGCCACGCGCACCGCCGAGCAGGCCCGCCAGCAAGCGGTCTGGCTGGCGGCCGAGAACCGCCGCGTCCAGGAGAGCAGCCGGCTCAAGAGCCTGTTCCTGGCCAATATGTCGCACGAGCTGCGCACACCACTGAACGCCGTCATCGGCTTCTCCGACCTGCTGGCGATGGGCAACCACCCGCCCGACGCGCCGCGCCAGCGCGAATGGCTGCAGCACATCGCCAGCAGCGGCCGGCATCTGCTGAACATGATCAACGACATCCTCGACCTGTCCAAGATCGAGGCCGGCAAGATGGACTTCCATGCCGAGGCCGTTGATCTGCAGGCGCTGGTCGACGACGTGATGGCCACCGTTGCCGTGCAGGCCGGGCAGCGCGGCTTGCGCCTCACGTCTGCAATAGCCCCGGAGCTGCGTGACGTGGTGCTCGACCCGGCCCGCCTCAAGCAGGTGCTGCTGAACTACCTGTCCAACGCGATCAAGTTCTCGCCCGGCGGCGGTGGTGTCGAGCTGCGCATGGTGGGCGAAGGCCCGCGGCTGTGGCGGCTGGAGGTCGAGGACAGCGGCATCGGCATCCCGGCCGACCGCGTCGGCCAGCTCTTCGTCGAGTTCCAGCAGCTCGACGATGGCCTGGCCAAGCGCCACCAGGGCACGGGCCTGGGCCTGGCGCTGACGCGCCGGCTGGTCGAGGCCCAGGGCGGCCGCGTCGGCGTCTACAGCGAACCGGGCCGCGGCAGCCGCTTCTACGCCGTGCTGCCGCGTCGCCCGGTCGAGGCCGGCGGGGACACGACCCGGCTGCCGCATCAGCAACTGGTGGCGTTGCGCGACCACCCGCTGCGCGATGGCGTCGCCCGCGGGCTGTCCCAGGCCGGCATCATGGCGGACACGGCGGCCACGGCCGCCGAGGTGCTGCGCCTGGCGCGCGTGCGCCGCTACAGCGAGCTGGCCATCGACATCAGCCTGCCCGATTCGCCGGGCCTGGCGGCGCTGGCGGCGCTGCGCAGCGGCGGGCCGTCCATGCATGCCAGCGTCAAGGCCCTGGCGCTCACGCCGGCCTCTGGCGCCAGCGGCGTCGCCTTCCCGGTCGCCGACGTGCTGGCCAAGCCGCTGCGCCGCTCTGCGCTGGCGCGCGCCCTCGTGCCGCTGCGCGACCGCCTCGGGCCGGACCGGCCGGTGCTGGTCGTCGACGATGAGGCGGCGTCGCGCGAGCTGATGTGCGAGGCCCTGCAGGCCGCCGGCGTCGAGGCCGTCGCCGTGGCCGGCGGCGCCGAGGCCTTGCAGCGCCTGCAGACCCTGCAGCCCGCGGCCATCGTGCTGGACCTGATGATGCCGGGCATCGACGGCCTGCAGGTGCTGCACCAGCTGCGCAGCGACCCGCGCTGGGCCGAGCTGCCCGTCATCGTCTGGACGGCGCTGTCGCTGAGCGTCGAGGAGATCGAGGCCCTGGCCCGCTCGGCCGTGGCCATCGCCAGCGCAGGCGATGCGCTTTCGTTGGTCGAGGTGCGCGACGCCCTGCTGCGGGCCGCCCGCCAGGATCGCCGCGGCCGCCCTCGCCACGACACGGGGACTTGAACATGACCGGCGAACGCGTCCTCGTCGTCGACGACAGCGAGCTCAACCTCGACCTCGCGCAGTACGTGCTGGAGGCCGGCGGCTTCGTCGTCGACCGCGCCCTGCACGTGGACGAGGCCTGGGCGCGCCTGCGCGCCTGCCGGCCCGACGTCGCCCTCGTCGACATCCAGCTGCCGGGTGCGGACGGGCTCACCCTGGTGCGCGCCATCAAGGCCACGCCCGACCTGGCCGACCTGCCCGTCATCGCCTTCACGGCCTACGCGATGCAAGGCGACGAGCAGCGCTTTCTCGCAGCGGGTTGCGACGGCTATCTGAGCAAGCCCATCGATGTGCGCACTTTCGCGGCAGCCGTGCGCGGCTACCTGGCTGGAGGGGGCACCTAAAATCCGGTGCATTGCTCCTGAGCCGCGCCGCCATGCCCCAAGCCTTGTACGAATCCAGCCTCACGTCCCTTCCCCTGCTCGGCCGCGGCAAGGTGCGCGAGAACTACGCCGTCGGCGACGACCGCATCCTGATGGTCGCCAGCGACCGGCTCTCGGCCTTCGACGTCATCATGGGCGAGCCCATCCCCGGCAAGGGCGCGTTGCTGACGAAGATGGCGCTGTTCTGGTTCGACAAGCTGCAAGGCATCGTCCCCAACCACCTGACCGGGCAAGACCCGCTCTCCGTCGTCACGCCGGCTGAAGCTGAGCAGCTGCAGGACCGCACCATGCTCGTCAAGCGGCTCAAGCCGCTGCCCATCGAAGCCGTCGTGCGGGGTTATCTCGCCGGCAGCGGCTGGGCCGAATACCAGGCCAGCGGCAGCGTCTGCGGCGTCAAGCTGCCGGCCGGCCTGCGCAACGCCGACAAGCTGCCCGCGCCCATCTTCACGCCGGCCACCAAGGCCGAGATGGGTGACCACGACGAGAACATTTCCTTCGAGCAGGCCGCCGGCATCATCGGCATCGACCTTGCCAGCCGCGTGTGCGACATCTCCATCCAGCTCTACCAGCGCGCTGCCGACTTCGCGCTGACCAAGGGCATCATCATTGCCGACACCAAGTTCGAGTTCGGACTGGATGCTGACGGGACTCTCACGCTGATGGACGAGGTGCTGACGCCCGACTCCTCGCGCTACTGGCCGGTCGAGAGCTACGCACCCGGCAGCAACCCGCCGAGCTACGACAAGCAGTTCGTGCGCGACTGGCTGGAGCAGGCCACCGTCGACGGCAAGCCCTGGGGCAAGACAGCGCCGGCTCCGGCCCTGCCGCCGGAAGTCATCGCCCGGACGCTGCAGAAGTACGAAGAAGCCCTGCAGCGGTTGACCGCATGAGCGCCAGCGGGCCGGTCAAGCTGAGGAGCCGACTGGCGCAGCGGCTGGATGGCGAAATCGCCGCCGTGGCCTCCATGCCGGCGCGTGCCGCCGTGCTGCAGGTGCAGCGCGCCATCCTGTGGCTGCGCCATGGCCGCGAGGCCGAGGCCCGCGAGGAGCTGAACCGGCTGCAGGCCCGCGCCCTCGTGCATCCGCGCATCGAGCTGGCCGCCTGGCTGCACCTGGCCGAGGGTCTGACGGCCTATTTCAGCGCCTTCGGCGGTGGTGCGCGCGAACGCGTGCGGCGCGCCCAGGTGATGGCCCAGGCCGCCAAGCTGCCCGTGCTGCAGGCCCTGTGCGATGCCTGGCTGGCGCAGATGGCCTTCGTCGACCGCGATATCGACCGCCTCGTCACCCATGCGGCCGCCGCGCTGGCAGGCGCCGCCGACAACACGGCAGAGGCTGCGAGTACGGCGTCGAACGCCGCCGCGTGCCGCGTCGCCTCCGCGCTGGGCATGGCCTGGGGCCTCGCCCGCGACGAGGCCGCCGCCTCCGGCTGGTATGCCTGGGGCCGCCGCGCCGCCAGCGCCGACGGCGACGACGCGGGCCTCGCGGCCCTGCTCTACAACCAGATGCAAATGCGCGCGCTGCGCATCCGCCACGCCGCGCTGGCCGGCGAACCCGGCGAGGCGCCCGCGGTACTGCTGGGCGTGGACTCCATCGGCCATTTCGACGATGCCGTCGGCGGCTCCGCCCGCGCCGACCTGACGCCGCTGCTGCGCGCACAGTTGCTGACGGTGCAGGGCGACTTCACGGCGGCCGCTGCCTTGCTCGAAGCCCACCTGCCCGAGGCCGTGGCCGCCGGCCTGGCCCGCACCGGCGGCAGCCTGCTGGCCGACCTGGCCTGGTGCTGGGCCAACACGGGGGAGTCCCTGCGCGCCCGGGCGCTGGCCGACCAGGCCGCCATCGAGGTGCTGGCCGAGGACGCGGCCCACTGCGACCTGGACGAGTGCGCGGCGCTGCACGCCCGGCTGGCCCAGGTCTACGCCCGGCTGCATGAAGACGGCCTGTCCGCCCGCCATGCCGACGCCGCCCAGGCCGCCTGGGGCCAGGACGCCGCCCAGCGCCGGCTCTGGGCCGAGCGTTTGGCCGAAGCCGGACTGCGCAGTCCGCCACGCTGACGGGGCTTATCCCGGGCTGTGCTGGCGCCGAGGCTGCGTTACCCTCGCCCGCCTATGACCGCCGACGCCCGCGACGAAGCCATCAACGCCCTGCCAGCCGGCACCCGCTTTGGCGAGCTGGAGATCCTGGGCACCCTCGGTGTGGGCGGCTTCGGCATCGTCTATCTCGCCCGCGACCACTCGCTGGAGCGCGAGATCGCGATCAAGGAATACATGCCCAGCCAGTTCGCGTCGCGCGACGGGCAGTCCCAGGTGTCGGTGCGTTCGGTGTCGATGAAGGAGACCTTCGAACTCGGCCGGCGCAGCTTCGTCAACGAGGCCAAGCTGCTGGCCCGCTTCGATCACCCCTCGCTGCTCAAGGTCTACCGCTTCTGGGAGGCCAACGGCACCGCGTACATGGCGATGCCGCGCCTGATCGGCCAGAACCTGCGCGAGGCGCGCCGCAGCCAGCCCACGCCGCCGCCCGAGGCCTGGGCGCGGCGCGTCTTCGACGCCGTGCTGGGCGGCCTGGCCATCCTGCATGCCCAGCAGGTCTGGCATCGCGACGTCGCGCCCGACAACATCTTCCTGCCCTCCGACGGCGGCCCGCCCATCCTGCTGGACTTCGGCGCCGCCCGCCAGGCCATCGGCGACCGCACGCAGATCTTCACGGCCATCCTCAAGCCCAGCTTCGCGCCCATCGAGCAGTACGCCGAGTCCAACGCGCTGCGCCAGGGCGCCTGGACCGATTTCTACGCGCTGGCTGCGGCCATGCACGAGTTGCTGACCGGCCGCCCGCCGCCGCCGGCCACCGCCCGCGCGATGGGTGACGAGCTGGCGCCGCTGCACGTCGAAGGCTATTCGCCCACCTTCCTGGCCGGCCTGGATTGGGCGCTTCGCATGCCGCCGCACCAGCGCCCGCAAACCGCTGCGGCCTGGCGCGACGTGCTCGACGGCCGCGCCGATGTGCCTGCGCCCCAAGCCGCTGCGCCGCGGGCCGCGCCGCCCGCACCGGTGCCCGCACCGGCCGAGCCGCTGGACCTGGAGTTCGCCGACACGATGCAAGGCACGCCCTCGCAGTTCGAGGATGACGGCGCCACCGTCGTCGTGCCGCTGCGCAAGGGTGCGCCACCTCCTGCTCCACCACCACCCGCTGCAGCCCCTCCGGCCCGGGCCACGGCACCGCAGCCGCAGTCGCAGCCGCGTTCCTGGAAAGGTCCGGCCATCGCCGGCGGCGGTGTCGGCGCCCTGCTGTTGTTGGGGCTGTTCATCATGCAACTGCGCAGCAACCCGGCCAGGCCGGAGTTGACGCCGGCCGAACCGGCGGCCTCCTTGGCGGCTTCTGCGGCTGCTTCCGCGCCAGCGACGGTGCCGCAATCCCCACCCGAGCCGCGGACGCCCGTGGCCAGTGCGCCGGTCCTGCAGACAGCGGCATCTGCACCCATACCTGCGCCTGCGCCGGCATCCGCTTCAGCCCCCATCAAGGCGGCGCCTGCGTCGGCCGCCACCGGCATCGGCACGCGTCCGACGGCTTCGGCGGCCTCAGCGCCCCCGCGCCGCGAAGCAGCGTCCAAGTCCATGGTGACCGAGAAGGCCGGTGACTTCCGCCCGGTGCCGCGCAGCCCCGTGTTCGCGGCGCCCGAGCCGGTGGCACCGGCCACCGCCACGTCCACCGCGCCGGCCAAGGCAGGCCCGGCCTCGGCACAGCCACCCTCCAACGAGCCCAAGACGGCCAACGAGGCCTGCGGCGGCCGCGTGCTGTTCGCGCGCGCCTGGTGCATCGACCGGCAGTGCGAAAAGCCGATCTATCACAACGATCCGGAATGCGTGCGGCTGCGCGAGATCCGCAGCAACCGCGGCAACAACGGCGTCCCCTGAGGCGGGCCGGGCCGTCGGGCGCTCAGGGCGGTCGGATCAGAACAGCGCCATCGACAGCTTGCGCCGATAGCTGTCGACCAGCGGATCGCTGTGGCCGACGGCGGCCTTGCCGGTGAGTTCCAGCGCGCCGCTCTTGGCCTCGGCTGCGGGCTTCGGGACAGGCTTGCTCAGCAACTCCAGGATGGCGACGTAGGCCTTGCGCGCGGCCTGGTCCATCCAGGCCTTGTCGCGCATGATGATTTCCAGCAACTCGTCCATGGCCTCGGTAAAGCGCTGGCCGGCCAGATGCGTCTGCGCCAGCGTGAAGCGGGCGTCGAAATCGCGCTTGTTGGTGGCAATGGCCGCCTGCAGCGCAGCCGGGTCGGCACCGGCGGCAGCGTCAAAGGCGGTCAGCCAGGTGGCCAGGGCTGCCAGGCGGGGCGAGGGCGTCAGCGTGTCGGCGGCCTTGGTGGCCACCGGCGCGAACGACTCGCGGGCCTCGTCCACCAGGCCCAGCTCCAGCAGCGCCTTCACGTAGTCGAAGCGGGCGGTGTCGTTGGACGGGTCGGTCTGCACCGCGTGGGCCAGCTTGCCCAGGGCGGCTTCCAGGTCGCCCTCGGCCATCAGGTCTTGCGCTTCGGCCACGTCGGCTTCGGCCTCCAGCATCTCGCCCGGCGGCACATGCTTGTCCAGAAACTCGCGGATCTGCGCCTCGGGGATGGCGCCGACGAAGCCGTCCACCGGCTGGCCACCGACGAACATCACGCAGAACGGGATGGAGCGCACGCCGAACATCTGGCTGAGCTGCGTCGCGATCTCGGGCACGTCGTCGCTGTTGAGCTTGGCCAGGCCGAAGCGGCCGGCGTAGGCCGTCTCCAGCTTCTCCAGCATCGGGCCCAGCGTACGGCAGGGGCCGCACCAGGGCGCCCAGATGTCCAGCAGCACGGGGCGCTGCTGGGAGGCGGTGATCAGTTCGGCTTCGAAGTTCTGGAGGGTGATGTCGATCATGGCGGACAGGAGATTGGGCCCGAGCGGGAGGTTGAGCCTCGGCTTCTACAATTCAAGGCTTTCCTGAGCCCCGGAGCGTGCCTTGCCTATCTCAGCCCCCTTGAACCCGGATGCCGTCATCGGCATCGTCATGGGCTCCAGCAGCGACTGGGAGACGATGAAGCAGGCGGCGCAGATTCTGACCGAGTTCGGCGTCGGCTTCGACGCCAGGGTTGTGTCGGCCCACCGCATGCCGGACGAGATGTTCGCCTACGCCGAGGCCGCTGCGGGCCGCGGGCTCAAGGCCATCATCGCCGGCGCCGGGGGAGCCGCCCATCTGCCGGGCATGCTGGCCGCCAAGACGACGGTGCCCGTGCTGGGCGTGCCGGTCGCCAGCCGCCACCTGCAGGGCGTCGATTCCCTGCACTCCATCGTGCAGATGCCCAAGGGCATCCCGGTCGCGACGTTCGCCATCGGCAATGCCGGCGCGGCGAATGCGGCGCTGTTCGCGGTGGCGATGCTGGCCGTGGGGGATGCGGCGCTGCTGGCCAAGCTGAATGCCTATCGCACGAAGCAGACCGAGGTTGCCCGTGCGATGAGCGAGGACCTGCGCTGATGTCTGCCCTGCTCCCTGGCGCCGCGACGCTTGGCGTCCTCGGCGGCGGCCAGCTCGGCCGCATGTTCGTGCACGCGGCCCAGGCCCTGGGCTACCGCTGCATCGTGCTGGACCCGGATGCCATCAGCCCTGCTGGTGCAGTGGCGGAGAAGCACATCAAGGCCGACTACCTCGACTCCTTCGGCCTGGCCCAGCTGGCGCGCGACTGCGACGCCATCACCACCGAGTTCGAGAACGTGCCGGCGCTGGCGCTGCAAACGCTGGCCGGCATGCGCGTTGTCGCGCCGTCGGGCGCTTCGGTGGCCGTCTGCCAGGACCGCGCCGTCGAGAAAGCGCATTTCGAGGCGGCCGGCGTGCCCTGCGCGCCGCATGCCGTCATCACCAACGAGATCGAGCTGGCGGCCGTCGACTTGGGCCTGCTGCCCGGCATCCTGAAGACCAGCCGCATGGGCTACGACGGCAAGGGCCAGGTGCGCGTGTCGACCGCCGCCGAGCTGGCCGACGCCTGGGAGAACCTCAAGCGCGTGCCCTGCGTGCTGGAGCAGTTGCTGCCGCTGAAGTTCGAACTGAGCGTGCTGGTGGCGCGCGGCGCGGACGGGCAGACCGTCAATTTCCCCGCGCAGCAGAACCTGCACCGCGGCGGCATTCTGGCCGTCACCGAGGTGCCCGCGCCCGACGTGCCGGTCGAGGTGGAGAAGCTGGCCGTCGCCGCCGCCCGCCAGGTGGCCCAGGCGCTGAACTATGTCGGCGTGCTGTGCGTGGAGTTCTTCTGGCTCGAAGACGGCCGCCTCGTCGTCAACGAGATGGCGCCGCGCCCGCACAACTCCGGCCACTGGACGATGAACGGCGCCGACGTGTCGCAGTTCGAGCTGCAGGTGAGGGCGCTGGCCGGCCTGCCGCTGCCCGAGCCGCGCCAGCATTCGGCCAGCGTGATGCTGAACCTGCTGGGCGACCTGTGGTTCAACGCGGACGGCGGCCCGACGCCGCCGGCCTGGGACCGCGTGCTGGCGCTGCCGGGCACGCATCTGCACCTCTACGGCAAGGCCGAGGCGCGTCATGGCCGCAAGATGGGGCACCTGAACATCACGGCCGAGACGCCTTCAGGCGCGCACGCCGTCGCCTTGCAGGCCGCGGCCATCCTGGGCCTGCCCGCTGACTTCTGATGCTGGCCCTGCCCGGTCGTGACCCCGCCGCCGTCCAGGCCGCCGCGCGCCGCCTGGCCGAGGGCGAGCTGCTGGGCCTGCCGACCGAGACCGTCTACGGCCTGGCCGCACGGGCCGACCAGGACGCGGCCGTGGCCAAGATCTTTGCCGCCAAGGGCCGGCCGATCGACCACCCCCTGATCGTGCACGTGCTGGATGCCGCCGGCGCCGAGCCCTTTGCCGACCATCTGCCGGCCAGCGCGCGCCGGCTGATGGACGCCTTCTGGCCGGGGCCGCTGACCGTCATCGTGCCGCGCAAGGCCGGCATGGCCGAGGCTGCCGCGGGCGGCCACGCCACGGTGGCGCTGCGCTCGCCGGCTCATCCGGTCGCCCGCGCCGTGCTGGCCGCGGCGCGCGAACTGGGCGTGAACGGCGTGGCCGCGCCGAGCGCCAACCGCTTCGGCCGCGTCAGCCCGACGCTGGCGCGGCATGTCGTCGAGGAGTTCGGCCCCGAGCTGATGGTGCTGGACGGTGGTGCCTGCGAGGTGGGCATCGAGTCCAGCATCGTCGACTGCAGCCGTGAGCGTCCGGCGCTGCTGCGCCCCGGGCTGATCAGCCGGGCCCGCATCGAGGCGGCTCTCGGCGAGCCGCTGGCCGAAGCCGATGCCGTGTCTCCCAAGGCTTCCGGCACGCTGGCCGCGCATTACGCGCCGAGCGCCCACGTGCGCCTGCTGGACGCCGACGCCTTGGCTTTACGTCTGGCTACAGCCGCCGCCAGCGGGGGCCTGGAAGGGGTGGCGGTATATTCACGCGCCCAGCTGCCGGCGTGGCGCTGGCAGGCCCTGCCGGCGGACCCGGCGGCAGCGGCCCACGAGTTGTTTGCGGTGCTGCGGGCCTTGGATGCGGCCGGCGCCCGTGAGATCTGGGTCGAGGCGCCCCCTCGCGACCCGGCCTGGGATGGCGTGCGGGACCGGCTCAGCCGGGCCGCCGCCGCCTTCACCGATTGAGTTTTCCTGTCCTGAGTTGATCGTCATGCAACGTGTTCTGTCCCTGAAATTCAAGCGCGGCCTGGCCCTGGCCACGGTTGCAGCGGCCGCACTGATCGCCGGCTGCGGCGGCGGCAGCACGCAGCAGATCGACCCCTTCGCGCCCACTCGCGTCATCGCCTTCGGCGACGAGAGCGGCGCCATCCTGCAAAGCGGCAAGAAGTACACGATCAACGGCCTGAACACCGACACCAAGCTGGTGGACTGCAAGCTCAGCCCGGTCTGGAGCCAGATCCTGGCCAGTGGCTTTGGCTTCGTCTACCCACAGTGCAACACCGATTTCGTCGCGCTGCCCCAGGGCATCATGTACGCGGCGGTCGGCAACAAGGTGGCGGACGTGCGCGACAAGATCGACCAGCATCTGTCCAACGACCGCTTCGGCTCCAAGGACATGGTGGCCATCTTCGTGGGCGTCAACGACATCGTGGAGCTCTACCGCCAGTTCCCGGCCGTGAGCCGCGACTCGCTGATCAACGAGGCCAAGGGCCGCGGCAAGCTGTTGGCCGACCAGGCCAACCGCATCGCCAACGCCAACGGCCGCGTGCTGGTGGGCACCATCTTCGACGTCGGCCTGACGCCCTTCGGCCAGAACGAGAAGCAGCAGCAGACCGACATCGACCGCGCCATCTTCCTGGATGAGCTGAGCACGGCCTTCAACACCGCGCTGCGCCTGAACCTGCTCAACGACGGCCGCCTGATCGGCCTGGTGCTGGTGGACGAGACCATCCAGCAGATTTCGCGCTTCCCGGCCGCCTTCGGCTACACCGACGTGACGCACGCGGCCTGCCGCACCGACGTCGCGGCCCAGGACTGCACGACCGACACGCTGGTGGCCGATGCCAGCGCCACGCAGTGGCTGTGGGCCGGCAGCACGCTGCTGGGCCCGAGCGCGCAGCAGCGCATCGGCACGCTGGCGCTCACGCGCGCCCGCAACAACCCGTTCTAAGCCCACCCCCGAGGCGCTCTCGCGCCTCCCCCTCAAGGGGGCGCACCCAGTGGCCTGGCAAAGCCAGTTCCACGGCTGCTGCTGGAGGGGCGGCCGGCCTTCGGCGGCCTAAGAGGTCTCAGGCCGTGTTGGTTCGGAGTTCGCGCCGCAGGATCTTGCCGACGTTGCTCTTGGGCAGCTCGTCGCGGAACTCGATGAACTTGGGGCGCTTGTAGGCCGTCATCTGGGCCGTGCAATAGCTGGCCAGGTCTTCCTCGGCCAGCGCCGGGTCGCTCTTCACGACGAACAGCTTGACCGCCTCGCCGGACTTCGCGTCCGGGATGCCCACGGCCGCGCACTCGAGCACGCCGGGGTGCAGGTTGACGACCTGCTCGATCTCGGTCGGGTAGACGTTGAAGCCGCTGACCAGGATCATGTCCTTCTTGCGGTCGACGATGCGCACATAGCCGCGCTCGTCCATGATGCCGATGTCGCCCGTCTTGAAGAAGCCGTCGGCACACATGACGTTGGCCGTCTCGTCGGGGCGCTTCCAGTAGCCGGCCATGACCTGCGGGCCGCGGATGCAGATCTCGCCGCGCTCGCCGATGGCGAGGTCCCGGCCGTCGTCGTCGCGGATGGCGATCTCGGTGGACGAGATGGGCAGGCCGATGCTGCCGTTGAAGGCGCGCTGGTCCAGCGGGTTGATGGTCGCGGCGGGTGAAGTCTCCGACAGGCCGTAGCCTTCCACGACCGGGCAGCCGGTCACTTTCAACCATTTCTCGGCCGTGGCTTGCTGCACGGCCATGCCGCCGCCGTTGGAGATCACCAGCTCGGAGAAGTCCAGCCGCGAGAAGCCGGGCTCCGCGGCCAGCGCGTTGAACAGCGTGTTGACGGCCGGGAAGACGTGGATCTTGTGGCCGCGCAGCGTCTCGATGAGGCCCGGGATGTCGCGCGGGTTGGGCACCAGGATGTTGAGGTAGCCCATGCGCGCGCCGAGCATGAAGCAGGCCGTCAGCGCGAAGATGTGATACAGCGGCAGTGCACAGACATTGGTGAACTGCATGTTCTGGTCGGGCAGCTTGGCCAGCATGGGCTGGAACCAGGCCTCGACCTGCAGGATGTTGGCGACGATGTTGCGATGCAGCAGCGTTGCGCCCTTGGACACGCCGGTCGTGCCACCGGTGTACTGCAGGAAGGCGACGTCGTCGGGACCCAGCTCGGGCTTCTTCAGGTGCAGCCGATCACCGTGGGCGAGGGCTTCGTTGAAGCGCACGACGGTGCGGCCGTCGCCCACGGGCAGGCGGAACTCCGGCACCATCTTCTTCAGGTGGCGCACGGCGAAGTTGATCAGCGGGCCCTTCCACCAGTTCAGCAGGTCGCCCATGGAGGCGAGCACGACATGCTTCACGTCGGTCGCGCCAATGACTTCCGACAGCGTGTGCGCGAAGTTCTCCAGCACGACGATGGCGCGGGCGCCCGAGTCCTTGAGCTGGTGCTCCAGCTCACGCGGCGTGTACAGCGGGTTCACGTTCACGACGACGAAGCCCGCGCGCAGGATGGCCGCGATGGCCACGCCGTACTGCAGCAGGTTGGGCATCATGATGGCGACGCGGTCGCCCTGCTTGAGACCCTGGGCTTGCAGCCAAGCGCCGAGCTGCAGCGACAGCCGGTCGATCTCCGCGAACTTCATGCGCTGGCCCATGCAGATGGCGGCGTCGCGCTGGGCGTGCTTGCGGAAGGCTTCGTCCAGCAACTGCACCAGCGAGCCATAGACGCGGGTGTCGATCTGCGCCGGCACGCCGGCCGGATAGCTGGCCAGCCAAGGCTTGTCGCGAGAACTCAGGACGGGGGCGTCCTCCAGGGTGGCAACGGCGGCGGTCATCGGCAGGCCTCGGCGGGAGAAGGTCGCTGATGTTGGTGTCGACCGTGTCCCTCGCCTAGGGGACTTGCCCTACGTCGCGGCGGCGACAAGGCATTCAACCGCCGCCGAAGAGCGCCCGCGCCAGCGCGTCCTCGCGCTGCTTCACGGTGGCCAGGAACTCGCCCGCGCCGCGCATCGCGCGAAAGGTGTCGAAACCGCTTTCGAGGAAGGCCTGCAGCGCGCCCAGGCCGGCCATCTGCGCGGGGCCGCGCATCAGCCGCAACGTCTGGCGCAGCAGGGGCTTGCGCGTCAGTTTGTCGAGGGCCTCGCCCACGGCCATCGTCAGCTCGATCTGCAGCTGGCGTGAGGCCGGTTCGCCGCAGGCCCGCCAGGCGATGCCGTACTCGGCCGGCGTGATCTCGGGCGACAGCAGGTGGTCGGCCATGCGCGTGTCCAGGCGCTCGGACAGGGCGTGCAGGCGCGCCAGCTTGGCGACGGTGTCGACGACCTCTTCCGGGAAGAGGCGGGTCAGCGTCGGGATGACGCGGGCGAACTGGGCGTCGCGCTGGCGGTAGTCGTCGGGGCCGTAGAGCTCGTGCAGGAAGAAGCGCGTGGCGGCCTCGTAGCGTGGGTTGGCGAGCAGGTCGGCGTAGGTGTCGGCGAAGCGGCGCTGCTGCCAGGCCTTGAGGGCCTGCACGCGGGCTTCGAGGGCGGGGTCGGCGGCGCGGCGGGCGCGTTCGGCGTCGACGGCGCGCAACTCGGCCAGCAGGGATTCGGCGGAGGGTTGGTCCATGGGTCGGCGCCGATTTTGCCGCTCCTACACTGAGGCGATGAATGCGTGGATGCAGCGGGTCTGGTTTGTGGCGCGGTTCCTGATCGCGGGGGCTGTGGGCTGGCGTTTCGGTTGGGGTTGGGGGCTGGTGGCCTTTTTCATCTACCCATTGGCGCTGCTGCCGTCATTTGCCGCGCTGCGCTGGATCAATCGCGGCCCGGATCGCCCGACTTGGGGCGCCCTCGCGCGGGCGTGGGCGCTGGAGGTGGTGGCCACCGAGCGCAGCTTTGCCTGGCGGCAGCCCTGGCGCACGAATGCCGAATCCGACCACCTGCCGGCCGAGGCCCGGGCCGCGGTGCTGCTGGTGCATGGCTTCAGCTGCAACCGTGCGTTTTGGAACCACTGGATGCGCCGGCTGCGTGCCCAGGGGGGCGTGGCCTTCATCGCGCCCAGCCTGGAGCCGGCCTTCGGCGATATCGACGACTATGCCGAGCCCATCGAGGCCGCCGTGCAGCGCCTGCGCGCCATCACCGGGCGCATGCCGGTCATCGTCTGCCACAGCATGGGCGGCGTCGCCGTACGCGCCTGGTGGCGGCGCCACGCTGGCCCGGAAGCGCCGCACGTGGTCACGCTGGGCACGCCGCATGGGGGCTCGCTGCTGGCGGCGCTGTCACCGGCCTTCAATGCGCGGCAGATGCGTTGGCAGTGCGACTGGATGCGCGACCTGCCGCCGCTGCCGCACGTGGACAGCATCTGGACGCCTTGCGATCAGATGGTGATCCCGGCGCCGACGGCGGTGCAGCCGGGCTCGACCGCCTACCGCGTCGACGCCGTCGGCCACGTGGGCCTGGTGAGTGACCCGCGCGCCTGGGCTGTCTTTCAGACCGCCTTGGCTTCGTCCTTCGGATCGGTCAGCACACCGCGGCGGATCTGATCCAGCTCGATGCTCTCGAACAGGGCCTTGAAGTTACCCTCGCCGAAGCCCTCGTTGCCCTTGCGCTGGATCAGCTCGAAGAAGATCGGGCCGATCACTTCCTTGGTGAAGATCTGCAGCAGCAGCTCGTCGTCCACGCCCATGTGCGTCGCACCATCGATCAGGATGCGCAGGCGCTTCAGCTCGCCGAGGTTCTCGCCGTGGCCCGGCAGGCGCTTGTCGATCAGGTCGAAATAGGTCTCGATGGTGTCCTGGAACTGGACGCCGGTGTTCTTCATGCCCTCGACCGTGCCGTAGATGTCGGTCGTGCCCAGGGCCACGTGCTGGATGCCCTCGCCGTGGTACAGGGCCAGGTATTCGGCGATCTGGCTCTTGTCGTCCGAGCTCTCGTTGATCGGGATGCGGATCTTGCCGCAGGGGCTGGTCATGGCCTTGCTCTTCAGCCCGGTCAGCTTGCCCTCGATGTCGAAGTAGCGCACCTCGCGGAAGTCGAAGAAGCGCTCGTAGAACTCCGACCATTCCTTCATGCGGCCACGGAAGACGTTGTGCGTCAGGTGGTCGATCTCGGTCAGGCCGTGGCCCACCGGGTTGGGGTCCACCGGCTGGCCCTGCGCGTCCAGCAGCGGCACGAAGTCCACGTCGTAGATCGAGATGTTGCCGATGGCACCAGGCAGCGCGCCGCCCTTGCCCTGCCAGCGATCGACGAAGTAGATCAGCGAGTCGCCGATGCCCTTGATGGCCGGGATGTTCAGCTCCATCGGGCCGGCCTTGTTGTCAAAGCCCCAGGCGCCCAGCTCCAGCGCGCGCTGGTAGGCGTGGCCGGCATCCTGCACGCGGAAGGCGATGGCGCAGATCGACGGGCCGTGCAGGCGCGCGAAGCGCTGCGCAAAGGAGTCGCTCTCGGCGTTGATGATGAAGTTGACGCCACCCTGGCGGTACAGCGTCACGCTCTTGTGGCGATGCTTGGCGACAGCCTTGAACCCCATGGTCTCGAACAGCGCGCCAAGGGCGGCCGGGTCCGGCGCGGCGAACTCGATGAATTCGAAACCGTCGGTGCCCATCGGGTTGTCCCAGGGAGTGAACTTGGCCATGGCGTGTCTCCAGATCTTGCAAGGCAATGAAGCTGGAAATTCTGCGGCGCGGCGGGCGCAGGTTTCATGCAATTCGCGGCGCCTGTGAAGTCATCCGCGCAGGAAAACTGCAAAATGCCACCCATGGAAGCCTCCATCGAGCTCGACGCCATCGACCGCCGCATCCTGCGCGCACTGCAGCAGGACGGCCGGGTCACCTACGACGTCCTCGCCGGCGAGGCCGGATTGTCGTCCTCCGCCGTGCTGCGCCGCGTGCGCCGGCTGGAGGAGGCTGGCGTCATCGCGTCATACGTGGCGCTGGTGGCGCCGGAGCGCATCGGCCTGGGGCTCACGGCCTACCTGAACGTGCGCCTGGAAAAGCAGACCGACAACCCGCTGCGCAACCCGCGCGACCTCTTCCGCGCCGCTGTGCAGACCTGGCCCGAGGTCGTCGAATGCGCGGCGCTGACTGGCGAGATGGACTACCTGCTGCGCGTGCTGGTGCAGGACATGCAGCACTACGCCCGCTTCATCAGCGACACCCTGCTGATGCACCCCAGCGTGCAGGACTGCAAGACCAGCTTCGTGCTGGAGCGGCTGAAAAACACGACGGCCGTGCCGGTCTGAACTTGCCGAGGATTTGAACCGGGCCGCCAGCCGGCGGCACTCACCGGCCATGACCACGGTCGACCGGTACCCATCGCACGCCGGCGCACCCACGCCCGACCCCGGCCAGATGCTGGGCTGCCTGCCGCGGCTGCACCGCTATGCCCGCGTGCTGCGCCGCAACCGCGAGGACGCCGACGATCTGGTGCAGGACACGCTGGAGCGCGCCTGGTCACGTATCGGCCTCTGGCAGGGCGTGGGCGACATGCGCACCTGGCTGTTCAGCATCATGCACAACCTGCACGTCGACGCGCTGCGACGCGGCCGCCTGGACACCGTGGACCTGGACGACCAGGCGCCCGAGATCCCGGTCGCGGCGGCGCAGTCCGAGCGACTGGCGCTGCGCGACCTGTGCAGGGCACTGGCCGCGCTGCCCTCTGATCAACGCGACGTGCTGCTGCTCGTCGCCGTCGATGGCATGGCCTACGGCGAGATCGCCCAGGCGTTGGGCATCCCGATCGGCACCGTCATGTCGCGCCTGTCACGCGGCCGCGAGCGGCTGCGCGCCCTGATGTCGGGAGGAGCCCGGCGAACGAACTTCTAGGGGGGGCGCGGAATATCGCGCCGCTGCAGCCGTCCACGCAGGGTGGGCTGCATCAGCCCAGCCCCCGCCAACGAACCATTTCTGGAGTCAGCATGCGCCTTCTCTTTTCTGCCGCCGCCGCCCTGGCATTGCTCGGCCTGCCCCTGGCCAGCCAGGCCTTGGACGGCATCACCGACCCCAAGGGCGACTTCCTCGCCACGTTCGGGGGCAGCAGCGCGAGCACCGATCTTGACGTGCTCAGCGCCAGCGTCTTCTACAACCCGTCGACGGACCTCTTCACGCTGACAGCGACGATGGAGGGCAACGTCGGCAGCACGGCCACGGGTTTCTACGTCTGGGGCGTCAACCGCGGTGCCGGCACCGCGGGATTCAGCAGCCTCGGCATCAACGGCGTGCGCTTTGATCGCGTCATCATCCTGCGCCCGGACGGCACCGGCACGGTGGCCGGCGCTGGCGCGTTGCCCTCGGGCTCCGTGACGATCAGCGGCAAGACCATCACCGGCGTCGTCAGCGGCGCGCTGCTGCCCGGCACCGGCTTCGTGAACAAGCTGGACTACACCTTCAACCTCTGGCCGCGCGACGGCGCCTTCGCAGGCAACGCCGCCATTTCTGACTTCGCGCCCAACAACGCCAATTTCACGGCCACGGCGGTGCCCGAACCTGGCACGGCGGCACTTGGCGCGCTGGGCGTGACCGCACTGCTGGCCTGGCGCCGGCGTCAGTCGAAATCGTGAAGTAGCTTGAGGGTGTGGGCTTCGCCGAGGTTCAGCAGCTCGGCGATGTCGTGCAGGTCGTCCGGCACGCCGGCGTCGTCCCAGCCGCGGGCCGTGTGCCGTGCCAGGCGCACCGCGAGTTGCACGCAGCGCACCTGCGGGTCGCGCGCGTCCTTCTCGCTGGTGATGCGCGTCAGCAGTTCCGGCAGATGCCAGCGCCGCATCAGCGCCTGTTCCAGGTCGCTCAGCGCAATACCGAGCACCTGATGCTGGGCGGCGGCGCTGCGCAGATGGCGGTCGGCTTCCTGCAGCGTGGCGATCTGCAGCGCCAGGTCGGGGGCATGCACCCAGAGCAGCATCTCGGCAAAGTCGTGCAGCAGCGCGGCGCTGTGGATGACGGCGGCGTCGGGGTCGGCCCGGTGGGCGGCAAAGCCCAGCGCGAAACGCGACGATCGCTCGGCGCGCTGCATCACGCGTGACAGGCCGAGCAAGGCGTCCTCGTGGTCGGCCAGCACCGTCTCCAGCGTCGGTTGTGGCCCGAAGCTGCGGAAGAAGGGCGAGATGCCCGTCAGCACCAGGGCCGCGGTCACCGTCTCGGCGTCGGCCCGCAGGCCGGCGTTGCGGCTGCGGCGCTGTTCGCTGGCGTGCACCAGCACCTTCAGCGTCATCAGCGGGTCGGTGGCCATCATCTCGCCCAGGCTGTGGGCGTCGACATCGTCCTCGGTCGCGCGCATGTCCTCCAGCGCGTCGGCCGTTTCGGCCAGCACCGGGATTTCTGCCCGGCCGAACGCATCGACCCAGGCCTCGAGGCTGGGCAGCGGGGCGGTCAGACGCAGGCGGACGGACATGCGCGAATGCTAGGCCTGTACGGGGCCGCCTGCTCGTCGCAGGCGACCCCCATTTGCGGCTCAGTTCACAGTCTGCGCACGCCCTCCAGCTGGGCAGTCAGGCGACCGTCGACATAGAGCGCCCCTTCGGGCGCGCCGGCTTCGGCGTAGAACTCCAACTGGTTGTTGCGGGCGCGGCGGCGGCGATAGGCCGGCGAGAACACCAGCCGGACGGCGCGGGCCGCGCGCCTGATGCGGGCCCAGCGGCGGGCCCAGGCGTCGTGGGTTTCGGCGGCGTCGGGGCCGCTCAACTCGATCAATCTCATGAGGGTCTCCTTGGCACCGGGCCGGCCCTCATGACATCGATCGGTCATGGCTGAGGGGCGGGCGGTGCGCTGTGGTCAGGGGCTGTCGTCGGGGAATCGGTCGCGCAGCAGGCGTCGCAATTCGAGGCGGGCTTGCTGGCGCTGGGCATGGGCGTCATGGGCGCTTTGATGTGCGCCGGCCTGACGTTTCATGGCATGCGCCACCAGCGGATTGCGTGGCTTGAGGGCCTTGATCTGCAGGGGGCGTGGGGAGGTGAACTGGGGCATGGCGTGCTCCGGTTGGGGCCGCTCGTGGGCGGCGGGCAATGCAGCGGCTCGGCCCGGGGTGGCGCCAGCGTTTGCGTGAGGGGGTGGGTGCCCGGGGCTTGGCGCTCGAGTCAAGCGGGCCGGGCGGTCAGAGGCTTCGGGTGTGCGACCTCGCTGTGACGGCAGAACTGCAACACGTCACAACTTGCGCAAATGATAAACAAACGTTGCTCTTGCGCAAGCTGTTTTTATCCAACACCCCCTAAGGTTGAGGAGGCGTGCCGTCAAACGACGGCGTCGCGCAAGGATCAGCGGTTCTTGGATTTGAGCGGCGCGACCCGAGCCTGCAGCTTGCGCCACTCGTCCAGCTCGGCTTGCGGGCTGGGGGCGGGCTTGGCCACGGGCGCCGGCGGTGCCGCGGCGCTGGGCGTCAGGACCTCGCCGAGCAGGTCCAGCAGCCGCGTGCGGGCGCGCTGCGGATGGCGGCGGTAGTAGGTCAGCACCAGGCCAATGATGAAGCGTTCATCGTCGTCCTGCGGCATGCTCGGCGAGTCACCCGCCGCAGCCGGCGCCGCAGCAGCGGGCGCTGTTGGCGCAGCACCCATGGCGAATGCACCGTGCTCAAGGTCCATCCAGCCGGGTTGCTTGTGGCAGAGCTGCTCGAACTGACGCGCGAGGCGTTCGCCGATCTGGCGCGAGCGGCCCTTGATCTGGCTCCAGTAGCTGGGCTGGATCTGCAGGCGCTCGGCGAAACGCCTCTCCAGGCCACGCAAGGTGGCCGCATCGGCGTGTTTGACGGTGGCGCTGACGAACTCTTCGAACAGCCGCATCGCGTTGTCCAATCGGATCTGCGCGACGTCGCGGGGGGCGCTGGGCATGGGCTGCAATGATAAATGGATCTTCACTTGTGCCCCGTAGGACGACGCTGACCCCGCCGAGCCGGCAACTCCTACGTCAGGCACGCCAAGCTGCGCCCATATTGAGGTTTTGGCCGTCAAAGGAGATTGACATGCCCACCGCAGACAACACCCTCATCGCGCTGGAAAAGAAGTTCTGGCAATCCATGGTGGACGAGGACACGGACACGGCCCTTTCGCTGTTGACCGAGCCATCGACGATGGTCAGCTCCCACGGCGCCATGCAGTTCGACCATGCCCAGTACCGCGAGATGGCCGAGAAGGGCAGCATGGTGATCAAGTCGTTCAAGCTCAGCGACATGCATGTCATGCGCCCTAACGATGACACCGCCGTACTAACCTACCGCGTCAAGCAGGCGATGGCACCGCGCGGCGAGTCGAAGGAGGTCGAGCAGGAAATGGCCGACTCGTCCGTCTGGATGCGCAAGGATGGCGAGTGGCGGTGCGTGATGCACACCGAGACGGAAGTCGCCGCCAAGACCAAGCGTTGAGCCCGTTCAGTCGCTCTCTTCGTGTGCCTTGTAGGCGCCGACCAGGGTGGCTTGGGTATTGGGCGGCACGGCTTCGTAGTGCGACAGCAGCAGCGTGTAGCGCCCCTCGCCGGCGGTGATCGCGTTCAGCCGCGTCTGGTAGCTGGCCAGCTCGGCCAGCGGTGCCAGCCCCTGCACGACGAGGCTGCCGGGCACGGCGGCACGGGTGCCGTTGACCTGGCCGCGGCGCGAGGCCAGGTCGCCGGTGATGTCGCCGATGCCATGCTCGGGGGCCGTGATCTCGACCTGCACGATGGGCTCCAGGATCAGTGGCCGTGCTTCACGCACGGCCTCGATGAGGGCGCGGCGGCCGGCGGTCACAAAGGCGATCTCCTTGCTGTCCACCGAATGGTGTTTGCCGTCGTAGACGACCACGCGCAGATCCACGAGCGGGTAGCCGGCGATGACGCCACTGGCCAGCGCCGAACGCACGCCCTTCTCGACGGCCGGCATGAACTGGCCCGGGATGGTGCCGCCCTTGACCGCATCGACGAACTCGAAGCCCGCGCCGCGCTCCAGCGGCTCGACGCGCAGGTAGACCTCGCCGAACTGGCCGGCGCCGCCGCTCTGCTTCTTGTGCCGGTAGTGGCCCTCGGCCGGCGCCGAGATCGTCTCCCGGTAGGCGATGCGCGGCGGCTCGGTCAGCACCTCGCCCTTGTAAAGCTCGCGCAGCCGTTCCAGCAGCAGGCGCAGGTGCAACTCGCCGAGGCCGTAGACCAGCGTCTGGTGCGTCTCGCCTGCCTGCTCGATGCGCAGGCAGGGGTCTTCGTCCACCAGGCGGCTCAGCACCTCCCAGAGCTTCTGCTCGTCGCCACGCCGCGCCGGGCTGATGGCCAGGCCGTGCACCGGCGTCGGGAAGTCCAGCGGCTTCAGGTAGATGTGCTCGTCCTCCTGGGCGTCGTGCAGCACCGCGTCAAACGCCAGGTCGTCCACCTTGGCGATGGCGCAGAGGTCGCCCGGCAGGGCCTCCTCGATATCGACATGCTTGGCGCCCTGGAGCATGAACAAATGGCCGACGCGGATGGGCTTGCGCGCATGGCCGACGAAGAGCTGGCCGCCCTTGGCGACGCGGCCCTGGTGCACGCGCATGACGCCCATCTTGCCCAGGTAGGGGTCGGCCACGATCTTGAACACATGCGCCAGCACGTGGCCGGCCGGATCCGGTCGGGCAGGGTACGGCGTGGGCTCGGTGCCCTTGCCTTCCAGGAAGGGTGGCGGGTTGCCCTCGGCCGGGTTGGGCATCAGGGCTTCGATGGCCGACAGCAGCTCGCCGATGCCCGCGCCCGTCTTGGCCGAGCAGAAGCAGACCGGGATCAGGTGGCCTTGGCGCAGCGCTTCTTCGAGGGGCGCGTGCAGCTCGCGCGGGTCGACGTCGCCGTCGGTCAGGTAGCGGTCGACGAACGCTGCATCCACCTCCACGACCTGCTCCACCAGCGCGCGGTGCGCTTCGGCCACGGACGAAAAATCGGCCTCTCCCGAGGCCGCGAAGAAGCAGTCGGCGACGCGCTTGGCGTCGTCGGCGGGCAAGTTCAGCGGCAGGCACTCCTTGCCGAAGACCTCGCGGATCTGGGCGAGCAGCCCGGGCAGGTCGATGTCCGGGCAATCGATCTTGTTGACGACGATGAGCCGCGTCAGCCCGCGCTCCCCTGCGGCGGTGAGCAGGCGCTGGGCCATCAGCTCGATGCCGTTCTGGGCGTTGATGACGACGATGGCCGTGTCCGCGGCCTCCAGCGCCGGCAGCGCCTGGCCGACGAAGTCCGGCGCGCCGGGCGTGTCGATGGCGTGAACGCGGATGCCGCCGTGCGTGAAGTGCGCGAGGCTGGACTGCAGCGAATGGCCCAGGCGCCGCTCCAGCGGATCGTGGTCGCTCACCGTGCTGCCACGCTCGATGCTGCCTGCCTGCGGGATGGCGCCGGCATGCGCCAGCAGCGCGTCCAGCAGCAGCGTCTTGCCGGCAGCGGCCGGCCCGACCAACGCGACCGTTCGGATCGCGCTCACGCGTGAATCCAGGCTTTGTTCAGCACTCATCGGACCTCCTCGGTGGTGGGGCCAGCGTAGAAGAACCTGGCCGGCGCGGCAAGGGCAGAATCATTCGATGCGCACCCGCCTGCTTTTCCTGCCCCTCGCCCTGTTCGCCGCCACGGCCCAGGCCCAGCCCACGCCAGCCGACGAACTGAAGGCCATGCTGGCCGACGTCAGCCCGGCACGCATCGAGGCGCGCATCCGCCGGCTGGTGGGCTTCGGCACGCGGCACACGCTGTCCGACATCGCCTCCGACACCCGCGGCATCGGCGCGGCGCGACGCTGGATCACGGCCGAGCTGGCCGCCTGCTCCAAGGCCGCCGGTGGACGGCTGCAGGTGGAGGAGCAGAGCTTCATCGAGCCGGCCGGCACCCGCGTCAACCAGCCAACGGAGCTCGTCAACGTCGTCGCGACGCTGCCGGGCCGTGGCGCGAGCAAGGTCCGCACCCTGGTCGTCAGCGGCCACTACGACTCGCGCAACAGCGACGTGATGGATGCGCTCGGCGAGGCGCCTGGTGCCAACGACGACGCTTCGGGTACGGCGGCCGTCATGGAGCTGGCCTGCGTGATGGCCAGGCAGCAGTTCGACGCGACCATCGTCTTCATGGCCGTGCCCGGCGAGGAGCAGGGGTTGCTGGGCGCTGCGCAGTGGGCCCGCGAGGCGCGCGCCGCCGGCACCAACGTCGAGGCCATGATCACCAATGACATCATCGGCAGCTCCCGCGGCGACGCCGGCCAGCAGGACGCGAGGCGGCTGCGCCTGTTCGCGGACGGCCTGGATCCGCTCGTGCGCCTGCTGACCGCCGCCAACGCCAACCGCCCGGCCAGCGAGACGGACGCCAAGTCCATCGCCGCGATGCAGGCCGAGCTGCTGCCGCTGCTGCAGGCCGGCGGCAACGAAGACCTGCCCACCCACCAACTGGGCCGCCACCTGAAGGCCGCGGCTGAAAGCGCGATGCCCGGCTTCACCGTGCAGCTCATCCAGCGCCGCGACCGCTACCTGCGCGGCGGTGACCACATCCCCTTCCTGGAGCGCGGTTACGCCGCCGTGCGCATCAGCGAGCCCTTCGAAAACTTCGCCCACCAGCACCAGAACCCGCGGACCGAGAACGGCGTCGTGTTTGGCGACCTGCCCGAGTTCGTCGATTCCGCCTACGTGGCGGACGTCACCCGCGCCAACCTCGCCGGCCTGGCCACGCTCGCCTGGGCGCCCGCGCCGCTCAAGGGCGTGAGGCTGGACGCCCGCGAGCTGACCAATGACTCCACGCTGGAGTGGCAGGCCAGCGACGACCCCGAGGTGGCCGGCTACCGCGTCGTCTGGCGTGACACCGACTCGGCCGCCTGGCAGCAGGCCAGGGATGTGGGCAAGGCGACGCGCGTGACGCTGCCGGTTTCCAAGGACAACGTCGTGTTCGGCGTGCAGGCGGTGTCGAAGAAGGGCTTCGCCGGTCTGGCGAGCTATCCGCTACCCAGGCGCTAGCAAGGCAGCCCGGACGTCTGCGCCGAGCAGGACTGGCTGTCCAGCTGCAGCACCAGGCCATCCTGCGTGCGGCCGGTGATGCGCAGCAGCTTGTAGGCGGTGTCGGCCAGCGCCGCATTGCCCAGGCTCACGCTCAGCGCCGCCGCGGCCGCGTTGCCGGCCAGCTCCAACTCGGCCAGCTTGGCTGCGCAGGCGTTGTCCGTGCACAGCAGCGCGCGGTTGACGGCCAGGCCGCCGCGCGGAAAGGTCCAGATCGGGCCGAAGTTGAGCTTGGCGTTGACGGCACCCTTCAGCGACGCCAGCGCCGTGGCCGAGGCCGCGGCGAGCGCCGGCCAGGGCTGGCCGCTCTGGCTGGTGGCGGCAAGGGGTAGCAGGCCGGCCACGTCGATGCTGATCGAGTCGCCGTCCAGGCCGCCTAGCGGTGCGCCGCAGACGCTGTCCTTGAACAGCTCGATCTTCAGCGCGCGGCCGACGCGCACGAAGTTGCGCGCCACGGCGTCGCCGTCGGTACCGTTGGGCACCGGCACGCCGACGATGCTGTTGCCACGCGTGGCGCCGCTGAACACGTCCAGGCTGGGCGTGGCGTCGTTGCTGCTCACGCTCCATAGGCTCAGGAACTCGCCGTTGCCGGCCTTCTTGAAATAGGCCAGCGGCACGTCGTTGCCGCTGGCGTCCCTTCTGGCTGACGCGGGCGCACTGCAGCACACCGCCGCCGCTCACGCCGACGGCCGGGATGCTGACGTCGAGAAAGCGCGTGTAGGCATCGGGCGCGACGCTGTCCACGCGGCGCGTCAGCACGAGGCGGGCCGCGGCCGTGGTCTGCACCTCCAGCCGGTTGCCGAGAAAGGCCCAGCCCGCGGGCCTCTTCACGGCGGCCTGCTCCACGCCCAGGCGGCGCTGCAGGCCTTTGCTGTTCAGATAGACGAAGTCGACCCGGCACAGCGGGTCGCCGCTGCCGATGCTGCAGCGGCCCAGGGTGGTGGGCAACAGCTTGCCGCCGAACATGACCTCGCCCTCGCCCAGCACGCCGTTCAGGCGCAGGCAAATCACCTGCGAGGCCTGCAGCGGGCCGTTGAATGCGGACGAGACGGGGTCGATGCTGGCACGCACATTGGCGTCGAACAGGGTGATGAGGCCGCTCTGCGCGCTCTGGCAGGCGTTGTTGTTGGCCGTCGCCGCGATCAGCTTGGCGAACAGCGCGTCCAGCCCGGTCAGGTCCACGCTGGCGGCGGCGGCATCGAAGCTCAGGCTGCCCTGGGTGGTGCCCGGCTCCAGGTAGGCCGTACCTGCGCCAAGGCGGGCGCTCAGCGCCACGAAGGCCTTGCTGTCGGCGCCCAGGCCGACGGCGACGGTGTCCAGCACGCGGTCATAGCCGGTGTGGGAGCCGGGCGTCAGCGCGCCGGTCAGCAGGTCGAAGTCGCTGGCCAGGCCGGCATCGGTCAGCGCCGGCGCGATGGCCGTGCGCAGCTGGGTCTGGGCGCTGGCCAGGGCCGTGTCGGGCAGGGTGGTCAGCGCGCCGCTCATCAGCGTCTCGGGCGACTGGCCGCTGGCCAGCACGGTGACGGCGCTGCTCAGCGGCGTCAGGTTGAGCGTGCCGCCGTTGTTCGTCACGCCCCAGACGCACAGCGGCTTGTCGCCCACGCTGCCGCAGGCCTCGACGCGGAAGGGGCCGGTGCCGGTCAGCGTGACGGGGCCGTAGGCGCCGGTCGCGGCGGTCACTGCCTTGCCGGTGGCAATGGCCTTGCCGGTCGAATCCAGCACGCGCACGGTGGCGCCGGTCAGCGACAGACCGGCCGCGACGACGCCAGAGACCGGCGGTGGAGGCGGCGGCGGCGTGGGCGTGGGCGACGGGGCAGGGCTGGGGCTCGGCGATGGACTGGGGGCGGGACTCGGCGACGGGCTCGGGCTGGGCGCGGGGCTTGGCGATGGCGCCGGTGAAGGAGCCGGGCTCGGCGACGGCGACGGAGACGGAGACGGGCTGGGTGATGGCGAAGGCGACGGTGACGGCGATGGCGACGGACTGGGCGTCGGCACGGGCACCGGCATCGGCAGCGGGCTGGGCGTGGCAGCCGGCGGCGGCGGCGTGCTGACATCGGGCGCGGGGCTGCCGCCGCCACCGCCGCAGGCGGCCAGCGCCAGCAGCATGGGCCAGGCGTACGCCGAGGCATAGGCCGACGCGGCGCGGCGCGGGGCCGGCGGCGGGGTCAGCGGGGGCAGGGCGGGGGAGGGTGCGGAGTCGGGCATCCGGGCCAGCCTCAGGAGTGCGGCACAACGGTCAGGGTCTGCCCGACTTTAGGCCGCGGTGGCCGGCGCCGGTGGCCGGAACTGCAGGCCTGGCGCCGCCTTATTGCCAGCGATCACCAGCGGTCAGTCGTGGCCGTGCCCGTGGCCGCGGTCATGGTCGCGTCGATCGTCGCGCCGGTCGTCGTGGCGGTCATCGCGGCGGTGGTCATGCCCGCGGCGGTCGTCGCGGTGGACGACGACGTTCTGGCGGTACCAGCCGTCCTCGACGAAATAGACCGGTGCTCCGCAGGCGCCGTAGCGGCGGCAGTTGTGGCGCCAGTCGCGACGATGCTCGGGCGGCACCCACAGATAGACCGGCTCGGCGCGCGGGGCTGGCCGGCCGACGTAGACGGGCTGCTGCGCGATCAGCACCGGCTGCGGGTAGCGGCCGATGTCGACGCGGCCATAGATGCCTGGCTGGCTGAAGCCGATGGACACGCCGACGTCGGCCGCGTGGGCGGCGGGCAGGGCTGCCAACCCGGCCAGGCCCAGGAGGGTCGGCGCGACCCAGCGTGTGAAGGCGTTGCGGCGGATGGTCATGAGGTTCTCCTGTTGGGCGCGGCGCTTGCCGCTGCCTCCAGTGAACGCGGCGGCGGGCACCGCGGTTGTCGGCCCGCCGCCGCGCCAGCTGTAGGACGAGCGGCGAACGCCTGCGAAGGCGGCCTTGTCCTACGCGCCGGTGCCCACGCTGCCGACCTTGCCCAGGGCCGCCGGATCCGAAGCTTGCTCGTCTTGGCACGGAGCAGGCATCGATGAGCGAATCCACGGCCCTGTCGGCCGCCCAGGCCGCCCAGGTCGCGCTGGCGCAGAACGCGCGTTTCCTGGAACGCTGCAGCCGGCTGGCCGGCGTCGGCGCCTGGGAGTGGGAGGCCGACACGGGCAAGCTGACGCTGTCGGACTCCGCCTGCGACCTGCTGGGCCTGCCGGCCGGCCAGGTGCCGACACTGGCCGCCGTGCTCCAACGCTTCGGGCCCGACGGCGCGGCCATGCTGGATGCCGCCCTGCAGCACGCGGCCACCGAGGGCCAGGGCTGGGACGTCGAGCTGCCGGCCGAAACCGGCCCGGCCGGCACGAACGCGCGGCGCGTGCTGCGCGTCGTTGGCCGGCCCGACGAGGACGGCACCGGGCGCCGCGTCGGCGTCGTCATGCTGGATGTCAGCGAGCCGGCCGAGGTGCGTGCCGAGCTGGAGCACACGCTGGAGCGCCTGGCGCTGGCCACGCACAGCGGCGGCATCGGCGTGTGGGACCTGGACCTGCGCGCCGGCCAGCTGGCCTGGGACGACGTGATGTGGCGCCTGCACGGCGAGGCGGCGCACGGCCAGCAGGTCAGCATGGCGCACTGGCGCCGGCGCCTGCATCCGCAGGACCGCCGCGCTGCTGCCCAGGCCCTGCGTGCGGCGCTGCGCGGCGGCTCGCAGCTGGAGGGCGAATGGCGGGTCTGCTGGCCCGATGGCAACACCCATGTGCTGCGCAGCGCCGGCCGCGTGCTGCGCGACGCCGCCGGCGGGCCCTTGCGGCTGTCGGGCGTGTGCTGGGATGTCAGCGAGGCGCGGCGGCTGCAGCAGCAGCTGCAGGAGCAGCGCGAGCTGCTGGAAGTGACGCTGCAGTCCATCGCCGATGCGGTGCTGACGACCGACGCGCTGGGCCGCGTGACCTGGCTCAACCCGGTGGCCCAGCGGCTGACGGGCTGGTCCGCCGCCGAGGCCCGCGGCCTGCCGTCGCACGTCGTCTTCGTCGCCCAGCGCGAGGAGGGCGGCGAGCCGCTGGCCGACCCGGTGCAGCGCTGCCTCACCACCGGGCGCCCGACGCGCCTGGCCGCCGGCGCGGTGCTGCTGGGCCGCGACGGTGAGTTGCGTGCGGTGGACGATTCGGTGGCGCCCATCCGTGATGCGGACGGGCGTGTGCTGGGTGCCGTGCTGGTGTTTCGCGACGTGACCCAGCAGCGCCGCCAGTTCGACGAGATCCGCTGGCGCGCCAGCCACGACAGCCTGACCGGCCTGGTCAACCGCGGCGAATTCGGCCAGCGCCTGGCGCGCACGCTGGAGCGCGCCAAGCGTGACGGCAGCCACCACGCGCTGCTGGCCTTCGACCTGGACCGCTTCAAGCTGATCAACGACCACTGCGGCCATGCGGCTGGCGACGAGGTGCTGCGCGAGGTGGCGCGGCGCCTGGAAGCCGGCGTGCGCGGCCGCGACACCGTGGCCCGCCTGGGCGGCGACGAGTTCGCCGCCATCCTGGAGAACTGCTCGCTGGACGAGGCCCAGCATGTGGCGCAGAAGCTCTGCGACGCGATGGACCAGTACCGCTACGTGCACGGCGGGCAGCGCTTTCGCATCGGCACCAGCATCGGCGTGGCACCGCTGGACGGGCGCTGGCCCGATGCCGATGCGGCGCTGCGCGAGGCCGATGCCTGCTGCATGACGGCCAAGGAGCAGGGCCGCAACCGCGTGCGGGTCTGGGCGCCCGACGACGTGGCCCTGCGCGCCCACCAGATCGAGCACCGCTGGGCCACGCGGCTGCAGCAGGCGCTGGATGAGGACCGCTTCGAGCTCGACCTGCAGCGCGTCCTGCCTGCACAAGGCGAGGACGATGGCCGGCTGCGCGGCGAGCTGCTGCTGCGCCTGCGCGAACGCGATGGCAGCCGGGTGCTGCCGGGGGCCTTCATGCCGGCGGCCGAGCGCTTCCACCTCGCGCCGCGGCTGGACCGCTGGGTGCTGCGCCAGGCCGTCGAGTTGCTGCAGCGCGGCGGCCCGCCCGAGATCGCGTCGCTGTCCATCAACCTGTCGGCGCTGACGCTGAAGGATGCGGCCTACAACCAGGAGGCCCGCGCGCTGCTCGTGGAGCTCGGCCCGGCGCGAGCGTCGGCGCTGTGCATGGAGATCACCGAGACGGCCGTCATCACCCGGCTCGACGAGGCGGCGCGCTTCATCAAGCAGATGCAGGCGCTGGGCGCGCGCATCGCGCTGGACGACTTCGGCGCGGGCTCGTCGTCCTTCAGCTACCTGAAGGCGCTGCCGGTGGACCTGCTCAAGATCGACGGCCAGTTCGTCCGCGCGCTGATGACCGACCCGTTGGACAAGGTGGCGGTGCGCAGCTTCGTCGATGCGGCCCAGACGCTGGGCCTGACGACGGTGGCCGAATGCGTGGAAACGCCCGAGGTGCTGCTGGAGCTGGTGCGCCTGGGGGTCGGCGAGGTGCAGGGCTTCCTGCTGCACCGGCCGCAGCCGCTGGCCGATGTGCTGGCTGGCATCAAAGAGGGCGTGGTCGTCTAGCGTCTTGCGCGCACCGGCTGGTCGCGGTTGTCCGCGTCGACGGCAGCGGGTCGGGGCGCCTCGGCGGCCCGGGCCATGGCCGTGGCGCTGTCCTCGGCCGGGGGTGGCAGTTCGCGGCCGTCGGCCACGGCGCGCAGCGACACCTGCAGCCCGCGCGACAGTTGGGCCTGCC
>CAUJSJ030000061.1:0-5720 GCA_963422775.4 uncultured Roseateles sp.
CGGCGAAGACATCGTCCGTCGTCAGCAACCAGCGACAGCGGCAGCGTGCCGCCGGTGATGCCCTTGGACAACAGGATGAAATCCGGCCAATCCGCCTCTGTTTGTTCCCACGCGAAGAAGGTGCCCGTGCGGCCGCAGCCCACGGCGATCTCGTCGGCGATCAGGTGCACGCCGAACTCGCGCGTCAGCTCGCGCAAGCCCTTCAGGTAGCTGGGCGCGTACATGACCATGCCGGCAGCGCCCTGGATCAGCGGCTCGACGATGACGGCGGCGAAATGGTCATGCCGTTCGCTCAGCAGCGCGCGCATGGCGGCCAGCGCCTCGGCCTCGTTGGCGAGGCGCCCATCCGGCGATGCAACGATTGTGGGCACGCATCAGCAGCGCGTCGTAGGCGTCGCGGAAGACCTGCACGTCGGTCACGCTCAAGGCGCCCAGCGTCTCGCCGTGGTAGCTGTTCTTCAGGCACACGAACTCGCGCTTCTCTGGCCGGCCGCGGTTCTTCCACGAATGGAAACTCTGCTTCAGGGCGATCTCCACGGCGCTGGCGCCGTCGCTGCCGAAGAACGCGTGGCCCAGCGCGCCGCCGGTGCGGGCGGACAGCCGCTCGGCCAGGCGCACGGCCGGCTCATGCGTGCAGCCGGCCAGCATCACGTGCGGCAGCGTGTCGAGCTGGGCCTTGATGGCGTCGTGCAGCGGCTTGTCGCTGTGGCCGAAGAGGTTGACCCACCACGACGAGTTGGCGTCGAAGTAGCGCCGGCCACCGGTGTCGAACAGCCAGGGCCCGTCGCCGCGGGCGATGGGCAGGGGCGGCACGTCGGCCAGGCGCGCCATCTGTGTGCACGGGTGCCAGACGGCCGCGCGGCTGCGGTCTTGGAGAGAGGTCATGCGGGGGCGGGGCGGCGCACGCGCTGGACGATGGCGCGCAGGAACTTGAAGCAAAACCAGATCAGCGCGGCCATGACGGCCAGCGAGAGCAGCAGCAGCGGGAAGAAGACGAAGGGATGCGCCCAGGCCAGCCACAGCATGGTCGGCACGGCCACGTCGCCGGCCAGCGACAGGCCGAGGTTGGAGAAGGGCTCCGGCGAGGTGTTGGCCGCTGCGCGCGTGCTGGCCTTGGCGGCGTGGGCGGTCGCTGCCAGGCCGCCGCCGATGAGCGCCGCGACGACTCCCCAGGCCTGGCCGTGGTCGCCAGTCCAGCCGCTGACCAGCCCGGCCACCAGCGCCGCGCCGGCAGGGATGCGGATCAACGTGTGCAGTGCGTCCCAGGCGCTGTCGACCAGCGGGATCTTGTCGGCCAGGAACTCGACCAGCGCGAGTGCCGCCGCGACGCTCATCACCAGTGGTGAAGCCAGCACCTGCAGGCCCGGCGGCAGCGCGATCCAGCCCCAATGCCCGGCGATGCCGACCAGCAGCACCGTCAGGTACAGGCGCAGGCCGCTGGCCCAGCCGAGGGCGGCGGCGAGGGCGAGCAGGTGGGCCGTGTCGAGATTCATCCCAGCCAGGAAGGTTTGGACTTGTTGAGGAAGCTCTGCACGCCGTCGCGTCCCTCGGCGCTGGCGCGGATGTCGGCAATGCGGCGTGCGGTGTCGTCTCGCAGCGCGGGCGTGAGCTCGCGGCTGGCCACGTCCTTGACGAGCCGCTTGCAGGCGCGCACGGCGGCTGGGCCGTTGGCGGTAATGGCCGCCACCAGTTCGTCGACCTTGGCGTCCAGCGCATCGGCTGCGACGACCTCGTGCACCAGGCCCAGGCGCCTGGCCTCATCGGCAGAGAAGCGCTCCGCCGTCACGAAGTAGCGCCGCGAGGCCTGCTCGCCCAGGGCCTTGACGACATACGGCCCGATGGTGGCCGGCAGCAGGCCCAGCTTGGCCTCGGACAGGCAGAAGCCCGCCGCGTCCACCGCGACGACGATGTCCGCGCAGGCCACCAGGCCGACACCCCCGGCGTAGACATCGCCCTGCACGCGCGCAACCACCGGCACCGGGCACGAGTAGATCGCCCACAGCATGTCGGCCAGCCGCGTCGCGTCGGCGTGGTTCTCCTCCCACGAGTAGCCAGCCATGGCCTTCATCCAGTTCAGGTCGGCGCCGGCACAGAAGGCCTTGCCCTCGGCCGCGAGGACGATGGCGCGCAGGTCGCTGCGCTGGCCCAGCTGGGTGAAGGCCGCGGTCAGCTCACCGATCAGCACCTCGTTGAAGGCGTTGCGCACCTCCGGGCGGTTCAGCGTGACGTGGGCGACATGGCCCTGGGTGGTGACGGTCAGGCAGGGGGTCATGGGGAGCTCGCCTCGGGTTGGGCCGCGGCCAGCGGCTTGCACATCAGCACGGAGCGGTAGGTCTTGCCCGCCCATTGCACGACGCCCACCTCGGCATAGCCACGGCGGGCGTAACGGGCGCGCAGGGCGGCCGCGGGCTCGGCGGTGTCCAGCGCGATCTGGTGATGGCCCTGGGCGACGGCCCAGGGCCTCGGCGGCGTCGATCAGCGTTTCAGCCAGGCGCTGGCCGCGCCAGTCGGGGTGCACGCCAAGCTGGGACAGGATGGCGGTGCCGGCGGTCGTGTACAGCGGCGGTGGCGGGTCGGCGATGTAGGCCTCGCCCGCCGGCTTGGGGCCGCGCACGGCGATGGTGCCGACGAGGCGCCCGTCCTGCTCGGCCACGAAGGCCTGGGCGCCGGCCAGGCGCTCGCGCGTCACGTCCACGGGCTGGTCCACCGCCGTGAAGTTCCAGCCCTGGGCGGCGAGCGAGGCGTAGGACGCATGCAGCAGCGCCGTCAGCGTCTGCAGGCAGTCGTCGTCGGTGAGCGGGCGGATGCGGATGGCATTCATGGGTCAACGCGGAGCAAGCTGGCGGCTTTCGCGGATGCGGGTGGCGGGGTCGGCGGTCCAGACGACGCGGTCGTCCACGGCGTAGAGCCAGCAGGTCTTGCCCTGGCGGGCGCAGTAGTCCAGCGCCTTGGTCATGGCCTCGGCGTCCTTCCCGTAGAAGCGCCAGCCGCCGTCCTCGTACACGACGAAGGCCTTGGGCGAGGGCAGGCCCAGGTAGCGTTGATAGCCGGCCTGGCCTTCGGCCCGGATCGGCACGGCGCTGGCGTCGTTGGCGCTGGCGAAGCCCGAGGCCGGCGGAACGACACGTGCATGCACCAGGTCCTGCGGCGGGTTGCCCGCAGGCAGCGCCGGCGACGCCACGGCGGCAGGCGCTGCCGGCGCCGCATTGAGCCGCACCAGATCAGCCTTCAGCACCACATGGGACTTGAAGGTGCCGGCATGGCATTCGACGTTGCTGGGGTCGTCGAAGGGATGGTGCTGGTAGTTCGACACGATGCCTACGATGGCGTTGGCGCCGGACTTGCGTGCCGCCAGCACCAGCTTGGACAGGGCGTCCAGCAGCGCGCGGTCGCAGACCTCGGCATCGGTGGGGCGCCGGTTGCCGATGTAGTCGGTCCCGCCGATGCCTTCGACCTCGACGCCCGGCGACAGCGCGGTGGTGCCTGCGCTGGTGGCGCCGCCAAAGGCCACGCGCAGGTCGCTGACGAGGCTGCGGCCCGCCTTGCCGGCGAGCACCGGGCCGACGGGGTGGACGATGGCGACGTTGCGCGCCGTGGCGGGCTGGGCGAAGGCCAGCAGGGCGAGGGCGAGCAGCTGGAGGCTGGCGTTCAGGGATCTCATGCGTGGTGGTGAAACGGGAGGTGGTGCATCTTGCTCACATCCGGAACACGCCGAACTTCGTCTCGGGGATCGGCGCGTTCAGCGAAGCGGAAAGCCCCAGCGCCAGCACGCGGCGCGTGTCGGCCGGGTCGATGACGCCGTCATCCCACAGGCGGGCAGACGCGTAGTACGGATGGCCCTGGTCCTCGTACTGCTGGCGGATGGGCGCCTTGAAGGCCTCTTCCTCGTCCGCTGACCAAGCACCGCCCTTGGCCTCGATGCCGTCGCGCCGGATGGTGGACAGCACGCTGGCCGCCTGCTCGCCGCCCATCACCGAGATGCGCGCGTTCGGCCACATCCACAGGAAGCGCGGCGAGTAGGCCCGGCCGCACATGCCGTAGTTCCCCGCGCCAAAGCTGCCGCCGATGATGACGGTGAACTTGGGCACCTGGGCGCAGGCCACGGCCGTCACCATCTTGGCGCCGGCGCGGGCAATGCCGTCGTTCTCGTACTTGCGGCCCACCATGAAGCCGGTGATGTTCTGCAGGAACACCAGCGGGATCTTGCGCTGGCAGCACAGCTCGATGAAGTGGGCGCCCTTGTTGGCGCTCTCGGCGAACAGGATGCCGTTGTTGGCGACGATGCCCACGGGCATGCCCTCGATGTGGCCGAAGCCGCAGACCAGCGTCGCGCCGTAGCGGGCCTTGAACTCATCGAACTCGGAGGCGTCGACGATGCGGGCAATGATCTCGCGGATGTCGAAGGGCTTGCGGGTGTCGGTGGGGATCACGCCGTGCAGTTCGCTGGCGTCGAACAACGGCGCGCGGGCCGGCTGCATCGCCAGCGGATTCGGCTTGGACCAGTTCAGCCGCGCGACCGACTGGCGGGCGATGGCCAGCGCGTGCGTGTCGTTGTTGGCGAGGTGGTCGGCCACGCCCGACAGGCGGGTGTGCACATCGCCGCCGCCGAGGTCCTCGGCCGTGACGACCTCACCGGTGGCGGCCTTCACCAGCGGCGGGCCGCCCAGGAAGATGGTGCCCTGGTTCTTCACGATGATGGTCTCGTCGCTCATCGCCGGCACGTAGGCGCCGCCCGCCGTGCATGAGCCCATGACGACGGCGATCTGCGGGATGCCCGCGGCGCTCAGGTTGGCCTGGTTGAAGAAGATGCGACCGAAGTGGTCGCGGTCGGGAAAGACCTCGTCCTGGTTGGGCAGGTTGGCGCCGCCGCTGTCCACGAGGTAGACGCAGGGCAGGCGGTTCTGTTGCGCGATTTCCTGCGCTCGCAGGTGCTTCTTGACGGTGATCGGGTAGTAGGTGCCGCCCTTCACGGTCGCGTCGTTGCACACGATGACGCACTCCACGCCCGACACGCGGCCGATGCCAGCGATCACGCCGCCGCCCGGGGCGGCGTTGTCATACATGTTCAGGCCGGCCAACGGGGCCAGTTCCAGGAAGGGCGTGCCCGGGTCCAGCAGCATTTCCACGCGGTCGCGCGGCAGCAGCTTGCCGCGGGCCGTGTGCTTGGCTCGCGCGGCATCGCCGCCGCCCTGGGCGATCTTGGCAAGCCTGGCGTCGAGGTCGTCGATGAGGCCGCGCATCGCGTCCGCATTGGCCTTGAAGTCGGCCGAGCGGGGGTTGAGCTGCGTGTTCAGGACCGGCATGGCGTCTCCGCGAAGCCCTGTTTAAGCAGGACTCAACTTGATGGTTTGGCGGCCTCGCGAGCCGCGTGAGGGGCGCCAGAATAATGCAGGGTGAACACGGATGCAATGGCGACTTGAGTGTTACTCAAGAATTGCGCAGAATGCAGCCACGATGACTGCCGCCACCGCCGCTGTGCCCCAGCGCCGCTCGCCCGCCGGCCCCAAGGCCGAGCAGCGCGTGCGCGACATCCTGCGCGTGGGCCGCGAAGTGTTTGCCGAGCGCGGCTACGAACGCGCGACGACGACCGAGGTGGCCCAGCGCCTCGGCGTGTCGGAGGCCACGGTCTTCACCTACTTCCGCAGCAAGCGCGAGCTGTGCGTGCGCGTCATCCAGGACTGGTACGACGAAATCATCGCCGCCATCGAGGCCGGCCTGCC
>CAUJSJ030000062.1:0-134030 GCA_963422775.4 uncultured Roseateles sp.
TGCACGCTATTTCCCCTGGTGCAGCACTACATGGCCAACGTCGACGAGGAACACCAGTGCGTGCAGGACCAGTTCACGGCCGCCTTTGCTGAAAAGCATGGCGTGACGCGCGATTCCGCTCCCGTGCTGGCGGCCTGCCTGCGCACCTGCACGGATAGCGCCAAGGTGAAAATCCAGGCGGAACTGGAAGAGGTGGAGAAATTGGAACTGTTCTGCCAGCAACTGCAAGGGCTGGAAGGCTATCTGATCGAGCACATGCTGTATCCGGTCTGGGGCAAACTGGAAAAACTGGCCACCCTGGCGCGCAAGGCGGACGGACGGCGCAAGGAGCTGTTACTGGCCTTGCTGGAAGCGGCGAGCAAGACCGACGCCTGAAGTGCGCAACGTTATGACTTTCACCATATATAATGCGCGCGCCAGAGTTGCTATAAGGCATCTTTTGGCGCCTGACATTGAATCGTGGAGAAAATACATGCACAAGCAATTCCCTGCCGCCAGATTGCTGGCCGCCACCTTCGCCGCCGCGCTGATGCAGCCAGTCATGGCTGCTGAACCCACCGCCGTGGAACTGGCGCCGCTAGCCGTCGCCAACCTGTACATCCAGACCATCATCAACCAGGATGAAGCCAGCGTCGCCAAGCTCAACGCCTATTTGCGCCCCACGCGCCTGGCGGGCCAGCAGAGCGCCGAATACGCGTCGTACAGCGCCTTGAAGGAAGCGGACGCCAAGTTTCCGACGGAAACGGGCAAGCTGATTGCCGACCTGTTCCCCGTCCCCATGCGCGCGGCCGTGACGCCGGCCGCCGAACTGCTGGCCGCCAATGTCATCGCCGCCAAGAATGGCGCCGCGTGCCAGGCCACCAAGGCGGACCCGGTGACGGTGGAAAACGGCATACAGACGGCTGCCGTCAGCTTCGAATGCCAGCTCGTCAAGGTGCCCGTGGCCTGGGCGGCGGCTGCCCAGCAACTGGCGAAGAGCGGCTGCAAGGTCGAGCAATGCAAGGCCGGCCTGCAAAAGATCGCCGCAACCTACACCAGCTCGCCGAAGCAGACGTGGCGCGCCGTGTTTGCCGTCAGCCGCGAAAAGGACTCGGAAGCCTGGCGCAACGATTTCGCACGCGAAACTTTCGATGAAATCTGGGACTACCTGTAATCCTGGCCTCGTTTAGAATGGCTGGATGGACAAATTGACACCGGCACCACAGCCCGCAGGCCTGGCCTTGCTGCGCCTGCTCGACCCCGACCATGTGGAAGGCGCGGTGGTCGCGCAAGTGCTGGCGCAGGACTTGCCTGCCCTGCACGGCAGGCAATTGCTGGCGCTGCTGCGCCGGCTGCGCGCCGCCCAGTCCAACCAGCAGCACTATGCGGGCGCCAGCGTCGAACAGGCCGAACAGCAGTTCGGCGCCGCCATCGCCGCCGTCAAGGCGGAGCTGGCCACGCGCCCGCACCTGCCCAACAAGCAGGAAGCGAAGGCCCTGCGCCAGGCGGCGGCAAAGAAGCGCTGAACGGGTCTACGGTGCGCGGGCGGGTACGGCCCTCCTTCTATAATCGGTGACGATACATTGTTTCCCGCATTGAAAGGATTTCCCATGCCCACACGCTTTTCCCGCCATGTAGCCGGCTGCGCCGTACTTGCTGTCTCCGCTCTGGCCACCATGCAGGCGGCCCATGCCCAGTCGACAGGCCCCATCGACGCGCGCGCCGTGTGGCAGGAACGCTCGCTGTCGGCCTGCCGCAGCGAACAATCCCAAACTGCACCCGACGTCTGCCTGCTGCGCACCATGCAGCGCTCCGGCGCGCGCCCGCAAGCCGTCGCCGCCGCCAGGATGCTGGTCAAGGCGAACAAGGCGGGTTTCATCTCCGCCTGGCGCCCGCTGGGCAAGGCGGCCCTGGCCACCGTCACCTATCCGTTTCGCGCCAACACGAATGAAGGTACTTTGCTGATCGGCAGCGATGGCGCCGCCATCGACGTCGACGAGGGCTCCGTGCGCGAGGAAGACCGCGCCACTGCGGCCTGGCGCGCGTTTGCCGCCGCCCATCCGGACGCCGTGCCGTTCGCCCCCGCCGACTTTATTGGCAGCACGGCGACCGCCGATGGCGGCCAGAGCGTGCTGTTTTCCACGCCCCTGAAGAGCTGCCATGCCTGCGCCGACGATGGCGCGCTGCTGGTCGCCTACACGATCGACAAGACGGGAATCGTGCGCGAGCGCAAGCTATTGACGATCAAGTAAAGCTGCACCAAGGATAAGATAGAATTGCTTGGTGGCATGTCGATACACGTACATGCCATCGATCCGACTTACTTATTACAGGAAAACATGCGCCGCTCTTGCCTTGCACTGCACCTCACCGCCGCCCTGCTGCTGTCCAGCCCCTTCCACCTCGCCACTGCCGCACAGGCCGCTACGACTACTTCCAGCGCGGCCACCCCGCTGGTCATCGGTGAAAGCTTTGTCATCGATTCGCAGGTGCTGCAGGAGCAGCGCCATATCAATGTGTACCTGGCGCGCGCCTGGGATACGCCGCCTGACGCGCCGCTGCCCGTGCTGTACATGCCCGACGGCGGCGTGGCGGAAGACTTTTTGCACGTGGCTGGCTTGCTGCAAGTATCGGTGGCGAATGGCACGATGCGCCCCTTCATGCTGGTCGGCATGCAAAACACGCAGCGCCGGCGCGACTTGACGGGCCCGACGCAGAGCGCGGAAGACCGCAAGATCGCCCCCGTGGTGGGCGGCGCGCCAGCCTACCGGGCCTTCATCCGCGATGAACTGATGCCGGAAGTCAAACGGCGCTACCGCACGACAGGCGAAACGGCCATCGTCGGCGAATCGCTGGCGGGCCTGTTCGTGGTGGAAACGTATTTGCTGGAACCGCAACTGTTTGACCATTACCTGGCCTTCGACCCCAGCCTGTGGTGGAATCATGGCGCCCTGCCGCGCCAGGCGGCGGTCCTGCTGGCCAAGGGCAAGCCAGGCAAGCACAGCCTGTACCTGGCGTCCAGCAGCGAAGCGGGCATCGCCGTCGAAGTCCAGCGCCTGTCCCAGGTGCTGGACAAACAGGCGCCGCCAGGCTTGCAATGGCATCTGGAAAAGATGCCGGAAGAAACCCATGGCACGATCTACCATCCGGCCGCCTTGAAAGCGTTCCGCGCCGTGTTCAAGCCTATTACCGCGCCGCAATAAGCGGCACGGCTACGGCGCCGGCAGCGCCTGCCCCATCTGCTCGCGCAGCCAGTGCAGCAAGGTGGTGCGGCGCGCATCGCCTTCGAACGGCAGGGGCGAAAGCAGGAAATAGCCGCTGCCGTCGCGCCGGAAACCCTGGGGCGCGACCAGGCGCCCGCTGTCGATATCTTCGCGCACCATGAAGACGGAGCCGACCGCCACGCCCAGGCCGGCGCAAGCGGCTTGCAGACTCAGATAGAAATGCTCGTAGGTCTGGCTGTCGCCGTGGCCGAGGCTACTACTGCCGTCGTCCGTGACGGCGCCGCGCCAGTGCGCCCAGGCGGCCGGGCGCGACGCCGTGTGCAGCAGGCGTTGCGCGGACAAATCCAGCTGGCCTTGCCCCAGCAGAGCCGGCGCGCACACGGGCGCGATCCATTCGTCGCACACCTTTTCCGCATGCAGTGCCGCATCCCACGCAAAATCGTTGCGCCGCAGCGCCACGTCCGACGCGTCGCGCTGGAACGCCACCGGCCCGCCCGAGGCGAACAGGTGCAGCGGCACTTCCGGATGGCGCTGGTAAAAGTCGCCGAGGCGCGGGATCAGCCATTTCATCGCAATCGTCGGCTCGCATGACACCACCAGCGGCGCCGGGCGCGTCGGCTGGCGCACCGCATCGAGGGCGGCGTCGAGCCGTTCGAATGCCTGCTGCACGGCATCGCGCAACTGCGCGCCCGGTGCAGTCAGAAAGACGCCACGGTTGCGGCGCTCGAACAGGGCCGTGCCCAGCGACGTTTCCAGCAGGCGGATTTGCCGGCTGACCGCCCCGTGCGTGACGTGCAGCTCGTCCGCCGCCTGGACAAAACTGCCCAGCCTGGCGGCCGCCTCGAAGAAACGCAAGCTACCGAGTGCCGCCCGCCTAGTCATGATCTGTCATTTTTTCTCACACATATCGGCAAGATATCATCGTTTTTCATCGGCCGCCATTATACGGATAATGTGTATTCCAGCCGCCGACATGGGCGCAGGGTCTTGCCCATACAGGCGACGAATACTCACCGATTGCCATGCGGCCGCCACTTTCCAAGGAAGATACATGATTGCATTGCTTGCCGTTGCATTGATTACCCTGCTGGCCTCCATCGTCCCCGGCCCCGATTTCGCGATGGTCACGCGCAACAGCTATCTGCATGGCCGCCGCGCGGGCTTGCTGGCCGCGCTCGGCATCGCGCTGGGCGTGCAAGTGCACGTGTTCTATACGATGTTTGGCGTGGGACTGATCACTGCCAGTGCACCGGCCCTGTTTACGGTGATCAAGACCGTGGGCACCGTGTACCTGATCGTGATCGGCTGGAAAACCTGGAGCAACCGTGCGGGCCTCGTCATCGACCTGCACGACGGCGCCCGCGTGCCGCAGCATAAAATGTTGCTCAACGGCTTCCTGACGAATGCCCTGAACCCGAAAACCACCTTGTTTGTCATCAGCACCTACACCCAAGTGGTGCAGCCCGGCACGCCATTGAGCGTCCAGTTCGGCTATGGGCTGTGCATGTCCGCCATCCACCTGGCCTGGTTTGCCCTCGTGGCCATCTTCTTCTCGCAAGCAAGCTTTCGTTTACGCATGGTCAAGCACCAGCGGACCCTCGACCGGCTGATCGGTACGCTGCTGATGGCGCTGGGCGTGCTGCTGGCCTGCGCCAACATGGACAAACTGTAATGGCGCGCACGGCTCAGGCACACGATACGGCGGGTAAAATCGGCGGCCCATCTTCCCCCGCCCGAGTCCCGTCCCCATGAGCTTTTTGCAATTATTTATTCTTTCCATCGTCCAGGGCTTCGCCGAACTGCTGCCCGTGTCCAGCTCCGCCCACGTCATCATGGCGGAAAAATGGATGGGCCTGGACCCCACGTCGCCCGAGCTGACCATGCTGCTGGTGATGCTGCACACCGGCACCATGTTCGCCGTCATCGTGTATTTCTGGGCATCCTGGCGCGCCACCTATTTCAGTTCGACCGCCGCCTTCCGAAGCAATGTGCTGCTGCTGGCGGCCGCCACGGCGCTGACGGGCATCGTCGGCTTCGGCTTGCTCAAGGGCATAACCCATTTCATGAGCAAGGATGCGCCCGGTTTTGAAATCGAGCACCTGTTCGGCAACGCGAAGCTGATGGCCGCCGCGCTGGCCGCCGCCGGCGTGCTGATCATCGTCTCCTCGCGCCTGCAAGCGCGCCAGCATGGCACCTTGTCCATCGGCAAGGCCATGGTGATCGGCGCCGTGCAAGGCCTGTGCCTGCCCTTCCGGGGCTTTTCCCGCTCGGGTGCCACCATTTCGGCCGGCATCGCCATGGGCGTGCCGCAGCGCCGTGCGGAAGAGTTCAGCTTTGCCCTGGCCGTGGTGCTGACGCCGGCCGTGCTGGTCAAGGAAGGCTGGCGCTTTTACCAGGCCGTGGCAAATGGCAGCCTGGACCATCTGGAACACGGCAACAGCCTGCTGCACCTGCTGGGACCCAGCCTGCTGGGCATGCTGCTGTCGTTCCTGGCCGGCTTGCTTGCCCTGCGCTGGCTGTCGCGCTGGCTGGAACAGGGCCGCTGGCATTTCTTTGGCGCGTATTGCCTGCTGGCTTCTGCCGTGGTGCTGTACGTAGGGTAAAATCGCCGGGTTTCTAGTTTATACACATATCCCAGCCAGGTTTACTGAAAGCCAACGATGAATTTCGCCGCCACCGCCGCCCTCTCCCTTGCCATGTCCACCGATGCCTTCGCGGCCGCCGTGGGCAAGGGCGCCGCCCTGCACAAGCCGCAATGGCGCGAGGCGCTGCGCACGGGCCTGATCTTTGGCGTCATCGAAGCCATCACGCCCATCATCGGCTGGGCCCTGGGCAGCGTGGCCGCGCCCTACGTGGAAGCGTGGGACCACTGGATCGCCTTCAGCCTGCTGGGCATCATCGGCCTGTTGATGATACGCAATGCCCTGTCCGACGCCGACGAGGACGAAGCGCCGGCCCAGTCGCACTCGTTCTGGGTGCTGGCCGTCACGGGCCTGGCCACCAGCATCGACGCCATGGTGGTAGGTGCGGGCCTGGCCTTGCTGGGCGCCAACATCGTCGTGACGGCCGCCGCCATCGGCTTTTCCACCTTCGTCATGGTGACCCTGGGCGTGATGCTGGGCCGCGTGCTGGGCACGGTGGCGGGCCGGCGCGCCGAACTGGTGGGCGGCCTGGTGCTGATCATCATCGGCTGCGTGATTTTATACGAGCATATCGGCCATCCGGCCTGATGCCCGGGCTGGCGCGAAAAGCTGGCCCAGCAATGTCACCAGCAAGGTGGCGCAACTGCCGTCCGGGTCCTTGTCGGGATCGAACACCGTCACGCTCATGCCACAGCAGCCGCCGCCGTTGCGCACGGCACGCAGGATGGCCAGCAAGGCGTCCGGTGCAATACCGGGGCTGCCCGGGGAATCGACGGCAGGCATCAGCGCCTGATCGAGCACATCGACATCCAGGTGCAGCCAGAAGCGCCGCGCTTCAGCCCTGTCCAGCACGGCATTGATGCGACTGGCCACGGCGGCGGGACCGGCCGCGTTGGCGTCAAACACATCGATGCGCGTGATGGCCGTATCATTCACATCCGGCCAGGCGAAATCGGCGTCGCGGTTTTCCCGCTCCCCCAATTGCACGATATGCTCTTCCGCCACCAGCGGCGCCGCCACACCGGGCCAATGCGTCATCAGCACTTCGCCCCGGCCCGTGGCCAGGGCCAGGTCCATGCCGGCCACGGCGCCCAGGCTTTGCGTGGGGTCATAATTGCCCGGATGACGGAAATCGCTATGCCCATCCACATGCACCAGCGCAACGCCACCAGCGCGCCGGGCGCCTGCCAAGGCCCCCAGCAGCACGGAACAGTCGCCGCCTATGACCAGCGGAAACGCGCCGCGCGCATGGCTGTCGGCAACGCGCGCGGCCAGTTCCAGGTTGAATGCGCGCATCGTCACGCCGTTGTACAGGCGCGTGCCAGGCTGGGCCAGGGGCGTATAGGCGGGGCGCGGCAGCGGCACGATGGCACCAGCGCCCACGGCCGCTGCCAGGCCATTCGCCATCAGCACGGCTGGCGCGCGCCAGGTACCCGGTTCATGGCCGGGAGCCAGGGGCCGCAGCCCCAGGTTGGAAGGAGCAAGAATAATTTCCATGAAGATGACTTTACAATCCAGCTTGGCGTGCGGACACACAGCGTGCCGCCGGGCCTCATGATAGCCGCAACGCAGACCTGGCAGGCGCGCACGCCGCGATCGCCGGGCGTGGGCGAAGACGCGCTTTGTGCTACATTGAATACTCTGCATTCCTGTCTCGCAAGGTGACCATCATGGAAACTCTGGAGCTGCTTTTTGCCGCGCTGGTGCGCGACACGGCCGTGTCGATACGCGACCACCATGTCCCCTTTGCCATCAAGCATGACGAACGCGCGTATTTCGAGTGGATGGACGAACACCCGATCAATGGTTATGTCCAGGAAGCGTATCGGGAGATCGAAGAAACAGCCCAGCAGATCCGCGCCATTCGCGCTGGGTGATGACGGCTGCCGCAAGCTACTGCGCGGGGGGCTTTGCGGCCTGCGATGCTCACCGTACCAATGTACGGTTGCGCTTCTCGGCCACACATCCCCTCCGCTCGCTACGCTTGCGGCAACCGTCGAGACGTTAGTTGAACCGTGACTTGAATTGGCTGTCTTGATCCAAATCAAACGGCCCACTATTTCAATCGAATTGATGGTCCAAAGCCGGGACAATCAGGTCTGGAGGCGGGAGACATGGATCAGCAACAAAAACACCACATTCGGGGCTATGAATTGCATGTGGCGGGGGCGCTGGAGAAGGATGGGCGCTATCGGGGCATGATTTTGATCAGCAAGCGCGGCGATACGCAGCAGGTATATGCCAAGCCCGTACTGATAGAAACGCCCAGCAGCTTCAAGTCCGCGCATGCGGCCTTGATCGAGGCATCGGCGTACGCCCAGGAACTTATCTATAACGGCGCCATCAAGGCGCTGCTGCCGGCCGATGCGCCGGCCGGCGGCAAGCAGGCGCCACAGCCGCCTGACCTGGTCGGCAATTAACGGGGCAAGGAGGGGCAAGGAGGGGCAAGGAAGGGCGCGTATAATGGCGTTCCCCTTGCTAAGAGTGCGTCATCATGGAATTTGTGAATCTACCGCTGGTCTTCCTGATCGGCTGCGCGCTGATTGCCCTGCTGGCCAAGAAGAATGGCTACACGTGGTACCTGTTTTTCTTTGCCATCGCCGTGCCGGCGCCCCTGTTATTGCTGGCCTTGCCGCATGTGCTGGGAGCGGAGGCCGCTTCGCTGACCTCCGTACGTCTGGGCACGGCCCTGCTGTTCCCGTGCGCAGGCCTGCTGCTGGCCTTGCGGCGCCAAAGCTGACGCTGCGCGCAGCTTAACGTGCCTGCATGCCATCGGCCAGGCGCCAGCCGACGGACAGCGCCAGTTGCTGCGCCTCTTTTTCATTGCTGCAATCGTCGTAGTCGCAGGTATCCGCATACGCGCCGCGCGCCTGGTTCTGGCTGACATACGAGCCGACCCACCGGCCATCGCGGCGCTGGCAAGCCGTGGCGCTGATGGTAAAACCTTTGTGGATGGTGGGATTTTCAAACGACATAATTCCTCCGATGCATGAAGCGTCAGCCACCTGACTGGCTTCCACTGTGCGCCATAGCCCGCCCGCAGTCTGTACGCTGGCCCACACCCACGCCTGCGTGCCAGTCCGCGCGCGCCATGGCGATCAGGTATGATTTCGCCATGTGTGGACGATTCGATCAAAATGACACGGCGCGCGTGCTGGCGTCGTCCCTCGGCTGGACCGACGCGGTGTTCGACAGCGAGGCCGAACCGCACCTGAACGTCTCGCCCGGCACCTACCGGCCCGTGCTGCATATCCAGGACGGCGTGCGCCGGGTCGACGACGTGTTCTGGGGTTACCGCCCCGCCTGGGCCGCACAGGTCGTGCCCGCGCCCGGCAAGAAGAAAATTCCCATCGCCATCAATGCACGGCTGGAAAAACTGGCCGGCGCCTACTGGAAATCCTTGCTGCGCGCGGGGCGCGGCATCGTCTGCGTGTCCGGCTGGTATGAATGGACTGGGGAAAAAGGCACGAAGCAGCCGTGGCACATCCACCGCCGCGACCGCGCGCCCCTGTTCCTGCTGGCGCTGGCCCATTTCGGTCACTACAAGGTGAATCGGGAAGAAGCGGGTTTCGTGCTGGTGACGGCCGACAGCCTCGGTGGCATGGTCGACATCCACGACCGCCGCCCCGTGGCCGTCAGCCTGGAAGACGCGCAGCGCTGGCTGGCCCCCGCACTGACACCCGAGCAAGCGCTGCACCTGGCGCGCAGCTGCATGCTCGACGTGGACTTGTTCGCATGGCATGCCGTCGACAACCCGCTCGTGCCCTCTGCCAAACCTAAGGCCGCCTCACCGCCTCCGGTGCAAGGCGCGTTTGACTGGGGCATGGATTAAGACAGGCGCGCCAGGCGGCGCCACAGCGCTTCCATGGGACCCTGCCTGAAATGGCGCAGCCAGTAGCGGCTCCACAGCACCTGCCCCGCCATGAGCGCTACTGCCAGGCCCAGCATCTCTGCCGGACGCAAACGAGCACCCCAGCCCAGGCCCGGCCCCTGCAGCAGCCAGGTGCCGATCAGCGATTGCAGTAGATAATTACTCAGCGCCATGCGTCCCACGGGCGCCAGCCACGCGCCCAGCCAGCGCAGCATGAAGGGACCGGCCAGCATCAGCGCGGCCACATAGCCGGCCGCCAGCACGGGGCCGCCGGCGAACAGGCCCACTTCGAACAGGGCCGTGTCGAATACGGTTTGATAGGGGTCAGCCACTTGCCACGCGACGGCCCCCGCCACCAGCAGGTTGAACGGCAAGCCCAGGCCCAGCCCCACGCCGCACACGCGCCGCCACAGCCGGCGGTGACGCTGCGGCTGCGTCAGCCAGCCGCAGCGTACGGACAAGATGCCCAGCAAGAACAACACGATGATATGCGGCAGCATGACGGCGGCGTACAGCAAGGAAACGAGAAAATCGTTGGCGCGCAGCCTGGCCACGGCCCACGCACTGCCTTGCGTGTAAATCGCGTAACGCTCCGCAAAGCCTTGCAGGTCGCGCGCGATGTCCGGCGCGCCACCCTGCTGGCCCACGGGAATCAACAAGCACATGAATAATAGAAAACCGGCCGCCACCAGCCAGGCGCGATTTCGCACGCGGCTGAGCCTGGCGGACGCCAGCGGCAGGATCAGCATGCCGGCGACGGCATACGAGGTCAGCACGTCACCGCTCCAGATGCAAAAACCGTGCAGCAGGCCAAACGCCAGCAGCCAGCGCAAACGGCGTTTATAAGCCGCTTGCGCCGCTTCCCAGCTGCCCAGCTGGCGTTGCAAGGAACGTGTCTGCAGGGCAAAGCCGGCGCCGAACAAAAAAGCGAAGATGGGATAGAACTTGAATTGCGCCAGCGCCGCCACGCCGAAAATGACGAGCTGGTCCAGCACCGGTGGCTGCGCGGGCAAGGTGCCGTAACGCAAGGAAAGCGTGCCCCAGGCAAAGCCCCAGATATTCACCAGCAAGATGCCAAACACGGCGATGCCGCGCAGCACATCGAGCTGCAGCAGCCTGCCGGGTTTGGCACTTATGGAGTTCAGGGAGTTCAGGGCCGCGCCAAGGTCGGATAATCGCTCACCCGCAGGCTGAAGCCGGATGCATCCGATTGCAGGCGCGCCTGGCCGCCGAACGGCAAGGTGACACGGCGGCGGATGTGGCCGAACTCCAGCCCCGTCAGCACGGGCACGGGCAAGCGCTGGCGCACGTAGGCCAGCATGGCATCGAAATCGTAGCCCTTATCCATGGGACTCAGTTTATAGCCGGAAAAATCACCGAGCACAATCGCATTCTGGCGGGCAAGCACACCCGCGTGCAGCAATTGCAGCAGCATGCGCTCGACGCGGTACGGGTGTTCGTTGACGTCTTCCAGGAACAAAATGCCGCCGTCGACCTGGGGGAAATATGGCGTGCCCAGCAAGTGGAGCAGCATGGCCAGGTTGCCGCCCCACAAGGTGCCCGTCAGCTCGACCTGCGGATTGCCCGCTGCCCTGCCCTCTACCTGATGCGTGGGTCCCGCCAGGCATGACCACAGTTGATCGAGCGTAAACTGCTCGGGCTCGTCGCGCGTGAAATCGTCGCAGAGCATGGGGCCGGCAAAGCTGGCGCGGCCCGTCTTGGCCAGCAAGCCCATGTGGAAGGCCGTAAAATCGCTGTAGCCGACAAACAGTTTGCGGCTGGCGGCCATGGCGGTAAAGTCGATGTCGGGCAGGATGCGGCTGAGGCCGTAGCTGCCGCGCAAGGCGAGCACCACTTGCACGTCGGGGTCGGCGGCCGCCGCGTTCAGCTGCGCCAGGCGGCCCGCATCCGTGCCGCCGAAGCGCTGGAAGGTATGCTCGGGGTCGTAGTAATTGTGGACGGTGGCGCCTTGTGCCTGCAAGCGGGCGATGCCGCGCGCCACGGCCGCCTCATCGGGCGCGCAACCGCCCGGCGCCACGATGGCGATGCCAATCTCAGGTGTCTTCAAAATATGCCTGACTAGTCAAGTGGTGGGCGCGCCCAAGCCGCTTAGGCTGGCTGGGAGCGCATCTGGGGCGCCATCTTACCTTGCAGATGCACATCGATCAAGGCGAGCAGGCGCTCGATCAACTGGGGCGGCATGTCGTGCCCCATGCCTTCGATCACTTCCAGCCGGGCGCCCGGAATCAGCGCCGCCGTATCAATGCCGCAGGCGACGGGTATCAAGGGGTCGGCCGCGCCATGGATCACCAATGCCGGGCAACTGATGCTCGGCAGCAGGGCCGTGCGTTCGCCCGAGGCGGCAATGGCCACCATTTGCCGCGCCACGCCTTCCGGGCAACTGCCCCGCTGCAGCGCCGCGTCGATGCGCTGGTACAGCAATTTTTCCGACACGGGATAGGCGGGGCTGCCGATGACGCGCACGGTGGCGGCCATGTGCGCCATCAGTTCGGCGCGGCTGGCATTGCGTTTCGGACGTTGCAACAAGGCGTTACGCGCCGCCCGCGTGGGGCCGGGCAAGCCGCGCCGGCCGCTGCTCGACATGATGGAAGTCAGGCTGAGCACCTGTTGCGGCGCGCGCGCCGCCATCACTTGCGCGATCATGCCGCCCATCGACACACCGATCACGTGCGCCTGGACAATACGCAAGGCCGTCAACAAGCCCAGCGCATCGTCCGCCATGTCATCGAGGGTATAGGAAGTTTTCAGGGGCCAGCCGATGAGGTTTTTCACGTAGGCCAGCGGCAGATACGGTTTGCCCGCCAGCGCCATCTTGCTCGACAGGCCGCTATCGCGGTTGTCGAAACGCACAACCCGAAAACCTTGCTCGACAATGCCTTCGACGAAGTCCGCCGGCCAGGCGATCAGTTGCATGCCCAGGCCCATGACCAGCAGCACGCACGGATCGTTGGGGTCGCCGTGGCTTTCATAAGCTATGTTGAGGCCGTTCGCCATGATGGTTGCCATGATTGCCTCTCTTCAGGAACCAGCACGCAGGCACGATCGCTGCGGCCTTGGACTCAGCATACCACTATTGTGCTTCAGACATGAGACCGGCACGCGGCACTCTATCTGAAGTGTTGCTCTGCTTGCACATGACAGAACCTACTGCGCGTCGCGACTTGCGGCCTGCGATGCTCACCGTACCTTCGTACGGTTGCGCTTCTCGACCACAATTCGCTTCCGCTCGCTACGGTTCTGTCACGTGCTGATACTCATCAACTTGCAAAAAACGTCATTTTGCCTTTGGCAGGCCGTCCGCCAAATCAACCCAGCTTTGCGGCTGCGGCTTGCCGCGCTCGCGCACGCCGAAGAAGGAGACCACTTGCGCGCCGTCGTTATCGAAGAACTCGACCGAGGTGACGCCGCCGCGCTTGACGACCCAGCCGCTGCGCAGGGCCGTGTCGCGGATGTGCAGGTTGAAATCCGGGTCGAGCACATTGAAGAAGCCGCCGGCAGCCATGGTTTTCTCGATCTTGCCGCTGTAGATCTGCGTCAAGCCTTCATTGCCCAGGAACACCATGATGGCAACCTTGTCCTTCGCCGCGTTTTCGAGCAGGGTGCGCAGCGCTGCTGGCGTCACGCGCTCGACCACGCCGGCTGGCGCCAGGCGCAGCGCCTGTTCGCGCGTCAGATGGAATTCGCGCATGATTTGTGCAAACTGGTGCACGTCCGTCATGTCTTTCCAGGCCAGCTGGAATTCCTTGACGTCGATCTCGCTGTCCGGCTTTTCCGTCGCTTTCGGCGCCACGGCCAGCACGTTCAATTCCCCGCTTTGCTGGGGCATGCGGAAGTTTGCCACCAGCTTGTCGTAGACGGCCACGCCCGGCTCGTTGCGCAGGTAGATTTTGTGCACGGCCGTGCCGTTGGCATCAAAAAATTGCAGGCTGCGCGTCGGCTTGCCGTCGCGGCCCGCTTGCTCCACAGCAAATGCATATTTCCAGTTTTCAAAGTGGAAACGCAGGTCGATCTGGCCGCCCAGGTAGCCGCCAGCGATATTGCGCTGGCGCGCTTCCGTTTCCGGGTCCTGCTTGGCATCGGCCTGTTCCGACTTGTCGCCCGCCTGCTTGAACTTGCTGGCGACGCCCGTCGTCTCGATGACGCCGTTTTCATTGCGCGTGATCGCTTGCACGAGGCCCAGGTCCAGCGCGGCGCGCATGATTTCGCGCGGCTGATTGCCATCGGCCTGCAAGCGCGTGACGCCCTTGCCGATGTTGGTTGCCAGCAATTGCGCTTCCGACGCACCCAGCACGCGCGCCGCGTCGCGGATCTGCAGCTTGGGCTGCTCAGTGCGCAAGGTGGACCAGCGTTCCGCCAGGGTGGCTGGGGCCGCGGTTGCGTTTGCAATCAGCAGGCTGCCTAGCAGGGATAGAACGAGTTTGGATAACTTCATAGAGAGACCATTCAATCAAACATGGAAAATAAGAGGGGCAAGCACCCCTCCCCGGTAAAAATTTAGAAATTGACGCTGAGGTTGGCTGCCACGTTGCGGCCCGGCTTGGCGTAGCGCTCGATTTCGGCGCGATTGGCGGCCGTGGTGCCGGCGGACAGGCTGCGCGAAGCGGCGTAATCCCAGTACTTGCGATCCGTCAAGTTGTACACGCCGACGACGATCTTCGCGTTCTTGTGTACGTTCCAGTAGGTCGACAAGTCGAAGATGGTGTACGACGGCACGGTGAAACGGGGCGCGGTCGTGCCCGTCAGCAAGTCATTGGGTGCCTGTTTTGCGCCCGCATGCACGGCCGTCAGGGCCAGGCCGAACAGCTCGTTCGCATGGTCGTAGCCGAAGGTCAAGGCCGACTTGGCCGGTGCCACCGAGGCCAGGCCGCCGCTGTCGCCCGTCAGGGTATTGAAGGAGCGGCCTTTGGCCACGCCCGTTGCCAAGTCGACGTGGTAACCCTGCATGGCTGGCGACCAGGCGCCCAGCTCCGCGCGCAGGCTCAGCTCGGCGCCCCAGGTGCGCGCATTGCCGATGTTTTCCGGGCGGAACAGGCCCTGCACGATGGTGGGATAGTTGACCGGGTCATCTTCCTGCGCCACATACTCGATCATGTTCTTGTATTCCGTCTGGTAGACGGACGCATGCATGCTCAAGCCCTTGACGATGTCGCCTTTCAAGCCCAGCTCATAGGCCTGGCTGGTTTCCTTGCGCAAATTCGCATTGCCCAGCACGGCATAGCCCGTACCCGCGCCCGTATAGCTGATGGAATCATAGGTACCCGTGCGTTCGGCCGCCGTGGGCAGGCGCGTGCCGCGCGTCACGGTGGCGTAGGCGTTCATTTGCGGCAAGACTTCCACGGACAGGCTCAGGCTGGGCGTGAAATACGTGTCGCTCTGCTTGCGGATTTCCTTGGCCGCGCCCGGCACGCCGATGGCATAGCTTTGCAGGTTTTTCGGCGCGTCCTTGCGGTAATCGGCACGCAAGCCCGGTGTCAGCACGGCTTTCTTGCCAGCAAGATTAAAGCTGAGGTCGTCGCGCACGTACAGGGCCAGCTTGCTTGTGTCCATGTCGGCCATGCGGTTCTTGTTGGTGATCTGATGCTGGCCCGTGGCGACGACGGTGCGGTCTTCACGCCACGGACGGCGCGTTTTCAGCTGTTCCAGCTGCACGCCGTACAGCAGCGCGTTGTCCGCATTGAGCTGCTTGAACGCTTCCGACGTGACGCCGATGCTGTCATTCTTGAAACTGGTGTCGATGGAGCGCAAATAGTTGCCGCGGTACGTGTAGCGTCCGTTGGTCTTGTCTTGCGTTTTCGCGTTCTGGACATAGACTTTCGAGGTCAGGCGGTCGAACAGGGCGAAATCTTTGAGCACCACGTCATGGCCCAGGCTGATGCGGGTGCGGCTGGTAGTCGAATCTTGCTGCACGCCGTCCGGGTACAGGGTGTTGGTTTTATTATTGAGCTCGCGCTTGTTCTTGCGCTCGAACATGTCGACCGTCAAGTCGAGCTTTTGTTCGCCCGGCAAGGCCCACACGAGCTTGGACAGCAAGGCGTTCGAATGCCAGTCGTCCGGGTTGACGGGCGTGCTGCCGCGGCTGTCCATCTGCTCGCCGTCGCGGCGCACGTAGACGGCCAGGCCTTGCAGATTGGCGCCGATTTTGGCGGCGCCCGTCAGGGTGTGCGCATTGCTGCGGTCGGCCGTGGCGCGGCCGTATTTATAGGCGACATAGTGATCCCGCCCCTCGCCCAGGTAATCCTCGGGCGACTTGGTGATGAAAGCCACGCCGCCGCCAAGGCCGGGATTGGCGCCGCTGGCAGCCGTCGTACCCGAATCGATGCGCACTTCGCGGAACGTTTCCGGGTCAAAATAATCACGGCCCGTGGCGAAGGCGTTGAGGGTGTTGCCGTCGGGCTTGGGCGCCGCGTCCGGCAGCGAGATGCCATCGAGCTCCAGGCTGACCCGGTTGCCTTCCAGGCCGCGGATGTTGTAACCGGTATTACCCGAACCATCCCACACGCTGCCGCTGCCCGAGGCCGCCGCTGGCGCGGTAATCAAAGGCAGGTAGCGCACGATGCCGCCCATGTCCGTGACATTGCGGCGCTCCAGGTCATCTGCCGTGACGACCGTCCTGGTGCCGGCGCGGCGCTCGTAATCCTGCTTGGCATTGACAACGATTTCCGGGAAGACAGGCAGCTTGGCCGGCTCCTGCGCCGCCGTGCCCGCGTTGATGGCGGTATTTTGCGCGCAAACCGGCAGCAGCGGCGCGGCGAACAGGCCCAGCAAGGCGGCGCGCAGCACCAGGTTGTGGCGGCGGGTGGGCAGGTGAGCTGGGGATACGACGGGCGCAGCGGAGCGCTGCAGAAGCACTGTAGTCATGATGATCCGGTTTAAGAGTGGAGGCTGGCTCTTGAACCCGGATCGATAACGATGCGCAAGGAAAGGTTGCTGGCGAAAACAATACTGTAACACGAATCATTCTCATTTGAGAATGGCAAAGTAGTCTAGACAGATGTTATTTCGCAACAGTTGCAAAAATGCCAGCCGGGATGGCTGGCAAGGCATGGCTCATTACCGGCAAGGACATGGCGGCCCTGCCCTGTCAGGGCATGGTCAGGCTTCCGGATTGGCCAGCTTGCGCGCTTGCGCCTGCGCGCGGCGGCGCTCGACAAAGAAGCGCTTGAGGAAGGCGCCGCACTCGTCGGCCAGCACGCCCCCAACGATCGCCGTCTGGTGGTTCAAGGCTGGCTGCTCGAACAGGTTCAGCACGGAACCGCAGGCGCCCGTCTTCGGGTCGCCCGCGCCGTACACCACGCGCGCCAGGCGCGCATGCAGCATGGCGCCCGAGCACATCACGCACGGCTCCAGGGTCACGTACAGCTCGCAGCCGGGCAGCCGGTAGTTGCCCAGCTTTTCGGCGGCCGCGCGCAAGGCCATCACTTCCGCGTGTGCCGTGGGGTCGTGGCGGCCGATGGGCTGGTTGTAGCCCACGGCGATGACTTCGCCATCCTTGACGACGACGGCGCCGACGGGCACTTCGCCCAGGTCCCACGCGTGCTGGGCCTGTTCCAGGGCCAGCTGCATATAGCGCGCGTCCTGCGCGCTAGCGTGCACTTCAGTCATCGGTCACTTCTGCCCAGCAATTCGGCGTTTCATGCAACACCAGTTTATGCAGGTGCAAGCCGGTGCCGAAATGGTCGGTGAATGCGGCCTTGAGGATCTCGAAGGCGATGCGCGCCAGGTTTTCCACGGTCGGGATGCGGTCGATGACGACGGTTTTATGGTCGGGCAGGCTGGCCAGGAAGTCGCGCACGGCCGTGTCTTTTTCATACACGAGGAAGGCGTGGTCCCAGACATCGACCAGGTGCTGCTTGGCCAGGGTTTTCACGTCGGAAAAGTCCATGATCATGCCATTGTCGGAATTGCCTTCCGCTTCGATGACCTTGCCGACCAGCGTGATTTCCACCGTGTAGCGGTGGCCGTGCAAGTTGCGGCACTGGCTTTTATGGTCGGGAATGCGGTGGCCCGCGTCGAATTCGAGCTTGCGTGTGATAGTCAGCATATTGTTTTGTTAAGGTATTTGCAGGAGTTTATGGGTTTGCAGGCTCAGCTTCCACTTCGGGTTGCTTTTGCACGTCTCGATGGCCAGCTGCATGTTGCGCGCGGCCAGGGGACCGTCCATCGCCTGCACGAAGAAGTTCTCGAAGTCCAGTTGTTCGTAGGCGGCCAGGTCTTGCTGGAACTGGGGAATGACCACCTTGATTTCATTACCTTTGTGTACGACCAGTGTCGAACCCATCTTCGGGCTGACGCAGATCCAGTCCACGCCGGCTGGCACGGGCAAGGTACCGTTGGTTTCGATGGCAATGGTAAAGCCAACCGCGTGCATGGCGTCGATCAGGGCCGTGTCCAGTTGCAACAGCGGCTCGCCGCCCGTAAACACCACGTATTTGCTGGGCGCGTAGCTGGCCGGCCACAGGCTGTCGATCAGCGCGGCCAGTTCCTCGGGCGTCTTGAACTTGCCGCCCAGTTCGCCATCGGTGCCGACGAAATCCGTGTCGCAGAACTGGCACACGGCCGTGGCGCGGTCGCTTTCTCGGCCCGTCCACAGATTGCAGCCGGAAAAGCGGCAAAACACGGCCGGACGGCCCGCGTGCGCACCTTCGCCCTGCAGGGTATAAAAAATCTCTTTGATGCTATAAGTCACTGTATTTCCTAAGAGCTGGCTGGCGTCCTCGCGCAAGGCGACCGCAGCGATGCCCGCGCACAGCGCCGGAACCGCAAATGCCGATTGACAACCCTCTATTATATGTCGCCGCGACACTTCCCGTGCAAATGCCGTGGCCGCCACCTGGCGCCGCAGTGTCAACCGGCAAGAAACCCACGGCGGCAGGCATAACTGCGTGGCTTTTGCGTTTAGACAATATAAATAATCCAAAGTTAATATATTTTCTGTAAGAACATTGCCTGCTGGAAAACATTTAGGGAGCAAGGACATGCTGCAACGCTGGCTACGGCCGCCGTACCGCCTGAGCATCCTGGCCTGCCTGGCGGCCGGCATACTCGCGTCCCTGTATGCCGGCCATGCCGCAGGGCCACTGGCGCAAGCGAGCCTGCCCTGGTCCCTGATGGCGGCCTGCGCCCTCCTGCCAGGCGCGCTGGCGCTGCTGCTGTGGCGCCAGCACCGGCTGTTCCAGCGCCAGCGGACGCTGGAACAGCTGCGCGCCGACGCCGAGCAGACGCGCCTGGCCAGCGCACAGCGCAAGGCGCGCGAACAGGAACGCCTGCGCATCGGGCGCGATATCCACGACGACCTGGGCCAGCATTTGCTGACCCTGAAAATCGACCTGTCCATGCTGCAGGCCAGCACGCATGGCGCGACGCCCCAGCTGGCGCGGCAACTGGCCGTGATGGCGCGCAATGTCGACCTCAGCATCGCGGCGCTGCGCCGCGTCATCCACGACCTGCGCCCACCCGCCCTCGATGCCGGCCTGCAAGCGGCGTGCGACGGCTTGCTGGCGGACTTCCAGCGCAGCACGGGCATCGATTGCAGCTGCGATTACCGGCTCGACGCCGCCGCCGGCAGCGCGCACGGCCCCCTGCTGTACCACGCGCTGCAGGAAGCGCTGGCCAATATCGCCCGCCATGCGCGCGCCACGCATGTCCAGCTGTGCCTGCAACAAGCGGGCGACACCCTCGCCTGCCGCATCAGCGACGACGGTGTCGGGCTGTCGGGTTCGCCGCCGCGCCTCGGTTGCGGCCTGTCCGGCATGCATGAGCGCGTGGCTGCCGCCGGCGGCAGCCTGCATATCGACAGCCACAGCGGCGCCGGCACCACCTTGCACCTGTCGCTGCCCCTGCCGAGCCGCCGCCACGATGAAGCGATAGTGCATCGCTGAAAATATTGCCCTACATCAACACCATCGCTACTCCACGCTGCATCATGGCCAAGGAGCCAGCTCCCCCCATTCACGCCCAGGAAGGATGCATTCATGCCGGATAGTCACGCACATGCCAGCGCATCGCCGTATGGCGAAGCCCAGGGTTTCGCCGTCAAGATGATGGAATTGCTGGTGGTGCCCACCTTTGTCCTCGATGTGCATGGGCGGGTGATGATCTGGAACCGCGCCTGCGAGCAGTTGACGGGCGTGCCGGCGGCCGAAGTACTGGGCACGCGCGAGCCGGGCCGCTGCTTTTACAACGACGAGCGCCCCACCCTGGCCGACCTGCTGCTGGCCGGACGCGGCGGCGACATGCGCGCGCTGCATGCGCAGCAGCAATACCGCAGCAGCACGGGCAACAACCTGTGCGCGGAAAACTGGTGCGACATGCCGCGCACGGGGCGGCGCCGCTACCTGGCCGTCGATGCCAGCCCCATCTACGGCAATGGCGACGAACTCATCGCCGTGGTGGAAACCCTGCGCGACATGACCGATGAAAAGCGCGCGCAGGTGGAACTGCAACGCCTGGCCACGCGCGATGGCTTGACGGGGCTGGCAAACCGGCGCTGCTTCGACGACACCATCCTGGCCGAATGGCAGCGCGCCCAGCGGCAGGGCCAGCCCCTGTCGCTGCTGATGGTCGATGTCGACAATTTCAAGGAATACAACGACAGCCACGGCCACCAGGGCGGCGACCTGTGCCTGCGCAAGGTGGCTGGCGCCGTGGCCAGCGAAATGCGCGCGAACGACATGGTGGCCCGCTATGGCGGCGAGGAATTTGCCGTCATCCTGCCGAACCAGTCGCTCAAGGGCGCGGCCATCGTGGCCGAACGCATCCGCCAGCGCGTGGAGCGGCTGCAACTGCCGCGCAAGCGCCCCGACGGCGCCTGCGTCACCGTCAGCATCGGCGCCGCCACGGCCCTGCCCGGCCCCGGCACGCAACCGGGACAATTGATCCACACGGCCGACTGCGCCCTGTACCGCGCCAAGCATCTGGGCCGCAACCGCATCAGCCTGCCGGAAACCACGCTCACGTAAGCAACAAGGAAGCACGACCAAATTTGGTGTATATTTGGTCCTGTCGCAGTTTATCTCATTCGGAGCCGCCATGAATCTCAAGGAACGCATCAAGCCGATCTCCTACCTCAAGGCCAATACGACCGAGATCGTCAACAGCTTTGACGCTGGCCAGGACGAGCCCATCATCATTACGCAAAATGGCGAAGCGAAGATGGTCGTGCTATCGATGCACGCCTACCAGGAAGGCAAGCGGCAGGCACAGCAGATGCAGGAACAGCATGCGTTCATGAAGCTGATCGCCATGGGCAACCAGGACATCGCGCGCGGCGACGTGGTGTCCGAAGAAGACTTCCTGGCCAGCCTCGACCAGGCTTGAGATGGCGCGCCTCGTCGTGCTGAAAAGCGCCGCAGCCGATTTCAGGGAATTGCGCAGCGACTTCCAGACGCGCCATGCGGCAGCGCAATGCGAGCAGTTCACCTCGGACTTTCGGCAACTCTTTGCCGATCTGAAGACCTATCCCGACAGCGGCGCGCCCATCGAAGCGGCCCGCGACCTCGGCCTGGACGTGCGGCAGCGCCTGTGCCACGACATCCGCGTCGTGTACCACCATGATCGTGCGCAAGGCATCGTGTATATCCGCATGTTCCTGCCGACCCGGCGCGACTTTCTCAGCCACCTCACCAGGCGCATCCTGCGGCCGGATTTTTAATCGCGCCCCTATGCACGGCGGCATGAATATTCTATGCTGCGGCGTTGCACTTTCATAACATCCAAAAAAGAAGGAGCCCCCGTGTCAAGAATCATGCCCGCTTTATTACCCGCTTTCGCCCTGGCCCTGTCGGCCATGGCCTCGTCGAACCTGGGCGCCGCGCCCGTCAAACCGGCCGCTGCCCACAGCGCCCCTGCCAGCAACACAGATTTGCTGCCATTCAAGGCCACCGAAAAGACCCTGTCCAATGGACTAAAAATCATCATCGTGCCGACCGGTTTCCCGAACCTGGTCTCGCTGCAGATTCCCGTGCAGACGGGCTCGCGCAATGAAGTCGAGCCGGGCAAGTCCGGTTTCGCGCATTTCTTTGAGCACATGATGTTCCGCGGCACCAAGGCCTATCCGCCCGAAAAATACCAGGAAGTCATCACCCGCGCCGGCGCGCGCCAGAATGCGTATACCAGCGACGACCTGACCAATTACCACACGACGTTCGCCAAACAGGACCTGGAAACCGTGCTGAAGGTGGAGGCGGACCGCTTCCAGCACCTCGATTACGCGGAAGACGCGTTCAAGACGGAATCGCGGGCCGTGCTGGGCGAATACAACAAGAACAGCGCCAATCCCGTCTCGAAACTGTTCGAAGTGATGCGCGACAGCGCCTACACCACGCATACCTACAAGCACACGACGATGGGTTTTATCCAGGACATCGAAGACATGCCGAACCAGTACGCGTATTCGAAGATCTTCTTCGACCGCTGGTACCGTCCCGAGCGCACCACCATCATCATCGCCGGCGACGTGGAGCCGCAGCAAGCCATCGCGCTGGTGGAAAAATACTGGAGTGCCTGGCAGCGCGGCAAGCAGCAGGCCGCCGTGCCCGTGGAACCCGCGCCGCGCGGCCCCGTCTACAAGCACGTGGCCTGGCCCACGCCGACCCTGCCATGGGTGGCCGTGGGCTTCCACGCACCCGCGTTTTCCGTGAAGGACAAGGACCAGGCCGCGCTGGCAACGTTGCTGTCGCTGTCGTTCGGCCGCACCTCGCCGCTGTATAAACGCCTGGTGCAAAACGAGCAAAAGGTCGACCAGTTGTTCGAGATGACGCCGGACCGCGTCGACCCGACCCTGGCCGTGCTGGGCGCGCGCGTGAAAAACATCGATGACGCCGTCTACGTGCGCGACGCGATATTGGCCACCGTGGCGCAGCTGCGCGATACGCCAGTGAGCGAAAAAGACCTGGCGGACGCCAAGTCGGCCGAAAAATATGGCTTGATCCGCTCGCTCGACAACACGGAGCAGATCGCCGGCACCCTGGCGTCCTTCGTGCATTTCGACCGTTCCTACGCCACCATCAACCAGTACTACCGCCTGATCGATACGCTCACGCCAGCCGACTTGCAGGCGGCCGCGCGCAAGTACCTGACGGACGACGGCCTGGTGGTGACCACCCTGTCGAACCAGCCGATGGCAGCCGCCATCGCCACCACGCCGAAGCTGGCCAGCCTGCTGCCGGCCGCCTCGAACGCAAAATTTGACGTCTTGGTGCAAAAGTCCGCGCTGCCGCAGATCCGCTACAAGCTGCTGTTTATGGCCGGTTCCGCGCAAGACCCGCAAGGCAAGGAAGGCCTGGCCGCGCTGACGGCCGCCATGGTGGCGTCCGGTGGCTCGTCCGAACGCAAGATCGACGAAGTCAACCAGGCCCTGTTCCCGCTGGCCGGCAGTTTCAGCCAGCAGACGGACAAGGAAATGACGACGTTTACGGGCTCCATCCACCGGGATAACTGGACGCAGTTCAACGCCATCGCCCTGCCCCTGCTGCTCTCGCCGGGTTTTCGCGAAGACGACTTCCGCCGCCTGAAGGATGCGCAAAAGAACGCGCTGCTGCTGGACCTGAAGGACAATAACGAAGAGGAATTCGCCAAGGAACGCTTGCAAACGAATGTGTATGCGGGCACGCCATATGGCCACCCGGTGCTGGGCACGGTCGCCGGCATCGATGCCATCACCCTCGACGATGTCAAACAGTTCTGGAAGAGCGCGTATGCGCAAGGTGCCGTCAAGGTGGGCATTTCCGGCGATGTATCCGACGCCATGACGGCGACACTGACACAGGCACTCGGCAAACTGCCGGCCGGTCCCGGCTTGCCGGCCACCGTCAAACCTGCGGGCCGCAAGGCGAATGGCCTGGAAGTGGAAATCATCGAGAAGAACACGCGCGCCACGGCCATTTCCTTCGGCCTGCCGCTGGACGTGACGCGCACGCATCCGGACTTCCCCGCCCTGTGGCTGGCGAAAACCTGGCTGGGCGAGCACCGCGCCTCGAATTCCTATCTGTACCAGCGCATCCGCGAGCTGCGCGGCATGAACTATGGCGATTACGCGTACATCGAAGCATTCCCGCGCGGCATGTACCAGTTCTTCCCGAACCCGAACCTGGGCCGCAAGGCGCAGCTGTTCGAGATCTGGATCCGCCCCGTGGCGCCGGACAACGCCCACTTCGCCCTGCGCGTGGCCCTGACGGAATTGGGCAAGCTCATCGACAACGGCCTGACGCAGGACGATTTTGCCACCACGCGCGACTACCTGATGAAGAACGTCTTCGTCATGACATCGACGCAGGACCAGCAACTCGGTTATGCGCTCGATTCGCAATGGTATGGCACGCCCGAGTTCACCAAGCTGATGCGTGACGGCTTGTCGAAACTGACGGTACAAGACGTCAACCGCGCCATCAAACAGCATTTGTCGGCAAAGAACCTGTCCGTGGTGATCGTCGCCAAGGATGCGGCCGGCTTGAAGGATAAGCTCGTCAGCGACGCGTTTTCTCCCATCAAGTACGACGGCAACAAGCCGCAAGCGCTGCTCGATGAAGACAAGGTCATCGGCGCGATGAAGCTGGACATCAAACCGGCAGCCGTTACCGTGACGCCAGCGGCGCAGGCGTTCGCCAAGTAAGTTTGTGCCAGATCAACCTCATCCGACGCAGCTTGCCGGATGAGGTTGATCTGTTCTTCGGCGCGGCCAAACCCGCCTTCAGGCAGCAAATCCCGGTCTTGGTCGGAAAGTAGCATCTTGGCAATCTGGTTATCTGCATACTGTTTTTCGACTCTTCCCGAGTGAAAACCATGACAAGGATAACCATGCAGCTGTTCCATCCCCACCTTTACGCCACGTGCGTCCTCGCCGCCGCTACCCTGCCTGGCGCCCTGTACGCGCAAGTGCCGGCCCTCGCCGGACAGTGGCAATTCCAGACGGCGACGGGCACGACCACGGCGAATGGCGTCGAAGTCGACCTGATCGACACGGGCATACTCGACATCACCGAAGACCAGGGCAGCTTGCGCGCGACGATATCCTGGCTCGACGAACGGGGCCAGCTCACGCCGCCGCGCACGGTGCATGGCATGGCCAGCCCGGCCGGCACCGTCTTCCGGCACGGCGGCAAGCGCGTCAGCACGGGGAGAAGCGGCAAGGAAGTGAGCACCGACGTGACGATCCGCTGGACCTTGCAAGCCAAAGGCAACGTGCTGAGCGGCGAACGCCTGGTCGAAACCGATGAGAACGAACCCAAGCCGGTGACGGGATCGCGGCTCAGGGAGCGCTATGTGCCGCCGGTGATGCAGGCCGCGCTGCCGGGAACTGCGGCAAGCGCCACCGCACGCGGCCCGTCTACCCCGGCCGAACGCGCGCGCGTGGTGCAGATGGCGCAAGCGGCGCAGCACGATCCTCTGGCGCTGCAGCAGCGCGATGGCGCCTGGCTCAGCGCATGGATCGATGCCATTCCCGACTTCACGTTTGGCGCCAGCATGCCCGATGACTGGCTGAGCACCGCCCCCACGCCGGCCACGCGCGAGGCGCTGCGCTTCCAGTACCTGGCCAGCGTGATGGCCTTCCAGATCGATCACCCGGAACAGGCCCGGCAGCAAGGGGACCGCGACCTGGCGGGCATGCAGGGCGTGCTGCGCGCCTATGAAACACTGCTGCGCCAGGATAAGCTGAACCGTTCCGCAAAACTGGACGCGGCGCTGGCGGCGCGCCAGCAAGACAGGCTGCCCGCCTTCCTGGCTACGCTGTCCGGCAGGGATGCCAGCATCGAGGCCACGCCATCACCATCTGGCGACGCCACGGCGCGCCGGATCGTGGCGCTGGGCACTAGCGAGCCGCGCGCGATGGACTGGCTCGACATCCTGAGCAACCGCTTCGGTGGCCGCATGGCAGGCAGCGACGCCTACACGCATGCGGCGCAATGGGCGCGCATGCAACTGCGGCAATGGGGTGTGCAGGCCGAATTGGAAGAAGCCGGTGACATGCCCGTCGGCTTCAACCGCGGCCCCTGGTCGGGCAAGATGCTGGCGCCCCAGGAGCTGCCCCTGCGCATAGCGACGCCCGCCTACACGGCCGGCACGCGCGGCGTGCAGCAGGGCCGGGCAATTATGGGGCCGGCCACCCTGGAAGAGGCGCAACAGCGTCTCGCGCAATTCAAGGACAAATGGGTGCTGACGAGTGGTGAAAGCGGCGGTGGCGGGCGCGATGGCAAGACCATCCACAAGCCCGGGGCCATCACCCGGCTGCTGATGCAGGCCGGCGCCCTCGGCACCATCCAGGCCGGCGAAGAACCGCTGTATGCCGCCAGCGCGGCGCCCGCTACCTGGGCGACCCTGTCGACCTTGCCCGACATCAAGCTGGCCGCGCCACAGTACGCCGACATCCGCCAGCGCCTGGCGCGCGGTGAAGCGGTCACCCTGGAGTTTGACATCCGCAACTGGTTCTATCCGGGCCCGGTGACGTATCACAACGTCGTTGCCCGCATTCCCGGCACGGAAAAGCCGGAAGAAATCGTGCTGATCGGCGCCCACCTCGACAGCTACGATGGCGGTACGGGCGCGGCCGACAATGGCGGCGGCGTGGCCACCATGCTGGAAGCGATGCGCCTGCTGGCCAAGTCCAATGCCAGGCCGCGCCGCAGCATCATGCTGGTGGCCTTCGGCGCGGAAGAAATCGGCCGCAAGGGTTCGTTCGCGTTCGCCGAGCGGCATGCGGGTGAATTGAAGAATATCGTCATGATGCTCAACCGCGACGGCCGGCCCGGCGCCATCGACGGCATCGCGATTCCCTCGGCCTGGAAGAGCGTGTTTGGCCGCGTCGAACTGGCCCTGCAAGACATCCACCCCGTGTTCGGCTTCGCCGCGACCATCAACGACGTGCCGCGCGATGCCAGCAAGGCGATGAGCGCGCGGGCAGGCAGCGATGACGCCGTCTTCAGCCTGCATGGCGTGCCGACGCCGAAATTCACCGTGCTCGGCGATTTCGACTATGCGCGCGTGCATCACACGGTGCTCGACACGTATGACAACGTGCTGCCTTTCAGCGCGGCGCAGCAGTACTCTGCCATCGCCATCGCCCTGACCGCGTATGAAGTGGCGAATGCGCCGGAAGAGATCAGCCGGAAGGGCTACTATCGCGCCGCCAGCCCGGCAAAATAGGTGCTGGTCCCAACGTCACTCGAAGGGATTGGCCACCGACGTCACCTCGGGCGGCGGCAACTGGTCGGGCAGTTCCTGCTTTTCCAGCTGCGCCACCACGTCGCCCAGCAGTTTTTGCAGCTGTTTCGCCAGGGCCAGGCCCGGCTTGTCCAGTGTCAGGTCGATATCGCCGCTGATGCTGATGCGGTCGATGCGGTTTTCGATGCTCAGATTGCCGATTTCCAGCACATCGCTTTCATTGGCATACGGGACGAATTTCTTTGCGCACATGGTATTTCCTCTCAAGGCGATTATTTTTTGGACTTGCTATTGATCTTCGGCAAACTCAGCATGCGCAGCTTTTGCTGGCGCGTCAGCGACGGTAACAGATCGATGCCTATCCTGTCTTCCAGTTGCGCAATGCTCAGCATTTCATACGCCTTGGTATCGACGTTTTCGATAAAGTAGGCGGCACCGGCGCGCTGGCGCGGGCTGTACACGGCCTTGTACAGGTGGCTGGGCACGATCACGCGCCCCACCTTGCGCAAGTTGCCGCCAATGAACGCCGGCCCCGTGATCACGTACAAATCGCCCTCCTTCTTCGCCATCTTGCGCACGGCGCCTTCGATGCCTGCCCACACATAGCGGTTGTTGCGCGCATCCTGCGGCACCATATTGGCCAGGGTAAAGCTGTCGCGCTGGCTCTGGCGGTCCGGCATGTCGCCGTTCGGCGCCATGTGGCCACGGTCGAAGCCGCTGCGCGCATAATCGGCCAGTTCCGCGCGCTGGGCCGCGGGTAGCTTGCGTTCCGCATGGAAGGAATTTTCGCGCGACAAGTCCTGCGCCGCTTCCAGGTTGTTCGCCGTCAAGTGCTCGGCCGACCACAGGGGCGTGCGGGTGATCCCCGAGTGCATCACGCCAAACACGTTGTAGCACAGCTCTTTGGTCGCCACATCCAGCTTGGGGTTGGTGATTTCCGGCTTGCGGCCGTCGACGTAATGGGCGGGACAGGCATCGGCATGCGCCAGGTTCGCGGCAAAGGCGGACGCCAGCAAGCCGCACGCCAGGGTCAGCCTGGCGATCGATCGTTGAATCATATTTCCCTAAGTGAAATCGTTGCAGGCCAGCATTCTAGCGGACGCCGGCCCTCACCACAAACCGGCACACACCTGGCGTGCGCGGGTGCGCGCGGCGGCGAACGAGCGTGCAGGCGGTCCTGCGCAGAGCTGGCGCAAATAAAGGCCAAGCGGCTGCGCACAGCCATTCATATCTGCTAAGATTGCCTTGATTCGTTCGCATCGACCATTCAAGATCTGGAGAGCATATGATCAAAAAAACCCTGCTGCTGATCGTCGTCGTCGTCGCCGCCATCCTCGGCTATGCCACCACCAAGCCCGACACCTTCAGTGTCCAGCGCGAAATCACCATCAAGGCCCCGCCCGAGAAAATCGCCGGCCTGATCACGGACTTCCATTACTGGGCCGCCTGGTCGCCGTGGGAAAAACTCGATCCGGCCATGCGCCGCACCTTTGCGGGCCCGGCCAATGGCCTGGGCGCGCAATATGCGTGGCAAGGCAATGACAAGGTGGGCGCCGGCCGCATGGAAATCACGGAAGCGGCCCAGCCCGAGCGCACCGTCATCAAGCTGGACTTCCTGAAACCGTTCGAAAGCCATAACACCACCACGTTTACCATGACACCCGAGGGCGACGGCACCAGGGTGAACTGGACCATGACAGGTCCCAGCCCTTACGTCAGCAAGGTCATGACGGTGTTTGTCAGCATGGACAGGATGATCGGCAAGGATTTTGAAAAAGGCTTGAACAACCTGAAGGCGGCGTCAGAGCGCTAAGCTCTGCTCGCAGCAAGCAGACACAGGGCCCGCGCGGCCCTGTTTCAGTTGGCGCCGCCCCTTGTTGAGGGGCGGCCTGCTCAGAACTGCTCGATCCAGGCCGCCAGGTGGTCCGGCGTGAGCGCCGGTTCAGCCTGTACCACCTTGCCTTGCAAGCCTTGTTCCGTCTTGCTCAGCTGCAAGGACCAGCCGCGCCGTGCCAGCCACAGCAAGCTGGCCAGCCAGAACGAATGGATGGACGAGACGGCCGTGGTGGTCGGTGTTTCCAGGAATTCCGTCAGCAGGCGTCCATCGAGGAACAGGGCCGTGCCGCCCTGGTTTTGCAGCGCCGCGCCAAACACGGGCAGCAGCATGTCGATCGCTTGCTCCACGCCGCGCCCCGGGTGCTCGCGCTCGAGCGTGTCGAGCTGCTGGCGCACGGCGGCGGCAAAGGCGGTGCCGCGGAAGGCTTCCGAACTGACCAGGTCGGCATAATCCATCAGCAGCCAGTCCGGCTCGGGTGGCGTGACGCCGGCCGTCAGGGCCGCCGACAGATACGCTTCCACGGGCAGCTGCTGTTCCGGACCAGCCAGGCTGGCGCACAGGGCGTACAGGGTGCCGATGCGGTTGGCGACGGCTTGCCGCTGGCGCACCATCAGTTTTTCGCGCAACAGCTGGGCGTGTTCATTGCGCAGCCGTGCCAGTTCCAAAGCCTGCTTGAGTTCCATGCGCAGCGCCGCGATATCCCACGGCTTCTGGATGTAGCGGTGGATCTGCCCCTGGTTGACGGCTTCCACCGTGTGCTCCAGCTCGGAATACGCGGTGGTCAAAATGCGCACGATGTGCGGATAGCGGTCCCAGGCATAGGACAGCAATTCGTTGCCATAGGCACCCGGCATGCGCTGGTCCGACACCAGCACGGCGATGCGCTCGGCCTGCGCGTCGAGGATGCGCTTGCCCTCCTCGACCGAGGTGGCCGTCAGCACGTTGGCCAGCGGCGCGATGGCGCGCTGGAAATATTTGAGGGCGTTGGCCTCATCATCGACATAGAGTATCGTCGGCAAGCCTTGCGCCGGCTCACGCTGAGCCGGCAAACGCAGATTGGCGTCAATCATGCTCGTTCCTTATATGTACTGGAAAATTCAGGGTTACCGTGGTGGCACTGCCAAATTCGGTGGCGATATCGAGGTTGCCGCCGAACGATTGCATCATGCGGTGGCAAAACACCATGCCCCAGCCCTTGCCTTCGTCACCGCTGGCGCCGACGGGGTCGAGCAACAGCTGCGCAACAATCTCGGGGGCGATGCCGGCGCCATTGTCGCGCACCGTGATGCGGCCCGCATCGATGCGGATGCCGATCGCAGGATGGTCTTGCTCGCCGGCCGAACGCAGGGCATTCGCCAGCACGGACGATAAAATCAGCGCGACGCAATTGGGCGACTCGGCAATGGCGAAATCCTCGCCCTGCTCGAGCGTGATGGCGGCGCGCTGGGCCGTGCTCAAGGGATAGCTGTCGAGCAAGGCAGCCAGCAGCTGGCGCGCGCTGCCGGCGCTGCGTCCGCCCTGCATGCCCGGCCCGGCGCTGGCCAGGCGCACCGTGTCGACAAAGCTGGTCAGCACGGACAAACAATAGCGTGCATTGTCGTGCATCAAGGCGGCCGCTTCGCCGATCTCGGCCTGTGCTGCGGCGTCCGCCTGCGCGCGCCGCGCGATGCCGCGCGCAAAATTGGCGATGGCCGCCAGCGGCGTGTTCAATTCGTGCGCCAGAAAGGCCAGCGATTCCTCCATCGCCACCAGGCCCTGGCGGCGCGCGGCGCGCTCGCGTCCCGTCTGCACTGCCAGCTGCAGCGCCGTTTGCATGGCGGCCAGGTCGAGCGGCTTTTCCAGCAGGCGGAACAGCGAGCCGCCATTGATCAGTTCCAGCAGCACGTCCTTGTCCGCATACGCCGTCACCAGCATGCAGACGATGTGCGGGTAGCGCTGCGCCACTTCCTGCAGCAGCTCGCTGCCCAGGCGATCCGGCATGCGGTAATCGGTAACGAGCACATCGATGTTGGCGGCCTCATCTTTCAGCATGGCCAGCGCCGCATCGACGCTGTGCGCCGTCAGCACGCGGTAGCGCGCACCGATGGCGCGCTCGAAGTACTTGCAGGCGAGCGCTTCGTCGTCCACATACAGCACGCTGGCGCGGCTATCGTTGTCCATTAACGACCCTCCCAGTCAGAGCGCTGCAAGTCGAAATTCATGCTGGCCCACTCGCCCAGTTCGCTTTCGGCGGAGAGGGTGCCGCCGTGGCGCTCGATCACGCCATAGCTGATGCTCAGACCCAGGCCCAGCCCCTGCCCCACTTCGCGCGTGGTGAAGAACGGTTCGAACACGCGCGCCAGGTTTTCCGGGGCGATGCCGGGGCCGTTGTCGCGCACGCTGATGCGCAGGCGGTTTTCGTCCCAGCGGGCAGTGATGCGGATCTCGAACGGCGGCGCATTGCCCTTGCGCATGGACAGCACGGCATTGCCCAGCAAATTGATCAGCACGCCCACGATGGCCGCCTCGTCGCCGCGCACCAGGGTGTCGACCGGCAAGTCGTGGCTGATGCTGACATTCTTCGTTTCATGCCCCACCAGGCGGATGGCCGCATCGAGCGCGCTGCGGAACTGGAAGTGTCCCGTTTCCAGCTGGTTGCCGCTCTTGCGGTAGGCAAAGGTCTTCAAGTCGGACACGATGTGCTGCACGCGCAGCATGCCCTCCTTGGCGTCGGCCAGACATTCGCTCACCAGCGCGCTTTGCTTGGCGGCCGGGTCTTCGATGGCTACCTCGATGGCCATCATGCAGAAATTCACGGGGTTGTTGACTTCATGCAGCATGCCGGCGGCCAGGGTGCCGATGGCGGCCATTTTCTCCTGTTGCAGCATCTGCCCCTTGATATCGGCCAGGCTTTTATTCGTTTCTTCCAGCTGCGTGTTCTTTTGCGCCACTTCCGCCTTCAGCTGGAACAGCATGAAGCGGGCGCGCTCATTGAAATAGGTGAAGACGGCGCTGATGCTGGCCGACATGATGAGGAACAGACAGTTGACGACAAACGTGGCCGGCAAGTCGAAGCCGCCCGCATGCCAGGTGCAAGCGGCCACGTACAGCAGGCAGGAGATGGCGCCGAAGACCATGTTTTGCCACAGGCCGAAGGCCAGCACGATGCCCGAGGAATAGATGGCCAGGGTCATGCCCACATAATAGATCGAGGTGGCGCCTTCCGTGACGGCGATCATCCAGGCGATCATGATTTGCGGCAGGATCAGCCAGACGAAGGTCAGCCCCTGGATGCGGTCTTGCGCCCAGCGCGTGCGCATGGCCAGCACGACGCAAAAAATCAGCACGGACACGAGAATGCGCGCACTGGTGAAAGCCGACTGCTTGTCCGGATACAGGGCCGAATCGAGGCCCATGCCCAGCAGGATCAGCACGATGCCCGTGTAAGCCCCGCCGCGGCTGAATTCCAGGCGAAAGTCGCGCAAAACGGCCGTGTAGCCGGCGTGCAGGCCTGGAGTATCCATCAAGGAATGCTCACTTCCGCAAACACATTCACGCCCGTGGCGTCGACATAGATTTTCGGCTCCGTCGCATGTTCAGGCAGCAAGGCCGACAGGCCCGCTTCATTACGATAGATCAGATGCCACTCCAGCAAATGCTCCATGCCGAACTTGCCCGGATTATTCGCGTGCACATTGGTGACAAGCAAACGGCCGCCCGGCCGCACGCGCGAGGCGAAATGCAGCAGCAGGCGCGCGCAGACCTTGTCGGACAGGTAGTCGAACAGGCCGGCGCAATACACGGCGTCGAAACTGCCAGGCAAGCCCGTGATACCCGAGCCATGGCGGCGCTTGAGCAGGTTGTGCACGGAGTCGTGCACGTAATCGATTTCCGCCACTCTTCCCGTACGCTGCATGATGGTGGTCAGGCGCGCGCGCGTCCAGTCCAGGGTCTCGCTGCTGAAGTCGACCAGCTCGAACGCCAGCCACTGCGCATCCGGGCACGTTTCCAGGAAACGCTGCACCTCGATGGCCGGGCCGCAGCCCACATTGAGCACCTTGTAGACGTGCCCGGCAACACGCGCCTCGGCCGCCTTGTGCGCCAAAAACTCCGTCAGGATATCGATGCGGTTGCGGTGCGCCGTGGCGACAGCCGCCTGCAAGAAGGCTGCATTGACGATCTGGAAGTAGGTGCTCGGACCCTGGCGCGGATCGTCGAGCAGCTGATTGACCATCTGGTAATCGCCCGCATAGCCGAGCGGTTTGGTAAACGTGCGGAAGACGAACGGCGCGCGCAGGATCAGCGGGTGCAGCGCCGTCTGGGCAAAGGCCCGGTGGGCCGGCGCCCGTTCTTCCTCGACCAGCGAGGCTTCCACCTCGAGCTGGCGCAAGTACAGCTGGGTTTGCTCCATCAGCGGCAAGGCCAGCTCGTCGAAGATGTCGGCGCGCAAGCGGCCGTTTTCCTTCGGCAGCGAGTCCGACAAGTCGACCTGCTCGACCCAGCGCGCCACCTCCGACAAAAAGGCGCGCATTTCGTTGACGACGATCTGGTAGTCGCGGCGGATGCGGAAGCGCTCGCCCCAGCCGGCGACAAAGGCGCTGGACTCTTTCGCCACGGCGCCCTTGACCACCACCACGTCGCTCAGCTCGCGCCACTCGTCGATCAGGGTGACGGAAACGATGGCGGTCAGGCCCGTGTTGACGCTGCTGATGACGACGGCCTTGCCCACATAGGCGTTCTTCGCCCCCATACGCACCGTCAAGTCATTGAGCACCTCGCTGACCTGCACAATCGAGTAGGGATTGTAGATTTCCATGACCAGCGAATTGCGCTGCAAGTTGAAAATCGTGCCGCGCACCGCCTCACCCTGGGTGTTACGGAAACTGACGACTGGATCGATCTGCGATTGTGAATACACGATTAAGCATTATCAAGTTGCCCGGCTTCCGGCACACCACGCTGGGCGCGCCAGTTTCCAGGCTGGGTTAAGGCACGGCACACCGGTCGTCGCCGCCGTACCGGAGCGCCTCAAAGCGCGTCTGTTCGCTCTCTGGTCGAGTGTACTATGGATGTAGCAGAACGGGCAATTGTTCCCTCTGGTACGACTGTCCGTGGCGCCGGCGCGCAACGCCGCGTGCGGAACGTCTTTATCCAGCAACAAACAGGGCCAGCGCGTGACGCAACAGCTGCGGCGTTTGCCCCGTCCAGCGCTTGAACGAGCGGCGAAAGTTGGTGGCATCATGAAAGCCGAGGTAGGCGGCCACGGCATCGTTGTCGTAGCCATGCGCCTGGAACAGGTAGATGGCCTTGTGCGCGCGCACCTGGTCCAGCTCGGCCTGGAAATGCGTGCCATGGCGCGCCAGGTGGCGTTTCAGGGTGGCGGGACTGACGCCGAATTCCTGCGCCGTGCGTTCCAGCGTGGGCGCGCAGCGGATATTGGCCAGCAGGTAGTCGTACAGCGCGCCCAGCAGGCTCGCCGCCGGCACGGGCGCCAGGGCCGCCGCGCGCAAGGCCAGCGCGGCCGCCGTGGCATTGCCGCGCGGCCAGGGTTTATCCAGCCAGCTGGAATCGATGAGCATGGCATCGACCTGGCAATCGAAACGCAGCGCCTGGCCCAGGTGCACTTCATGCTGTTCCACATGACGGGGCCGCGCGCGGTTGAAGCAGAAGCGCCACGGCAACGCCTCGCCGGCCAGCCAGCGGCACATGGCCGCCAGCGCCGTCATGTGCATTTCCACCAAAAAAGGCAGCTGGCTGGGCGCGCCGAACGCATCGACCCAGTACAGCACATGCATGTCGCCCGCCTCGCGCAAACGCGGTTGCAGCAGCGGACACAGCAAGGTATGCAAGCCGCACAGGATGCTCAAGGCCTGGCGCAGATTCTGCGCCTGCAGCAAGGCATGGCTGGCCGCGCCGTAATGGCCGGGCAGCATTTGCTGGCCCAGCATGAAGCTGGTGTCGGCACTGTCCAGGCCGCGCGCCACATTGGCCAGCAATTGCAGGTACTGCGCGGCGCTGACCTGGCTTTCCGCACACGGCAGCGCGCCGCCATCGAGGCCCGTGCCCTTGAGCAGCGGCGCCACAGCCAGCTCGCGGCTGCGCGCGTAGTCGAGCACCAGCGCCGGCTGGTGATGGGCCGCGATGCTGGGGTCGGCTTGCTGGTTCAGCGGCATCAGGCAGGCGCGGCGGAACTGATCCCGGCACCGGAGCGCGGCATTTCCACGGCACGGCTCAACTCGGCCAGCACCACTTCCGGCACGCCATCGGTAAGCGAGCAGGCATGCCGCAAGCTCAAACGGATTTCGCGGTTGTCGTTGGCGTGGTGCCGCATCTGCCCTACCATGGCGCACAGGTGGCGCGCCTTCACGGCAGCATCCTCGCGCGACACGCCCGGCATCAGCACAGCGAAGCGGTCGCCCGCATAGCGGCACAGCAAATCGTCATTGCGCAAGTTCAATAGCAGCATGTGGCCCACGGCTTGCAGCACGCGGTCGCCTTCGCGGTGGCCGTATTCGCGGTTAATCAGATGAAAGCTGTCGATGTCGAGCAAGACCAGCGCGCAATCGAGACCGGGCCGGCGTTCCTGTTCCAGGCGCATCTGCGTGCGCAGATAGCTGGCGTCGGCCAGTTGCGTGATGCGGTCGAAGGCGCGGTGGTCGCGGAACAGGCGTTCGCGCTTTTGCAGGTGTTCGTTCAGGCGGAACTGTTCCTGGCGCCAGTAATACATGCCGATGGTCAGCACCAGCATGCCAAACGGAATCAGCGCTTCCAGCCAGTTATCCCACACGGCGCTCTTGTCGATGGCAAAGAATTCGTCGAGGCAATCGGCCCAGGACCCCAGCATGATGGCGCACAGGCCGCCTGCGATCAGGCTCGTCACCCGTCCCCGTGGACGGCTGCTGAGAGTAAACAGGAACCAGATGCCCGCCATGACGGCCGTGCCGCCTTCGCAGACGATATCCATCCACTTCCAGATGGCAAACGGTTTAACGTGGCCTAGTGTGGCGTACAGGAAAAAGAACAGGGGCAATGCCAGCGCGGCGGCAATCAGGCTGTTACGGTGCAACGGCAGCATGTGGGGAACCTTTAAAAGTGGTGCTGTCGCCACGATAGCGCCCGCCCATGACGGCACGATGACATACGCCACGCCCCTGCGGCAGGTGCAAACGGCTCAACATGCGCAACGCAACTGATGCAAATCCGGCAAGCCGCTTCCCATGCGCCCTGCGCTGGCAGGTCATTTCAGCTCACCACATTTCCTTTTCGGCCGGAAAGCGTCCATCTGCCCTTGTTTTCAAGGTGGCAAGCCCGCCCCTGTCACGCAACCGTCATATTTGCTGCCTAGAATCCGCCCGGTTCCCTACCCCTAACCGAGCTCTTCATGAAAACCATGCACACTTCCTTCCCCTCCCCGCTGCGCCTGACGGCCCTGTCCCTGGCCATCATGGCCGTCTTCAGCGGCCCAAGCCATGCGCAAGCGCAGGCACAGGACGATGGCCAGGCGGCCACCACCGTCGTCGTCAGCGGCCAGCGCGCCAGCCTGCGCAACGCCATCGCCGCGCAAGAGAAAGCCGACAACATCATCAGCGTCATCAGCAGCGACGATATCGGCGGCTTGCCCGATAAAAACGCGGCCGAGGCGCTGGCCCGCTTGCCGGGCGTGTCCGTGCAGCGCGACCAGGGCGAAGGCCGCTACATCACGGTGCGCGGCCTGGGGCCGGACTTGAATGCGGTGACCATCAACGGCGCGCTGGTGCCGTCGCCGGAAGCGGGCCGCCGCGCCGTGGCGCTCGACATCCTGCCTGCCGGCCTGATCCGCACCCTGGAAGTCTCGAAGACTTTATTACCGGAAATGGACGCCAATTCGCTGGGCGCCACCATCGAAGTCAAATCGCTGTCCGCCTTCGACTTGCCGGGCAAGCTGCTGTCGGCCAACGTGGGCGCCAGCCATGATGAAAAGACGGGCAAGACCAGCCCCAGCGGCGGCGCCCTGTGGGCCCAGCGCTTCCTCGATGGTAAGCTGGGCATGGCTGCCGGCCTGAGCGCGGAAAAGCGCTCGTTCGGCTCCGATGACGTGGAAACGGGCGGCGCCTGGAGCAAGGGTAAATTATCTAGCCTGGAATTGCGCGACTACCTGCCCGTGCGCAAGCGCGGCGCGCTGGCCGTCAACCTCGACTACCGCCCGGAAGCGGGCAACAGCTGGTTCTTGCGCTCATTCGTCAGCGAATTTTCCGACGATGAAGTGCGCGACCGCCTGACCATCAGCAATATCGCGGGCGGCAGCCTGGCCGAAGGCCAGACGGCCGGCGCGCGCGCCGAGCGCCGCATCCGCCAGCGCAAGTACACGCAGCAAGTACGCTCGCTGGTCCTGGGCACGCAGCAGAAATCGGGCGACTGGACCCTGGACGTGAAAGGCGGCATGAGCCGCGCCACGGAAGACACGCCGGAATCACTGAACGACGGCCGTTTCCGCGGCATCAGCAATTTCGCCGGCATCAGTTTCACGGATACGCAGGAGCCGAAACTGAGCGGCCCCGCCTCGCTGTACGATCCGGCCAGCTATGCGCTGAACGCCATCACCCTGCAAAAGCGCTACTCGAAGGACAATGAACACCACGCGCGCATCGACCTGGCGCGCAAGTTCGACATCGCCACCCTGAAATTCGGCGCCAAGCTCAGCCGCCGCGAAAAAACCAATGACACGGATCAATGGGCGTATAACAGCAACAAGGCCAGCAGCGGCAATTACTGGGGCGCCGGCTCGACCTCGATGAGCAACTTCGTGCAGGGCCACACGCTCGACTACGACCTGGGCAACATCGGCGTGGCGCTGGACCCGCTTCTCATCCGCGCCCGAGTGGCCGGCCTCGACCGTGACAAGGCGCGCCTGGCCACCGAGTCCATCATCAACGATTACCGCATGCATGAAGACATCAACGCCATGTATGTGCAAAACAGCTACGACTTCGACGCCTGGCATATCCTCGGCGGCGTGCGCGCTGAACGCACCAGCTTTGAAGCGGCCGGCTCGCAAGTGGACAGCGCCGGGTTGGCCACGGCATTGACGCGCGAACGTTCGTACACCAACTGGCTGCCGAACCTGCAAGCCCGTTATGACGTCGATCAAAAGACCAGCGTGCGGGCCGCCTGGACGCAAGCCGTGGTGCGCGCCAACTTCAGCCAGCTGGCACCGGGCATCAGCCTGGCCAGCAACACGGAAGCCGTGATCGGCAACCCGGACTTGAAACCGCTGAAAGCCAACAACCTGGACCTGGGCATCGAAAGAGTGCTGGGCAACGACGGCGTGATGTCCGCCTACGGTTTCTACAAGGACATCAAGAATTTTACCTACACGACCAACCTGGCCGGCACGGGTCAGTGGTCCAATTACACCTCGGCCACCTCGTATGCGAACGGTGACGCGGCCAAAGTGAAAGGTATCGAACTGGCCTACATGCAGCCGCTGCGCATGCTGCCGGCGCCGTTCAACAAGTTCCTCGTGGGCGTGAACGGCACCCTGAGCACCTCAAGCGCGCAAATCGGCCGCTACGACAAGGCCAGCAAGCAGCAGATGAACCGCGACATCCGCCTGCCGGGCCAGTCGAACCAGGTCATGAACTTGATGCTGGGCTATGAAACGGGGCCCGTCAGCGCCCGCCTGGCCCTCAACTACAAGTCGCCGTATCTGCTGGAAATGGGCGGCGACATCCTCGATCAAAGCCAGGACCACATCGTCGACAGCCAGAAGCAGCTCGATTTCTCGCTGTCCTACCAGATCAACAAGCAGTTCCAGGTGGTCTTTGAAGCGGCGAACCTGAACAACGAGAAATACTATGTCTACCAGGGCACGAAGCAATACAACGTGCAGAACGAACAATACGGCCGCACTTTCAAAGTGAGCCTGAAAGCCAGCGCCTTCTGATGATGATTTCTACTAACATGAAAAAAACCGTAATCTGCGGCGCCTTGCTGGCCGCCTTCTGCGCCACCGGTGCCGTCTTCGCCGCCCCCGCCAATATTTTGCCTTCCTTCACGCAGGAGGCCGAGGAACTGGCCCGCCTGCCCGGCGGCGGCTGGCTGACCCTGGACAAGCACGGCTTGCGTCTGTTCAATGCGGCAGGCCAGGAACAGGACCGCATCGCCGTGCGCGCCAAGCAACTCGACACGCGCCTTGACGGCAATCAAGTGCTGGCCGTGTTCCTGGAAGCGGACACGCAGCGCCCGCTGCCCGTGATGGTCGATGTGCAGGGCGGCAAGCTGGTCAAGCTGGCGCCGTTTCCCGTGCCCACCTTCTCCGTGGAAGCATCGTGTTTGTACCGCGACGCACAGCAGCTCGATCATCTGTTTCTGATCGGTAAGGATGGGCAAGCAGAACAGTGGGTGATGCAGGGCGAGCAGCGCAGCCTGGTACGCAAGCTGGCTTTGCCGCCGCACGCGAAGCATTGCCGGGTCGACGACGGCGCCCAGCGCCTGCTGGTGAGCGAGGCCAACATGGGCGTGTGGGCGTATGACGCCGAGTCCGAAGGCATGGGCAAGCGCGAAGTGGTGGCGCTGCGCAAGCCGTATGGTCAGCTGGACGGCGGCGCCGGTGCGCTGGCCGTGCTGCCCGATGGCGTGGCCGTGCTCGACGGCAAGGCGGAAAAGCTGCACCTGTTCGCCCATCAAGGCGGACAGTGGACGGCGCAGCCAGCCCAAGCGGTCGCCTTGAACGTGCGCAAGGGCGACAGCCAGTTGGCGCGGGACGGGAATTCGTTGATGCTGCGTGGCAAGAACGGGTGGCAAACGCGGCCCTTGAAATGGAATGGTAAGGCGGAAACACAGCCTGCGGTGGCCATCATCGCCCCGCAGGCACAGACGGCGCCGATGGCGCGCCAGGGCGACGCGGCCGACGATCCGGCCATCTGGCTGGCCAGCGATCCTGCCAACACGCGCATCCTCGGCACCAACAAAAAGCAGGGACTGCTCGTCTACGACCTGCAAGGCAAGCAAACGCAGCTGCTGGAAGTGGGCCGTTTGAATAACGTCGACGTGCGCCAAGGTATCCGTTTTGGCGGCAGCACGGTCGACCTGGCCGTGGCCACCCAGCGCGACGACAACAGCATGATGCTGTTCACCATCAATGCCAGCGGCGAGGTGGCGGAAGCGGGCCGTTTTCCTACCGGCCTGAAAAGCATCTACGGCATGTGTCTGTATCAACCTGTCAGCGGCGGCGTGCAAGCGTTCATCAACGACAAGGATGGAACTTTCCAGCAGTACAGCATCGGCTTGAGCGGCAACCAGTTCAGCGCCACCCTGTTGCGCAGCTTCAAGGTCGCCACACAGCCGGAAGGCTGCGTGGCCGACGACGCCAACGCCCGCCTGTTCCTGGGCGAGGAAACGCGCGGCATCTGGACCACCTCGGCCGACGCCGCCAAGCCCGACGCCCTGACCATGGTCTTGCCCGTCGGCGCGAACCTGACGGCCGACGTGGAAGGCATGGCCATCTACCGCAAGCCGGGTGGCAAGGCCGACACTGGCTACCTGATCGTCTCCAGCCAAGGTGACAGCAGCTACGTGGTGCTCGACGCGCAAGCGCCGTATAAAGTGCGCGGGCGCTTCAAGGTGGGATTCAACTTGCCCGCCGGCATAGACGGCACGTCGGAAACGGATGGCCTCGACGTCACCTCCGCCAACCTGGGCGGCGCGTATGCGCAAGGCATGCTGGTGATCCAGGACGGCTACAAGCGCCTGCCCGATGGGCCTCAGAACTTCAAATATGTGGCGTGGGGGGATGTGGCGAAAGCGTTGGGGCTGGATTAAGTTAGCGACAACAGGGGCCGGCCAGTCAGCCAGAGTGTATAAGTAAAAGCAGTGCAGGACATCCATGCCATGCATGGATGTCCTGCTGCGCTCACGTGCCCCGGTGTTTGCCTATGGCGATATCCAACGGTACTTTTCCAGCACGCGGTCATGCTTGTCCAGCGTCACGGACCACGCTTCCATCCCGAGAGTCAGGCGATTCTCGTACCACAAGCGTACCACGCAGGGTTCCTGGCATGGCGTCGAGGCATAGCGCTCGAACAGCTTGCCCTGAAGCTCCACATGCGATGGTGCACCCAGTTCAGCGATCACGGCTTCCCGCGCAGCGCCAGGCTGGATCATGGCGTAGCCTTTTTCCTTGTTGTGGGAGATCACATGACATGCCGTGACATACCAGACCGGGCTGAGAATGAGTAGCCACAGCACTGTCTTTTTAAGTGATATTTTCAATTTCATGCCTTACTTCCCGTTAAATCTGTTCAACGCGCTATCCAGGCCAATTGGAATGGCCCCTCCTGCCCCATGTAGTAAGTCGTCGCGCCCGGCAAGTTCTGTACATCCCGCGCAGTGCCTCCTGGGAAGGGAATCCAATTTGTCGCAACGCCTGTGCCATAGCTGGCCGTGCCAAAACCCTGCACGGCCGCAGCGACATGGCCGAATGGATTGGAGAGGACGTTGCGAACGCCGCCAGTAATAATCATGATATCCAGACCCAGGGGATCCACATTGCTCAGCGGATTAGCTTCCACATACACATATGTGTTGCTCCCGCCTTGCAGGCCAATCGGATCACTTTGCAATACGGAACTGCTCAGTCCGTGTCCGTTTGTCGGCACTGAGCCCATGCCGCGCAAGCGCCTGCCCGATGGGCCGCAAAATTTCAAATATGTGGCGTGGGGGGGATGTGGCGAAGGCGTTGGGGCTGGATTAAGTTAGCAACGGCCGCTCCCTTCGGGAGCGGCCCCGGCACTATGCGCGCGGCATATCGATATGAAATGGCAGCCGCTTACCGCATAAGTCCACCATGCCCGACACAAGCAGGCGTCGTGCCGACAACTCAATGATGTTGACGGCCGATACGTCACCGTACTCCATCATATACATGCCCGACTCCTCCGCCTCGGGATGCGTATCGAGCATCCCGATCGCAAACGTTCCTCCCTGCCCTTCCGGTATGCGCAAGCCGTGCAGGAAAAACGCAGGCGGATACAGCGCCCACGACCATTCCGCGTCATCGGGCTCGGTCAAGCGCATAAACACATCGTCGTCCCCATGGATATCGATGTTCAGTTCCACCATGCCAGTGCCATCCTCTTCCAGGCTAATGCTTGATTTCGCAAAATCCACGTCAAAATTGGTGTCGCCGATACTAAAAACAGTCATTCAATACTACTCCAAGTTATAGGTCAATATGCGGCGCGACAGGCAGCAAGGACTGCAGGGCAACCTCATCGATCAGCAAACCAGAAGGATAGAGCCGGCAATTACGGCGATCGTTCCAATGCTCAATTTTTATCCTTTTGACCATGTTCGCGCCATCATTGTCAACGCGCGCCGAAATGGCGTCAACGTTCATCGCCTTTAAAATAGTGCCGGTGAACGCAAGAAAAGGCCGCTTACTCCGCAAAACAGGCAAAACCTGTAACGTCCGCTTCCGCCCCAAAGCGGCCTGTTATGTCTGATCTGAACGGCGGGGTTGTCTCGACGGTCAAATGCAAAAAATTTAGCGTCGAGACTTCGACATTAAACCACCGATAACAACTCCAATTGCGATTCCCGGGCCAATGCCTAGAGCAAGGTTGCCGAACGCGACGCCAATTCCACATCCAATCGCTACTCCAAGACAAATTCCAACGCCTATGAATTTGCCATCTTTTTTTTCGGTTGAATCGCTCATAAAATCCTTTTATGTAGAAGTCGAAAGGCCGCTTCTGGCCGATTTCCGACTCTTTTAGACCAAATTCCGATTAGCATTGGTAGCGGTCTTTGATGTGCTCATTGTAGTAAGTCCCCTTGGAGTTGGCACGCATGAATGCAGCATGCACAGTCGCAGGTACTCGGCAAAAATCGTAACTATGCCCTTGCTGGAATTGGATACGCATGCGAGCTGTTTGTTCGTCGTAAGCAATCGCAACAATGGCACTGGAATTTACTCGAACCATTTGCATGGTCGCTCCCGAAAGTGTTAAGACACACAATGGTAAAGGCTGTTCGATTAGGGACTGCGGCTTCTGAGCACTGGCAAACGATTTTACAACTGTAGCGTATTTCGCAACATAATGTCGAAAAAGTAGCCGCGATGCACAAGTCCTGCCAACAACTGCCCAGTTAAATCTCCCCAGCTTACCAATCTGCCAGCGACTGCCAGCCTCAGGCATATTAAAATACCGCACCATGACCTCCCCCGCCTCGACCTCCCCTCTCCCCGACAGCATTTTGCTCCCTTCCCTGGCAGTATTGGGAGGGCAGATTTCCGTCAATCTGGGGGCGGCGATTGCGAAGAATCTGTTTCCTGTCATCGGGGTCGAGGGGATTACGGCGTACCGGGTGGGGTTTTCGGCGCTGATCCTGCTGGCCATCTTCCGTCCCTGGCGCTATCGCCTGACGCGCAAGGATGTGCTGAACCTGCTGGTCTACGGTTCCGTGCTGGGGCTGATGAACTTGCTGATTTACCGGGCGTTTGCGCTGATACCGATCGGTATCGCCGTCGCCATCGAGGTCACGGGGCCGCTGGCGGTGGCCATGCTGTCGTCGCGGCGGCCGCGCGATTTGCTGGCCGTGGCGTGCGCCGTGTTTGGCTTGTATCTGCTGCTGCCGCTGCAAGGCAGTCCGGGCAGCCTGGACCCCATCGGCGTGGCGTATGCGCTGGGGGCGGCGCTGTGCTGGGCGCTGTATATCATCTTCGGCAAGCGCGCCTCGACCTTGCAGGGCGGGCAAGCCGTGGCCTGGGGCATGACGGTGGCGGCCATGGTGACGGTGCCCATCGGCGTCGCGTACTCGGGCACGGCTTTGCTGGCGCCATCGATTGCGCTGATGGGCCTGGCAATCGCCATGCTGTCCAGCGCCCTGCCTTACTCGCTGGAAATCTTTGCCCTGCGCCGCTTGCCGCAAGGGGTATTCGGCATGTTCAGCAGCGCGGCGCCGGCCGTCAGCGCGCTGGCCGCCATGGCGGTGCTGGGAGAACTGTTGAGCCTGACCCAGTGGCTGGCCATCGCCTGCATCGTGTTCGCGTCGGCCATGGCGGCGCTGGGCGCCCAAGGCGGCAAGCGCTAGCGGCATTCCCCCCTCCTGGACCGCTGCCTGCACCGCTTCCTCGCATGCATGTCCGTGCTGGCGGGCAGGTTTTGATGTGCGCCTGTAAAATGCGTCATCGCTTGCCACACATTGCCAGACATCGCATGCCCGCCTCACCGATGACATCCACCTTACGCTCTCTCTTTGCTCTTGCCTCCGCAGGTCTGCTGCTGACGCACGCTGCCATTACGCACGCTGCCGCCGCTCCCGCCGCCCTCACGGGCAATGCCGAAGCGGGCAAGACGGCGTTTCGCAAGTGCGCCTCCTGCCACCAGGTGGGGCCATCGGCGCGCGGCGGCTTCGGCCCAAAGCTGACGGGCGTGATTGGCCGCAAAGCCGGTGCCACCGCCGATTACAAGTATTCAGCGGCCATGAAAAACGCAAACATCGTCTGGACCGAGCAAAACCTGGCCGGCTTCCTCAAAGCGCCCGGCGATTTCATTCCCGGCAATAACATGCGCTTCTGGGGCATCGGCAATGCGCAGCAAGTGGCCGATCTGCTGGCCTACCTGCGCACGCAGTAAGCACCTGCAATTTACACAGGCAGCAAAGCATGCATTACCAACGCATGCACCGATGCTTGCGCCGTCCGGCCAGGCGACCACGCACAGGCCTGACCGCCCCCCACGTACGCATACATGCAAGCAGGCACCGCCCCATCAAAACCCTGACAACTGCCAGCGATGGGCAAGTCTGGCGCTGACGCGCCAGGGGCTTCCCCTAGGACTTGGCCGGCAGCTTGCGCACGCACAGATAAATCGAATACAGCGCCGCCAGCCCCACCAGCACATACACGCCGCGCGAAGCCGTCGTCATGGCGCCGAGGATGCGGGCCACGATGTCGATGTCGAACAAGCCCACCAGCGCCCAGTTCAAGCCGCCCACGATCAGCAGGATCATGGAGATCCAGTCGACCACGTTCAAGCGCTTTGCCGTCATTTCCTCGTTTGCCGCACCGTCTGATCCTGCCTGGATATTCGCCATCTCAGCCTCCTGTAAGAAGATAGGACCCGCCGCCGGGTCTGTGCAAGAATCAGTGTAGGCGCGACACCGGCAGATGCCAGTCGGACGATGCCGGGGTTCGAGGTAGGACGAGTCTGTAATAAGGAGGGTGATTTTATCTGGCAATCATTTCGACAATAGTTGCCCGCTGTTGCTAAACAAGCAGTGACCAATTCCAATATGGAAATATTTATAGATTACTTAGTATTGCACTGCTACACTCATTTCACCCCAGCAACATCAGGGGAAACAGCGCCGCGCCGTGCCGCCCGCATGCGGTGCGGCCATCATGAGACAACAGCTGAGGGGACATGAATATTTCAAATATACGCATCGGTGTACGCCTGACAACGGGGTTTTTGCTGGCATCGCTGTTGCTGGCCGTGGTCGTCGGCATCAGCACGTGGCAGCTGGCCACGGTAAGCGGGGAAATAGACAGCAGCGTGAACCAGCGCTATGCGCGCATCGAGCAATTGCAGGCCACGCGCAACCGCACGCAGGAACAGCCCGCCCTGCGCGACATCGACCAGCAGATCGCCACGCAATCGGCGCAGATGCGCGCGGCGGCCGAGACGGCCATGGCCCGTGCGCACGATACCAGCGTGCTGATCATCACGCTGGGCTTGATCGGCGGCGTGCTGAGCCTGGTCACGGCCTGGTTCATCAGCAGCGGCATCGTGCGGCCCCTGCGGCATGCCGTCAAGGTGGCGCGCAAGGTGGCTGGCGGCGACCTGAGCGGCAATATCCGCGTCGAATCCGGCGATGAGCTGGGCCAGTTGCTGCAGGCGCTGAAAGACATGAATGCCAGCTTGATCACTATCGTGGGCGACGTGCGCGGCGGCACGCAGGACATCGCGGGCGCCTCGGGAGAGATCGCGGCCGGCAACCTGGACTTGTCGCGGCGCACGCAGGCGCAAGCCAGTTCGCTGGAGCAGACTGCGGCCTCGATGGAAGAGCTGACTGGCACCGTCAAGCAAAATGCGGACAATGCGCGGCAAGCCAACCAGCTGGCACAATCGGCCGCCGACGTGGCCGGCAAAGGGGGCAAGGTGGTGGCAGAAGTCGTCGATACCATGAGCTCGATCAATGCTTCGTCGAAAAAGATCGTCGACATCATCGGCGTCATTGACGCTATCGCCTTCCAGACGAATATCCTGGCCCTGAATGCGGCCGTGGAAGCGGCGCGCGCAGGCGAACAGGGACGCGGCTTTGCCGTCGTGGCCGCCGAAGTGCGCACTCTGGCCCAGCGCTCGGCTGGCGCGGCGCGGGAAATCAAGCAGCTGATCGGCGACTCCGTCGAGCGGGTCGACGCGGGCGCGCGCCTGGTCGATACGGCGGGCGCCACCATGCGCGAAATCGTGGCCAGCGTGCACCGCGTGACGGACATCATGGGCGAGATCAGCATGGCCAGCGGCGAACAATTGTCCGGCATCGAGCAAGTCAATGCCGCCATCGTGCAGATGGAGCATGTGACGCAACAAAACGCCGCGCTGGTGGAACAGGCGTCGACGGCGGCGGCCAGCATGCAGCAGCGCGCCCAGCAACTCTCGGGCACGGTGGGCATCTTCACCTTGGGCAATGAGGTGGAGCCCCCGCACGCGGCGCCGGCCATCAGCCTTGTCGCGGCGCAATACGCAACGCGTGACAAGGGAGCCCCCGCCCTGGCACGCTCACGCGCCCCTGCCGTTAGAGCGCGCCTGAAAGCCTGAGTTCCCCGCCTGAGTTCCCCGCTATAGCTGCTTGTACATGATGGTGGTGGCGTCCAGCCGGTCGCCGGCCGGCGCCAGCGCATAGGCGGGGATGCTGCCGGCCACCACGTAACCGAGCGACAAATACAGCGGTTCGGCATGGTCGCCGCTGCGCGTGTCCAAGGTCAGCAGGCTGCGCGGCAAGAGGCGCGCCTGTTCTTCCAGCGCCAGCATCAGCTGGCGCGCGAGGCCGAGGCGGCGGTAAGCGGGCGCGACCAGCAGCTTGCGCACTTCGGCCCGGTGCGTCTGGTTGGGATTGGTGTCCCAGTCCAGCTGCACGGCGCCGGCCACCCGACCATCGACCTCGGCCACCAGCAGCAGGCGCACGCCGCGCGTCACGGCGGGCAAGACATTCTCCGTCCAGAACGCCTGGCTGGCCGCCACGTCAAACGGCAAGATAAAACCGATGCTGGCGCCGTCGTGCACGCAGTCTTGCAGCAAGGCGCCCAGTTCCGGCAAGCGTGCACGAATATCGGCGGGTGTAAAACTGCGCAGCGATGCGGACATGGCGACCTCAGACAAGAAAAAGAAAATAGCGGGCGCCGCTGTCTGGCGGCGTGATAAACGCGCTGGCGCCCTGCAACTGGTAGCGCAGGCAATCGCCGGGCATTAAATCGTGCGAGCGGCCGTCGACGGTCACGTTCAGCTGGCCTTCCTGCAGCAACAGATGGTGTTCCATGCCGGGCCGGGGCGAGGCCGTGTAGGTGATCGTCACCCCCGCGCCCAGCTCGCATTCGAGCGCTTCGCCGGCCAAAGCGCGTGACGGGGGCGAGACGGAACGGCGGATAAAACCGCTGTCCGGGTCCGTCCACACGCTTTGCTCGGCCCGCCGCAGCAGGGGCGGAAAATCGTCTTCCACCATGCGCAGCAGGCGCGACATGGCCAGGCCATACGCGGCGCACAGCTTGCCCAGCACGACCGTCGTCGGGCTGACCTCGCCATTTTCCAGGCGCGATAATGTCGCGCGGCTGACCTGGCTGGCACTGGCCAGCTGGTCCAGCGACCAGCCCCGCTCCACGCGCAACTGTTTCAGGCGCGCGGCCAGACGTTGTTCCGTATCGTTCTCTGTGCTTATCAAGTTTTCCATATATGGGAATTTATCCCATATACGGAAAATAATCAAACCATGCGTGCAGCGTGGCGGCACAGTTCCAGGAAACCGCTCAAACGGGGCGAGAGGATCTTCTTGGACTGGCGGATCAGATAAAAGTTGCGCTCCAGGGGCGGCAGCATGGTCTCCAGTTCCACCAGTTGCCCGCTGGCCAGCAGATCGGCCACCACCACGCGCGACAGGCAGGCGATACCGAGGCCGGCCGCCGCGCCATATTTGATGGCTTCCGAATTGCTGAATTCGCCTGCGGCGCGCAGATAGTGCAGATACGGCACCAGTGCCTGCTCCACGGCTTCGCGCGTGCCGGAGCCTGCTTCGCGCAGCAGCCAGCCCGCCTGGTTCAGCTCCGCAAAGCTGAGCAAATGGTGCAGCTGTGCCAGCGGATGCGTGGGCGCGGCCACGATCAGCATCTGGTCCGTCAGCCACGGTTCCACCAGCAAGCCCGCTTCGTGGCACGGCCCTTCGATCAGGCCGATATCGACACGGAACTCCGCCACGGCGGCGGCGATGTCGGCCGTGTTGGCAATCGTCACTTGCGGGATGCTGCGCCCGTATTGCTGCGCCGCCTGCGCCAGGATTTGCGGCAGCAGATAGATGCCTATCGTCGTGCTGGCACCGATCTGCAGGCTGACGGGCACGGACGGGTCGGCGCCCGCGAACTGGCGCTCGATGCTGGCGGCCCCGTCGCGCATCTGCCGCGCCTGCGGCAACAGCAGGCGCCCATTGTCATTGAGCAGCAATCGCTTGCCCACCCGGTCGAACAGTTGCGCGCCCAGCAAGGTTTCCAGCTCATTCAGCGCAGCGCTGGTGGCCGATTGCGACAGCGCAATGTGTTCAGCCGCCGCGCTGGTGCTGCCCGTGTCCGCCACGGCGAGAAAAATCTGCAGTTGCCGCAAGGTCAAAGCCATCTAATCTACCCATTTAATAGGTTAAACATACAAAAACAATCCGTTTTACCATTTAATCGACGAACTGTACAGTCATGCCATACGAACCAGGAACCATGGAGTACGGCATGTCTTCTCTCACAACAAGCAACACAACAAGTTTCAGCGACCGCTATGGCCGCCTTCTGCCGGGCCTGCTGCTAAGCGGCATGATCGCCTATGGAGCCATTCAACTGGGCAAGCTGGAATGGATGCAAAGCCACGGCATGAGCGCTCTGACCCTGGCCATCATGCTGGGCATTGTGCTGGGCAACAGCGTGTGTGGCCGCCTGGCGCCCGCCTGCGGCGCAGGCGTGACCTTTTCCAAGCAGACCTTATTGCGCTTGGGCATCATCCTGTACGGCTTCCGCCTGACTTTCCAGGATATCGGCCAAGTGGGCCTGGCCGGCATCGCCATCGACGCGCTGGTGCTGACGTCCACGTTTGGCCTGGCCATGTTTCTAGGCACCAAGGTGTTCAAGCTGGAACGCAACAGCGCCATCCTGATCGGCGCGGGCAGCTCGATCTGTGGCGCGGCGGCCGTGATGGCGACGGAACCCGTCGTCAAGGGCCGCAGCGAAGACGTTACCGTGGCCGTCTCCACCGTCGTGGTGTTCGGCACCATCGCCATCTTTTTGTACCCCTTGCTGTACCAGCTGAACCTGGGCTGGCAGGTGCTGGGCGCCACGCCCACGGCGTTTGGCGTGTACATCGGTTCGACCGTGCATGAGGTGGCGCAGGTGGTGGCGGCCGGCAAGTCGATCGGGCAGGAAGCGGCGAATGCGGCCGTGATCGCCAAGATGGTGCGCGTGATGATGCTGGCCCCCTTCCTTGTCATCCTCTCGGCGGTGTTGGCGCGCGGCACGGCCAAGGCCGGTGGCCACGACAAGGCCACCAAGCTGGCCATTCCCTGGTTCGCCTTCATTTTTATCGGCGTGGTGGCCTTCAATTCGCTGGGCTTGCTGCCGGCGGGCACGGTCGCCACCATCACAGATATCGACACGGCCCTGCTGGCCATGGCCATGGCGGCCCTGGGCTTGACGACACATATGTCGGCCATCCGCCGCGCCGGCATCAAGCCCCTGCTGCTGGCCGGCCTGCTGTTCTGCTGGCTGATCGCCGGTGGCGCCGCCATCAACCACGTGGTCGCCAGCCTGTTTGCCTGAAGCCGGGCCTGATTCCGGCGGGGGCCGCTGACGCGGGAGTCGAAAACTTCGTACAATAAGCGTGTTTTGACTCTCAATCCGGCTTCGGCCCCACCCAGGAACACCCATGCATCTCTCGAACTGGCTGCTTTTCTGCAGCGTCGCCCTGCTCGTCACGTTTTCTCCCGGTCCGGCCGTCCTGCTGGCCATCTCGAATGCCATCGCCGTCGGCCCGCGCCGCGCGATGATCAGCAGCATGGGCAATGGTTTTGGCCTGTTCATCATTTCCGGCGTGGCCATGGCCGGCATGGGCGTCGTGCTGGCCACCTCGGCCACGGCTTTCATGCTGCTGAAACTGGCTGGCGCCCTGTACCTGGTGTACCTGGGCATCAAGCAATGGCGCAGCAAGACCAGCATCGTGGCCGATGCGCCCGTGGCGCTTGGCGCGGCCAATCCAAATTCATTCTGGAAACTCTTCCGCCAGGGCTTGACGGTGGCGCTGACCAATCCCAAGGCCATCCTGTTCTTTTCGGCCCTGTTCCCGCAATTCATCACGCCGGGCGAACCGGTGGCCATCCAGTTCACCGTGCTGACGACTTCGTTTGTCGCCTGCGCCATGCTGGCCCACTTGTTCTACGCCAACCTGGCGCGCCTGCTGAAAACCCAGCTGGCCACGCCGGGCCGCGCGAAGCTGTTCAACCGTATCTCGGGCGGCGCCTTCGTCTTGCTGGGCCTGAGCCTGCTGCGCCTGCGCGCCAAGACGGCGTAAGGTCACTGCGCCGATAAAAACGCCTCGATGCTGGCCGCCAGGGCCAGCGGCGTTTCATTCATCGGATAGTGTCCCGCATTGGCCAGCACTTCCAGCCTGGCTTGCGGGTACCACGCCAGATACGTGCGGCGCATCAGGGCCGCATCGAAACGGGGGTCGTGCTCACCCACCAGCGCCAGCAACGGCAGTTTCGGCGCCGCCCGCATCACCTCCCCGCTGAAATCCGTGTCGCTCCACGCGAGGAAGTAGCGTGCGAACGCGGCCGGATCCGCACTTTCCCACGAATATTGCGCCTTCCAGTCCAGCCAGGTGGCGGACAAGCGCCCGCCCGTGCTGCGGGCTATGATGGCGCGCCGCGCTTGCTTGTTGCCGCTGGCATCGAGGAACAGCGCGCGCGCCGCCGCATCCATGCTTACGCCGCAGCTGGGCACGGGCGCCACGGCCACCAGTTTGCGCAAGCGCAAGGGTGCCAGCAAGGCCAGCCGTTCCAGCGCCATGCCGCCCATGGAATGGCCCACCACGCTGAACGTGGCAAAGCCTAGCGCATCGGCCAGCGCCAGCGCGTCGCGGGCTACTTCGTCCATCGAATACTCGCCCGCCGCGCCACGCATGCCGCCATAGCCGCGATTGTCCATGAAGACATAGCTGAAAGCGCCGCCATCGAGGGCCACTTCCATCGGCGCAAACGCGTGCGCGTCGCCAAACCAGCCGTGCAGGACGATGACGGCGTGGGGACCATGGCCCACGCGATGATAGCTATTGTGCATACACACTCCTGAAAAAGAGTGCATGGTAGGCGCCCAGCAAGCGGCCTGCCTTCGCTAAAAGGTCAAATACTGTAGAGTACGGGCCATGGATGATTTTTATACGGAAGTGCCACGCGAATTGATCGCCACGGCGCGCGATTACGCTGCGGGAGAGATGTTTCCCGAGCATCAACATGCGCGCGGGCAATTCGCCTATGCGGCGCGCGGCGTCATCAGCGTGCACACGCCGCACGGCAACTGGCTGGTGCCGCCGCAACGCGCCTGCTGGGTCCCGGCCCAGCTATCCCACGGCATGCGCATGCATGGTGGCGTGAGCATGCACAACGTGTTTATCGCCCCAGACGCCATCATCAGGATGGGCTTGCCATCCGATTGCCAGGTGCTCGATGCCTCGCCGCTGCTGCGCCAGCTGCTGGCCGAGGCCGTGACGGTGGCGGCCTTGTATGCGGAAGAATCGCGCGCCGGGCGATTGATGGCCTTGCTGCTCGATGAGATTGCCGCTGCCAGGCCCCTGCCCCTGAGCGCGCCCCTGCCCCAGGACGCCAGGCTGGCGCGCCTGTGCACGCAACTCTTGCAGCAACCCAGCCTGGACAGCAGCCTCGATGCGATGGCGGCACAGGCGGGCATGAGCCGGCGCACCTTTACGCGCCAGTTCCGCGCCCAGACCGGGCTGGGCTTTGCCCAATGGCGCCAGCAAGCGTGTTTGCTGGCGGCCATCACGCGACTGGCCGAGGGGCAAACCGTCACCCGGGTCGCGCTGGACCTCGGTTATGCCAGCCCCAGCGCCTTCACGGCCGCCTTCCGCCGCGTGCTGGGCCAGGCGCCCAGCGACTATCTGGACTAGGAAATGATGGCGGCGATGCGCTGCGACAGCGCCTGCGCCAGTTTCTGCACATGGTAGCCATCGACAAAGCCATGGTGCGCCTGCGCGGAAAACGGCACCCGCATGCGGCCGTCTTCCTGCGCGGGGCCGAACTTGCCCCAGGTAAAGGTCGGGATATCGGCGTCGCGGTGGCGGTCGATCGGGTGCTCGATGGCCGCCAGCTCCAGCCATGGCAGGCAGGTGATGAAGATATTGTTGCGCTGCTCGCGCTCACTCTCTCCCTCGCCCGTATTGATCAGCGCGGAACTGGCTTCGGCGAGGCGTTTCGCTTCCAGGCTGCGTTCGATGAACAGGTCAAGCTGGTCCGTCATCGTGAAACGCGTGTAGTTGAGGTTCTCGTCGCCGTTGATGACGGTGTAGGACGCGGGGAAATCGTCGATCCTGATCACTTCGCCTTGGTAGATGCGATACATGAAGTTGTCGATCTCCCTGACCGTATTGAGCAGGCAAAACAGGAAGAAGTGAAACACGGGAATCTGCCGCGCCTTGCAGTACGGCCGGAAGTCCGGCACGTCGAGCTGGAAATTGATGTTGACGAGAGGATTGTCAAACGCGCGGAACAAGTCGTAGCGGTCGCGCCGCTTTTCAAAATTTTTCATGCGGCGAGTGTAGACGATGGGGGTACTGGCGGGCAAGTCATGCCGCACCGGCAGCGCTGCGCGCCAAAATTTCCAGGGCCACCTCGGCCACGCCTTCTTCCAGCTCGCCAGCCGTTGGCGCCAGGGCGAAGCGGGTCAATTCACCGTCCACGGCGCTAGCCAGCCCGGGGGAATGGCTCACGATGCCCAGCAGAACAACATATTTCCATTGCTCATCGTCACTGGCCAGCACCGTCTTGAGATACGGAGCCAGGCGTGGGCCGATGCTGGCCAGAAAAGGCAGGAGGATGGCGGCCACGGGCCAGTTCGCATCCTGCACCCACTCGAGGATCTGCGGCATGGCGGGACGGATTTCCTCCCATGGCAAGGCGGTCAGGGCTTGCGCGTTCTGCGTATCGTGTTTATCGCGCGGCAATGGCAGACTCATGCGAGGTATCCTGTCATGCGGCGCCGCCATGCGCCAGGCCCCGCTGCACCTTCCACGCCAACGGCAAGGTCAGCAGCAATACGGCCGCCAGCACCAGCAAGGCTGTGTGCACGCTGGTATGGTCGCCCAGCGCGCCGAACAGCACGGGCGACAGCGCACCGCCGCCGATGCTGCCCGTGTAGAACAGGGCGAAAGCATGCTCGCGCTTGCCGGGCTCGGCCAGCTCCGGCACCGCGCCGTACAGCACGGACGAAGTGCCGTTCAGCGCCAGTCCCAGCAGGGGCAGCATGGCCATCACGCCGGCCAGCGGCAGCCACAGGGCCGCGACAATCAGCACGGACGTCATCGATTCCGTCAGCCACACGGTCTTCATCATGCCGATGCGCGCGCCCAGGTAGCCGCACAGCAGCTTGCCGAAGGCGCCGCCCACGAACAGCAGCGATAGCGCCACGCCGATGCCGGCCGTGCCCGCGCCCTTACTTTTCAGCAAGAATGGCAAAAAGGTGAGAAAACCCATGCGCACGGCGCTGTCCAGCGTGCCCGTGGCCAGTAGCGCACGAAAGCTTGCTTTGGAGCCGCTGCCAGTGATGGGTTTGACCGCTGTCTTCTGGCTGGCCTGGATGTCTCCCGGTTTCGGCAGCAGCCACCACAGCAAGCCGGCCGCCGCCAGGCCCAGCAGTCCAAGCAGCGAGACGCTGGCTTGCCAGCTGCACACCAGCAACAGCAAGCCCACCAGGGCCGGAATCAGGGTCTTGCCGATATCGCCGGCAAAATTGTAGTGCGACAACGCTTCCTTCACGCCGCCGCCCGCCTCGTGCGTGTCGGTGACGATGGACGAGGCCAGCGGATGCTGGGTACTGGCGCCCAGGCCGCCCAGCAGCAGGGCCACCAGCAGCACGGCCAGGCCGCCCGCCTGCCCGGCGATCAGGTAAGCCACGCCGGCCAGGGCCGTGCCGCCCACCAGCATGCGTTCGCGTCCCCAGCGCCTGGCCATGCGGCTGGCCAGCAACTGGAAACCGGCCATCATGCCCGAGTAGGAACCGCGCAACAGGCCCACCATGGCGTAACTGATGGCAAACTGCGCCTGCCAGATGGGTAGCAGCACATAGATCACGTCCGTCAAGCCGTCATGCACGGCATGCGCGCTGCAGGCGGCGAACAGCGAGCGGCGGCGCAGGGATTTGTCGGAATCAGGGGAAACGGCAGGAAGCGCGGCGACGGAAGGTTCGGTCATGACTGTGCATGCAAGAAATCAGGAGGCGACCAGCTTACTACAAATTGCGTTGGCATCTCGGTCGCCTTGTTTCCCCTTACAGGCGCGCCAGCTTGCGCTGCCGCATCAGGCCAAGCAGGGCAAGGCCGGCCACCAGCATGGCGTAGCTGGACGGTTCCGGCACTGCCGGTATGTCGATGCTGCGAACAGCGGTACCGTCCACGATATCGAAACCGCTGCCTATGCCGCTGCAGCCCTTGCCGCCGATGCGCGCGCCGTCGCCCGTCGACACATACGATGTGGCGGAAAAGAGCCCGCCGCAGGCGCTACCCACGCCCGTCACGCTGGTGCCCGCGCCGACGCTGACGTAATTCTTTGCCAGGACGGTGCCGATGAACTCCCCGCTGGCACCCAGGCTCGTGTAGCCGCCACTGTTCCAGATGACGCTATTGCTGGCATCGGCATTGATCAAGACAATTTTCATGGCCGCGCCCGTGACCAGGTAATCGTCGATATTGAACACCCAGGATTGATTGGAGCGGTTCTGTCCGTCCAGGGTCAGCGTGATCCCGGCCGTGGTCGACAGATTGGCCGCCGAAAACACGCCCGGATACAGCGTGGTGTCGAGCGTCATGGTCGTGCCCAGGGCGGTCCCCCGCCCCATGTTCTTCAATGCGGCCTGCGCGGCGCCGACCTGCTGCGCATCGCTCCGCACGTTCGCCGGCAGCGCGAAAAGCGTGCCTGCACCATGGGTGGTGCTGCTGGCGGACAAGGTGACCGCGCCCAGCGCCGCCACCTTGCCGGCCACGCTGGCATTCGCACCGACGGTGGCGGCGCCGCCACTGAGCATATTGCCGCTCACGCTGGCATTGGCGCCGATGGTGGATGCGCCCAGGGAAAGCAGATTGCCGCTGAGCAGCGACGCGGCGCCCATGGTGGCGACATCGCCCGAGACGATATCGCCCGTGACGGTCGAGTTGGCGCCGGTGGTCGCATAGGTGAGCGCAAACACGGAAGAACCGGCTAGCGACTGGCCAAACAGGGGCACGACTTCGGCATGGACTTGCGCGGCAGTGCAGGCCAGCGTGACGAACAGCGCCAGTGTCGATGGAGGCAATTTCATGGGTTTCTTTTTGCGCAGCTTGCGCATGAATGGAGTGACGTGCATATCCGTGCAGATCCCGGGCCATCATGGCCAACTTGAGAATGCACGGTCGTTTCGCGACAAGCGGCAGGCAACAGAGGTGAAACACCTGAAACGATATCGTCGAATGCAGCAAGCGAGTACGACTGCATGTCAGTGCAGGTAGGCGGGGACGTGCCGCAGGGGGATGGGCGGCGGGCGGTCTGCTGTTCCGATGGGCGGGTCACGCTGACAACGTGACGCATCGGAACTGGTAAATTGCTTAGGGAAAATAGTACAGCGGCTATCGGCGATTAGCCAGTCAATTATTACTATGAGGAAATTTGTATTATTTTCTGTCTCATTTCTCCCCTGGCACATCCTTCCCCTGTTTTGGCGCGCCATAAATATCGCGCCACTGGCGCCATGCCGTGGTATAAATGCCTATACACCTTGTACCTTTTATCAGAGGCCAGCACGACCATGACGTCCTCCAGCGACACCCCGGGCCAGACCGGGAAAAAGGCAGGCTGCAGCCAGTGCCAGCAAGCCGCGCCACTGGGCTTCGATTTCACGTTTGCCTATCAACCGATCGTCGACCTGTCCACGCGCTCGATCTTTGGCCATGAAGCGCTGGTGCGCGGTCCCAACGGCGAATCGGCTTACTCGGTCTTGTCGCAGGTGAATGACGAAAACCGCTATGTGTTCGACCAGGCCTGCCGCGTGCGCGCCATCGAGGGCGCCGCCCGGCTGGGCATCGAGGAATATCTGTCCATCAATTTCCTGCCGAATGCCGTGTACCGCCCCGAAGCGTGCATCCAGACCACTTTAGCTGCGGCGCGCAAATACAATTTCCCCATCCGCCGCATTATCTTCGAGGTGACCGAGGGCGAAGAAGTGCGCGACCGGCCCCACCTCGTCAACATTTTTCATGAGTATCGCCGCTTCGGCTTCCAGACGGCGATCGACGATTTCGGTGCCGGCTACGCGGGACTGACCCTGCTGGCGGAATATCAGCCGCACATCATCAAGATCGACATGGAACTGGTGCGCGGCATCGAGGCCAGCGTCCCAAGGCAGGCGATCGTCAGGGGCATCGTCGCCATTTGCAAGGAACTCAATATTCAAGTCCTGGCGGAGGGCATCGAAACGGCCGCCGAACGCGATTGCCTGAGGGAGATGGGCATCGACTTGATGCAGGGATATCTATTTTGCAAGCCTGCATTGATGGCCATCGGCGTGATCAATCCGGCAGCGTGGTGAGCGGCAGTCACCACGCCCCGATCTGCTCCGGCCTTACTTGCCCATCGCATCCTTTTTCATCTCGTCCTTTTTCATTTCATCCTTCTTCATCTCGTCCTTCTTCATGCCATCTTTAGCCATGTGATCCTTCTTCATGTGCTTCTTGGCCATCGGCTTGTGCATGCCGTCCTTGTCCATCGCATCCTTGTGCATGGCGTCGGCCGAAGCGTCCTTGGCCATCGCGTCTTTCTTCATGGCATCCTGGGCAAACGCGGCGCCCGACATGAGGATGGCGGAAGCGAGGATGGCGGCGAAGGTGGTGATGGTGGTTTTCATGATATGTCCTTGTCTCTGGGTTAAATGGGCAAGTGCCCGGTGTAAAAGCGACTACGGTGCTGCAGGTGTTACTAAAAATGTTCAGGAACCGCCGAACCAGTTATATCCCTGATTCTCCCAATACCCTCCCGGATACGTATTCGTGACAAAGATGGCCTGGATGTGCTTGGGATTCTTGTAGCCCAGCTTGGTCGGCATGCGCAGTTTCATCGGGTAGCCGTATTTCGGCGGCAATTCCTCGCCGTCATAGGTCAAGGCCATGATGGTTTGCGGATGCAGGGCCGTGGCCATGTCGATGCTCGTAAAATAATCGTCGGCGCACTGGAAGCCGATGTATTTGGCCGTCGTGTCGGCGCCCACGCGCTTGAGGAAGTGGGAAAACGGCACGCCGCCCCACTTGCCGATGGCGCTCCAGCCTTCCACGCAGATGTGGCGCGTGACCTGCGTTTCCTGTGGCAGGGCGCGCAACTGCGGCAAGGTCCACGGCTTCTTGTCGGCGATCAATCCGCTCAATTCCAGCCGCCAGGCGTCGCCATCGACCTCTTCCACCTCGTCCTCGCCGTAATACGCGTTGAAGGGAAACGGCCGCGTGATCATGGAATCGGGATACGTGGGCGCCAGTTTATTCGGGTCAAACAGCCAGCCCTGCACCCGGTCATTCATGCGCGAGACGGCCATCAGCGCCGTTTCAATGCTGGACGGGTCGCTGGCGTTGCAGCCCGTCAGCAGCGACAAGCCACCCAGGGTCAAACTGCGCTGCAGGAACAGGCGGCGTGATGGCTGCTTGATCTGGCGCAAGGCGTCGGCCAGCATGGCCTGGCCCTGCTCCGGCACGATGATGGTTTTTTTCATGATGGTCTCCTTTAACGTCCGCGCAGCATGGCGACCAGGGTGCGCGGCACCAGCGCCACCATCAGCAGGTGCACGCCGACAAAGCCCGTCAGCAGCGCCATGGCGATGAAATGCACGCGGCGCGCGCTCTCGTAGCCGCCCAGCAGCTCGCGCAAGAGGGGAAACTGCACGGACTTCCACAGCACCAGGCCGGACAGCACCAGCACGATGCAGTCGAGCATGACGAACAAATAGGCGGCGCGCTGCACCATGTTGTAGCGGCGCGGGTCCGCATGGGCCAGCTTGCCCTTCAGCGCGGCGGCGACATCGGCCAGCAGCAGGCGCGGCGAGAGGGGAAAGAACTGGCGCCGCAGCCGTCCCGAGGCGATGTTAATCACCAGATACAGCAAACCATTCGCCACCAGCAGCCACATGGCGGCGAAATGCCATTGCAGGGCGCCGCCCAGCCAGCCGCCCAGGGTCAGGGCGCGCGGCAGCTCGAACGGGAAGAATGGCGCCGCGTTGTAGATGCGCCAGCCGCTGGTGACCAGTACCACCACGGCCACGGCATTGAGCCAGTGCGTCAGGCGCAGCCAGGCGGGGTGGATCACAGCGTTGGAAACAGTATGCGTATGCATCACATCACTCCCTTCGCGCACGATGCCGTGCTGACGGCTTGCAGGATGGCGCTGCTGTCGGCCCGCTGCACGAAGGCCACCACTTGCAACTGCTCGGGGCGCCAACTGGCGGGCAGCTTGATTTCGCGGCGCAGCCGGGCGCGGCCTTGCGCCAGCACAACCGGCCCCAGCCACAGGCGCACGGCCGCATCGTGATGCAGGGTGGCGCCCCGGTTTTCGCCGCGCAGCACGGTCGAGACGATGGCGCTTTCGCTGATGGCCACATACAGCTGGCCGCCCGTCTGCCCGTCCGGCGCGCGGGCATCGGCCTCAAGCAATAGTTTCCCTCCCTGCAGCGGCGTGGCGGACAGGCTGATGTTGACTGGTGCGGCGGTCGCGTTGATGCGGCGGATGGCGGCCGGCAGCTGCGTATCCCAGCTGCGCAATGCCGCGCCGCCGACGAAAAACTGGGGCGTGTAAGCCACATGGCGCGGCTGATGGCGCAACAGCTCGGCCTGGCGGGCGTCGAATTGCGCCTGCGCCAGCGGGTCCGTCCAGCCGATCTGGTCCCAGTACGTGACGTGCAGGGCCAGCGGCACGATCAGGCTGGCCGCGCCCGCCTCCTTGCGCAAGGCGCTCAGGCGCTGGTCTGCGGGCGGACAGCTGGAGCAGCCTTCGCTGCTATACAGTTCCACCAGCGCCGCCGTCTGCGGCCCGCTTTGCACGGCGCAGCGCTGGCCCGCTGCCACGTTCATGCCCAGGACGGGAAGTAGAAGTATTGCAAGGCGGTGCTTGATGTCCATGGTCTTTCACCGGTATATTAAATTAAGAAACGTGCTTGCCTGTCAATTCGCCGCAGCATGCGGATTGGTTACAGCCACCATCAAATAATTTAAGATTTATTTTTTTCAACGCCTGTCACCAAAGGCCTGCATGCAACGAATACCTGTAAGCGAACACCTGCATGGCACGGAATTACGGCTGCACGGCTTGATGCTGCGCGGGCTCGACGGCGATGCGGGCGCCTACCGCAATTTCTTGCAGGCAAGTAGCGCCCATTTGCGCGCGTTTTTCCGGCGCCGTCTGCAGCGCTGGCCGGACGAGGTGGAAGACTTGGTGCAGGAATGTTTGCTGGCCATCCACAACCAGCGCTTGACGTATGACACAGGGGTACCGCTGACGTCGTGGATTCATGCGATCGCGCGCTACAAATTGATCGACTGGCTGCGCCGGCATGGGCGGCGCGAGGCGCAGCACCAGCCGTATGACGAAGAAGATGACACGCAGCAACTGTTTTCCAGCGCCGATGCCGAGGCGGCCGAGGCCAGCCGCGACCTGGGCAAGCTGCTGGCCACCTTGCCGGCGCAGCAGCGCGACGCCATCGTGCATACCAAACTCGACGGCTGGTCCGTACGCGACACGGCCGCCGCCATGAGCATTTCGGAAGCCAGCGTCAAGGTGGCCGTGCATCGCGGCTTGAAGGCGCTGGCGGCCAATTTAAGGATAGAAGGAAACGCACCATGAAAACCGATGACTTGATCACCATGCTGGCCAGCGGCCCGGACGTGGCCGCCGCAGCGCCGCCCGGCACGCACTGGCGCGCCGCAGGCACTGTGGGCGCCGGCCTGCTGGCCAGCCTGGCGCTGATGGCCATGCTGCTGGGCGTGCGCCCCAACCTGGAACAGCTGGCCATGCTGCCGGACTTCTGGATCAAGGTGGGCTTTGTCGTCTGCCTTTCTCTGGCAGCCTGGCACGTCAGCCGCCGCCTGTGCGTGCCGGGCGCCAGCACACGCGCCCTGCCCCTGCTGATCGCCATGCCCCTGCTGTTGATGTGGGCGCTGGGCGCCATCATCCTGAACGAAGCGCCGCCCGAACAGCGGGCCGAACTGTTCTGGGGCGCCACCTGGCGCAGCTGCCCCTTGCTGATCGCCCTGCTATCGCTGCCCATCCTGGCCGCCGTGCTGCGCCTGATGCGCCAGCTGGCGCCCACGCGGCTGCGGCTAGCGGGCGCGGCTGCCGGCTTTGCCGCCGGCGCCATGGCCGCGCTCGTGTACTGCCTGCATTGCCCCGAACTGGCGGCCAGCTTCGTCGGTTTCTGGTACGTGCTGGGCATGCTGGTGCCGACCGCCATCGGCGCGACCCTTGGCCCCAAGGTGCTGGCCTGGTAAGTCCCGGGCGGTCCTTGTCAAGGAACTGAATCCGTTTTCTCCCGTCGTGCGTATAAGTCAGGCAGCCTGCAGTTTCCTGGACTTGTCTGTCAACGCCAACAACAATCGGGAGTATCAAAATGTCTTTGTCAATATCGAAAACCGCGCTGGGCGCGGCCATCCTGGGCAACTTTCTGGCGGCGGCCATTGCCCCGCCCGCTTTTGCCTCCAGCCACCGCGAAGCGCCGTTCATCACGCAAAACCCCAAAGTCGACGCCACCGACTTTTATATGTTCCGCAGCTATGAAGCGGGCCGCGACGCCTACACCACCCTGGTGGCCGACTACATCCCCCTGCAAGACGCCTACGGCGGACCCAACTACTTTGCCATGGACCCGAACGCCCTGTACGAAATTCATATCGACAACAATGGCGACGGCAAGGAAGACCTCACCTTCCAGTTCCGCTTCAGCAACACCATCAAGGATGGCCAGTTCACCGTGGGTGGCAAGAAAGTCTCGATTCCGCTGGTCATCAACGGCGGCGCCATCGATTCCGTCAACCCGGCTGGCCTGAACGTGCGCGAAACCTACAGCGTGACGGTGGTGCGGGGCGACCGGCGCACGGGCACGCGCAGCAGCGTCACCAACGCCACGGGCGGCGGCACGACGTTCGACAAGCCCGTTGACTACATCGGCACCAAGTCCATCCCCAACTATGCCGCGTATGCCGCGCAGCACGTCTACACGGTCAACATCCCCGGCTGCGCCACGCCGGCGCGCCTGTTCGTCGGCCAGCGCAAGGACCCGTTCGTGGTGAACCTGGGCGAAACATTTGACTTGATTAACATCAAGGCGCCCGCCACGGAGTTTGCCGCGAATGCCGAATCGGCCGCCAAGGATGACCTGGCACGCAAAAACGTCACGGCCATCGAGATGGAAGTGCCGACCGCCTGCCTGACGGCCGGGAGTGCCCCCGTCATCGGCGGCTGGACCACGGCCAGCCTGCGCCAGGGACGCCTGCTGAATCCGGCGCCGGGCAGCACCGCGGCATCGAAGGAAGGCGGCGCGTGGGTGCAGGTGTCGCGTTTGGGCATGCCGCTGGTGAATGAACTGGTCATCGGCCTGAAGGACAAGGACCGCTTCAATGCCAGCAAACCTTCGGGCGATGCGCAATTTGCCGACTACGTTACCAACCCAACGGCGCCTGCCCTGGTGGAAGTACTGTTCGGCTCGGCAGGCGCCAAGGCGCCCACCAACTTCCCCCGCAACGACCTGGTGGCCACCTTCTTGACGGGCATCAAGGGCGTGAACCAGCCAGCGACGGTCGTCGCCTCTGAAATGCTGCGTCTGAATACCTCCATCGCGCCCACCGCAGTTGGATCGCAAAAGCGCCTGGGCGTGATCGATGGCGACAACGCAGGCTTCCCGAACGGTCGCCGCCCTGGCGACGACGTGGTCGACGTGGTGCTGCGCGTGGCCATGGGCAAGCTGTGCACCTTGAACATCGGCTGCGCCCCGGCTGACGCCCCCGCCGGCGCCCTGCACTTCACGGATGGCGCTTTCCTCGATGAAACCTTCTTCACGGCGGGTTTCCCTTACCTGAAAACACCCGTGGCCGGTTCGCCGCAGCTGTAACGAGGAGAACGCGATGAAAAAGCTCTATGTAATCGGCGCCATGGCGCTCACGGCCTTGCTGGCCGGCTGCGGCGGCGGTAGCAGCAGCCACGGCGACGATAACGACGGCACCACGCCGCCGCCCGTGGTCTTGCTCGATGCGTTTTATGTAGCCGTCAGCAACGTCATCATGACCACCAGCGATGACCAGGATGGCGTGGGCATCGACGCCATCATGGCGACGTCGCCGGAAGACACGGAACCGGTGCCGCTGTAAGCCCCTTGCGGGCGCCTGGGAGTCAGCTCTCCGGCGCCCGTATCAATGACTGTTGATGGGCCTCCACGATGAAAACACCGTTTTCCCTGCTGTGCGCCTGCCTGCCCCTGCTGGCATGGGCCGCGCCCTACACGCCGAAAGACGGCAGCGCCGTCATCGAACAACTGCCGCGCCGCGCCGACGCCACGCAGCTCGCCTTGCGCGGCCTGCGCCAGCAACTCAACGCCACGCCGGACGACCTGGCCATGGCCACCGGCTTGGCGCAGCGCTACATCGCCCTGGCGCGCAGCGAAACGGACCCGCGCTACCTGGGCTACGCGCAAGCGGCGCTGGCGCCCTGGTGGCGACAAACGGCACCGCCCCTGCCCGTGCGTTTGCTGCGTGCCACTATTTTGCAAAGCACCCACAAGTTCGGCCTCGCCCTGCAAGATCTCGACGCCGTCATCGCGCAGCAGCCGCAAAACGCCCAGGCCTGGCTGACGCGCGCCACCGTCCTGACCGTGCAGGGCGACTACAAGCAAGCCACGGCGGCCTGCGCGCGCCTGTCGGCCTTGACAACGCAGCTGGTCACCGTCACCTGCCTTGCCAGTATCGCCAGCGTCACGGGCCGCGCCGCCAGCAGCGAGCGTCTGCTGGACCTCACCTTGCAAAGGAGCGCCGGCACGGCGCCCGAACTCGATAGCTGGACCCTGACCCTGCTGGCGGAAATGGCCACGCGGCGCGGAGAGTTGGCGCTGGCCGAGGCGCGCTACCAGCAAGCGCTGGCGCAGCAGCCGCGCGACAGCTATCTGCTGGGTGCGTACGCGGACTTCCTGCTCGACCGCCAGCGCCCGCAGGAAGTGGTCAAGTTGCTCAAAGACCAGCAACGCATCGACGCCCTGCTGCTGCGTTACGCGCTGGCCCTGCAATCGCTGCCCGACCGGCAGACGGCCTTCCAGGCGGCCAAAGCGGAACTGGCGGCCCGCTTCAACGCCGCCATGCAACGGGGCGACACCGTGCACCAGCGCGAACAAGCGCGTTTCACCCTGTTCTTGCAACAGGATGCGCCCGCGGCCCTGCAACTGGCGCAGCAGAACTGGGCCATCCAGAAGGAAGTGCCCGACATGCGCATCTTGCTGGAAGCGGCCCTGGCCGCGCGCAATGACGGGGCCGCGCAACCCGTGCTGGCCTGGATCGCGGCCAACGGCGTGGAAGACACGGCCCTGCAGCGGCTCGTCAGGCAGCTGGGGCCGCAGGATGGGCAGAAAGTCAGTTTTATCAAAAAAGCGGGGGTACTGTGAAACGCTGCCTTTTCATCCTGCTGCTATGCGCCTGGCTGGCCCCCGCGCAGGCGCACAAGCCCAGCGACGGCTATTTGAGCCTGGCCGTGCACGGCCAGCAGGTCGAAGGGCAATGGGATATCGCCCTGCGCGACCTCGATTTCGCCATCGGCCTCGACGGCAATGGCGACGGCGCGCTGACCTGGGATGAAATCCGCGCACGCCACGCGGCGATTGCCGCCTATGCGCTGCAGCGCCTGCAAGTGGCCAGCGACCAGGGCGTCTGCCCCTTGAAGGCCGTCGAACAGTTGATCGACAGCCACACGGACGGCGCCTACAACGTGCTGCGCTTTCGCGCCGACTGTCCCGGCGGCGCTGCGCCAGCCAGTGTGAGCATCGGCTACACCCTGTTCGCCGACCTCGACCCGCAGCACAAGGGCCTAGTAAAAATCAATAGCGGCGGCGCCACGCAAACGGCCATCTTCGACCCGGACAGCCCCCGCCAGACGATTTCGCTGGCCGCGCCGGACCGCCTGGCGCAATTCGGCGCCTACGTGAAACACGGCATCTGGCATATCTGGATCGGCTACGACCATATTTTATTTCTGCTGTCGCTGTTGCTGCCGGCCGTGCTGCTGCCCGGCTTGCGCGAGCAGCAGCAGGGCTTGAAGGCGGCGTTTGTCGACGTGCTGAAAGTCGTCACGGCGTTTACCCTGGCGCATTCCCTCACCCTGAGCCTGGCCAGCCTGTCCGTGGTGTCCCTGCCATCGCGCTGGGTGGAATCGGCCATCGCCGCGTCCGTGATCCTGGCCGCGCTGAACAACCTGCTGCCCCTGTTCCGCGGCAAGCGCCCCGTGGCTGCCTTTGCCTTTGGCCTGATCCACGGTTTCGGCTTTGCCAGCGTGCTGCGCGACCTGGGCTTGCCGCAGGGCTCATTGCTGGCCAGCCTGCTGGGCTTCAACGTCGGCGTTGAAATCGGCCAGCTGGCCATCGTCGCCGCCTTCTTGCCCGTCGCCTGGCTGCTGCGCAAGACCTGGCTGTACCGGCAAGTGCTGACCGTGGGGTCGCTGGCGATTGCCCTGGTGGCGTGCGTGTGGCTGGTCGAACGGATAGCCGACATCAAACTCATCAGCGCATGAGCGCATGCCGATTCAAGGAAAACCGATAAACCCCACCGGCACGGCCTGCGTCAGCCACACGCCGTTGGCCGACACATAAAACACGTGGCCCTGCGCCTGCATGGCAGCCGCATCCACCGTCAGCACGACGGGCTTGCCATGGCGCGCGCCCACGGCCACGGCCGTTTCGTGGTTGGCAGACAGGTGCACATGGTTGCGCGATCCCGACAGCAGGCCGGCAACGCGGATCGCTTCCACGAAGCGGCTGGCCGTGCCGTGGAACAGCATGGCGGGCGGTGTGGCGGGCGGCAAAGCGATATCGACAGTGGCCAGCGAGTGCCCCTGGTTGGCGCGGATGCGCAAGCCGTCGGCACTGATGGCGTAGCGGGTCTTGCTGTCGCGCGCCACCACGTCATCCAATTGTTCACGGGAAATGGAACGGCCATGGCTGGCCGCCTGCGCCAACAGCTGGCCGATATCGGCCCAGCCCTGGGCATCGAGTACGAGGCCGATTTTTTCTGGCGCGTGGCGCAGTATGAGGGAAAGAAATTTGCTGGTATTTACTAGCTGATCTGTCATGCCGCAGTCTACCGTTATCAGAACGCATATGACAAGGTCAGGCGCGCGGAACGGGGTTCCACAGGATGAAAATGCCGGTCGTTCACCCCGTCCGCCGCCTCGCCGGGCAGGCGCGAGGCATAGTAGTAATCGATGTCGCTGGCGCGTTTATTCAACAGGTTGAACACGTCGAGCGCGATGCGCGTCCTGCGGTTGAGCTGATACGCGAGACGCGCATACGCCAGGGTCGTCGAGGCGGAGCGCACGCTATTGTCCTCGATCAAGGGACGGGGGCCGAAATAGCGCAGCTGGAAGGCGCCCGACCACGGGCCCCGGTCCTTCACCGTCACGCCAAACGAAGCCACCTTGTCAATCGAGCCGGGAATGAAGTTGCCGGCAGCATCGTTTTGCGTATAGCGCGAGCGCGAGGCGGCCAGGTCCAGGTCGAATTGCAGCCACGGCGCGGCAACATAATGGTTGTTCCATTCGATGCCATGGCGGCGGCTGGCGCGGCTGGGCTGCGTTTCGCCCGCGTCGCCGACGAACAGCAGTTCGGATGCGAGATCGAGGCGCCACAGGGCCAGCGAGCTTTGCAGGCCCGGCAGCCATTCCGTGCGCGCGCCCAGCTCCATGCCCCTGGTCGGCACCAGGGGCGTGACGGGAGCCGATGACGTGCCATCGGGCAAGCGCGTCTGCGTCGTACCCCGCGCATCGTTGCTATGGAATCCCTTGCCATAATTGACGAAAAACTCCGTCCTGCGCCACGGCCCGAGTATCAATGACAGCTTCGGCGACATCACATGGTCCTGGGCCGCGCCGCTGTTGCCCTCCACGCTGCTGTCGACCTTGAAACGGTAAGCGTCGTAGCGCACGCCCGCCACCGAACGCAGCCAGGGCAGCCATTGCGTCGTGTTTTCGCCGTACAGGCCGATGCTGGCCTCGCGCACCTTGTCTTCGCGCACCGTGCTTTGCCACACCCGCTCCACCGTGCTGTACAGGCCCACGGGCGACAGCCGGTCGACACGTGCCTGCACGCCCAGCTTGTTGCGCAGGGAAAGTCCGAACAGCTGCGTGTTCCAGCTTTCGCTGGCGTTCACGCCCGCCACCGTGCGCCGCTCGCTTTGCTGGAACTGGTCACCAGTGGCCGGTTTAGCCAGGAAATACGTGAAATCGCTGTTGAGTTCCAGCTGCGAGCGGATCAGGTACGCGTCCAGCTCGAACAGGCGGTTTTGCGTACGCTGGCGCAGGGCGTAGGACAGGCTGGTGCGCGACGTATCTCCGCCGTCGCTGGGCGCCAGCGAACCAAAACGGCCGATCTGGCCGGATTCCACGGCGCGTAGCGGCACCTGGTCGGTGGCGTTCCAGCTATTTTTGTACGCCATGGCCGTCACGCTGTAGCCATTGTCTGCCGTGCCCTGGCTGTAGCGCAGCACGCCGCTAACCTTGCGCACGCGCTCCGGCACGTCCCAGGGGCCGTTGTTACGGTTCACTTCCAGGCCGTACAACAAGGTGCCCTGCCCGGCAGCGACCGAATCGGCCACGACGGCGCGCAAATAGCCGTGCTGGCCCAAGGACACGCTGGCCTGCCCTTGCGGCAATCTGTCAGCCAGGCGGATGCGGGCTGCCCCTGCCGAGGAAAAATCGCCTTCGCTGGCGAAATACGGCCCCTTCCTGTAGTCGATGCGCTGCACCAGTTCGGGAATGAGGAAATTGAGGTCGGAATAGCCCTGTCCATGCGCGTGCGTGCGCATGTTGACGGGCATGCCGTCGACGTAAGTGGCGAAATCCGTGCCGTGGTCGAGGTTAAAGCCGCGCAAGAAATACTGGTTGGCCTTGCCGTCGCCGCTGTGCTGGGTGACGATCAGCCCCGGCACGAATTCCAGTAACTCGCCCGTGCGCAAGGCGGGCCGGTTGACAATCAGCTCGTTGGTGATGACGCCCTGGCTGGCCGCGTCCGAGGTGCCGACGGCATTGTCGTAATGGCCCGTCACGCGCACGGTGCGCGGCTCATCCGTGGACGGTGCGGCCTGCGGCGTGGCCCCTACCCTGGGCGCCACGGACAGCAGCGCCAGCGCACAAGCTGCCAGCTGTTTGCGTTTTATCAATGGCATGGCGTCTCCCTTTTTTATGATGTCAGTACAGGCTCCTGCGGGATATATACGCGGCAGGCAGGCTGCCTGGATTCAGCAATTTTCAAGGAGCGAGCGTGGACCTGAGCGACAGCAGCGGCAAGGCGAGCAAAACCGCCACGGCGGCCGTGCGCAAGCGCGACGTGCTGCCGTATATCCTGCTGTTCATCTTGCTGGCGGGCTTGCTGGCCGTGCTGGCAGGCGCCCTCCTGCCGCCGTACTACCACGCCGTGCCTGCCATACTGTGGAGCCTGGGCTTTTGCGTCAGCGGCATGCTGCTGGGCTTTCTGTTCGGCATACCGCGCAGCCTGCCATCGGGCACCGTCAACGCCGCGCCGGCCGACGAGCGGGCCAATGGCAAGGGCCGCCCCACGGACGAGCCACCGGCCGCAGGGACCGATGCGGTAGCCAGCAATACCCTGTTTTTGGGCACACCCACGCCCATGGAAATCAATTCCAACCTGGTGGAAGTGTCGGACTGGCTGACAAAAATCATCGTGGGCGTGGGTTTGATCGAGCTCAAAAGCCTGCCCGGCAGCGCGCGCAGCATGGCCGCCTTCATCGCGCCCAGCCTGGCCACGGACGCGCCCACTGCCATGGCGGTGGTGGGCGGCATCATGCTGTTCTTTTCCGTGCATGGTTTCCTGATCGGCTACCTGCTCACGCGCATTTACCTGTCCATCATGATCAAGCGCGCCGACAGCCTCGTCAAAAATGAATCGGTGCGCCTGGAAAGCGGCAAGGAAATCGAAGTGACGGAGCTCAGCCGTTTGCAGCAAAAGTCGCTCGACGACATGCAGGAAGCCGTCACGCAGCTGTTGCTGGCCCATCCTCCCGATGGCGGCGGCACCGTCACGGCCCTGGCCGGCGTGCCGACGGCGCAAAAGCCGTCCAGCCTGGTGCTCTGGCTGGACGACCATCCGCGCAACAATACCTTGCTGGTGGAGCAGCTGGAACGGGAAAACATCAAGGTAGACCAGGGCGTGTCGACCAGGCAGGCGCTGGCCATGCTGCAACAGAAGCACTATGCGCTGTTCATCACGGACATGGCCAGGGTGGAAAACGGCCGCCGCATCAAGGATGCGGGCGTGCGCACGGTACGCGAGGTGCGGCAAGTGCAGCCGGAGCTGCCCATCATCGTGTACTGCAGCAAGGATACGGTCGCCAGCTACGGCACGGAAGCGGAAGCGGCCGGCGCCCGTTTCATCACCACCTCGGGCACCAGCCTGCTGGCGGCAATCAACAAGCTATTGCACGAGGGCCGCAGGGATGGCACTCAGCCACCGGCGTAGGCGTAGCTGCCCACGTAATGCAGCGAACTGCGCTGCGGGTGCGCCAGTTGATTTGGCGCAAACACGCACACACAAGTATCGGCCAGCACTTTCTTCCCATCCGCGCAGGCCTGCGCCAGCCAGCTGTCGCCATACGACACACCATCGAGCAACTGCGCCAGCGGCGCGGGCGACGCCAGCATGGCGCTTTCAAAACAGGCTGGCTCGTAACACGTGAGACCCGTTTCCAGGAAGAATGGCGACAGTACTTCATCGCCATCTTCCGTGTACGTGGGCGCCAGATAGGCTTGCAGCGCTTCCCGGCTGGCGAAGCGGCCGCTGCAGGTGAAGACGTGAACCACGGGCAAAGTATTGGCCAACTACAGCTTCTCCATCTTTTGCCGCACGGCCGGCGCCGTCGACGCCGTAGGCGCCAATTCCAGATAGGTTTTGTATGCGGCCTTGGCCTTGGCGGCATCACCAGCCTTGGCATACGCGTCGCCCAGGTTCAAATAGGCGATGGCGCGCGACGGGTCCATCCTGACCGTGTTTTCAAACCAGCGCGCCGCTTCGCGGTATTTTTCCTGCTTGTAGAAAACAAAGCCCAGGTTGTTGGCCGCCAGCGCGAAGTCGGGACGCAATTTCAGCGCTTCCGTAAATTGCGCTTCCGCCGCCGCATACTGTTTCTCCTTGTACAGCTGCAAGCCACGGTCGTTGGCCCGTTGCGCCAGCTGGCGCGTGGAAGTCGGTACGGCGCCCGGCGTGACGATCTTCTGTTCGCCGCCCTGCAAATCCTTCACCGTGACGCTGGCCGCTTGCGGCTTGGCATCGAGCTTGCTGTTCAGGGCGATGGCTTCCGTCGACAGCTGCGTCGTGTTCGGGCTGAGGAATTCTGTTTCGCCCGGCAATTCAAAGACGAAATCGCCCCCTTCCGAGCCGGGCAAGCTGCCGAACGCGGGCGTCTGGTTCGACACGCTGGAGACGGCCGGCGCCACATACGCCGCCAGTTCCGTCGCCGTGATCAGGCCGTCGCCGTTCAGGTCGCCCTTGCCCGCCAGGCCTTGCAGCAGGGTCCACGTGAACACGGAGTGGCCGTTCGGCCCGCCGTCGGCCACCAGCTGGTCGCCGCCGCCGGCCGTCAGCATTTGCCGGCCGATGCGCCTGGCGTTATCGCGCAGGAAAGAGCTGGAACCGGCGCCACGGGTCAGGCCCAGGCCGCTGTAGCAGGCATCCATGACGAAGAACGCGTGCTTGGCCGTCAGCGATTCCGCGATATTCTGGATTTCCGTCATCGGGATCGCGTCCGTGGCGAATTGCGCCGGGTCGGAGTCGACGGGCACGATGTAGCCGAGGTCGCGCCCGGAACTGAGCTTGCGCGTGGCGCCGTGGCCGGCAAAGAACACGAAGATGCGGTCATTCTTTTGCACGCCGCCATGCGCCAGCTTGTCGTGGAAGGCGGCCAGGATGTTGTTGCGCGTCGCTTCGCCATTCTTCAGGGTCACGACGCGCTCGGGCGCAAACGCGAATTTCTCGATCAGGGTTTCGCGGATGCCTTGCGCGTCGCGCACCGCATATTGCAATTTAGGCCACTTGGCGTAATCGTCGATGCCGATCACCACGGCCCAGGAGTTCGCGTAACCGGTGGTGACGGGCACTTTTTCCGGCGCGGGCGCCGTGCTTTTTGCCACCTGGAAGCTGGTGCCATCCCAGCCCGCGAATTGATAGCCTTCGGCGATCAGCTTGTCTAGCACGGCCGGCAAGGCTTTCACCGTGCGCTCGTGGATGTCGTGGAACAGGACGATGCCGCGCCCCGCCTTGTCGACGGAGGCCAGCACCCGGTTCGTGATCGAGCTGGGCACGGGGTCGGCCCAGTCCAGCGAATCGATATTCCACATCACGGACTTCAAATGGGCATCGGCCAGCGCGGCCATGCCTTCGCTGTTGCGCGCGCCATACGGAAAGCGGAACAGCGCGGCCCGCTCGGGGCTGATGGCTTTCAATAAAGTGTCGGTGCCGAGGATTTCGCCCTTCAGCTTGTCGCCCGTCTGCTTCGACAATTGTGCGTGGCTGAAACTGTGGTTGCCCACGGCATAACCCTCTTTCATCAGCTTGCGGCTCACTTCCGCGCCCGCACCCAGCTTGGCGTGGCCTTCCGCATCCAGCGAACCCAGATTGCGCCCCACGTTGAAGAACACGGCCGGCACGCCATACTGTTTCAGGATGGCGCTGATCTCTTCCGTGTAGCGGCGGTGCGGGCCGTCGTCGAAGGTCAGCACGATGGTTTTCTTCGGCAAGCCCAGGCCAAAGATTTCCGCCTCATCTTTTTTTGGCACCGGCTTGGCTTCCGGGACGGAACCTGCTGGCGGTACCGCATACGGCACGACGATGCCGTTTTCCTTGAGAATCTGTTCGCGGCTGTAGAGCTTTTTCAGCTGCGCCACGTAATCGTCCCAGCGTTCGCGCTTGAGTTCGATGGACCGCTGGCCCAGGTTGCCGAAGATTTGCCGGATTTCCTTCTCGTAATTGCGCTCGATCTCGCCCAACGCATCGAGGTCTTCGGAAATACGCTTGTGCAGCTTGATCGCCGGCAAGGAGGAATCCTTGGCCACATCGGCCAGCATGCTTTGCAGCAGTTCGCGGAAAGCCAGGCGGTCCGCGTCGTACAGACCGGGGTCCGATTCGATATACGTCAACAGACTGTCGAGCGCTTCGAAGCGGCCCGGATTCGTGGGCGCCGTCAGCTGGTCCAGCGCTGCATCGAGCTTGGCGATGCGTTCCTGGTTTTCATGGAACAGCGCCTGCCCCACTTTACGCGCTTCGTCGCGCGCGCCTTCCGGCAAGCTTTGCTCGTCGGCCAGCAACACGATGATCTTGCGGAAATTGCCCAGCAAGTCGCGGAACTGGCTGGCCACGGCGGCCGTATCGACGGCGGACTGCGGCGCGGCGGCCGGGCTGCCCGAGGCGGGAGCGCCCGGCGTGGCGGTGGCGGCGGGACGGGTATAGGTATAAATGCCGGCCCCAGCGGCGAGAGCCACGACGACGGTGGCGGCAATCTTGATCGGCTTGGAAGTCACAGACTTATTTTTCCCTTCAACTACGGAGTAAGGCGGCGCACGTGCGCCGACAGTTTCTTATTCCGTAATTGTAGAGCACGCCTGGCAAGTTGGGCCGTACGATTATTGCCAGGCAGCCAAGGGGTCACAGCGGGTCCGGGTCGAAATGCTTGCGCAAGCCTTGCCAGCACTCGAAATAGTCCTTCTGCAGCAAGCCGCCGTCCAGCGCGAACGGCGTGGGCTTGAGGATGGTGCGCGTCTCGAACATGAAGGCCATGGTGTCGGCCACCTTCGCGGGCGCGGACGTGTCGCCGTGCGAGGCGCGTTCGAACGTTTGCGCATCGGGGCCGTGGCCGGACATGCAGTTGTGCAAGCTGGCGCCGCCCGGCACGAAACCGGCCGCCTTGGCGTCGTACACGCCGTGGATCAGTCCCATGAATTCGCTGGCCACGTTGCGGTGGAACCACGGCGGCCTGAACGTGTGTTCGGCGGCCAGCCAGCGCGGCGGGAAGATGGCAAAGTCGATGGCGCCGAAGAGCGGATTTTCGCTGGGCGCCTGCAGCACGAGGAAGATCGACGGGTCCGGGTGGTCGTAGCTGATCGAGCCGATGGTGTTGAAGCGGCGCAGATCATATTTGTATGGCGCGTAATTGCCATGCCAGGCCACCACGTCCAGCGGGGAATGGTCGAGCGTCGTGCGCCACAAATGGCCGCCGAACTTGGCCACCAGTTCGCACTCGCCGTCGATATCCTCGTAGGCCGCGTGCGGCGTGAGGAAATCGCGGGCGTTCGCCAGGCCGTTCGAGCCGATGGGCCCCATGTCGGGCAAACGAAAAGCCGTGCCGAAGTTTTCGCACACATAGCCGCGCGCCTTGCCGTCCGGCAGGGTCACGCGAAAACGCACGCCGCGGGGAATCACGGCGATTTCCTGCGGCTCCAGTTCGATCAAGCCCAGCTCCGTGGCAATCGCCAGCCTGCCTTCCTGCGGCACGACCAGCAATTCGCCATCGGCCGAGTAAAAGAAGCGCTGCATGGAACAGTTGGCCGCATACACGTGGATGGCGCAGCCGCTCATCGCTTCGGCGCTGCCATTGCCCGCCATGGTGTGCCAGCCGTCGATGAAGTCGACCGGCGTACTGCTGTCGGGCAGCGGCAGAGGGTCCCAGCGCAGCTGGTTCGGCGGCGTGGGGGGCATGGCATGGAAATCGCTGACGATGCGGCTATTCTGCAGCAAGGTGAACGGCGGATGCTGGCTGGCGGGACGGATGCGGTACAGCCACGAGCGCCGGTTCTGCGCGCGCGGCGCCGTGAAGGCCGTGCCCGACAATTGTTCCGCATACAGGCCCAGGGGTGCCTGCTGCGGCGAATTTTGCCCCTGCGGCAAGGCGCCGAGAACAGCTTCCGTGGCAAATTCGTTGCCGAAGCCGCTTTGGTAGCCGGCGCCTGTCATGCGCTCTCCGCCAGGCCGTCAGCCGCGTCGCGCAGCAAGCGCTGCACCACATCCGCCTGGCCGATGGCGCCCATGGCCAGCAAGGCGAAACGGGCCAGTAACAGCGGCGAGCGCTGTTCGCCCAGGCCGCCCATGGTGTGGCACAGCTCGGTGTAAAGATTGTCGAGTTCGATGTCGCTCATATTGTCTCCTTGTTACTTAGATTGGGCAATGCCAGCCGCCGCCAGCGCCTGCGCCACCTGCCCTGCCTGCACCTGCCGCCAGCGCCCCAGCACGTGGCCGTCCGGACGCACGAGGTAAAACGTGCCTGGCTGCGCATCAAACAGCGAGAATACCTGCGCCGTATGATCCCAGGCGCCCCCTTGCGCCCCGCTGCGGCTGATCGCCACTGTACGCAACGGCAACGTATCGCCCAGCGCCAGCAGTTCAGCTGGCACGGCACCATCGTCGCTGAAATACAGCCCCGTGAAAGCGCCAGCGGCGCGCCGCACCAGATCGGTAATATACCCCGCTTTTTGTCCGCCGTTGTGCGGCAACGCCAGCGGGCATTCGGGCAAGACCGTGCCCGGCGCGGGGCCAGCCGTGAACATGTCCGCCTCAGGCGCGTTCAACGGCGACTGCGCATACGCGATGGCGCTGGTCTGGCGCGGGTTGATCAGCGAGCGCACGTGCGCATGCTTGCCCGCCAGGCCCAGCACGGCCGTGCGCATCAGCTCGAAGGCGAAGGTGGGCGGCGCCATGAATTCCGTGCTCTTAGTGCCATGGCGCAGGTTTTCACGGGCGGCATATACGCGCTCGTCCGAATAGCTGTCCAGCAAGGCCTGCGGCGCCTGGCCCTTGACCACATACGCGAGCTTCCAGGCCAGGTTGTCCGCGTCGTCGATGCCGGAATTGGCCCCGCGCACGCCGAAGATGGGTACCAGGTGGGCCGCATCACCGGCGAACAGCACGGCGCCGTGCCGGTATTTTTCCAAGGTCAGGGCATTGGCCTTGTAGATGGTGATCCACACGGGATGCCATGGCGCCGTTTCGCCCATCATGGCCAGCAGGCTGTCCACGCGCGGCGCCACGTTTTCCAGCAGCACGGCCGCCTGCGCATCCTCGTCGTCGCGCAACTGGTAATCGATGCGCCAGATATCGTCGGGCTGCTTGTGCACCAGCACGGTCGAACCGGGATTCGACGGCGGGTCGAAATACGCGAGGCGCTCCGTGGGGCGGTCGCTCTTCAGGTGGATATCGACGATCACATAGCGCCCTTCATAGCTGGTGCCTTGCAATTTGAGGTCCAGCGCCTCGCGCACCACGCTGCGCCCGCCATCGGCCGCTACCAGCCAGTCCGTGTCGATGGTGTAGCTTTCATCGGGCGTGGCCACGGTGACCGTGGCGCCATCGGCGCGCTGCTGCACGTGCGTGACTTTCGTTTGCCAGCGGATATCGATCAGCTCCGGCTGACGTTCGGCCGCATCGAGCAGGAATTGCTCGATATGGTATTGCGCCAGGTTGACCATCGGCGGCAGCTGCTGGTTCGCGTCTTGCGGCATCGTGAAGTGCAGCACTTCCTCGTCGCGGTAAAAGCTGCGCCCGCCCGCCCACGGCAAGCCTTTACGCATAAAACCGTCGAGCGCGCCCAGGCGGGCGATGATTTCCAGGCTGCGCCGCGAGATGCAGATGGCACGGCTGCCCGTGCAGACGCCATCGTCCGCTTCGATCAGCACCGAGCGCACGCCGTGGCGCGCCAGGCCCAGGGCCGTGGCCAGCCCCACGGGGCCGCCGCCGACGATCAACACCGGCACGTGCTGCGTGCCAGCACCGGCAGGTTTGCCGGGTGGATACACCTTCGGCACATGGGGATAAGGGTGAAATGTATCGCTCATGATGCGTTCCTCTTCAAGATGGTTTTTTGTTACCGCCGCGCGCGATGGGCAGGGTCAGCACGATGGCCGCGCCGACCACCAGCAGCACGCTGGCGTACAGCAAGCCCGTGGCAAAGCTGTGCGTGACATCCTTCAGCCAGCCCACCACGACGGGGTTCAGGGCCGAGCCGATATTGCCCGTGGCATTGATGACGGCAATGCCGATGGCGCGCGCGCCCAGGCTCAGGGCCCGGTCCGGCATGGTCCAGAACACGGACATGGCGGTATAGGCGCCCGTCGAGGCCATGCACACGCCCAGCAGTTGCAGCACGGGATTGCCCGCATACGCGGTCAGCAGCCAGCCAAAGGCCGACAGCAGCATGGGCCAGACAATGTGCCAGCGGCGTTCCTGCAGACGGTCCGAGCGGCGGCCCCACAGGACCATGCCGATGACGGTGCACACTTGCGGGATGGCTGCCAGCAGACCGATCTGCGTGTTGCTGGCGTTGCCATTAAAACTTTTCACGATCAAGGGCGTCCACACGGCCACCATGGCCAGGGTGTTGACCAGGCAAAAATAGGCGAGGCCGAATTTCAGCACGGTGGGCGACAGCATTTCCGCCAGCACGGAGGTCTTCTGCTGCTGCGCGAGGTGTACGACGGCAGGCTTGTGCTCGGCCGCCAGCATGCGCGCCAGCACCTGCTGTTCCAGCTTGCCCAGCCAGTTCGCCTTGTTGGGCGCATCGTCGAGATAGCCGTACACGGCCAGGCCCAGCAGCACGGATGGCATGCCTTCGAGCAAGAACAGCCATTGCCAGCCCTTCAGACCCCAGTGGCCGTCCAGGCCCAGGATCAGGCCCGACAGGGCCGAACCGATGGCGGCCGTGACGGGCATGGCGATCATGAACAGGGCATTGGCGCGCGCACGGTAGGCGCTGGGAAACCAGTACGTCAGGTACAGCAGCATGCCCGGCAGGAAGCCCGCTTCCGTCACGCCCACTAAAAAGCGCAGCGCATACAGGCTGGCCGGGCCGCTGGCGAACAGGGTCGCCGTCGAGGCCAGGCCCCAGGCGATCATCATGCTGCCGATCCACTTGCGCGCGCCGATGCGGGCCAGCACGATGTTGCTGGGGATGCTGCAGGCGATGTAGGCGATGTAAAACAAGGTGGTGGCAAAGCCGAACTGGGTACCGGACAGGCCCAGGTCTTGCATCATCGTCAGGCCGGCGAAGCCGATGTTGATGCGGTCAAGAAAGGAAAACACAAACAGCAAGAACAAAAATCCCAGCAAATGGCGCGATACCTTGCGCATTACCTGCTGTTCCAGTTGATGGGCGGCCGCGTCGGGGACGGGCGCCGGCGTTACGTGCGTGGCGGGGGCTGCATCTTGGGCGATGGTCATGCTTGTCTCCATAAGGTGTCACTCTCCCCTTGTTGATTTTGTTGGGTGAGAGTTGCCGGATGCTCCGGCTTGCAACACAGTATGCAGACGACTACGCCGATGGCTGTCCCCATTTTGGGGACAGCCATCGGCCTAAAGAACTAGCCGGCGGGCCTAGCCGCGTTTCTTGATGGGCACGTTATCGATCTTCTGGTTGCCATAGCTGAAGGAACCGTGTCCGCTCCAGTGATTGTCCGTCACAAAGGTCGCTTCAAACTTGGCCAGGTAGCTGCCGATGGCCGGTGGCGGCACGGACACCACGTATTCGCCGCTCAGGCTGAAGACGCGCGTGGCATTGCCCAGGCCCAGGCCATGCACGGGACCGCTGACGGGACGGATCACCACGCGACCATGCGGTGGCGCGATCGATTGCGTGATCAGGGCTTCGCCGCTGACGCTGCCGTCGTCGGGATTGTAAAACAGGGCCAGATTCAGGATCGGTGCACCGGGCAGGCCGAGATTGCCGGCGATCAGATAGACGTGTTCTACCGCATTCAATTCAGTTGAGGACACAATGGACTCCTTCGGGGAATGATTCCTGAGCCATGAAAAGGGAGATCGCGCGCGGCGACAGGCACTGGCTATCAGCCTTGCTGATGGCGCTTCGGCGCATCAACACTCTGCCACCAGCATAGCCCTTATTTTCGTATCAATATGCTCACATTATTGCCTTGAATTCCAGCATTTTTGTGCTGTGCCCGGTATAGCGAATTTGCTAGCACTCAAGCCGCTTGTGGGCCTAGACATAGCGCAAACAATTGACGCTGGCTGGCAATGCCCAGGCGTTTATACGCGCGCTTCTGGTAGGTGACGACGCTCGATGGCTGCACGCCCATGGTCTCCGCTATTTCCACGGCCGTCAGCCCTTCCAGCACGCCGCGCAGCACGTCAAGTTCGCGCTTGCTCAGGGCGGGACAATGCTGGCGCAACCGGGCCAGCATCATGGGCGCGACGCCCTGCGTATTCTGGCCATTGACGCTGTAGTGGTGTTTGGCGGCATACGCGAACAGGGGCGACAGGGTTTCGATGGCGGCGATTTCACGGGGCTGGAACTGGCCCTGGCTGCTGTCGCGGTAAAAATTGACGGACAGCCAGATATCGCCGGCCGGCTGCACCAGCAAGGACAGCCGGTCCGACACATTCGGTCTTTGATAGCAGACGGCGCGGTAGCCCGGGTGGCGGATCTCGTCGCTCGCCTGCTGGTGCAGCACGATGGCGGGGTCCAGCTTCGGCCGGGCGGCGGGCGCGATGACGCTCTGGTTGCCGTCGAGCGCATAGTAATGGCGCGCGTAGCTGTCGGCGATATCCTGCAAGAAACGCCCGCCGCGCCGGTCCGCCACGGCCACCGTGCGGGGCCGGTTGCCGAATTCATAAGCAAAGATCGTGCACTGGGCGATGGAGGCGGCCGCGCCGGCCGTTTTCAGGATGGCGCCCGCCATGGCGTTGACGTCCGCATGGCCGATGGCGGCCAGCAGATCAAGGGCGCGCCCCATATCCAGTTGGCCTTCCGCCTGCCGCCGCTCCACCTGCCAATAGCGCATGGCCGTCTCCCGTGACGCTTATTGTTGACGTTGCGGCAAGACCCAGTCCGGCCGGATGTAATGGCAAGTGTAGCCGTGCGGCAAGCGCTGCAGATAATCCTGGTGCTCCGCTTCCGCTTCCCAGAACGGGCCGGCCGGCGCCACTTGCGTCACCACCTTGCCTGGCCACAGGCCGCTGGCGTCGACGTCGCGGATGGTGTCTTCGGCCACCAGGCGTTGTTCTTCGCTGGTATAAAAGATGGCCGAGCGGTAGCTGGTGCCGCGGTCATTGCCCTGGCGGTCTTGCGTGCTGGGGTCGTGGATCTGGAAGAAAAACTCCAGGATCTTGCGGTAGCTGATGGTGTTCGGGTCGAAGATGATCTCGATCGCTTCCGCATGCGTGCCATGGTTGCGGTAGGTGGCGTTGGCCACGTCGCCGCCGCTGTAGCCCACACGCGTGGCGAGCACGCCCGGATAGCGGCGCAGCAAGTCTTGCACGCCCCAAAAGCAGCCGCCCGCCAGGATCGCGGTCTCGTTGTCTTGTGCCATGGTGTCGTTCCTCTTCATTCAGAAGCAGCTATCTTACCGCGTCGCGCCATTTCCTTCAGGCCGCGTCAAAAGGCGCTTCAGCTGCGCCGCCTGGTAGGCGCCGATGGCGTCGTTGAACAGGCAGCGGATCAGGGGGTCGTCGACGATGTCGGCCTCTTCCAGTCCGGCCCGCGTGGCCGCATCGAAAGGGCCATCGTTGATGCGCATGTACATCGAGGTCAGCGATTCACCCAGCACCAGCGCCGCATGGCATTTCACCAGCGGCACTTCCGTCGTCCAGCTGGGCGCCTCGCCCGTGTCCGGCACCAGGTCGATCAAGTCGCCGTGCGTGCGGTAGTGCAGGACGGTGGCTGCGCCGTCATGGCCGTACAGGGCCAGGCGCCACAAACGCGGGGCTTTGGAAGTAACTGTCCTCGGGCAGCTCCATGTCGCGGTAGCGTTCGAGCAAGCCGTGGCTGGCAAAAATCGCAGCACCAGCGCCGCATCGGCGTCGCATTCAGGGGCGCGAAACGGCGCGCGATGTCGGCCGTGGCGGGTGGCGGCGCGTCGGGGCGGTAGTCGAAATCGACGTCCTGCGGCCCGACGGGGATGACCCAGGCCAGCGGCGCGGCCGGCGCCAGGCCGTGCGCGTCGAGCAGCACGGACGTCGACGGATCGAGGCGGAAGATGTGCGCGTCCGGCAGCGCGGCGCCGATCTCCTGCGCAAACTGGCGGTAGGTAATCGGGAACATCGCGTGGTTGTACCAGGACCAGTCTTCCTGCACGAACTGGCAAGAGCTGGGCACGAGGTAACGGGGCGCCAGCGCGCGCAGTTGCGGCACCCAGTCGTCGGGAAGCTCGACTGGCCCCCGCGCTGCCAGCGACGGCGCGATGACGGCGAGCTCGCGCATGGTCTGGAACGGCCACAAGACCATGTCCCAGGGCGCAAACGCGGCCAGCTGCGCCAGGGTTTCGGGTCCGATCCAGGAATCGACCACGTTGAGCACATTCAGGCCGGCGGCGCGCACCTGGAACAGCGAGTCGACATCGTCGTCCAGCGCGCGGCGCGGGATCACCTCGATGGGGCCCACACGCACGGGCACGTCGACGTGCAGGCGCTCGACGGTGGCAAAACCCAGCGCGCGCAGCATGACGAACAGCTCGTCGAAGACGCAGTACAGATAGATGGGCGTGGCGCGGTCGAGCACATCGAGACTGTCGAGCGAGCAGTGGTCATCGTGGAAGTGCGAAATGAAGACGGCATCCCAGCGCAGCCGGCGCACGCCATCGAGGTCGAAGCGCACGGACGGAAACGCGTGGCAGTTACGGCTGAACGGATTTTCGACGATGGGATCGAAGGCGATGGCCGTGCCTTCGCATTCGAAGACATAGCCGGCGTGCAGGATGCGGGAGATTTTCAGGGGCATGGGTAAGCTGTATAAACCCAACGGCGTGAATACCGGGGTCGGACGGGGACGCCGAGTCCCTGAGGGTCCGACCCCAGACTTTGCTTTTGGGGTGAAAAAGAACGCTAACGGTGCGCCAGAGACAAGGCTTAATACGGATTACTCAGCACATCCATCGCGAAGTAAGTAAAGATCATGTCCGCGCCCGCGCGCTTGATGGCGCCCAGGGTTTCCTGCACCACGCGGCGCTCGTCGATGGCGCCGGCCTGTGCGGCGAACTTGATCATCGCGTACTCGCCGCTGACCTGGTAGGCGCCGATCGGCAGGCGCGTCACTTCGCGCAGGTCGCGGATGATGTCCAGGTAGGCACCGGCCGGTTTCACCATCAGCGCGTCGGCGCCTTCGGCTTCATCGATCAGCGACTCGCGGATCGCTTCGCGGCGGTTCATCGGGTCCATCTGGTACGTTTTGCGGTCGCCCTTCAGGGTGCTGCCGGCCGCATCGCGGAACGGGCCGTACAGGCCGGAGGCGAACTTGGTGGAATACGCCATCACGGGCGTGTCGTGGAAGCCGGCCGCGTCGAGCGCCGCGCGGATCGCCGCCACCTGGCCATCCATGGCGGCCGATGGGGCGATGATGTCGGCGCCCGCCTGCGCCGCGATGACGGCCTGCTTGCCCAGGTTCAGCACCGTGCTGTCATTGTCGACCGTGTCGCCATGCAGGATGCCGCAATGGCCGTGGTCCGTGTACTCGCAGAAGCAGGTGTCGGACATGACCACCATTTCAGGCACGGCGTCCTTGATGATGCGCGACATGCGCGCCACCAGGCCGTCCGGGTTCAGGGTGTCCGTGCCGTGGCTGTCCTTGTGGTGCGAAATGCCGAAGGTCATGACGGAGCGCAGGCCGGCGCGCGCGTAGCGCTCCACTTCCTGCGCCAGCTTCGCTTCGGGAATGCGGCGCACGCCGGGCATGGACGTGATGTCGATGAAATCGCTGGAACCTTCGTCGACGAAGATCGGCAGGACCAGGTCGCGCGGATTGATCTCGGTCTCGCGGAACAGCTCGCGCAGTTGCGGGGTCGCGCGCAGGCGGCGCATGCGCGAAGTGGGGAATTGTGCTGGCATGAGGTGACTGGCTTCAGGTTGAGAACGCCGATAAGTATACGCCCATCGCGCCGCTTGCGCCGGGCCGCGCGGCAAAAAAGCCGCGCAGGTCAAGAAACACTGCCCTGCGTCTTCATTGCGGGTGCAACAGGGCGGCCACTTGCCAGCGCATGTCCGCCGCCAGCTGCAGCAGCATGGCGCCGCGGCGGCGCGCCTCGGCACGCTTTTTCGACGGCACCAGGTCGATGTCCGGCATCCGACAAGGGCCGCATGGCAGGCGGTAATTGCCGTCGCTGGTGGGCAGCGCGTGCAGTTCCTGCCACGCCAGATCGTAGTCGCACGAAATGTGGCGGCGCCGGCGCCAGTTCAGCGCGATGCGGTTGGCGTTGCTGACCAGGTGCAGATGGCCGCAGCCGAAAAAGTCGCCCAGGTCGCGCAAGGCGGCCACCATCAGATTTTTCGGCCTGCAGCCGTGCAGCGCCCGCGTGGCCTCTTTCACCGCGAAGGCACCGGCAGGCGAGCGCAAGCCCTGCAAGGCGCCCAGCTGGATGACGGCGCCGCCAGACTGGGGCCGGAACAGGAAGCTGGCCAGGTACAGCGAGACGCCGTCGCGCGTCAGACGCAGGCATAGCTCCCCTTCGCGGTGGCTGTCATGGATGGCCGTCAACTGCAAGCGGTAGGTGGCGCCATCCTTGCCCTCGATGCTGGCCAGCACCAGCGCGCGGCGCGCCGCGTATTCCACCAGCCCCCGCGCGCCGGCCTGCCACAGGAAGCGGTAATGCCCGCGCAGCAGTTCCACCCTCGCCGCGCAAGCAAACTGGCGGCTGGCGTAGGGACGGTAGATTTTGTACAGCAAGCTGGGATGGGCTTGCGCCAGCGCCGCCAGGCCCGGCGTGCCGGCGATGAAGGCTTGCCAGCGCGCGCGCTGCAGGGGAAAGACGATGGCGCCCAGCGCAGCCTTGATCCGGTGGCCATGCTGGCGCAGTGGCGCCTGTTGCGGCGCGGCGTTGTCGCCGGTGGCGATAAAAGTATGCATAAAAACGGCTCTACGACGTGTCGGGAAAGGCAAGCCGCGGCAAGCCGCGGACAGCCCGAAACAGGCGGCTGCGCGCACGCAGCCGCTCTACGCCGGGTAGAACGGATGATAGGGGGAGGTGAAAACGAAGGGGGTTACAAGTTGGTAATGTGCGGCCCGCCTAGCGCAGCAGCCGCAAACGCAGGCGCAAGCCCGGCGCCGCATCCTCGATGTCCAGGCTGCCCCCATGCAGGGCCGCGATGGCCGCCACGATGGACAGGCCCAGGCCATTGCCGGGCAAATGGCGGCTCTTGTCGAGCCGGTAAAAACGCTGCGTCAGCTTCGGCAATTCTTCCCGGGGCACGCCGGGGCCGTTGTCGCGCACGGCCAGCCAGCTGCCCTGCTCATCGCTGCCGGCCGACACTTCCACCGTGGCGCCCGGCCCAGCATACTTGATGGCGTTGTCGACCAGGCTGGCCAGGGCGCTGCCCAGCAGGTTGCGGTCGCCCCGCGCCGGCACGCTGTCGCCATACATCTGCACCAGCAGCACGCCCTGTTCGTCAGCCGTGGCTTCATACATTTCCACGATGTCGGCACCGATCAGCTGCAGGTCGATGTCGTCGAAATTCTCGGGACGCATGCCCGATTCGGCCGCCGCGATCTGCAGCAGCTTGTCGAACACGCGCGTCAGGTCGTCGATGTCGTCGATGGCCGCCTGCGCCGCACTCTCGTAGCCGGCCACGCTTTGCTGCTGGCGCAAAGCGCCATCGAGCTTGTTGCGGATGCGACCCAGCGGCGTGCGCAAGTCGTGCGCAATGGCGTTCGAGACGTGGCGCACGCCTTCCATCAGGTGTTCGATGCGGTCGAGCATGCGGTTGATATCGCGGCTCAGCAAGCCGAATTCATCCTCGCTGGCGACGGGAATGCGCCGGCTCAGGTCGCCTGCCTCGATTTCCCCCGCCGTGCGGCGGATTTGCCCGATGCGCGCCTCGAGCTGGCGCCGGAACAGCCACGCGCCCGCCACCACCAGCAAGATGGCCACCCCGCCGCCATAGGCCAGCGAGCGCAGCACCAGGGTACGGATGGACTTGCCCTCTTCCATGTCGCGTCCGACGAACAGGCGCGCGCCGCCCGCCAGGTCGCGGATCAGCATGCGCGCGGGCACCCTGCGCCCTTCGCGCGTGACGTCACGGTGCAGCAGGCGGTCCACGGGACTGGCCGTGTCGGGCCAGGATGACAGATTGCCCGCCACGCGGTGGCCATCGGCGTCCACCAGTAAAAAAATCTCCGTGTCGCTGTCGGTGCGGTCGGTGAGCAGATGGGCGATTTCCGCCGTCGTGCGGCTGCTGCCCGCCTGCTGGTACAGCGCGGCGAGGCGCTCCGAGAGCAGGGTCAGCTTGCGGTCCACGCTGCGATCGAGCACGCCGATGGTGCCGAAATAGAAGACGGCGCAGACGATGCTGATCGAGACGACCACCAGCACGCCATAGCCGAGCGCCAGGCGGGCCGCAATGGAACGGTGCCAGTTACGCACCATCGAGCACGCCCAGGGTGTAGCCGACGCCGCGCACCGTGTGGATCAGCGGCGGCGAAAACTCCTTGTCCACCTTGGTGCGCAAGCGGCTCACCTGCACATCGATGACGTTCGTCTGCGGATCGAAATGGTAGTCCCACACGGCTTCGAGCAGCATGGCGCGCGTGACGGACTGGCCCTGGTGGCGCATCAGGTATTCCAGCAGGCGAAATTCACGCGGCTGCAGGGCGATTTGCCGGTTGGCGCGCGTCACGCGCATGGTGCGCATGTCGAGCACCAGGTCGGCCACCTGCAGCTGCGTCGATTCGGGCACGGGCGCGGCGCGCCGCAGCAGCGCCTCGATGCGGGCCAGCAGTTCGGCGATGGCGAACGGTTTCGACAGGTAATCGTCGCCGCCGCTGCGCAAGCCGCGCACGCGCTCGTCGACGCTGGACAGGGCCGACAGCACCAGCACGGGCGTGTTGCGGCCCATGCCGCGCAGGCGCGCGACGATGGCCAGGCCGTCGATCTCGCCGGGCAGCAGGCGGTCGAGCACCAGCGCATCCCAGTCTTCGCCGCAGGCCAGGCGCATGCCATCGATGCCATTGTCGCAGGCGGTGACGTCGTGGCCCGCCTCGCGCAGGCCGGCACAGATATAACGGGAAGTTTCAGCTTCGTCTTCGATGACCAGGCAGCGCACGGGAGATTCCTTGTAAAGATCAGGCAGCAAACAGGCGCAGCATACGCCAGGCGCGCGCCACTTGCCAGCCCTGTCGCGTGCGGCAAACGATGGCGGGGTCGGGTACAATACAGCCTCGACAATGTTTGGCCGCGCCCGCGCGCGCGTACGTACGCATGTTTTTATCGGCGCCGCCCCGATTGCTGCGGCCTGCATCGACACCACCGCCACTAACGAACAGCAGGCACGCCCGGCGCGCGCCATAGACAAATACAGCCATGAAATCGACCCACTCTCTCGCACTGGCGCTGGCCATGGCCATCACCTGCGGCAGCGCCGCCGCCGCAGACGTAAAACAAACCATGCTGTTCGATGAAATTCCCATCGGCAGCTGGAGCACTTCCGCCGAACTGGGCGCCATCACCACCTCGGGCAATACGGTCGGCACCTCGGTGACGGGCAAGATCGACGCCCGCCAGGAACTCGATGACTGGAGCAACCAGTACATCTTCAGCGGCTACTTCAAGGAAGATGAAATCACCGATGACGACGGACAGAAAGTACGCGAACGCTCGGCCGAACGCTTTTCTGCTTCCGCCAAGGCCGCCTACAAACTGATGGCCGACCATGAAAAACTGTTCGTGCTGGCCTCGCACGTGAACGACAAGTTCGGCGCCTATACCAAGTACTCGACCCTGGCCGTCGGTCATGGCTCGCGCTGGTACCAGTCGAGCGACAAGAGCGTCGACGTGGAATTCGGTCCTGGCTATTTCAGCGGCACCAACGACACGGGCGAATCGGAGCACGGCCTGACGGTGCGCGGCGCGGCTGCCATGAAGTGGAAGATCAGCCAGTCGGCGATGTTTTCACAGACGCTCAGCGTCGAACGCGGTACGTCGAACACCCACTCGATCGCCGAAACGTCCCTCAGCACGAAAATCAACGGCACCATGCAGATGAAAGCCGCCTTCAGTGCCCGCAACGACACGCGCGTACCGGACGACAAGAAGAACACGGATACGCAGACGTCGCTGACCCTGGTCTATTCGTTCTGAGATGCCGGCCAGGCTGATGCGGCGACTGCGCCTGGGCGCCCTGCTGTGCGCGGCGGCGCTGCTGAGCGGCTGTGCCGCCGTCACCGTCAGCGCGATCTCCCCGGCCGACTACCTGCAGCAGCGGCGCGGCGACATCCTCACCACGGGTAAATTGAGCGCCGCGGCCAGCGAAGTGCTGCGCATTATCGGTAGCGACATCGCCGCCTGCGAAAGCAATACGGGCAGCTGCCGCGCCGACCTGGCCCGTTCCGATCTGCTCAGCGACGAGCAGCGCCTGGCCACGCTGTCCGAATTGTGGCTGGAAAGCGCATTGGCGGAAGAGAAGCAAGGTGGCCATGCCAGCGCCGAATTGCTGGCTGCCTGGCTGGAATCGGCCCGCTACGCCTATGCCTACCTGTTCTACACGACGCGCACGCCGGGCCAGCGCGCCTTCGAGGAACGCCAGACGCAAATCCGCGACTACTATAACTATGCCGTGCAAAAGGCCGTCGGCAACCTGTTCCGCCACCGTGGCGAATACCGCCCTGATGGGCATGTGATCCGCGTCGCCGGCTGGCAGATCGACAGCGAATTGTCGGCCCTGCGCCTGCCCGAAGACGGCACCCTGCCCGAAGAACTGCTGCCGGCCACCTCGCTGTCGTTTTCCGGCCTGCGCAATGTGTACCGGCGCGACGGCTTCGGCGCCGACCTGGTCGCCGTCATGCCCAGGCCAGGCGCATCGAATGGCGAGTATGTGCCCTACCAGGAAACCCGCTTCCCCGTCGTCACGGCGCTGATCCGCTTCGACGGCAACAGCCTGCAGGAGGTATTGGCCACGCAGCAGTTGATGGTGATGCTGGTCGACCCGACGCGCAGCGAATCGACGCGCATGGCAGGCCAGGAATTGCCCGTGGCGGCCAACTTCACGGCCGGCTATGGCCTGTGGCTGGCCCGTTCCGGTTTCGGCGTGCAGGCGCTGCGCACCCTGTTCGGCCGCGCCGATGGCATTTCGCGCCCGCAGGTGCACCTGATGCAGCCCTACGACCCGAACAAGCGCACCATCGTCATGCTGCACGGCCTGGCCAGCAGTCCTGAAGCGTGGATCAATGTGGCGAATGAATTGATGGGCGACGAGCAGCTGCGCCGGCGCTACCAGATCTGGCAGGTGTACTACCCGAGCAATGCGCCGCTGGCAGCCAACAACGCCGCCATCCGCCAGGCGCTGGCCGCCACCCTGGCGCATTTCGACCCGTCAGCCAAGGCCGACGCGGCGAACGACATGGTCTTGATCGGCCACAGCATGGGCGGCGTGCTGGCGCGCCTGATGGTGTCGGACGCCAGCAACACCCTGCTCGACGCCATCACGGAAGAATACAATTTGAAGGGCAAGAAGGCGGAAAAAGTACGCGCAGGACTGGCGCCCTACCTCAATTTCACGGCCATGCCGCAGGTAAACCGCGCCATCTTCATCGCCGCGCCGCACCGCGGCACCTCGTTCGCCAACCACAAAGTGGCGCGCTGGATCGCCAACCTCGTCACCCTGCCCATCAATATGCTCGAGCAGCTGTCGGACGCGGCCGGCAGCCTGGCACAGCTCGACACGGGCAGCAGCGAGCCGCTGCGCATCCCCAACAGCATCGATAACCTCAGCGACAAGGACCCCTTCGTGCGCCTGGTGGCGGACCTGCCCATCAGCCCGAAAGTGCGCTACTACTCCATCATGGGCAACGACACGCCGGAGCTGCCGCTGGCGGAATCGAGCGACGGCGTGGTGCCTTACGCCAGCGCCCACCTCGACGGCGCGCTGTCGGAAAAAGTCATTCCGTCCTGGCACAGTGTGCAGGAAAGCCCGCAGGCGATTCTGGAGATACGGCGGATTTTGCGTCTGGCGGACAGCTTGCCCTGATCGGCCTCAGATATCTCGCTGCCTGATGCAGGAAAAATGCGCTTTTCGCTTGATAAAGTTGCGAAACATGATAATCTTGTGTATAGCACGCCTGGCGCATATACCCGAGGAGCGAACATGACAGCGCATCTGCATCACGACACCCTGGCGCCCGAGCGCCGGGAATGGACCGACAACGACCTGCGGGTAGTGGAACAATTCTCGCAATTGGTGAGCGCACAACTCGACCTGTTGGCGCAAGGTCCCGGGCGCGAGCGCGTGATCGACGTGGCTACGCGCGCGCTCAATACGGCGCGCGCTTCGCTGCTCGCCACTCCGCCATCGATCCTGCTGCAACTTCCCGTGTCAAAACTCAAGGTATCCGATGTCATTGGACAAGGATGGGTGGAACTGTCGCAGGCGTCCCTGTATCGCGCGGTGGATAGCAAGCGGTTTTATTGCGTGACACCCAAAGGGCGCAGTATCGGCAAGGAGTTTCCGGCTTGGCAATTTGTCCAGCCGGTGCCGGAACTGATTGGGTCGGTACTGGCCGTCCTTGCCGACCAGCCGAGTAGTGAAATCCATGCCTTCTGGGTCAGCCGTGTTGACGAACTCAACGAGCTGTCGCCGGCAGAGATGCTTGCAGGCAAATCGTTTGAAACGCGGGCCGAGGTGCACCCCAGCCAGCAGGCGCTGCTGGATTTTCCTGCAAACGAGAGATTGCGCAAGGTGCTGGCGGCGGCGAAGTGGCAGCATAGGGGGATGGCTGACATCGTAGGTTAACATGCAACACGGACATGCAATGTCCCCCGTCCCGCCGCACATGGCTACGCGCCTGCCGGCACTGACATCGCTGCGCGCTGAATTATTGCGCAATCTTGCCACCCATCAAGCAGACCAGCCCCTGGTACGCGCAGCGTGGAACGCGGCATCCATCTGGCCGGCGAAGGTCGAACGAACGTACCGCTTCGGTCCGCCTGCCGAACTGGCCGGCCCGGACGGTTTCCCCTATCACTGGGTGTATATTGCGGACGATGCCTACACGGCTGCCTGGGAAGCCCAGCTTTGCCAAAACGACGTCACGCGCCCGGGTACCTTTTATATTGCGCATGGCGCGCAACAAGCGCTGATCGCAACCTTGTCATTCGCCACCTCTCTGAACTTGCTCGACCTGACAGGCTTGGCCGCCAGCCGGCTGGGCATCTATGATCAACTGCGCAGCCCCGATCACGGCTGGTGTCAATGGCTGGGCTGGCAGCTGGATCAGATCATTGCACAGGAGAAAGGCCAGATCCATGGTTTCATGTATCCATCGCGCCGACAGCCCGGTAAACTTGCCTATGCGATATCTTCGCGCCATATGGCAACATTGGGCACAAGCATCGCATGCTCACACGTGCAATTCGGCAACACTGATGCATACGCGCGCCTGCTTGCCGATCACCTGCGCGTGGACCCACCCTGACCTGAGACTCCCTACACGGGCTCGCGCCACTTGTCCTTGATCTCCAGCATGGCTGGCAGCTGTTCGATGAACAGCGCCAGCAGGGTCGGGTCGAAGTGCGTGCCGCTGTCGCGCTGCATGGTGGCGATGGCTTCTTCGACCGTCCAGGCGCGCTTGTAGGGGCGTTCGCTGGTGAGCGCGTCGAAGACGTCGGCGATGGCGACGATGCGGCCTTCGTGGGGGATTTCCTCGCCTTGCAAGCCTTGCGGATAGCCGCTGCCATCCCATTTCTCGTGGTGCGTCAGGGCGATGATGCGCGCCATTTTCAGCAGGCCGCCCGCGTGCTCGCCGATGATGGCCGCGCCGATTTCCGCGTGGCGGCGCATGACGCTCCATTCGTCCGCATCGAGCTTGCCCGGCTTTTGCAGGATGGCGTCGGGGATGCCGATCTTGCCCACGTCGTGCATGGGGGCCGCATTCAGTAAATCTTCCGCCCTGGCCGCGCTGTAGCCGGCCGCCAGCGCCAGCTGGCGCGCGTAATAGCTCATGCGGATGACGTGCATGCCCGTCTCGTTGTCCTTGTATTCGGCGGCCTGGCCCAGGGTCTGGATCACCTGCAGGCGCGAGCGGCGCAATTCCTCGGCATCGACCAGCGACAAATGCGTGCGCACACGGGCGCGCACGATGGGCGGGCTGACGGGCTTGGTGATGTAGTCGACGGCGCCGGCGTCAAAACCGTCCGCCTCGTCCTTCACGTCGCACAGTGCTGTGACGAAGATCACGGGGATGGACGCGGTGGCCGGCATGGCTTTCAGCTGGCGGCACACTTCGTAGCCCGTCATGGCGGGCATCATGATGTCGAGCAGGATCAGTTCGACGGGATTGTTCTGCGCCAGTTCCAGCGCCTTCTCGCCATCCTTGGCATACAGCAGGCGATAATCATCCTGCAGGATCTGGCGCAGCACCTGCAGATTCGTCGCTTCGTCGTCCACCAGCAGCAGGATCGGTTTGTCTTCGTGTAAGGTCATCGTCAGCCCAATATCAGGAAAGGTCGGCCGGCGCGGGAGCCTCCAGCCACGCCAGCAGCTGGCGCAGCACGTCCGCGGCGCGCGCAAATTCAAAATCGTCGATGGCGCTGGCCAGCGCCTGCAGGCGCTGCTGCTGGCCGTGCGGCGCCAGCATGGCGGCGATCTGCGCCATCAGGGCATCGTCCAGCTGTCCGCCTTCCAGGCTGACGATGGCTTGCCGCAGCAAGGCGCCAGCGGCGGGCGCATCGAGCGGCGCGCTGGCAGCCGGCGCAGCATCGGTGGGCGCCGGCGTCGCCATGGCACCCTCCTCCAGCTCGCCGGCCAGCGCCATGAAGGCGGCCGCCAGCTGTACCAGCAATTCGGTGGCCGGCAACTGGCGCGCGATGGCTTGCTCGATGCGTCCCAGCAGGCTTTCCACCTGCACCAGGCACAGGTTGCCCGCCGCGCCCTTGATACGGTGCAGCAGGTGGCCCGCCACGCTGCCATCGCCACGCTCCAGTTCCGCCGCCAGCATGGCGGCGCAATCACCATTGGCCTGCACGAAACGTGCAATCGCCCGCTGCAAGGTCTCGCGGCCGCCCCACAGAGCGATGCCGCGCTGCCAATCCACCTGGCCTGCGGCCGCACGCGCCGCCGAGCCGGCCGCCGGCGGCGGCATGGCCACGGCGATATCGAGCAGGCGGGCGATTTCCGCCGTCAGCTTGTGCATTTCCAGCGGCTTCGAGGCAAAACCGTTCATGCCCGCCGTCTGCGCGGCGCGCCGATCCTGTTCCAGCACGCTGGCCGTCAGGGCGATGATGGGCGTCGCCTTCAAGCCCTGTTCGCGCTCGTACACGCGAATCAGGCGTGTCGCTTCCAGGCCATCCATGCGCGGCATCTGCACGTCCATCAGGACGATGTCGAAGCTGCCACGGCTGAACTCGCGCACGGCGCTCTCGCCATCGCTGGCGGCGATCACTTGGTGGCCGGCCGCGCCCAGACTGATCTGCAGCAGCTCCACGTTCTGCGGCACGTCGTCGGCCACCAGGATGCGCAGCGGCGGCAAGGCCACCACGGGCTGTTCGCTACGGCGCGCCACAGCCTTGCCCGGCGCCAGCGGCAGCAATACATGGAACACGCTGCCCACGCCCAGGGTGCTCTCCACCGTGATGGTACCCCCCATCAGCTCGACCAGCTGCAGCGAAATCGTCGTGCCCAGGCCCGTGCCGCCAAAGCGGCGGCTCATGGAAGAATCGGCTTGCGTAAATGGGGCGAAGATCTTGTCCAGGCGGTCGGCGGGGATGCCGATGCCCGTGTCGTGCACGGCGATATGCACCTGCTCGCCCTGCATGGCGACGGCCACGCGCACGTGGCCCACTTCCGTGAACTTGACGGCGTTGCCGATCAAATTCGTCAGCACCTGCTGCACCCGGCGCGCGTCGCCCAGGAAGAACTGGCCCATGCCCGGATCGACGTCCACATGCAGCACCAGGTCGCGCGCCTGCGCCGTGATGCGCAGGGAGGCCGCCACGTGGTCGACCAGGTCCGGCAGCGAAAAGTCCACCAGTTCCAGCTCGGTGGCGCCTTTTTCCAGCTTGGCCGTGTCGAGGATGTCGTTGAGCAGCTCGAGCAGCGAACGGGCCGACTGGCGCACCGTGCCCAGGTGGCGGCGCTGCAGGCTGTCCAGGGCGGTCCCCAGCAGCACTTCCGTAAAGCCGATAATGGCGTTCATCGGCGTGCGGATTTCATGGCTCATGTTGGCCAGGAAGCTGGTTTTCGATTCGGCGGCCAACTCGGCGCGGTCTTTCGCCGCGCGCAGGTTTTCCTGCATGGCGCGCCGCTCGCTCACGTCGGTGGCCAGCTTGACCACCTTGAACGGCTTGCCGTCCGTGTTGAAGATCGGGTTGTACGAGGCCTGTATCCACACTTCCCGGCCATCCTTGTCGATGCGCTTGTACTCGCCCGTATTGAATTCGCCCTGCGCCAGTTGCTGCCAGAACGCGATGTAGTCGGGCGAAGTGACATAAGCCGGTTCGCAGAAGATGCTGTGGTGCAGACCCAGCACGTCATCGAGCTGGTAGCCGAGCAGGTCGAGGAAGTTCTGGTTGACCGCCAGGATGCGCCCCTGCAGGTCGAACTCGATGACAGCCATCGCGCGCGAGATGGCCGTGACCTTGCCTTCGTATTCGGCGTTGCGCAATTCGCTTTCCGTGATGTCGAGGATGACGCCGTCGATCCAGCGCACCACGCCGTCGTTGTCGAGCACGGGGCCGCTGCTTTCGCGCACCCAGCGCTCGCGCCCGTCGCGGTGGATCAGGCGGTAGACGTTCTCGAAATCGCGCTTCTCGCCGGCCGCCTGCACGCAGGTGTCGTTGACGCGCTGGCGGTCGTCCGGATGCACGAGCTCGAACAGCCTGACCCGCCCTTCGATGAAGTCCTGCGGCATCCAGCCTGTCAGGTTGAAGACGGCATCGCTGATGAAAATCATCTTCCATTCGGGCGCGAAGCTGCAGTGGAAGGACACGCCGGGGATGTTGCGGATCAGCGTGCGGTACTGGCGCTCGCTGTCCTTCAGCGCCTGCTCCATGCTGCGCGAGGAGCGCATGTCCGTGACAAACGCCACGAACAGGGGCTGGCCCGGCGTGTCGATCTTGCCGATCGCCACGCGCATGGGCAGCACGGCGCCATCCTTGTGGCGGCCATCGAGTTCGCGTCCGCTGTCGAGGATGCGCGAGGCGCCCGTTTCCAGGTAGTCGCGCAAATAGCCCTCGTACGCGGCCGCATCGGCTGCTTGCAGCAGCACGCTGGCGTCGCGCCCCACGATCTGCGCTTCGGACCAGCCAAACAGGCTTTCCGCGGCGGGATTGAAGGACCGCACCTTGCCCTGGCCATCGATGGTGATCAAGCCATCGGCCGCCGTATCGACGATGGCGCGCAGGCGCGACTCGCTGGCGCTGGCATGGCGCAGCAACTGGCGGTAGCGCAGCAAGCCGTTCGCGGCGACCACGAAGACGGTCAGGGTGACGGTGATCAGGGCCACGGCCAGGGCCACGAACGAGGCTTGCACCGTAATCGTGTTCTCGCCTGCCGTGGGCGTACCGGAAAAGCGCGCCGCCAGCATGCCCGTGTAATGCATGCCGGAAATGGCCAGGCCCATTACGACACTGCTGACCAGCAGCGCCGTCAGCGCACTGAGGCGCTGGCGCATGGCGCTCAGGCCGAAACGTATCCACAGCGCCAGCATGGCCATGGTGACGGCCACCAGCAGCGACAGGGCAAACAGCCACGGCTCGTAGTGCAGGGTCAGCGACGTTTGCATGGCGGCCATGCCGCTGTAATGCATGGAGCCGATGCCCACGCCCACCAGCACGCCGCCCACCACCAGCTGGCGCCAGCTGATGCGCGGACGCGCCAGCAGGTTCAGCGCCACCCAAGACGCGGCCACGCCGGGCAGCATCGACAGCAGGGTCAGACCCGGTTCGAAGGACACGCGCGTGCAGATGTCGAAGGCCAGCATGCCGATGAAGTGCATCGACCAGATGCCGCCACCGAGCGCGATGGCGCCCGTGATGATGGCCGTCTGGCGCTGGAAGCCGCGATCGCTGCTGCGCGCCATGCCGGCGATCTGCAGGGCCATGAACGAGGCAAAGATGGCGATGCCGATGGAAAACAGCACCAGCCAGGCATCGTGCGTGCCGTAGATATACGGCACGGTATCGGTCGAAAAGGCAAAGATGGAACTCAGCATACTGTCGTGAACTACATAGAGTGAAACGTGACGTCGCAAAACATGACAGCGCACCGTACGCCGATGCCCGGCTTTTTAGCAAAGCGGCAACACAGCGAAAATGACAACGGCAGCAATCGACCAGGGCAAGGCTCGGTCATCACGCCCACGCCTGCCGCGCGGGGGAAAGGTGCCCGTTCAGAGAGAACAAGCGGAATACGTACGAACTCTGGCGCGGATAGCTGGCCGCCAGCGTGACGATGATTTTTTAAAGAGCCATGAGTATAGTTGCTTTACGAAAATATTCATAGGACTTCAGCAATACAATTGCCAGGAAATACATGTTTTGCGGCGATACGGCGACAGTTGCCCGTCGCGGCCAGGCACGCCGCCGTCACGCCGGCGTGCGCACGGCCATCATTTCGCCATCCGCGTCGATGCCCGTTTCGACAAACCCGGCCGATGCATACAGCTGCCGCGCTATCAGATTGGCGGGCGCGTAGTACAGCGCTACGCGGGCCGCGCCGCGGGCGCGCATCTCGCCCAACAACAACTCCAGCGCGCGCCGGCCCAGGCCCTGCCCCTGCCAGCCGGCGGCCAGCATCAGCCGGTACAGCACGTAGGTATCCTGCCGGCCCGCCGGCCCCGGCTCCGCATACAGGGCAAAGCCGGCCAGCACCTCGCCGGCATAGATGGTGCGCGCGTGCATGTGCGGGTGGGCGGCGGCAAGCGCCAGCGACTCGGCATTGCTGGCAATAAAATCCTGCTGCGCCGCATGCGGCGCCAGCGCGCGCACGTCGTCGATGTTGCCCGCAATGACGGCGCGCAGCGACAGGTCCGGCAAGGCTTGCCTGGATATCACTTATTTATTCGCGCGGTGCCCGTAGCTGAGCACGCGCGTCATGTGCCAGCCTGCAGGGCTTTGCTTCCATATGATGGTGAAATCGGCCAGGCCGTCGCAGCTGCCCGTATCGAACTGGCAAAAGCGGTGCGAACCCTGCTCGATGGCGCCAAAGTCCTGGATCGGGTAGACGCGCTGTGAGCCAGCGACAATTTCCCGGCGAAATTTGCCGCAGACATGCTGTTGCGTGTTGGCCAGCATCGCATCGCGGTTCCAAGTGACGCCGCCCTGGTCGTGGTAAAACTCCACATCCGGGGCAAAGTAACTCGCATGTTCCTGCAGGCGTCCCGCTTCGGCACAGTGATTGAAGGCATCGAAAGCCTTGGCGTCGAGCGCGACAATGGTCGCTTCCAGCGTGGGTTCGGCGGCATCGGCCTGCAGGCAAAAGGCGGCGCAGGCAAGCAGCGTGCAGACCTGCGGCAAGCCGCGGCAGAAGAAACTATTCATGGACAATTCCTTTTCACCGGCGCTCACAGGGCCAGCGTGCGTGCATCATAGCAGAATCAATTACGCCTGCGGCCAGCGCGCGCGGATGGCGGCGCACGACTGGTAATGCGGGCCGGCCGTCTCGCTGACGGCAATGCCGGCCAGCGTACAACGGCGGCTCAGCTCGTCCTTGATCTGCCGCAACGACCAGCGCTGCGGCACGGGCAAATCCATGCCCACCACGCGGATCAGCGGGCAGTCCTTGAGGGTCGTGTGCAGCAGCAACTCCAGGCGCGCCATCGGCGGCCCGCCGCGGTAGACATCCACAGGCCCCCCGTAGCTGACCACTTCCAGCGCGCGTATCTGCTGCGGCGCCAGTTGCAGCGCCCTCTCATGGCCGGGCAAGCGCCGCGCCACCCGGCGCAGCAACAGGCCAGCGTCGTTGATTTCGACATGAAAAGACAGATTGCGATCCGGCAGCAGCACCAGGCCGATGGTCCACGCGGCCAGCGCCGGCAGGAGCAGCAGCACTGCCTCGCCCGCGTACGACACATCGCGCCAGACGGCTTGCAGGACAAAGGCGAGGATCAGGGCGCAGCCGCCCAGCAGCACGCTGCGCCACAGCACGGGACGCAGATTGGCCATCATCGCCGCATGCGAGCTGGCATCGTCGTCCGGTGAAAACCGGATCCATTCGGCACGCGCCGGCTTGCAGGGCTTGGCGGGAATGCCGCTCAAGCGTTGGATGCCAGCATGTCGCGGAACCACGCCAGTTGCTCGCGCGTCAGGTAGTTGGCGCCATCGCCATGCAGGATAACGACCTCGATCTCGGGCGGAATCGAAGCGACTAATTGAGCGCCCGTGACGGGAAGCTTGGGAAACGCGATGCCGGCCAGGAAGGCCGGGTCTTCCGCCACCGTCACGCACTGGCGCTCCGGGTTCGGCGACGGCACGAGGAACAGGTCGATCTGCTCGCTTTGTCCGCCGATGACGACGTGCAATTGCGCGGCCAGCAGTTCGGGCAGGATCAGCTCGATGTTATTCTCGGTGCGCGATAGCTGGAAAGCGCTTTTCAGGGGCGTCAGGACTGGCGTGGCGGACATGGGAGCAGTGTGAAAGTGAAGACGGCGGCAGTGTAGCAGAGGCGCCCGCACGGGCGCGCTCTGCTGGCGCAGCGGCTACAGCTTGTAATTCAGGGACAGCAGCACGCTGCGCGGCGCGCCGTAGCGCTCCAGCCCGCCCGACCAGGCATAGCCGAGGCCCTGGTAGTAGCGGCGGTCGAGCACGTTGTCGACACTCACGCGCAGCTGTACCTGCTCGCTGAGGCGGTAGCCGGCCGTCAGCCCGACGATGGCGTAGCCGCCCTGCTGCGTCAGGTAAGCCGTGTCGCGGCGGTCAATCTTGTCCTGGGCGTAGACGGAGGCGCCGAGGTTCCATTTTGCCAGGCTGCCGCTCAGCTGCACCGTCGTGTACAACTTGAACAATTGCTTCGGCTCATCGGTGGCGATGCGCTGGCCGATGTTCGCCGCCACGCTGTCTTTCGCGTACTTGGCCAGCACGTAGGTGTAGCCGCCCGCGATCTGCCAGCCCGGCAGAGGCGAGCCCGACAACTGCAAGTCGACGCCTTCGCTTTTTACCTGCCCGGCCGCGCGGGCGCAATAGATGGCGCCGCCCGTGGGGCAATTGACGTCATCGGCCATGGCGCGGTTATTCTGCTTGATGCGGAACAGCGCGCCGCTGGTATTGAGCCTGCCGCCGAAATATTCTCCCTTGACGCCCACTTCCAGGTTGGTGCCGCTCAACGGTGGCAAGGTATTGCCCTTGACATCGAGCACGCTTTGCGGCTGGAAGATCTGCGTGCCGCTCGCATACACGGAGTGGTGCGCGTCCAGGTCATAGACCAGACCCGCGTATGGCGTAAACTTCGCGTTTTCCGTCAGGTCGCGGCGCCACGTCGGATTGGTGGCATACCAGCCCGTGACATCCTGCGCATACCAGCCGAAGCGCCCGCCCAGCACCAGGCGCAGCGGATCGGCCAGGCTGAAGGTGCCGGCCGCATACAGGCCCTTCTCGTCCGTCTTGCGGCCCCAGTTGTACGGCTCGAACGGCGCGCCGCGCATCGGGTAGGCGTGCGGATTCCAGTGGCCGATATCGATCACGCGCGTTTGCGCGCCTTCCCAGCTCTGGGCCGCGTCCGAATCGTCATGGCGGTAGCTGGCGCCGATGATGACGTCGTGCTGGCGGCCGAACCAGGTGACGGGACCGCTCAAGCGCCAGTCGGCCACCACTTGTTGCGTGTTGTACTTCCAGCCCGTTTCCGACTGGTTCAGCTTGTATATTTCGCCATCGATGCGGCTGTTGGTGGTATTGCGCGTCGAGGATGAGGCATCGATATGCGTGATGGCGAAGCGGCTGCGCCAGCCCTGCTCCAGCTTGGTTTCCAGGTCGGCGAAGACGACGTTGTTGTCGCGTTTCTGGAACGAGTCGGCATTGTTCAGGAAAGTCGAGCGGGGCAAGTCCATGTGGCGGCCGTCGGGCAAGGTCGGCAAGCCGACGAACACGCCGTCGGTGCGACTGTGCTGGCGCGAAAAACCGATGCCGGCCGTGGTCGACGGCGTCAGGTCCGCCTCGACGATCGCATACACGGTGCCATTGGTATTATTGACCACGTCGACAAAGCTGTCGCTGTCGCGCCAGCTGGCCGCCACGCGCCCGCGCAGGCTGCCCGAGTCGTTCAGCGCATTGCTGGCGTCCACCGTCAGTTGCCGGTCCTTCCAGCTGCCCAGGTGAGCGGAGGCATTGAGCAGGGGCGTGGCCGTGGGGCGCTTGCGTATCATGTTGATGCTGCCCGACGGCGCGCCCGCCCCTTCCATCAGCCCGGTGGCGCCGCGCACCACTTCCACGCGGTCGTACATCAGCATGTCGGCCGAGACGTTGCGCTCATTGAAACCCGTGACATCGAGCGGCAAGCCATCGACATTCACGTGGCTCAAGGCAAAACCGCGCGCGAAATACGTGGTTTCCTGGTCGGACACGCCCTGCGTCTTGCCATACAGGCCGGGCGTGGCGCGCGCCACGTCCTGCAAGGTGGTCAGGTCGAAATCTTCCATTTGCTGGCGCGAAATCACGCTGACCGTTTGCGGCGTGTGGCGCTGCGACAGGTTCAAGCCCGTGGCCGTCGACAGATTCCTCGACGTGTATAGCCCCGTGCCTTCCGTGGCGCGGTCGGCCTCGGCGCTGACGATCACGGCGGGCATGCTGTCCAGGCCGCCATCGGCCGTACTGCTACTGATTTTACGCAACAAGTAGTTGCCATTGCCGTTTGCAAGCACTTCGAGTCCGCTGCCCTGCAGCAGTTTTTGCAGGCCGGCCGCGACGCCATGGCGGCCCTGCAAGCCCGGCGTCGCCAGGCCGTCGAGCGCCACGCCCTGCGTGGACAGGTTGATCCCGGCGGCGATGGCAAACGTGGACAGCGCATCGCGCAGGCTGCCGGCGGGAATGCTGTAATCGCGCAGGTTGGCGGCCGGGCTGGACTCGGCCGCCACCGCCATGTGCGGCAAACCGGCGCCGGCCGCGCCCACGGCCAGGAGCAGGACCAGCGCGGCGCGCACGGCGCCGGTGATGGGATGGAGCGTCATGCGTGCTGTTGTCAAACTGCGGTGCTGCAAAGCCATGTGGACCCTTTCGATGGTTCGGATTGTTCGTTCTCTACCTTGTATGACGAAGCAATCTGAAAAAAGGGACAGGCAAGAAGTAAATTGGGGCACGTCGGCTTAGCGTGGCAAGGCCACGCGTAAGCCGACAATCTCAGGCCGCCTCGACACTGATCCAGTAGCGCGTGCGGCGCACCAGCCGGATCGGCAAGGAACGCTGCAGCAAGAGCAGGATGTTGTCCGGATCGTTCAGCTGGAAGATGCCGTCCACGGGCATGGCGGCCAGCGCAGGATCGCAGCGCAGCACGCCGTAGCGATAGCGCGCCAACTGCGCCAGCACCTCGCCCAGCGGCATGTGCTCGGCGATCAGCACGCCCTGCAGCCAGCCGGCAGCGTGCGGCGCCAGCGGCGACAAGGAGGAAACGGCACGCTCATCAAAACTGCCTTGCCGGCCCGCATTGACCCTGCGCACGGTATCGGGCGCTTGCGCTGGTCGGATCTCGACGGCGCCCTCGCTGACAGCCACCTGCGTGCGCGCCGCCAGCACGCTGCCACCCTGGCGCACGCTGAAGTGCGTGCCCAGCGCGCGCACACTGCCATTGCTGCTGCGTACGAGGAATGGGCGCGCGGGCACGGCCCCGTCGTGCGCCGTGGCGACATGGATTTCCCCGGCATGCAGCACGATCTGCCGCGCCCCGTCGTCAAAGTGCACGTCGATGGCCGTGTCCGTGTTGAGCACCAGTTGCGTGCCATCCGGCAAGGTCATGTGGCGGATCTCACCGCGCGCCGTGCGGATCGCGGCGCGCCAGACCTGCCATGGGGCAGACTGGCTGGCCAGCCACAGCGCCGGTCCGGCCGCGACCAGCCCGGCCAGACCGTAGAGCACGGCACGCCGCTGCGGCGACTGCGGCGCCGCGTCCGCCGTCTGGCGTAGCGCGGGCGGCACGCTGGCCAGGGTGCCGCACACCAGCTCGGCCCGCTGCTCAACCACGGTCTGGAGCTGGACGGCGAGGAACTCAAGCCCGCCAAGGTCAGCTGGCAGAACGAGCACCAGCTGCGTTTCGTGTTGCGCGAGGGCAAGAAGCGCCAGATCCGCCGCATGTGCGAACTGGTCGGGCTCAAGGTCGTGGGCCTGAAGCGCGTGCGCATCGGCCGCATCCCGCTCGGCCATCTGCCTGTGGGTCAGTGGCGCTACCTCGCGCCATGGGAGAAGTTCTGACCCCGATCTGCCTGGCCGGCCCCACCGGCTGCGGCAAAACGGCAGCGGCCTTGGCGATTGCCGACGTGTTGCCGGTCGAGATCATCAGCGTCGACTCGGCACTGGTCTACCGCGGCATGGACATCGGCACCGCCAAGCCCTCGGCGGCCGAGCTGGCCGCGGTACCGCACCACCTGATCGACATCCTCGATCCGACCGAGAGCTACTCGGCCGCCGAGTTCGTGCGCACCGCCAAGCGGCTGGCCGCCGAGATCAGTGCGCGCGGCCGGCTGCCGCTGCTGGTGGGCGGCACGATGCTGTACTTCAGGGCGCTGTTCGACGGCCTGTCGGAGCTGCCCCAGGCCGACACCGAACTGCGTGCCACCATCGACGCCGAAGCCGCCGAGCGCGGCTGGCCGGCGATGCACGCCGAACTCGCGAAGCTGGACCCGGAGACCGGCGCCCGCCTGGCACCCAACGACAGCCAGCGCATCCAGCGCGCGCTCGAAGTGATCCGCCTGACCGGCCAACGCCTGAGCGCGCTGCACGCCGCGTCACGCGACGAGGGCGTGGACTGGCCGCTGTTCTCGCTGGAGCCCACCGACCGCGCCTGGCTGCACGAGCGGCTGGCCCAGCGCTTCGACGCGATGCTGGCCCAGGGCCTCGTCGACGAGGTCAAGGCGCTGCGCGCCCGCGGCGACCTGAGCCTGGCGCTGCCGTCGATGCGCTGCGTCGGCTACCGCCAGGTCTGGGAAGCACTTGACGCCGAAAACTTCTCCGACCTGCGCGAGCGCGGCATCGCCGCCACCCGCCAGTTGGCCAAGCGCCAGATCACCTGGCTGCGCGCCATGCCCCAGCGCTGCGTCATCGCCTGCGACGGGCCGCAACCCATCGCCGAGCTGCTCGCCGGCCTGCAAAGACTGCTCGGCTAGAAAGCCCTTGCACGCGCCGGAAAGCCCCGCTAAAGTGATATCACTTTGATTCACTTTTGAAACAGGTCTCACCATGCTCAACCCCTCCCCGTCGCGCACCCTCGTGACCGAGCGCCCGGCCCGTGCCAGCAATGGCTATCTGATGGCCGCCGTGGGTCTGGCATTGGGCGGGTTGGGCGCGTTCGCGCTGACCCGCGACCTGCCGGCCTACGGCATTCCGCTGGGGCTGGCCGGCTTGTTCGTGATGGCCGGCCTGTACATGCTCAACCCCAACCAGGCCGCCGCGCTGACGCTGTTCGGTGCCTACATCGGCAGCGACCGCGGCGCCGGCCTGCGCTGGGCCAACCCGCTGTCGCTGAAGAAGCGCATCTCCCTGCGCGACCGCAACCTCAACGCGCCGGTGCTCAAGGTCAACGACCAGCGCGGCAACCCCATCGAGATCGCTGCCGTCGTCGTCTGGCGGGTGCGCGACACCGCGCAGGCACTGTTCCAGGTGGACGACTACGAGGCCTATGTGCGCGTGCAGGCCGAAGCCGCCATCCGCCACCTCGCCGCTTGCTATGCCTACGACGAGTCCGACGACATCGGCACCGGCCGCGTGACGCTGCGCGGCGGGCAGGACGCCGTGGCCCAGGCCCTGCGCGCCGAACTGCAGGCCCGCTTCGACGACGCCGGGGTCGACGTGCTGGACGCCAAGATCAGCCACCTTGCCTACGCCCCCGAGATCGCCCAGGTCATGCTGCGCCGCCAGCAGGCCGAGGCCATCATCGGCGCACGCAGCAAGATCGTGATGGGCGCGGTCACGATGGTGGAGTCGGCGCTGCAGGGCCTGAGCGAGCGCCAGATCGTCGTGCTGGACGATGAGCGCAAGGCAGCAATGGTCAGCAACCTGCTCGTCGTGCTGTGCTCGGACCGCGAGACGCAGCCGGTGGTCAACACGGGCACTCTTTACACCTGAAGAAGCTGTGGCCAGCCCTGACAAAAAGGCCTTCCCGCTGCGCGTCGACCCCGCGTTGTGGGCCGAGGTCGAGCGGCTCGCGGCGATGGAGCTGCGCAGCGCCAACGCGCAGGCGGAGCTGCTGCTTCGCGAGGCGCTGGGCCGGCGCGGCATCAAGCTGGCGCCACCCCAGGGTCGAGCCCCTGCTGCACGCAAGGACCCAGAATCCAGCCCATGAGTCTCTTGAGTGCGCGCGGCCTGTCCAAGGCCTACGGTGACGTGGTGGTGTTTTCGGAGGTCGACATCGACCTCGCCCCTGGCGAGATCGTCGCGCTGCTGGGCGAGTCCGGCAGCGGCAAGTCGACGCTGCTGAATTGCCTGGCGGGCCTCGATGAAGCGGATGCCGGCAGCATCATGCTGGCCGACCAGGACTTGCGTGCGCTGGACGACGACGCCCGCTCGGCCTTGCGGCGGCGCGAACTCGGCTTCGTCTTCCAGGCCTTTCACCTGCTGCCCCACCTGAGCGTGGCCGACAACGTCGCGCTGCCGCTGCGCCTGCTGGGCCAGCGTAACGACGAGCGCACCGTTGAACGTGTCAGGCAGATGCTCGCTGCCGTCAACCTGGCCCCGCTCGCCACCCGCATGCCACGCCAGCTGTCGGGCGGCCAGCTGCAACGCGTGGCGATTGCGAGGGCGCTGGTGCACCGCCCTCGCCTGGTGCTCGCCGACGAGCCCACCGGCAACCTCGACCCCGGGCATGCCGCCGAGGTGCTGGACCTGCTGAAGCGCTGCACGCACGAGGCGGGCGCGGCCTGCCTGCTGGTCACGCACTCCGAGCGCGCGGCGGAGGCGGCGGACCGGCGCTTGCGGCTGGACGCGCAGGGCCTGCACACCGCATGACGGGCATGAAACTCTGGGCCGCCATCTCCTGGCCGGCCTGGCGCGACCAGCCTGGTCGCGTCGTGTTGGCCATCGTCGCCGTCATGCTCGGCGTGGCACTGGCCTTCGGCGTGCATCTGCTCAACGGCGCGGCCCTCACCGAGTTCGCCCGCGCGGCCCGCGGCGTCAACGGCCAGCCCGACCTGATCCTGCGCGCCCGCTCCGGCCCACTGACCGATGCCGACTTCGCCGAGTTGCTCAACCGGCCCGAGGTGGCCGCCGCCAGCCCCGTCGTCGAGGCCCAGGCGCTGTGGCCCGGCCAGTCCGGGCCGGATGGCCGTGGCCTGTCCATCCACCTCATCGGCCTGGACCCGCTGGCCCTGCTGGCCTCGGCGGCCGATGGCCACCCGCTGGCGCCGGAGCTGACGCCGCAGATCGAAGGCGGCCCCGCCCAGGCGTTGGCCGCCAACACCGTGCATCTGAACGCCGCCGCCCGCGCCCGCCTGCCCAAGGGGGCGACGAGCCTGGCGCTGCGCCTGCCCCAGCCCGGTGGCGGTGCGCCGCGCGATATCGAGCTGGCCATCGGCGGCCGCGTTGCCGCCGGCACCACCCCGCTGGGCGTGCTGGACATTGCCGACGCGCAGGTGGTGTTCAACCGCCTGGACAGCCTGGACCGCATCGACCTGCAGCTCGCGCCCGGCGTGGACGCCGCCGCGTGGGCCGCCAAACTGCCCTCACGCTGGCAGGCCACGCCGCCCGACGACGAAGGCGCACGCCTGTCCGACCTGACGCGCGCCTACCGCGTCAACCTCGGGCTGCTGTCGCTGATGGCGCTGTTCACGGGCAGCTTCCTCGTCTACGCGGTGCTGTCGCTGGCCACCGCCCAGCGCCTGCCGCAGTGGGCGCTGGTGGGCGTGCTGGGCGTGTCGGCGCGCATGCGCTGGCGGCTGATCCTGATGGAGGGGCTGATCATCGGCGTTGCTGGCACGCTGCTGGGCCTGGCCCTGGGCGCGGGCCTGGCCGCCGGTGCGCTGAAGCTGCTCGGCAGCGACCTCGGTCTGCACGCTGCCGGTGACTCGTCGGCCGAGCTGCTGTGGCGCCAGCCGCTGGTGCTGCCGGCGCTGGTCTACGGGGCCCTGGGCCTGGCCGCGGCCCTGGTCGCCGCGCTCGCGCCGGCGCTGACGGTGCGGCGCATCGAACCCGCCCTCGTACTCAAAGGCCTGGGCCTGCCGGCGAGCCGCACGCTGCCGGCCTGGGTCGGTGGCGGGCTGCTGGCGCTGGGGGCGGCGCTGGCCCGGTTGCCTCCGGTGTGGGGCGACACGCCGGTGGCGGCGTATCTCTCCATGCTCTGCCTGCTGATGGGTGGCCTGGCCTTGGTGCCAGCCCTGGTGCGTGGCATGACGGCGGCGCTTGCCGCGCTGCCCGAAACGACGCGGGGCGCGCTGCTGCTGCTGGCCCGCGAACGCAGCCGCGACCAGGCGACCGAGGCGCGCCGGTCCCTCGCCGGCGTGCTCGTCGCGCTGGCGCTGGCCGTGGCGATGACGGTGATGATCGGCAGCTTTCGCGAGTCGCTGATGCGCTGGCTGGACGAGGCGCTGCCGGCCGACCTCTACGTTCGCAGCGCGCTGCGTGGCGCGAGCGGTATGCCGGCACCGCTGCCGCCGGCGTTGCTGGCGGCCCTGCCCCGCCTGCCCGAAGTGGCCCGCACCGCGCCGCAGCGCACCGCCCGCCTGCGCCTGGCACCCGGCGCCGACGCGGTGGCGCTGACGGCGCGCGATGTGGCTGCCGGCAGCCTGCCCCTGGTCGAGCGCTGGAGCGGCAGCGTGGCGGCAGATGCCCTGCCCGTCTGGGTCAACGAGATGGCCCGCGACCGCGACGGGCTGGTGCCGGGCCACATCTTCTCCGCCGAGCTGGCCGACGGCGGTCGCGTCGTCAAGCTGCAGGTGCTGGGCATCTGGCGCGACTACGCCCGACAGAGCACGGCGGTGTGGATGGCCCTGGCCGACTACCGCCGCGTCAGCGGCGACGACACGTCGACGGAAGTCGCGCTGTGGCTGGCGCCCGGCCAGACGCTGGACGCCGCGCGCGAGGCCGTGCGCAAGCTCGGCGGCGAGGATGTCGAGATGGCCGCGGCGGGCGAGCTGCGCACGCTGTCGCTGAAGATCTTCGACCGCAGCTTCGCCATCACCGTCTGGCTGCAGGCCGTGGCGCTGGCCGTGGGGCTGTTCGGCGTCGTCGCCAGCCAGTCGGCCCAGGCACTGGCGCGCAAGCGCGAGTTCGGGCTGCTGCGACATCTCGGCCTGTCGCGCCGCCAGCTGATGCGGCTGCTGCTCATCGAGGCCAGCCTCGCGGGCGGCGCGGGTGCACTGGCCGGGCTGGCGCTGGGCCTCGGCTTGAGCGTCGTGCTCGTCTTCGTCGTGAACCCGCAGAGCTTTCACTGGAGCATGGAGATGCACCTCCCCGTCGCTCGGCTGGCGAGCCTGGTCGGCCTGGCCTTTGCCGCAGCCGTGGGCGCGTCGCTGCTGGCTGGAAGGCAGGCACTGGGCGCAGACGCAGTGCGCGCCGTGAGGGAGGACGCATGAAGCGCCGCGTCCTGCTGCAAGGCGCTCTGCCGCTCGGGGTGCTCGCCGCCCTGCCCCTGCAGGCGCGTGCCGCGCTGAACTTCCCGCACGACTTCGGCGCCCACCCCGGTCAGGCCATCGAGTGGTGGTACCTGACCGGCCTGCTCGGCGACCGCGACGGCGCGCCCGCCCGCTACGGCTACCAGCTGACCTTCTTCCGCCTGCCCGGCCCCGCCGCGGCCGACCATCCCAGCGGCCTGGCCGCCAGACAGTTGCTGCTCGGCCATGTCGCCCTGTCCGATCTGGGCGCCAAGAAGCAGCGCCACGCCCAACGCCTGCTGCGCGCCCTGCCCGGCGCCGTGCACGCCATGGAGGGCGACTGCGACGTCAAGCTGCGCGACTGGACGCTCAAGCGCGAAGGCGACGGCCACCGCGCCCTCTTCAACGGGCCCGGCTTCGCGCTGGAGCTGGAGCTGTCCTCACCCGACGCGCCGCTGCTGCAAGGCGACGGCGGCCTGTCCCGCAAAGGCCCCAACCCCGCGCAGTTCAGCCGCTACTACTCGCGCCCCCAGCTCGCCACCCAGGCGGCGCTCGTGCTGGACGGTCAGCGCCACAGCCTGGCCGGCCGCGCCTGGCTGGACCATGAATGGAGCGACAGCGTGCTCGGCGATTCGGTCGGCTGGGACTGGCTGGGCATCAATCTGCACGATGGCCGCGCGCTGACGCTGTTCCAGCTGCGCCGCAAGGACGGCACACGCGACTGGGCCGGCGGCAGCCTGCGCACGCCGGGCAGCGCCGACCGCAGCTTCGGACCCGACGAGGTCGCCATGACGCCCACGCGGCACTGGACCAGCCCCGCCACCGGCGCGCCCTGGCCCGTCGAATGGCGGCTGAAGAGCCCGGCTGGCGAGATGCTGTTGAGCGCAGCGTTCGACGCCCAGGAGATCGACGCGCGGCGCAGCAGCGGGTTGGTGTACTGGGAAGGCGTGGCCCGGCTGTTCGACCGTGAAAAGCGGCCACTGGGCGCCGGCTATCTGGAATTGACCGGCTACGCAGGGCGACCGCCATTGCTGTGACCCACAATCCGCGGCCCATGTCCTCGCTTGCTGCCCGACAACCCACACGCCCGACTTTTGGTTGGGACAACCTCTCGGGCGAGCGCGCCGCCGGCCTGCCTGCCGTCGACGACTTGCCCCACACCCGGCTGCTGACCAGCGGCCGTGCGGCGTTGTTCGCCGCGATGAAGGCGCTCGGTGTCCAAGCCGGCGACAGCGTGCTGGCACCCAGCTATCACTGCCCGACGCTGGTCGCGCCGCTGCGCGCGGCCGGTGCGGCGGTGCAGTTCTATCCGCTGGGGCCCGACGGCTTGCCGGCACTGGATGCGATCACCCCGGCGCCGGGCACGCGCGCACTCGTCGTCGCCCAGCTTTTCGGCCTGCCGCGCTCGCTCGCCGCCGTGCGCGCCTGGTGCGACGCCCGCAGCATCGCGCTGGTGGAGGACTGCGCCCACAGCTTCTTCGGCCAGGCCGGCGAACGGCCGGTCGGGCACTGGGGCGACCTGGCGACGGCCAGCGTGTCCAAGTTTTTCCCGGTGTCGGAAGGCGGCCTGCTGGCCGCTGCCCAACCGCTTCCCGAGCAGACGCTGCAGGCGACCGGCGCCAAACAGCAGCTCAAGGCCTGGATCGACCTGCTGGAGCGCGCCAGCGAGCAGGGCCGCCTGACCGGGCTGAACCTGCCGCTGCGCACGCTCTTTCGCCTGAAGAACGGCCCGCCACGCGCGCCCTCCGCGGGCGGCACAGCACGCGACATGAACGAGGCGGAGATGCTGGCCGACTGCGATCTGGCGCGCAGCGAGCAGGCACCACCGGTGCTGACCCAGCAGTTGTTCGGGCTGCCGCGCGCCCGCATCGTCGCGCGCCGCCGCGACCACTTCGACACGCTGTACCGGCTGACCCAGAAACTGCCCGGCGCCCGCCCGCTGTTCGGCCCGCTGCCGGCCCAGGCGGCGCCCTATGTCATGCCGCTGTGGGCGGACGAGCCCGAGCCGGTCTACGCAGCGCTGCGCGCGGCTGGCTGTGCGGTGTTCCGCTGGGACCGCGTCTGGCCCGGCGTGCCGGTCTTTCACGACGACCACGGCGCGCGCTGGCGCACTCACGTGCTGCAGCTGCTCTGCCACCAAGACCTTGACGACGCGATGCTGGCCCGCACCTGCGCCATCCTGACCGAGAAGCCATGAGTTCCACGACCGACCGCCCCGCGTCCAAACAGGCCCGCTCGCTGAGCGGCCTGGCGCCCTTCCTGCGCCCCTACCGCGGCCGCATCGCGCTGGCCTTCGCGGCCCTGCTGCTGTCGGCCATGGCCACGCTGGCCTTTCCACTGGCGCTGCGCGGCCTCATCGACGCCGGCTTCGAGGCCGGCAACCCCGGCGAGCGGCTGATGGCGCTGCGCGAGCACTTCCTGGCGATGTTCGCCGTCGGCGCGGCGCTGGGCATCTTCTCGGCCTCGCGCTTCTACATGGTCACCTGGCTGGGCGAGCGCGTGACGGCCGACCTGCGCAACGCCGTCTACACCCACGTGCTGCGCCAGAGCCCGGAGTTCTTCGAGACGACGCAGACCGGCGAGGTGCTGTCCCGCATCACGACCGACACCACCGTCGTGCAGACCGTCGTCGGTTCCAGCCTGTCGATGGGCCTGCGCAACACGGTCATGGGCATCGGCGCGCTGGTCATGCTGATCGTGACCAACCCCTACGTCATGGGCCAGGTGCTGGGCATCCTCGTGCTCATCGTCGCGCCGGCGCTGTACTTCGGCCGCCGCGTGAGGAAGTTGTCGCGCGCCAGCCAGGACCGCGTGGCCGACACCTCGGCCATCGCCGCCGAGATCCTGAACGCCGTCACCGTCGTGCAGAGCTACACGCAGGAGGGCGCCGAAGCGAAGCGCTTCGCCGCCGCCAGCGAGGCCGCCTTCGACACCGCCCGCAAGCGCACCCGCATCCGCAGCTTCCTGGTCGCCTTCATCATCACGGCCGTGTTCGGCGCGATGCTGTGGGGCCTGTACCAGGGCACCCAGGCCGTCATCGCCGGCAAGATCTCGGCGGGGCACCTGGGGCAGACGGTCGTCTACGTGACGCTGCTCGTCAGCAGCGTGGCGGTGCTGGCCGAGGTCTGGGGCGATGTGCTGCGCGCTGCGGGCGCCACGGAGCGGCTCATCGAGCTGATGGAGGCGCGCTCACCGGTGGCCGAGCCCGCCATGCCCCAGTCGCTGCCAGCCACATCGGGCGGCAGCCGCGTGGAGTTCGACGCCATCACCTTCAACTACCCGTCCCGGCCGCTGACGGCGGCGCTGGACGCGCTGTCGCTGACCGTGCAGCCGGGCGAGACGGTGGCCCTCGTCGGCCCCAGCGGCGCTGGCAAGACGACGGTGTTCCAGCTGCTGCTGCGCTTTTATGACCCCCAGCATGGCCAGATCCTGCTGAACGGCGTGCCGACCCGCGAGCTGAGCCTGGCCGACCTGCGCGCCAACGTCGGCCTGGTGCCGCAGGACAGCGTCATCTTCTCCACCACCGCGATGGAGAACATCCGCTACGGCCGCCCCAGCGCGACGGACGACGAAGTCATCGCGGCGGCCAGGGCCGCCTTTGCCGACGACTTCATCCGCGCCCTGCCTGAGGGCTACGCCAGCTTCCTGGGCGAGCGCGGCGTGCGCCTGTCGGGCGGCCAGCGCCAGCGCATCAGCATCGCGCGCGCCATGCTGAAGAACCCGCCGCTGCTGCTGCTGGACGAAGCCACCAGCGCGCTGGACGCCGAGAGCGAACGCGTCGTGCAGGCCGCGCTGGAGGCCGCCATGCAGCACCGCACGACGCTGGTCATCGCCCACCGGCTGGCCACCATCCAGAAGGCCGACCGCATCGTCGTGCTGGACGCCGGGTGCATCGTCGACATCGGGCGGCATGACGAGCTGGTGGCGCGCGGTGGGCTCTATGCCAAGCTGGCGGCGATGCAGTTCGGCCTGCAGGCCGCTGAATCGAAGACCTGAACCCTGGGGAGGGTGTGACATGAGGATTGCCGCGCTTTGCCGTGTCGTCGGCGGCCTGGCCTTGAGCGCGCTGGCGCATGCACAGACGCCGGCACCGTTGTCCATCACCGATGCGACGCGACCACCACTGGTGGTGCAGGCTGCGATCTCGCCCGATGGCCGCCACGTCATCGCGCTGATGAACCGGCGCTACGGCACCGGCGTGATGCTGGTCAACACCGACGACTTCTCGCACCGAGACATCATCTTCGGCAAGTGGGAGCGCGACGCCGGCTATCTTTTCGCCCGCTACCCGCGCCAGCTGGGCTGGATCACATCGGGCATCTTTGCCGTCAATTACGGCGCCGTCGCCTCGTCGCACGACCTCAGTGGCAAGCGTCTGGCGAATCTCGGCACCTGGACGCTGGGCAAGGCCGTGCCGGGCGACCCGCAATCGACGGCGGTGCTGGCCTTCGATGACTTCAAGCACCGCAAGCTGGCCGTGTTCGATGCCCGCAACGGGCGCAGCCGCGCACTGTCCTACCCGATGTCGGGCGATCCGATGGACTGGGCGCTGGACGCCACCGGCCGGCTGCGCATGCTGACGCTGGCCAACTCCGAGTTCTGGAACGACAGGACGCTGCTGTCGCACTGGTACCGGGGGCCGGTGTCGGACGAATGGGTCAAGCTCGATGAGTTCAATGTCACCGAGGAGCGCTGGCAGCCGCTCGCCGCCTCGGCCAGCGCCGACGAGCTGACGGTGCTGTCACGCGAAGGTCGCGACACCTGGGCCATCTTCCGCTACGACCCCGTGCACAAGCAGCGCGGCGAGATGCTGGCCGGCGACGCCCAGGTCGACATCACCTATGCCGACGGCGACGCCGGCGACGGCAGCTACCGACGCTTCTACAAGGGCGGCATGAAGCCGGTTGCCCAATGGCTGGATGCTCGCTGGGCCGCGCTGCAGGCCGCCATCGACGAGGCCCTGCCCGGCAAGGTCAACCGCCTCTCGGGCAGCGACCCCAAGGGTCGTGTGCTCGTGCAGTCGTACAGCGACGCCGACCCGGGCGTCTGGTATGTGCTGGACGCGGCGACGATGAAGATGCGCCTGCTGCTGGAGGCGCGGCCCGACATCGACCCGGCGCAGATGCGGCCGATGGAGGCGATGGCCTACACGGCGCCTGACGGATTGAGCATCCCGGCCTTCCTGACGAAGCCGACCGCCGGCCAGGGGCCCTGGCCGCTCGTCGTCATGGTGCACGGCGGCCCCTTCGTGCGCGACCACTGGGGCTGGGACGCCGACACCCAGCTGCTCGCCAGCCGCGGCTACGCGGTGTTCCAGCCCCAGTTCCGTGGCTCTGCCGGCTTCGGCAAGGCCTTCGAGCAGGCCGGCTTCGGCCAATGGGGCCTGGCCATGCAGGATGACATCACCGCCGGCGTGCAGCACCTCATCCGCACCGGCGTGGCCGACCCACGGCGCATCTGCATCTACGGCGCAAGCTACGGTGGCTATGCGGCCGTCTGGGGGCTGATCAAGACGCCCGAGCTCTATCGCTGCGGCGTCAGCTTTGCCGGCGTGTCGGACATCGCCCAGCTGTACTCGGACGATTCCGACTTCACCAAGATCACGCGGGAGACGAGCCGGCTGCGCGTCGGCGACCCGGAGAAGGACCGCGCGCGGCTGGACGCGGTCTCGCCACTCAAGCATGCGGCCCGAATCCAGGCGCCGCTGCTGATCGCGCATGGCGACGATGACGTGCGCGTGCTGATCGGCCACAGCGAGCGGATGATGAAGGCCATGGACAAGGCCGGTCGACCCTATGAATGGCTGCTGCTGAAGAACGAAGGCCACGGCCTGAGCACCGAGCAGAGCATGGCGCTGTTTACGACCCGGCTGCTCGACTTCATCGACCGGCACATCGGCGACAAGGCCGGGCAGCCCCGCTGATAATTCCGCCATGCTCCAGACCGCCTCCTCGTCCCAATACGAAGACTTCATGCGCCACGTGTTCGAGCATGGCGTGCAGAAGAGCGACCGCACCGGCACTGGCACGCGCAGCGTGTTCGGCCACCAGATGCGCTTCGACCTTGCCGTGGGCTTCCCGCTGGTGACGACGAAGAAGGTGCACCTGAAGTCCATCGTGCTGGAACTGCTGTGGTTCCTGCGCGGAGAAAGCAACGCCCGCTGGCTGCAGGAGCGCGGCGTGACGATCTGGAACGAGTGGGCGCGCGAGGACGGCGACCTCGGGCCGGTGTACGGCGTGCAGTGGCGCAGCTGGCCGACACCGGACGGTGGTCACATCGACCAGATCGCCGAGGTGGTGAAGCAGCTGAAAACCAACCCGGACAGCCGCCGCATCATCGTCAGCGCCTGGAACGTGGCCGACCTGCCGAAGATGGCGCTGATGCCCTGTCACGCCTTCTTCCAGTTCTACGTGGCGGACGGCAAGCTCAGCTGCCAGCTCTACCAGCGCAGCGCCGACATCTTCCTGGGGGTGCCGTTCAACATCGCAAGCTATGCGCTGCTGACGATGATGCTGGCCCAGCAGTGCGACCTGCAACTCGGTGACTTCATCTGGACGGGCGGCGACTGCCACATCTACGACAACCACGTGGAGCAGGTACAGACCCAGCTCGCCCGCGAGCCGCGGCCCTACCCATTGATGACGATCAAGCGCCGGCCGGCGTCGATCTTCGACTACGAGTTCGAGGACTTCGAGCTGAGCGGCTACGACCCGCATCCGGCCATCAAGGCGCCGGTGGCGGTATGAGCCGGATCACGCTCGTCGCGGCTGTGGCCCGCGACCAAGCCATCGGCCGCGACAACGCGCTGCTCTGGCGCCTGCCCGAGGACATGGCGCGCTTCAAGGCAGTGACTGCAGGCAAGCCTGTCGTCATGGGGCGGAAAACCTGGGATTCGATTCCGCCCAAGTTCCGCCCGCTGCCGGGGCGGCGCAACCTCGTCGTGAGCCGCCGCGCGACCGAACTGCCCGGCGCCGAGGTGTTCGCGAGCCTGGATGCAGCGCTGGCCGTCTGCGCGGCCGAGCCTGAGGTCTGCGTCATCGGCGGCGGCGAGATCTACGCGCTGGCCTTGCCGCGGGCTGACAAGCTGGCGCTGACCGAGGTGGATGCCGTCTTCCCTGATGCGGACCGGCATTTCCCCGCCTGGCCGCGAGATCAATTCATCGAAGCCCACCGAGACGCGCGAACCAGCGCGACCGGCGTGAACTTCGACTTCGTCGACTATCTGCGCAAGGAGTAAATACATGTCCGGACACGGCTTCCACGTCCACGGCCCGCACGAGCACGAGCTGGAGCATGCGGCCCAGCACGATGCCAAGGGCTTCGCCGGCCAATTGGCCGTCATCACCGCCATCCTGGCCACGCTCGGGGCCGGCTTCTCCTACATGGGCGGCGCCACGCAGGCCAATGCCGGCATCCTGAAGAACGACGCGGCCATCAAGAAGACCGAGGCCGGCAACCAGTGGAACTACTACCAGTCCAAGAGCAGCAAGCAGAACCTCGCGGAGCTGGCGCTGGAGCTGAGCCCGAGCGAAGAGGGCAAAGCCAAGTATCGCGACAAGGTCGCTCGCTACGAGAAGGAAAAGGCCGACATCAAGCTGGCGGCCGAGAAGCTGGAGGAAGAGTCCAAGCACTTCGACGAGAAGAGCGAGCAGCAGCTGCACCTGCATCACCGCTGGGCGCAGGCGACGACGGCGCTGCAGGTATCCATCGCGCTGGCCGCCATCGCGCTGCTGACCAAGCGCCGCTGGATGGAATGGGCCACCATCGCCGCCGGCGGCATCGGCATCGTGCTGGGTGGGCTGGCCGCCGCGCACATCTGACGTCCGCCGGGCCTAGGATGGCGGCCCATGCTCCACCGCATCGACGAAGAGATCACCTTCCGCAAGCTCGAGATCCTGCTGGCCTTCATGGAGAGCGGCAATCTCGCGCGGGCGGCGGAGCGGTTGGGCATCAGCGCGGTCAGCGTGCACCGGGCGCTGCACTCGCTGGAGACCGGTACGCGCTGCAGCCTGTTCCGGCTGGAGGGCCGCAACCTGCAGCCCAATGACGCGGCCCACGCGTTGGCCGACGTGGCCCGTGAGGTGCTTCAGGCCATGGCCCACGGCATCCGTTCCACGCGGGAGATCGCCGGCTACGCGGCCGACCGCATCCGCATCGGCTCGCTGTACTCGCTGACCAGCGGCACCGTGCCGGCCCTCATCATGGGCCTGCGCCTGCGCAAGCCCGACATCCAGACCGAGCTGGTGCTGGGCTCCAACAGCGACCTGCTGCGCAAGCTGCGCGACGGCGCCGTGGACGCGACGGTGATGGGCTTCCCCGAGGGCGCTGCGGATGTTGAGTCGCAGCTGCTGTTCGAGGATGAGATCTTCTTTGCCGCACCGGCCGAGTCGGCCTACGCCCGCCAGGCCGAGGTGGACCTGGGTGCCTGCGCGGACGAGCGCTTCGTGTCGCTGAACGAAGGCTATGTGACGCACGACCGCTTCGTCGATGCCTTCCGCACGGCCGGCTTCGAGCCCAATGTCGTCATGACCACCAGCGACATCTTCTCGCTGATGAACCTGGTGGGCGGCGGCATCGGCAGCACGCTGCTGCCAGGGCGGGTGCGCGGCGTGCTGCCACGCAATGTCAGCCTGATCCCGCTGGCGGCGCGCTACCAGATGCGCCAGAAGATCAGCGTCGTCTTCCTGCGCACGCGCGAGCGCGACCCCAACCTGCTGTCGCTGCTGGCGGCCTGCCGCAGCCATTCGGCCGAGCTCGAAGCCGCCAAGCCGCAGGGCTAGGCAAGGGTTAACCCACGACCGTTGCAGCCAGCGTAATGGTTGCTGTGTAAGGTTGATTGATCGTCCCAGGGGTCGCGCCCACACTGCGGCCGCATACCGCCATCCAAAGGCGGACACCCCTGGAGACAAGCCATGTACCTCACACGACGTCAATGGGTCGGCGCCGCCGCCGGCACCGCCGCAGCCGCCTGGTTGCCCACCGCTCAAGCCCAGTCGGGCAACCTGAAGATCTCGCATCAGTTCCCGAGCGGTTCGCTGACCGAGGGCGACTTCCGCGACCGGCTGTGCCGCCGCTTCGCCGCCGAGGTGGAGAAGCGCACCAGCGGCGCGCTGAAGGCCTCGGTCTACCCCGGCTCGTCGCTGATGAAGACCAACGCGCAGTTCTCCGCCATGCGCAAGGGCGCGCTGGACATGAGCCTGGTGCCGCTGTCCTATGCCGGCGGCGAGGTGGCCGAGACCAACGCCGGCCTGATGCCGGCCCTGGTGCCCAGCTATGAGCAGGGTGCGGCCTGGAAGACGGCCGAGGTGGGCAAGCTGCTGTCCAAGGTGCTGGACGACAAGGGCGTGCTCATCGTCAGCTGGGTCTGGCAGGCCGGCGGCGTGGCCAGCCGTGCGCGGCCGCTGGTGACGCCCGACGACGCCAAGGGCCTGAAGGTGCGCGGCGGCAGCCGCGAGATGGACATGATGCTCAAGCAGGCCGGCGCCTCGGTCATCACGCTGCCGTCCAACGAGATCTACGCGGCGATGCAGACCGGCGCCATGGACGCGGCCATGACCTCGTCCACCAGCTTCATCTCCTTCAAGCTCGAGGAGATCGCCAAGCACCTGACCTCGGGCCGCCAGCGCACCTACTGGTTCATGTTCGAGCCGCTGATGATCTCCAAGAAGGTCTTCAACAAGCTGCCCAAGGCGCAGCAGGACATCGTCATGGCCGTGGGCGCCGAGCTGGAGGTGTTTGCACGTGACGCCGCCAAGGCCGACGACCTGGCCGCGGCCGACATCTACGCCAAGGCCGGTGCCAAGGTCTACGACATGGACGAGGCGACGCTGAAGAAGTGGCAGGGCATCGCACGCGACACCGCGTGGAAGGACTTCGGCGAGAAGAACGAGTCCTGCGCGGCCATCCTCAAGGCCGCGCAGAAGCTGCTGTGATGGCAAAGCCATGAGTCATGCCATCGACAGTGGCCCGGCGGTCGTCCGCATCGACCCCGACACGCCCGCCTTCCTCAGGCCCCTGGCGCACGCGCTGCAGTGGCTGAACCATGCGCTGATCGTGCTGGGCATGCTGGCCCTGCTGGTGGCCTCCTGCGTGCTGACCTACAGCGTCGTGTCGCGCTACGTGATGAAGGCGTCGACGGACTGGCAGGACGAAGCCGCCGTGTTCTGCCTCGTCGGCGCCACCTTCCTGTGCGGTGCCTTCGTGCAGTCGCTGCGCGGGCATGTCGGCATCGAGGCCATTGCCGGCCTGCTGCCTCGCTCGGTCAACCGCCTGCGCCTGGCGCTGGTGGACCTGATGGGCACCGCCTTCTGCGCCTTCTTTGCGTGGAAGTCCTGGACGCTGTTCCACGAGGCCTGGGCCGAGGGCCAGACCACCTCGTCCTCCTGGGCGCCGCCGCTGTGGATTCCCTACGGCCTGATGGCCCTGGGCATGACGCTGCTGAGCCTGCAGTTGCTGGTGCAGCTCACGGCACGCATCAACGGCCTCTTCAAACCCAGTCAAGGAGCCGCAGCATGAGCATGCTCGCCTTTGGTTCGCTGTTCGGCGTCGTCACGCTGCTGTTCATGTTCTCGGGCGCGCCCATCGCGTTCGCGCTTGGCAGCGTCGCGGTGCTGTTCATGGCCTTCTTCATGCCGGCGTCGGCGCTGGACACGGTCACGCAGAACGTCTACGAGGAGATGGCCAGCATCACGCTGCTGTCCATTCCCCTCTTCATCCTGAAGGGCGCGGCCATCGGCAAGTCACGCGCGGGGCAGGACCTGTACGCGGCGATGCACGTGTGGATGGGCCGCATCCCCGGCGGGCTGGGCATTGCCAATGTCTTCGCCTGCGCGCTGTTCGCGGCCATGGCCGGCTCCAGTCCGGCCACCTGCTCGGCCATCGGCAGCGCCGGCATCCCGGAGATGCGCAAGCGCGGCTATTCGCCCGGTTTTGCGGCCGGCATCATCGCGGCGGGTGGCACGCTGGGCATCCTGCTGCCGCCGTCCATCACGATGATCCTGTACGCGGTGGCGGCCGAGCAGTCGCTGGGCCGGCTGTTCCTCGCGGGCATCATGCCGGGCCTGCTGCTGGTCGGCTTGTTCGCGGCCTATGCGGCCTTTCGCTACCGCAAGGAATACGCGCTGGCCGAGGCCGAGTTCAAGCGCACCGGTACCGCCTCGGCGCTGCTCGCCAACGAGACCTTCACGCACCGCCAGAAGTTCGAGATGCTGCCGCGCGTGGTGCCCTTCGTGCTGCTGCTGATCGGCGTCATGGTGGCGCTGTACGGCGGCTTTGCGACGCCGTCCGAGACCGCGGGCCTCGGCGCCCTGCTGGCGCTGGCGCTGATCGCCGTCATCTACGGCGTGTGGCGCCCGAAGGACGTGGCGCCCATCCTCACGTCGACGCTGAAGGAGTCGACCATGCTGATGTTCATCATCGGCATGTCGCTGCTGTTCTCCTACGTGATGAGCTATCTGCACATCAGCCAGTCGACGGCGGAGTGGATCGTCGGCATGCAGCTGTCCAAGTGGGTCCTGCTGGCGGCGGTGCTGCTGATGGTCATCCTGCTGGGCTTCTTCCTGCCGCCGGTCAGCATCATCCTGATGACGGCGCCCATCATCCTGCCGCCGCTGAAGGCCGCCGGGTTCGACCTGATCTGGTTCGGCATCCTGATGACCATCGTCATGGAGACCGGCCTCATCCACCCGCCCGTGGGGCTGAACATCTTCGTCATCAAGAACATCGCGCCCGACATCGACCTCAAGGACATCATCTGGGGCGTGCTGCCCTTCGTCGTGTTGATGCTGCTGGCGGTGCTGCTCATCTGCATCTTCCCGGGCATTGCCACCGGCCTGCCCGACGCCGTCATGGGTGTCGTCGGCGCGGCACGCTGAGGGAACGACGATGAACGCTCCCGCCTGGAACTTGCGCGACCGCCAGCGCCGCGAACGCAAGGCTCGCGTGGCCGAGGCCCTCGGCCCGCGGCTGCAGGGCCGGCGCGTGGCGACCGACGCCGTCGTCCCGCTGCTGGAGGCCGTGCTGGAACCCGGCGACCGCGTCTGCCTGGAGGGCAACAACCAGAAGCAGGCCGACTTCCTGGCCCAGGCGCTGACGCAGGTGGACCCGCAGCGCGTGCGCGACCTGCACATGGTGCAGTCCGTGCTGGCCCTGCCCGAGCACCTGGACGTCTTCGAGAGCGGCATCGCGAAGCGGCTGGATTTCTCCTTCTCCGGCCCGCAAGGCGCGCGCCTGGCCAAGCTGGTCAGCAGCGGCGGCATCGAGATCGGCGCCATCCACACCTACCTGGAACTCTTCGCGCGCTACTTCGTCGACCTGACGCCCAAGGTCGCCCTCGTCGCCGCCCACGCCGCGGACGCGCAAGGCAATCTCTACACCGGCCCGAACACCGAGGACACGCCCGCCATCGTCGAGGCCACGGCCTTCTCGGGTGGCATCGTCATCGCCCAGGTCAACGAGATCGTGGACGTGCTGCCGCGCATCGACATTCCTGCCGACTGGGTGGACTTCGTCGTGCCCGCGCCTCGCCCCAACCTTGTCGAGCCGCTGTTCACCCGCGACCCGGCGCAGATCAGCGAGATCCAGGTGCTGATGGCCATGATGGCCATCAAGGGCATCTACGCCGAGTACGGCGTGCAGCGCCTGAACCACGGCATCGGCTTCGACACGGCGGCCATCGAATTGCTGCTGCCAACCTACGGCGAGTCCCTCGGCTTGAAGGGCAAGATCTGCAAGCACTGGGCGCTGAACCCGCACCCTGCCCTCATTCCCGCCATCGAGGCTGGCTGGGTCGAGTCCATCCACTCCTTTGGCTCCGAGCTGGGCATGGAGGACTACATCCGCGCCCGCTCCGACATCTTCTTCACCGGTGCCGACGGCAGCCTGCGCAGCAACCGCGCCTTCTGCCAGGCCGCCGGCCATTACGCCTGTGACCTCTTCATCGGCTCCACGCTGCAGATCGATCTGCAGGGCAACAGCTCCACGGCCACGCTGGGCCGCATCACCGGCTTTGGCGGCGCGCCCAACATGGGCGCCGACGCGCGCGGGCGGCGGCACGCCAGCCCGGCCTGGCTGAAGGCCGGCCGCGAGGCCCGCGATGGCCGGCTCGGTGCTGCCGGCACGCCGCGCGGCCAGAAGCTGGTGGTGCAGATGGTGGAGACCTTCCGCGAGCACATGCAGCCCGCGTTTGTCGAACGGCTCGACGCCTGGACGTTGCAGGAGCAGGCCGCCATGGCCCTGCCGCCGATCATGATCTATGGCGACGACGTCAGCCACATCCTGACCGAGGAAGGCATCGCCAACCTGCTGCTGTGCCGCAGCGACGAGGAGCGCGAGCAGGCCATCCGCGGCGTGGCCGGCTACACGGCCGTCGGCCTGGCGCGCGATGCCCGCATGGTGGAGAACCTGCGCGACCGCGGCGTCATCAAGCGCCCTGCCGACCTCGGCATCGACCCGCGCGACGCCACGCGCAACCTGCTCGCCGCGCGCAGCATGCGCGACCTCGTGCGCGCCTCGGGCGGCCTGTACAGCCCACCCAAGCGTTTCCGCAACTGGTGAGGACAAGATGACCACCCCTGGCCTCGAAACCCTGGACTACGCCTTCACCGGCACGCGGCCGGCTGGCGCCTTCACGCCGGTGCTCGTCGGCGTGGTCGGCTCCGGCAATCTGGAAGTGCTGCTGGAACCCGCGGCCGGCAGCGACTGCCGCGTGCACATCGAAACCTCGGCACGCGGCTTCGGCACTATCTGGTCGGCCGTCGTCAGCGACTTCCACCAGCGCCATCAGCTTGCCGGCGTGCTGCTGTCCATCCACGACATGGGCGCCACGCCCGCCGTCGTCAGCCTGCGGCTGGACCAGGCCGCGCAGGAGCTGAAGCCATGATCTCGTTTGCAGAATGCTCGGCGCGCGAACGACTGGCCGGGGTTGTCGATGCCGGCAGCTTCCACGAATGGCTGCCGCCTGCCATGCGGCTGACCAGCCCGCATCTCGCCCAGCTTGGCGTGCCCTCCTCGTTCGACGACGGCGTGGCCATCGGCCGTGCCACGCTGGCGGGCCAGACCATCTTCGTCGCTGCCCAGGAGGGCGAGTTCATGGGCGGCGGCGTCGGCGAGGTGCACGGCGCCAAGCTCGTCGGCCTGATGAAGCGCGCGCTGCGCGACAAACCACGCGCGGTGCTGCTGCTGACCGAGTCCGGCGGCGTGCGGCTGCACGAAGCCAACGCCGGTCTCATCGCGGTGTCCGAGGTCATGCGCGCGCTGCTCGACGTGCGCGCTGCCGGCATCCCCGTCATCGTGCTGATCGGTGGCGCCAATGGCTGCTTCGGCGGCATGGGCATCGTGGCGCGCTGCGCCGACCACATCGTCATGAGCGACCTGGGGCGTCTGGCCATGTCCGGCCCCGAGGTCATCGAGGCCTCGCACGGCGTCGAGGAGTACGACTCGCGCGACCGGGCGCTGGTCTGGCGCACCACCGGCGGCAAGCACCGCTGGCTGACCGGCGACTGCGACATGCTGGTGGAAGACGAGGTGGCAGCCTTTCGCGCGGCGGCCATCGCGGCGCTGGATTGCGCGAAGCCGGTCACCCTCGCCTTGCTCGAAGCCGAGCACGCCCGCATGACCGCACGCCTGGCCTTCGACGGTGCCGAGGCCTTGGCCCTGTGGGCCGCGCTGGGCGTCGAGAACGCCGCCCACGTGCCCGACCTGGACGTGGCCGGCGTGCTGGCTCTGGGAGCCCACTGATGGACTGGCAGACCCTGGCAACCCAGCTCTTCGGCGCCGACCACGGCATCGAGCGCGATGGCGATTTCCTGCGCGGCGAGGTCGAGTTCGACGGCGAACCCATCACCGTCATCGGCACCACCGACCACGCACCCATCGGCGTGCAGCTCGCGCTGACGCAAGCCCGCGCCGTGCTCGACACGATGACGCAGCACCCCGGCCGTGCCCTGCTGCTGCTGATCGACACGCAAGGCCAGCAGCTGCGTCGCCGCGACGAGCTGCTGGGCATCAACCGCGCGATGGCCCACCTCGGCATGTGCATCGACCTCGCGCGCCGCCGCGGCCACCGCGTGCTGGGCCTCGTCTACGACCAGGCGCTGTCCGGCGGCTTCATCACCTCCGGCCTCATCGCCGACGCCTGCGACGCCCTGCCCGAGGCCGAGATCCGCGTCATGCGGCTGCCGGCCATGGCCCGCGTCACCAAGCTGCCCGAGGCACTGCTGGCTGCGCTCTCCGAGTCCAACCCCGTGTTCGCGCCCGGCGTGGGCAACTACGTCGCCATGGGCGGCGTGCGCCGGCTCTGGCAGGGCGATCTGGCCCAGGCGCTGCGCGAGGCGCTGGCCGACGCGCCGACGCAGGACCGCCGGGCCGACGACGGCGCAGCACGCGGCGGGAGACGCCTGGCCGCCAGCGTCGCCCAGCAAGTGCTCGACGCCGCCTGACGCGCCATGACGCCGGTGCACCGCCACCAGATCGCCTGGCTGTCACGCGAGGGTTGGCAGCAGGTGCAGGACCGCCACTGGGACGCCCAGGCGCGCGACTGCCTGCGGCACTGGGCGGCGCGGCGCCTGCCCGTTGTCGTCACGCGCCAGCCTGAGGACGGCTGCCACCTGGCGCTCGGCCTGTGTGCGCCGCAACGCTGGCAGCGCCGCCGCATCGCGCTGCAGGTGGCGTTGTCGGAGGTGCTGTATTTCGACGAGTTCCCGCGCCTGGAGCAGCTCATCACCCAGCTGCCGCCGGCCGCCCGCGTGCCGGCACGCCGGCTCGCCGCCACGCTGCAGGCCAGCGGCACGACGGCGCGCGTCTACGGCAGCCATGGCTGGCGCTACCTGACCGGGCTCAACCACCTGCGCGACGGCTCGGACCTGGACCTCTGGGTGGGGGTGACCGACGCCGAGCAGGCCGATGCGGTAGCCGCCGCGCTGAATGACTTTGCCGCGCCGACGCGGTTGGACGGCGAGCTGGTGTTTGCTGGCGACGCCGCCGTCGCCTGGCGTGAATGGCGGGCCTGGCGCGAGGGCGACGTGCGCGCCCTGCTCGTGAAACGCCTGCATGGCGCCTCGACGGTCACGTCGACCGAGCTGTTCGACGGCGTCGAGGTGGCCGCATGAGGCCGCACCTCGCCCCCGCCTCGGCGCCGCTGACCGCGCAGCAGATCGGCCGCGCCGCCACGCTGGCGCTGTACGACGAACTCGCGCTGGCGCCCAAGCCGGGCCTCGTCACGCTGACCGACCGCGGCAGCCATGCCGACATGGACGCCCACACCTTCATGCGCAGCCTGCTCGCGTTGCGCAGCTACTTCGTGCGCATCGCGGAGCTGGGGGCGGCGGGCGCGCCGTTCGAGGCACTGGAGCGCTGTGGCATCGCGGCCGAGGCGCGCATGCTGGCCGCCACCGGCGGCATCAACACCCACCGCGGCGCGATCTTCATGCTGGGGCTGCTGTGCGCGGCGGCCGGTGCGCTGGGGCGACGTGCCACGCCGGCCGAGCTGCGGCAGACCTTGCTGGCGCGCTGGGGTGAGGCCCTGAGCGCGCGTGCGCAGCGGCCGTCCACCCTGCCGGGCGGTATGGCCGCACGGCGCTTGCATCTGCGCAGCGCCTCGGCCGAGGCTGCGCTCGGCTTCCCGGCGCTGTTCGAGACCGCCGAGCCGGCCCTGCGCAACGCCCGCGCACGCGGCCTGGCGACCACGCCGGCGCACGTCGACACGCTGTTCTCCATCATGGCCGTGCTGGACGACAGCAACCTGGCCCACCGCGGCGGCCTCGAAGGGCTGCGCTTTGCGCAGGCAGCCGCGCGCGACTTCCTCGCAGCCGGCGGGGCGGCACAGGGCATCGAGGCCGCAGCCGCCATCGGCAGCGAGTTCGTGCGCCGCCGCCTGTCGCCCGGCGGCTCCGCCGACACGCTCGCCGCAGCCTGCTGGTTGAGCCGGGTCACGTGACCCTGGCCTTGCTCTTCCCCGGCCAGGGCGCGCAGCACGCGCAGATGCTGCCCTGGCTCGACGGCCAGGCCGAGGCCACAGCCACGCTTGCGGCGATGTCCCGGCACCTTGGCGCCGACTGGCGCGCCCGCCTCGGCGACGCCGGCTGGCTGCACGCCAACCGCATCGCCCAGCCGCTGCTCACCGGCCTCGCCATCGCCACCTGGCAGGTGCTGGCCGCAAGGCTGCCCGCGCCGGCTGTGGTGGCCGGCTACAGCGCGGGCGAGCTGGCAGCGTTCTCGGTGGCCGGCGTGTTCGATGCGGGCACCGCCCTCGACCTGGCCGTGGCGCGCGCGCAAGCCATGGACGACAGCGCGGCAGGCCAGCCCGGCGGGCTGATGGCCGTGCACGGGCCGCACGCGCTGGCCCTGGCCGAAGCAGCCCCCGGGCTGTCGCTGTCCATCCGCATCGGCGCCGAGCGCGCCATCGTGGGCGGCCCGGTGGCGGCGCTGGATGCCGCGGCGCAGCACTGGCGCCTGGCCGGCCTGCGCTGCACGCGCCTGCCCATCGGCGTCGCGTCCCACACGCCGATGATGGCGTCGGCTGCGACAGCCTTCGCGCAGCACCTGAGTGCCCTGACGCTGTTGCCCGCACGGGCCAGCGTGGTCTGCAATTTCACCGGCGCCGCCAGCCGCAGCCCGGCCGTGCTCGGCACCGCGCTCGCCCGCCAGATCGCCAGCACGGTGCGCTGGGACGACTGCATGGACTGCATTGCCGAACGCGGTGTGCGCTGCGTGCTGGAGGTGGGCCCCGGCACCACGCTGGCGGCGATGTGGCGTGAGCGCCACCCCGGCATTGCGGTGCGTTCGGCCGACGAGTTCCGCGCGCCCGACGGGCTGGTGCACTGGGTCAGCCAGCAGTTGGGCTGATCAAAGGCAGCAAGACCTCGAAGCTGGAGCCGGCGCCGGGCTCGCTGTGCAGCCGGATGGCCCCGCCATGGGCCTGCACGAAGTGGCGGCTGATGAACAGCCCGAGCCCCAGGCCAGGCGCCTGGCCGGCCGAGGCCAGGCGTTCGAACTGGTCGAAGATGCGCTCCTGGTCCTCGCGCGAGATGCCGATGCCGTGGTCCCGCACCGCCAGCCGCGCCATGCCGTCCGCCGTGCGGTTCACCTCGACCTCGACGGCGCCGCCGTCCCCGTAGCGCAGCGCGTTGTTCAGCAGGTTGACCAGCACCTGGCCGATGCGGCTGTCGTCCCATTCGCCGACGAGGCCGGACTCGGCGCTGACGTGCAGCGGCACCTTGCCGAAGTGCACGCCGAAGTCAGCGACGATGTGGCTGGCCAGCTCGCCCAGGTCGGTGCTGCGCGGGCGTATCGACAGCTTGCCGTGCTGGATGCGCGAGACGTCGAGCATGTCGTCGATGAGGCGGGTCATGCTGCGCAGCTGGCGCGAGTCGCGCGCCACCATGGCGCGCAGGCGCTCGGCGTTGAAGTAGGCCAGGTCGCCGCGCTCCAGCCGGTCCCGGCGCACGCTCTGGTCCAGCGTCATGACGCCCAGCGGCGTGCGCAACTCGTGCGACACCATGGACATGAACTCGTCGCGCATGCGCAGCGCACGCTGCAGGTCGTCCCGGGTCTGCTGCAGCTCGCTGAGCAGCTGCTCCTGCCTGGCGTGGGCGGCTTCAACCTCGACGAGCTGGCGGCGCAGCTGGCGGCTCTTGCGGTAGAGCTCGGTGAAGACGCGCACCTTGCTCTTCACCGCCTGCGGGTCCAGCGGCTTGTAGAGGAAGTCGACCGCGCCGTTCTCGTAGCCGCGGAAGGTGTAGGACGGCTCGTGGTCGGCGGCGCTGACGAAGACGATGGGCAGGTGCATGGTGCGCGAGCTGCCGCGGATCAGCTCGGCCAGCTCGAAGCCGGTCATCTCGGGCATCTGCACGTCCAGCAGGGCCAGCGCGAAGTCGTGCTCCAGCAGCAGCGACAGCGCAGCTTCGCCCGACGCCGCGGCATGCACCTCCAGCCCGTCCTCGCGCAGCAGCGCCTCCAGCGCCAGCAGGTTCTCGGGCAGGTCGTCGACGATCAGCAGCTTGACGATGTCGGCGGGCGGGCAGGCGCTCACGCGGCACCGCCGTGCTTGGCAAAACTCAGCAACATCTTTTGAATGTCTTTCAAGGTCAAGACGTGGTCGGGCTGGCGGCGCGCGATGGCGGCCTCCGGCATGGTCGCCACGTCGGCGTCAGCGGGTAGCTGCACGATGGTGAGGCCGCCGCACTCCTGGATGGCAGCCATGCCCTCGGCGCCGTCCATGTTCGCACCCGTCAGCAGCACGCCGACAAGAGCGGGGCCGTAGGCATCGGCGGCCGAGATCATCAGCACGTCGATGGAAGGGCGGGCGAAGCCCACCGGTGGCTCGCTGCTGAAGGAGAAGCTGCGATCCAGCTCGATGAGCAGGTGGTAGTCCGGGCTGGCCAGGTAGACGGTGCCGCCGGTGATGGGCTCCTTGTCGCGCGCCTCACGCACCGGCAGGGCCAGGCTGTCGTCCAGCACGCTGGCGAGCCGGCTCTCGCGGCGCGGCAGCAGGTGCAGCACGGCCACGATGGGCAGCGGATAGTCCGCGGGCAGCGGTGCCAGCAGCGTCATCAGCGCCGTTACCCCGCCGGCCGATGCGCCCATGACGATGAGCTCCGCGCGTGGCCGCACGGGATTGGCTCTGGACGCTCGACGGGACGGCATGGTCAGCACTTGCGGAACAGCCGCTCGCGCGCCGCCACGGGTTCGAAGGCCTTGCCGTGGGTAGAGAAGTCCAGGCTCTCCTTGCTGCCCAGACCCAGGAAGCCACGGTGGCACAGCGACTCCGAGAACAGCCCGATGGCCCGGTCCTGCAGCTTGCGGTTGAAGTAGATCAGCACGTTGCGGCAGCAGATCAGGTGCATCTCCGAGAACACGTGGTCGGTGGCCAGGCTGTGGTCGGCGAAGGTGACGTGGCGGCTCAGCTCGCGGTCGAAGCGCGCCGCGTCGTAGGCAGCGGTGTAGTAGTCCGAGAAGCCACGCGTGCCGCCCGCGGCCTGGTAGTTGCGCGTGTACTGCTGCAGCTCGCCGACCGGAAAGATGCCCTGGCGCGCGCGCTCCAGCGCGGCGGGGTTGATGTCGGTCGCGTAGATGATGCTGCGCTCCAGCAGGCCTTCCTCTTTCAGCAGGATGGCCAGCGAGTAGACCTCCTCGCCGCTGGCGCAGCCGGCCACCCAGATCTTCAGCGACGGGTAGGTATGCAGCACCGGCACGACGTGGCGGCGCAGCGCGAGGAAGAACTCCGGCTCGCGGAACATCTCGGTGAACGGGATGGTCAGCATGCCCAGCAGCTGCGCGAAGGCGCGTTCGTCGCGCAGCACCAGTCCCTGCAAGGCCGACACCGACTCGCACTGCAGCTGCTGCATCGCGTACTGCACGCGCCGCTTCTGCGAGGCCCCCGAGTACTCGCGGAAGTCGTGGTTGTAGCGGTTGTAGATGGCCTCCATCAGGAGGCGCAGCTCCAGGTCGAACAGCGCTTGCGGCATCGCTGATTCAGAGGCGACCAAGTTCCGGGAGCCACACGCGCAGCAGCGAGACGAGGCGGTCGGCTTCAATCGGCTTGGCGAGGTAATCGTTGGCACCGGCGCGGCGGCATTGCTCCTGGTCGTCTCGCATCGCCTTGGCGGTGATGGCGATGACCGGCAGCTTCTGCCAGCGCGGATCGGCGCGGATGCGCCGCGTCGCTTCCAGGCCGTCCATGACCGGCATCATCACGTCCATCAGCACGATGTCGATGTCGCCGTGTGCGGCCAGCTTGTCCAGCGCCTCGACACCGTTGCGGGCCGGCTCCACCGTCAGCCCGCGCTGCTCCAGCACACTGGTGAGCGCAAAGATGTTGCGGGCGTCGTCGTCCACCAGCAGCACCTTGCGGCCCTCGAAGACGCGCTCGCGGTTGCGCGCGGTGCGCAGCAGCTCCTGGCGTTCGCCGGACATGCGCGACTCGATCTTGTGCAGGAACAGCGTCACCTCGTCCAGCAGCCGCTCGGGCGAGCGCGCACCCTTGATGATGATGGAGCGCGAGTAGCGGTTGAGCTCGGCCTCCTCCTCGCGGCTGAGGTTGCGGCCGGTGTAGACGATGACGGGCGGCGGCGTCTTCTCGACGCTGCGCGCGGCCATGCGGGCCAGCAGCTCGCTGCCGTCCATGTCGGGCAGCTTGAGGTCGATGATCATGCAGTCGAAGTGCTGCTGGTCCAGCAGCGCCAACGCCTGCTCGCCGTGCGACACGGCCACCACCTCGATGTCGTCGTCGCCGATCAGGTGGGCGATGCTCTCGCGCTGGCGCTGGTCGTCCTCCACCAGCAGCAGCCGGCGGATCTGGTCGGCGCCGTGGCGCTCCAGCTTCCTGAAGATGTCCACGAGCTCCTCGCGCGTCGTCGGCTTGATGGCCGTGCCGACGGCGCCCATCGGCAGCGCCACCTCGCGGAAGTCCTCGCCCGCGATGATGTGCACGGGGATGTGGCGGGTGCGCGGGTCTTCCTTGAGCCGCTGCAGCACGGCCAGCCCCGAGCCGTCGGGCAGGCGCACGTCCAGCAGGATGGCCTGCGGCAGATGGGCCGTGGCCAGCTCCAACGCTGCGCGGGGGCCTCGTGGGCCACGATGCAGCGGTACTGCATCTCGTGCGCCAGCTCGTAGAGGATGGCGGCGAAGTTCGGGTCATCTTCCACCACCAGCGCCAGGCGACGAGGTGGCGCGTCCGGCGTCAGCTCGTCACGGTCATCGTCGAACGCAGGGGCCGCGGCAGGCTGCGGCGCACGCGCAGCAGCCGGCGGCAACCAGGAGGCCGGCGCTGGCTGCAACGGCTCCGGCCGCTGCTCTGCCACCTGCATCTCGGCGGGCAGCAGCAGCGTGAACTGGCTGCCCTCGCCTTCGACGCTGCTCAGCCGCAGCTCGCCACCCAGCAGCCCGGCCAGCTGGCGCGAGATGGACAGGCCCAGCCCGGTGCCGCCGTAGCGCCGGTTCAACGCGCCATCGCCCTGGTGGAAGGCCTCGAAGACGCGCTGCTGCTGCGCTGGCGGGATGCCGATGCCGGTGTCGGCCGCGACGAAGGCGATGCGGTCGCCGCGGGGCTCGATGTCCAGCGTCACCGAGCCCTTCTCGGTGAACTTGATGGCGTTGGACAGCAGGTTGCGCAGGACCTGCTCGATGCGCTGGCTGTCCGTCACGATGGACGCGGGCAGGCCGGGCGCCAGCGTCACCTCGAAGCGCAGCTGCCTTTGCTGCGCCTGGGGGTGGAACATGCGGCGCATGCTGTCGGCCAGCGCACGCAGATCGAGGGCGCGCGGTGAGATGTCCAGCTTGCCGGCCTCGACCTTGGACAGGTCCAGGATGTCGTTGATCAACGTCAGCAGGTCCTGCCCGGCCGAGTGGATGGTGCTGGCGAACTTGAGCTGCTCCTCGTTCAGGTTGCCGGGCTTGTTCTCGGCCAGCAGCTTGGACAGGATCAGCGCGCTGTTCAGCGGCGTGCGCAGTTCGTGCGACATGTTGGCGAGAAACTCGGACTTGTAGCGGCTGGCGCGCTGCAGTTCGGCCGCCCTCTCGTTGAGTTCCGCCTGCGCCAGGCCCAGCGCCGAATTGCGCGCCGTGAGGGCCTCGGACTGTTCGGCGAGCTGCACGTTGGTCTGCTCCAGCTCCGCGCGCTGCTCCTCCAGGTTCAGCTGCGACTCGCTCAGCACGCGGGACTGCTCGCTGAGCTCCTCGTTGGCGGTGCGCAGCTCCTCCTGCTGCACCTGCAGCTCTTCGTTGAGCTGGCGGGTTTCCTCCACCGAGGCCTGCAGGCGCTGGCGGAAGTGGGCCGCCTCCACCAGCGCGCCCAGCATGTCCTGCAGCAGCGCCAGCAGGGCCAGCGAGCGCGCATCGGGCGGGCTCGCGAAACCCAGTTCGAGCAAGGCGTTGACTCGCCCCTCGTGAACGGCCGGGACGAGCATGATCTCCCGCGGCCGCATGTCTCCGAGACTTGTCGTCACCTTCAGGAAATCGTCGGCCAGGCCAGGCAGGCGCAGGGGCTTGGCGTCACGCCAGACCTGCGCCAGCAGGCCGGTTTCGAGGTCGCGCGAGGTGGCATCTTCCAGCGCGAACCCGTGTGCGGCGATGCATTGCAACCGGCCGTCCTCGCCTCGCCCAAACGCTGCCGACACGACGGTGCCCACGCGCTCCGACAGGAACTTCAACGTGCGATCGCCGATGCCCGTCAACGCGCGCTCGCCCACCAGTTGATCGCTCAGCTCGATCTGCGCCTCACGCAGCCAGGCGCGCTCCAGGCTTTCATGTGCCGTCTTCTCGAGCTTGCTCAGTGCGTCGCCGTACTCCTTGGACAGGGCCGTGATGTCGCGCCGGCCGGCCCAGGCGATCAACCCGCTGACGATGAGCAGCAGCGTGATGTAACCCCCCACGGAGACCCAGGTGCCGACCTGGGCGTCCTCGTTGCGGTCGCGCAGCAGGCGCAACTCGGTCTCGCCGAAGGCACGCAACTCGCGGCGCATTTCGTCCACCAGCTGTTTGCCGGTCTGCCTGCGGATGGCCGCTTCAACCGGCTCGCCGCGGCGGCGCATGCCGATCATGTCTTGCGCGAACACGTTCCAGCGCTGCGACAGCGCGGCGACGCGGCGCAGCCGGTCCACCTGGGCCGGGTTGTCCAACACCAATTCCTCAGCGCCCTTGAGTTCTGCAGCGAACTTGGCCTGCCCGAGCGCGTACGGCGCCAGGAAGCTGTCTTCACCGCTGAGCAGGAAGCCACGCAAGCCGCTCTCCTGGTCGGCACTCAACGTGGAAAGCTCATGCCCCTTGGCGACGACGCGGTGCGTGTGGTCCACCCAGTTCAGCAACCCCACCAGGTGCCACAGCAGCCCGACGAAGACGACGATGCTGCCCAGGCCCATGGCCAGCGGAATCACGAGGTTGCGGGTGAGGATGCGACGAAATTGCGTCGAGTCCTCGGACTGGGTATCAGTCATCGAGCGTCCTTGCAGGGGTGCCGTGAGCGTGCGTGCGTTGCGGGCCGTGAGGCGCACGGATCAGTGCCTTGGCCCGGCCGACAGGTCGGTAAATCTTGCCGTCAACTCAGCTGCGCGGCGGGAAAAATGACCTCAGGCGCTCCAGCGACAGCGGCTTGCTGAGCACGTGGTCGATGCCACTGGCCATGGCCATGTCGTGCGCCTTCTGGCCGCTGCGGCCGGTCACGGCGATCAGCACGAGGTCAGGCCCGTAGCGCTCGCGCAGCCGCCGGGACAGCTCGCAGCCGTCCAGGTCGGGCAGGCCCAGGTCGACCAGGGCGCAGATGGGCTGGTACTCCTCCACGGCCGTCATGGCTTCCTGGGCGGTGGTCGCGAAGCGCACGCTGTAACCATCGAACTGCAGGACCTCGCTGAGGCTCTCGCATGCGTCGCGGTCGTCGTCGACCAGCACGATGCGGATGTCTTCTTTTGTCTTCATGGCAATGCTTGGCGGCTCAAGGGTTCGCGTTTCAATTGAAACGCGTCGACAAGCCCTTGAAGCAAGCCCGATGCCAGCCGTTTTCAGCCCTGCGCGGTGGCATCAACCCCGGGCGCGGATCGCCTCGGCGAGGGTGCGGATCTGCCTGCGCTGCGCCTCGTCCACGCGGGCCAGGCCGCGCACCTGCAGGGCCAGCCGCGGATGCTCGGCAAAGCGCGCCTCGTGGCGCAACAGGAAGTCCCAGTACAGCGTCGTGAACGGGCAGGCCCGATCGCCGACGCGTTCGTCCGGCCGGTAGCGGCAGCCACCGCACAGCGGGCTTTGCCGCGAGATGTATTTGCCGCTGGCGATGTAGGGTTTGCTGGCCATCAGCCCGCCGTCGGCGTACTGGCTCATGCCCAGCGTGTTGGGCAGCTCCACCCACTCCACCGCATCCACGTAGACGCTCAGGTACCAGGCATGCACCTGGGTCGGCGCCACCCCGTAGAGCAGCGCGAACAGGCCGGTCACCATCAGGCGTTGGATGTGGTGGGCGTAGCCGTGCTCCAGCGTCTGGGTGATGGCGTCGCGCAGGCAGGCCATGTCGGTGTCGCCAGTCCAGTACCAGGCCGGCAGGTCGTGTCGCGCGCCCAGCGCATTGCCCTCGGCATAGGCCGGCATGCGGGTCCAGTAGATGCCGCGCACGTACTCGCGCCAGCCGAGGATCTGGCGGATGAAGCCCTCGCCGCTGGCGATGGGAACACGCCCTGCACGCACCGCGGATTCGGCGGCCGCGACCACCTCCTGAGGCGTCAGCAGCTTGAGGTTGAGCGCTGCCGACAGCTGGGCGTGATACAGCCAGGGCTCGCCCGGCCAGATGGCGTCCTGGTAGGGGCCGAAGAGGGGCAGCCGCTCCGCAATGAACGCGTCCAGTGCCTGCAGCGCCTGCACGCGGGTCAGCGGCCAGGCGAAGCTGTCCAGGCGGCCGGGGTGGCCGGAGAAACGTTCGCGCACCAGCGCGATCACCTCGCGCGTGATCGCATCCGGCTCGAAACGCGGTGGCTGCGGCAGATCGAACCCGGGGCCTTGCGGGCCAAAGGCCTGTCGGTTGTCGGCATCGAAGTTCCATTCGCCGCCCAGCGGCTTGCCACCGTCCATCAGCACGCTGAAACGCTGGCGCAGCTCGCGGTAGAAGTACTCCATCCGCAGGCCCTTGCGCCCCCTCGCGTGCGCGGCGAAGTCCTGGGGCGTCGTGTAGAAATGGCGGTCCTCGCGCAGCTCCAGCGTCAGCCCGCCTTGCGCCGCGACGTCCTGCAAGGCTTGGAGCACCCGCCAGTCGCCCGGCCGGGTCAGCACGAGGCGCTGGGGCCGCAGCAGGGCCAGATCGGCGCGCAACTGCGCGGCCAGGCTGTCGCGCGTGGCGGGGTCGTCGAGGCGACGGTAGTTCAACGGCCGGCCGGCGGCGCGCAAGGCCTCGGCGAAGTGGCGCATGGCCGCGAGGAAGACGGCGATGCGCGGCTGGCTGCTCCAGACATGGGTGGACTCCTCAGCCACCTCGGCCATCCAGACGGCGTCGCGCGCGGGGTCGAAACCGTCGAAGGCGGCAGCGTCCAGGTCTAGCTGGTCGCCCAGCACCAGCACCAGGTGGCGCAGCGGCTCAGCCACTCACCGCTCCCGCTGGTGGTTTGTGCCGCCGGCAGCGCTCGCTGCAGTACTTCACCTCGTCCCAGTTGCGCGCCCAGGCCTTGCGCCAGGCCATCGGCCGGCCGCAGGCCTGGCAGGGCTTGCTGGGAAGGTAGGACTTGTTGCCCTTGGTCAAGGTGGTCGGCTGTTGTTGCGAGTCGCGGGTCAGGTCGCCGATTCTCGGCGCAGGGCCACCGCAAAATGCCTCAGCAGGCGACCGATCTGCTGGGGCGCTCGACTTGGTAGGCGGTGCCGCGTTCTAACCAGCGACCCCAGCCGTGTGAAGACGGAGAACTTGGACTGGGGGTTTTCCGGTCGACCAGCTTCTTGAAGTCTTGCTCTCCGCCGAGCAGCGTGATCGCGCGAAAGCCGATCTGATGATCGAAGGGTGCTTGGTGGGCTGGACCCAATCACGCAAGGGGGTGCGCCAGGACTCTCCGCTTGATGCAGACGGCCCGCTCCTGCAGATCCTGGCCCGCCAGCAGTGCGCTCTCGACGCTGACCACCTTGAAGTCTGCCCCGTCCCGGGCTGATGTTCTTCATCCGAACCGTGGGCAAGTCTGTTGATAACCGCGTTGAGTGACGGCTAAGCCGTTGTTTTCAAAGGTCCCGTGCCCCATTGCGAGAAAAGAAGGCAGCCCCGCCGGCCTGCCGGCCGCCGGACGCCGAGAACAACGACTGCAGCGGCTCAATCGGCCTGGGTCTCCCGCCTCGGACGTGGCGGGCGCAGCATGGCCGCAGCGCCGGCCAGACTCAGCAGCCACCAGCCCGAAGCTGCACCGCCGCCGCCCGAGGAGGGCGCCGGTGCGGGCGGGGTGGGCGCGGGCGGGGGCGGGGGCGGGGGCGGCGCAGGAGGCGGCGGTGGCGGGGGAGGTGGTGTCAGCGGGATGGGCGTGCTGCCTTGAGCCTGGCCGCAGCGGCTGAGGTTGGTGCTCTGCAGGCCCAGTGAACTGCGTACTGGCGCGGTGTAGGTGACAGGCGCCAGCGCGTATTTCACGGCTTCTGCGGCGTCGAGCAGGCCGGCGCCGCCCGTGGTCGATTGCAGCGTGCAACGGCTGTTGTTGGTGGCCGTGCAATAGCCCAGCGCATACGCCGTCACATGCGGGCGCGCGCTGGCCTTGAGGCCGGCTTCAACCTGCGCCAGCGTCAGGTTGGGGTTGGCCGACCACATCAGCGCCGCCGCACCCGCCACCTGCGGTGCCGCGAAGCTCGTGCCGCTGACGGCGCCATAGCCTGCGGTTGCCGGCGCCGTCTTGCCGACGTTGATCGTCGACACGACGCCGGTGTCTGCCAGCTCGGTGTCGCAGGTGCGCTGGTAGTCGGCGTCGCCGCCAGGCGCGAGCAGTTGCACCTCGGGGCCGAAGTTGGAATACAGGGCCTTGAAGCCCTGGCGGTTGGCCGCGGCCACACCGAAGACGCCGCTGCAGTTGGCAGGCCGGCCCACAGCGCTGCGCAGATTGCCCGCCGCCGCCACGATCAGCACGCCCTTGGCGCGCAGTTCGGCGATGGCGTCCTGGTAGAGCCTGGCGGCGGCAGCCACGTCGGGGTTGCTGTCTGTCGCGCTGCAGGAGGTGACGCCGGAAAAGCCGATGACGAGCACCCTGGCCGGGTTGGCATTCACCGGCACGCCGGCAACGCTCAGGCCGGCAGCCCAGCGCATGCCGTCCACCATGTCGGCCACCGAGGCGCCGCACTTGCCCGACACCCGCACCGGCAGGATGCGCGCGTTCCAGTTGATGCCGGCCACGCCGCCGGCGTTGTTCGTCACCGCGCCGAGCTGGCCGGCCACCAGCGTGCCGTGCCAGCTGCTGTTGGCGTTGACGAGGCAGCCGTCCCACAGCGCGAGGTTGCCGTCGTGCTCCGCCTGGCTCAGTGCGTCACCAGGATCGTTGGCGCCGGCGCTGCGGCCCGTGCCGCCGTTGTTGGCGTACTCGGGCTTGCTGACGAAGTTGTAGCCCGGCAGCAGGTTGGCGTTCAGGTCGCCGTGGGCCGTGGTGCCCGAGTCCAGCACGGCGACCACCGGCGTGGCCGAGCCGGTCGTCGTGTCCCAGGCCTTGGTGAACCCGGCCGCGCCGGCATTGCTGGTGTCGTTCTGCTCGTCCAGCCACCACTGGCTGGAGGTCGGGTCGGTCGCGCTGCGGAACAGCGGGTCATTGGGCACGGCCGCGCGCTGCTCACGCAGGTCGGGCATGGCGTACGCCAGGCGCGTGTCGGCGCGCAGCGCGGCAAGCCAGGCCGCCTTCGCCGCGGCATCTGCTTCGGCACCCGCCTGCAGCCGCCACCAGCCGGCACCCAGCGGGCGCTCAACCTTCAGCGGCAGGCGGGCATCTGCCAGCACGCGACGCAGCTGCGCCTGCTGCTGGGCGCCGTCGCGACCTTTGTCGGCGAGCTTGACGATCAGCGTCGTGCCCTGGCGGGCCTGCGCGGCCACGGCCGGCCGCATCTGCGTGGCCAGCCCGACAGCAGATGCCGTGACGGTGGCCACGGTGGCAGCGGCCACGAGTTGAGTGAAACGAAACCCGCTCGTGGCGGGACGGGGCGGTGGGGTCAGGGCTGGTGTCTTCACGGACGGCACCTTAGGCAGCCGCGGTGAATTGCCCGTGACATAGGCCGATCGGCTCATGCAGCGCGTCATCTTTTCTTCATTCACGCCGCGGTCACTGCGGCTTCCTAAGCTGCGCCGCCCTGACCCATTCGGACCATGACCGCCCAACCCCACTCCCCCCGACCGCGTGGCTTCACGCTGCTGGAGCTGCTCGTCGTCATGGTCATCATCGGCCTGCTGGCCGGCTACGTCGGCCCGAAGTTCTTCGGCCAGATCGGCAAGAGCGAGGTCAAGGCGGCGCGTGCCCAGATCGATGCGCT
>CAUJSJ030000063.1:0-8161 GCA_963422775.4 uncultured Roseateles sp.
TGCAAGGCACGGCCTTCGGCAAGGACGGCGCGCCCTACAAATTCGTCTACGGCTCGGGCGGCGTGGCTACCGGCACCGGCGCCGTCACCGGCTGCATCACGCCCTTCTGCGTGGGTGGCGACCTGGCCGGCACCGTCGGCGGCGGCACCTCCATGGGCATGGACCTCAAGCGGGAAGTCTTCTACACGCGCGGCAGCTTCGACCTCAACGACAACGCCGAGGTCTATTTCACCGTCAACCTCGCCAAGGTCGATGCGCGCTTCAACCCCAACCCCGGCGCCGCCAAGAACGACAACCTGACCATCCAGTGCGACAACCCCTACCTGCCGGCATCCATCCAGCAGGCCTGCGTCACCAACAACATCACCAGCTTCAAGTACGGCACGGCCAACGGCAATCTGGAAAAGGACATCGAGGTCAACCCCGTGCGCGAGCAGAAGCGCTTCGTCATCGGCAGCAACGGCAAGTTCGACCTCGGCGGCAGCAGCTGGACCTATGACGGCTACTTCGAGCACGGCATCAACGACATCGAGATCGACGTCGCCAACATGATGCTGAACCCGCGCTACAACGCCGCCATCGACGCGGTGCGCAACTCGTCCGGCCAGATCGTCTGCCGCAGTGCCGCCGCCGTGGCGTCGGGCTGCGTGCCGCTCAACATCATTGGCGACGTCAAGCAGGACCCGGCCGCCCTGGCCTACGTCTTCCCAGCCAACGGCCCGCGCCAGCTCTCGCGCCAGCGCCAGACCGTGGCCAGCTTCAGCGTCAACGGCCAGCCCTTCTCCAACTGGGCCGGCCCCGTGGCCGTCGCCTTCGGCGCCGAGGCACGCAAGGAAGGCTATTGGGTCACTGGCGACCCCTACGGCAATGGCGTCTACCCCACCACGCCCAACACCACCGCCTACCCGGCCGATCCGGTGCTGAACACCACCGTGGGCAACAACTGGTTTGCCGGCAACTACCACGCGGCCTCGGGCGCCTACAACGTCAAGGAAGGCTTCGTCGAGTTGAACGCCCCGCTGTTCAAGTCCGCAACCTTGGGAGACGCCAACCTCAACATCGCCGGCCGTCACACCCAGTACAGCACTGCCGGCGGCATCAACAGCTGGAAGGTCGGCTCGACCTGGAAGACCGGCATCGACGGCCTGCGCCTGCGCGCCGTCGCCTCGCGCGACGTGCGCGCGCCCAACCTCTCGGAGCTCTACGCCGCGCCCGTGGTCATCAACCAGAACGTCAACTACCAGGGCAGCACCTTCACGGCTCAGCAGCGCACCGTGGGCAACACCGCCCTGCGCCCTGAACTGGCCAACAACAAGGTGGTCGGCATGACGCTGAGCCAGCCCAGCTGGGCGCCTGGCTTCAGCGCCTCCGTCGACTACTTCGACATCAAGGTCAAGGACGTGATCTCCACGTTCTCGATCCAGCAGGAAGTCGATCTCTACGTCGCCGGCAACCAGGTGTTCTGCGCCGCCATGGACCTCGTCAGCCCGACGAAGTTCGTGACCCTGCAGGCCTTCAACCTCGCCAAGCTGCGCAACAAGGGCGTGGACATGGAGGCGCTCTACCGCTTCAACCTCGCCGGCATCAACCTGCCCGGCAAGCTCACGCTGCGCGGTCTGGCGACCTACACCAAGAGCTTCCTGACGGACTCCGGCGTCGTCGGCACCATCCCGGCCGAAAGCGCGGGCGTCAACCTCGGCAACACGCCGAAGTGGAAGACCCAGTTCTCGCAGACCTGGGACTCAGACGTCGCCAGCTTCTCCATCAGCCAGCGCTGGATCAGCGACGGTGTCTACAGCAATGAATACATCGAGTGCCAGACCAACTGCCCGGTCTCGACCTCGATCCACCAGACCATCGACAACAACAAGATGAAGGGCGCCCTGTACTGGGATCTGGGCGCCACCTACAAGCTCAACAAGAACGTCAGCCTGTACTTGAAGGTCGACAACGTCACCGACGTCGCGCCGCCCGCCGCCCCGTCCACCAACACCAGCTACGGCGTCAACCCCGCGCTGTTCGACGTGCTGGGCCGTCAGTACCGCGTGGGCGCCCGCATGGCGTTCTGACACCGGCCCAGTCCTACAGGGGCGGCCAGCGCCTGCCGCGAGACTTCGCTGCATGCGCTGGCTTGATCAGATCCGACCGCTGGGCCGCGTGCTGCAGCTGACCTTGGCCGGCTTCCTGGCCGACCGCGGCCCGCGCATGGGCGCGGCGCTGGCCTACTACACGCTGTTCTCGCTGGCGCCGCTGCTGCTCATCGTCGTGTCGGTCGCCGGCCTGGTCTGGGGTGGCGAGGCGGTGCGCGGCGAGCTCTTCGACCAGCTCAATGGCCTGCTGGGTACCGGCGCAGCCACGACCGTCGAGAGCATGCTGAAGACGGTCTCCTGGCCAGTCGGCGGCTGGCTCAGCACCGTCATCGGCCTGGGGCTGATGCTGGTCGGCGCGACGACCATGTTCGCCGAGCTGCAGGACGCCCTGGACACCATCTGGCACGTGCCGGCCCGGCCCCTGCAGGGCTGGCTGAGCTGGCTGCGCGCGCGCCTGCTGAGCTTCGGCCTCATCTTCGGCCTGAGTTTTCTGCTGCTGGTGTCGCTGCTGCTGGACGCGACCATGGCCGCCGCCCAGACCTGGTGGCAGCCCTGGTTCGGCGACTGGCTGCACATCGCCGCCCTCGCCAACGCCGTCTTCAGCCAGGGCTTGGTGGTGGCCGTCTTCGCGCTCATCTTCAAGCTGATGCCACGCGTGCACGTCGCCTGGCGCGACGTGCTGCTCGGTGCCTTCGTCACGGCCGGCCTGTTCGCGCTCGGCCGCTACGGCATCGGCAGCTATCTGCAGCGCAGCGGCGTGGCCTCGGGCTTCGGCGCGGCCGCGTCGGTCGTGGCGCTGCTGGTATGGGTGTATTTCTCGGCCCAGATCCTGCTGATCGGCGCAGAGTTCACCTGGGCCTACGCAAGAGTGTTGGGTTCGCGGCGGGAAACGGAAGAAGCTCGGGCAAACTTGCGCCCCGACTCCCAGCCTGCGACGCGATGACCACCACGACCACCGACGACGGCCTCAAGCTCCATCTCCGCCATTGGCCCGCTGCCGAGCCAGCCCGTGGCCAGGTACTCATCTGCCACGGCCTGGGCGAGCACATCGAGCGCTATGCCCACGTCGCCGCGGCGCTGAACGCCGCCGGCTGGGACGTGCACGGCTGGGACCACCGCGGCCACGGCCACAGCGAGGGCCGCAAGGGCGACATCCCCGACCACGACGCGCTGCTGCGCGATACGGCCAAAGTCATCGACGCCGTGCGCCAACCGGGCAAGCGCTTCGTGCTGCTCGGCCACAGCATGGGGGGGCTGGTTGCCGCGCGCTTTGCCGCCGAGGCGCTGACGGGCCAACCCGCCGCCTGGAGCCGGCCGCTGGACGGCCTGGTGCTGTCGTCTCCTGCACTCGATCCGGGCCTGTCCGGCTTCCAGAAAGCGCTGCTGGCCGTGGCCGGCTCCCTCTTCCCGGGCCTGGCCGTCAGCAACGGCCTCAAGCCTGAATGGATCAGCCGGGACCCCGCCGTCGTCAAGGCCTATGCGAGCGACCCGCTGGTGCACGACCGCATCACCGCGCGGCTGACGCGCTTCATCGTCGACGGCGGTGCCCGCGCGATTGGCGATGCGCCGCGCTGGACACAGCGCACGCTGCTGATGTGGGCCGGCGCGGACCGCTGCGTCACGCCGCGCGGCAGCGAAGCCTTCGCGGCCGGCGCGCCGGCGAATGTCGTCGCCACCAAGCCCTGGCCGGGCTTCTTCCATGAGATCTTCAACGAGCCCGAAAAGGCCGAGGTGTTGAAGACGCTTACGGATTGGCTGAACGCGTGAGCGCGTCCAGGCGATCGACGATCAGTTCCAGCCTGAGCAGCGGGTTGTCCATCGCCATCAGCCGCTGACGCGCCTGGACCGGCATGGGCAGCAACTCGGCCCAGCGGTTGGCCAGCCAGCCGGCGTCGTCCCATTGATAGGGCGGCTGCAGGGGCAGATCCTCGGTCGCGGCACGCGCCGTCCAACCGGCCAACAGATCCTGCAACTGCTTTCCCGCCTGGCGCAGATCGTCAGGCACCTGCACGGCCTGGTCGTCGGGCAGCAGTTCCAGCTGGCCGACCCACAGGCCATGGCTGAGGCAGCGTGGCCCCACCACCTTGAAGCGCTGCGTGCCGCGCGTGCGGATACTGATGAGGCCGGCCTGGGCATGCTCGAAATGCTCAATGCGCGCCAACGTGCCGACGCCGTGGAACGCTTCCGTCTGGAAGCCCTCCCCTTCGCGCCGCCTCACCTCTTCGCCCGAGGTCAGCGCAACGATGCCAAAGGGCTCGCCGCGCGCATGGCAGCGCTGCACCATGTCCAGGTAACGCGGTTCGAAGATGCGCAGCGCAAGATGGCCGCCGGGAAAGAACACCGAGCGCAGCGGGAACAGCGGCGTCTCGGTCTCGGCCATGGCTACTTTGTTTTCTCAGCGATGCGCTGACGCAGGATGGGCAGGATGGCCTGAGCCGCCTCACGGCCGGCCTGCACCGCGCGGCGCCGCGCCGTGAAGTCGGCGCTGCCGACGCCGTCCAGCTTGGGGCGGATGACGACGTCGGCTTCGCGCAGCTCGAACATATTGATGCTGCGACCCATGATGGAGAAGGTCTGCATCAGCATGCGGAAAGCGTCGCCGGGCGGGTCCTTCTCGGGGGGCGACGTGATGTCCACCGCGACGACGAGGGTCGCGCCCATCTCCTTGGCGAAGCGCACCGGCACCGGTGACACCAGGCCACCGTCGACGAACTCACGCTGGCCGATGCGCACCGGCTGGAAGACCGCCGGCACGGCGCTGGACGCACGCACGGCCGTGCCGGTGTCGCCGCTGCGGAACAGGATGGACGAGCCATCGGACAGGTCAGTCGCGACGATGCCCAGGGGCACCGCCATCTGCTCGATGTTCTTGCCCCCGGTCTTGTCGCGGATGAAGCGCGCCAGCGCCTCGCCGCGGATCAGGCCACGCAAGGGGAAGGACCAGTCGGTGATGGCGCCCTCGTCCATGGTTTCGGCCAGGGTCTGCATCTCCTTGCCGCTCTTGCCCGAGGCGTAGAGCGCCGCGACCAGGCTGCCGGCCGAGGTGCCGGCGACAAAGTCGACCTTGATGCCGTTCTCTTCGAACACCTGGATCACGCCGATGTGGGCAAAGCCGCGTGCCGCGCCGCCGCCAAGGGCGAGGCCGACGCGAGGGGGCTTGGGTATCGGCCTCGGAGGTGGATCGATGGGGGGCGGCACCACGACGTCAGGCGGCTTGGGCGGCTGGGTAGGCAGCACGGAACAGCCGGCGAGAACGGTGACCAGCGCGGCGAGGCCGACGCGGCGGAGAAGAGCAGGAGTCATGTCGAAAGCGGGAAGGTGCGGCGCACGATAACCGAGGGCGTTCACCCCAGCTTGTAGCTTTGCAGATGGATGGACGTCTCGGTGCCGGCAATGCCCTTGATGAGGCGCACCCGCTCCAGCACATCGGCCAGCTCCTGCAGGCTGGAGCTGCGGATCTCGGCCAGCAGGTCCCAGCGGCCATTGGTGTCGAACAGGCCCGTGATGCCGGGCTCACCCAGCAGGATGGAAACGACCTCGCGGGTGCGGTTGCCCTCCACCGTGATGCTCATCCAGGCGGTGATCTGGTCGGGCACCGAGTCGGGCCGCAGCCGCACCGTGTAGCCGGTGATGACGCCGCCGTCCTCCAGGCGGGCGATGCGGTTGGTGACGGTGCCGCGCGACACCTTGAGCTTGGCCGCAAGCAGGGCGACGCTGGCCCGGGCATCGGTGCGCAGCAGGGCGAGGAGTTGCTGGTCGAGGGCATCCATTTTGATCAATTCGTCAAATCAGGCTGCCATTTTGCCAAATTGCCTTGCATTACTGGTCAGGAGTTGCGCTTCTGTTTGGCAGCCAGCCTCGGAAGAATCCACTTCAACAAATCCGGAGACCGCCATGACCACCGTCCTCACCACCCAAGACGTCGCCCGAATCGTGCAGCGCGTGGGACTTCCCGATTTACTTCGCCGCCTCGTCGCCTACCTCGAAGCCGACTACCTGCGCTGGGCCGAATTCGACAAGACGCCCCGCGTCGCCGCCCACTCGCCGGACGGCGTCATCGAGCTGATGCCCATCGCCGACGCCAGCCTCTACAGCTTCAAATACGTCAACGGCCACCCCAAAAACCATCGCTTCGGTCTGCCGACCGTGATGGCTTTCGGCGTGCTCGCCGACGTCGCCACCGGCGCCCCCGCCCTGCTCTCGGAGCTGACGCTGACGACCGCGATGCGCACTGCCGCCACCTCCGTCATGGTGGCCAAGCGCCTGGCCCGCCCCGACAGCCGTGTCATGGCCCTGATCGGCAACGGTGCACAGAGCGAATTCCAGGCCCTGGCCTTCCACCACCTGCTCGGCATCCGCGAGCTGCGCCTGTACGACATCGACCCCGCCGCCACGGCCAAGCTGGTGCGCCACCTCGGCACCACGCCGGGCCTGACGCTGACGGTCTGCGCCTCCACCGCCGAGGCCGTCAAGGGCGCCGACATCGTCACCACCGTCACCGCAGACAAGACCAACGCCACCATCCTGACGCCGGACATGATCGAGCCCGGCATGCACATCAACGGCGTCGGCGGCGACTGCCCCGGCAAGACCGAACTGCACCGCGGCGTGCTGGAGATGGCGCGCGTCATCTGCGAATTCGAGCCGCAGAGCCGCATCGAAGGCGACATGCAGCAGATGCCGGCCGACTTCCCCGTCACCGAGTTCTGGCGCGTGCTGGCCGGCCAGGCCGCGGGCCGCGAGTCGGCTGCCCAGGTCACGGTCTTCGACTCGGTCGGCTTCGCGCTGGAGGACTACTCCGCGCTGCGCCTGCTGAGCGACATGGCCAAGCAGCTCGGCCTGGGCGCGCCGCTGAGCCTGATCCCGCAGATGGCCGACCCCAAGGATCTGTTCGGCGAACTGCATCTGACCCACCAGCTTCAGGCGGCCTGAGCGTCCTCAGCTTTCACGACGCGGGCCGGCGCGAGCCGCCCCCACAATCGTCTGCAACCACTGACGACAAGGGGGTTGCATGGCCTTCGTTCACCATGGTCGCTGCCTGATCTGGGCACTGGCTCTCGCGCCCGCCCTCTCGGGCGCGGAGCCGCTGCCCGCTGATCCGCTGGAGCGCCAGTGCTGGCTGTCGCACACGGCCCAGCGCACGGCCGTCGACGTGCGCGAGCCGGTCTCGGTGCACTTCAGCAACCTCAAGAGCGGCTACCGTGTGCGCACGCCCTTCTGGGTGGAGTTCGGCATCCGCGGCATGGGCGTCATCCCGGCCGGCAATGCCAATGAGAAGGCCGGCCACCACCACATCCTCATCGACACGCCGCTGCCGCGCGACCATACCGCGCCCATCCCCTTCTCGAACACGCACAAGCATTTCGGCAAGGCCCAGACCGGCACCGAGATCGACCTGCCGCCGGGCCGGCACACGCTGCGCCTGCTGTTCGCCGACCACGCTCACAAGCCCTATTTCGTCTTCAGCAACGAGATCGCCATCGAGGTCATAGGCAAGCGCGCCAGCGACCCCGCACCCAAGATCATTGCGGGCGACCGCGGCAGCTGCGAGGCCTGGTACGAGGACCTGCGGGCGGCGCCGCGCACCGCGGCTGGCCGCGAGGTTTACGTGAAGAACCTGCGCGACGACGAGGCCGTGTCCAGCCCCTTCACGCTGTCACTCGGCGTGCTCGGCGCCGGCCTGGGCGTGGCGCCTGCCGGCACCGCCATCAAGGACACCGGCCATTTCCGCCTCAGCTTCACACCCAAGGGCGGCGGCAACGTAGTGCGCCAGAACCTCGCCGACGGCCGCAGCGAGGCCATCGTCGACCTGCCGCTGGGCGAATACGAAGTCGTCGTGGCCCTGCACGATGGCGCGGGCGAGCCACTACTCAAGGCCGCCCCGATCAAGTTCAGCGTCAGCCGTCATGACCGGTAGGTGCTGACGTCCTCCACGTCGATCGACGGCGCCGTCATGAAGCGTCGCGCATAGGCCAGGCATACCCCTGAGCGCAGGAAGAGATCGAACAGGTCTGGGTCGAGATGGCCCTCGCCCACCATGCGCCGCATGATGGCCAGCGCCTCGGACAGGC
>CAUJSJ030000064.1:0-40208 GCA_963422775.4 uncultured Roseateles sp.
GGTTTCGGCTCACCGCCGTCGGTTCGCTGAGCTGCTTCCTCGCCGCTGCGGGCAGCTGATGGCCGCGGCGCCTCGCTACTGCATCGAGCTGGCCGATCTCGCGGCCCATCGGTATCGCATCACGCTGACGCTGCCGGCACCGGCCGCCGAACAGGATTTCAGTCTGCCGGTGTGGATCCCGGGCAGCTACCTCGTGCGCGAATTCGCCAAACACCTGAGCGGCTTGAGCGCGCGTCAGGGCAGCCGCGAGTTGGCCGTCGAGCAGCTCGACAAGGCGAGCTGGCGCGTGCGCTGCAGCGGTCGCGCGGCCCTGACGCTGTGCTACGAGGTTTATGCCTTCGATGCCTCGGTGCGCACGGCCTGGCTGGACAGCCAGCGTGCCTTCTTCAATGCCAGCAGCCTGTGCCTGCGCGCCCACGGGCGTGAGGCCGGCATGCATCGCATCGAGCTGGCCGGCGTGCCCAAGGGCTGGCAGATCGCCACGGCAATGCACGAGCGCGACGGCGGCTACGAGGCTGCCAACTACGATGAGTTGCTGGACCACCCCTTCGAGATCGGCCCGCATTGGCAGGGCGAGTTCAAGGCCGGCGGCGTGCCGCATCGCATCGTCGTCGCCGGCGCCTGGCCGAGCTTTGACGGCGAGCGGCTGCTGGCCGACGTGCAGCGCATCTGCGAGGCGCAGATCGGTTTCTGGGGTGGTGCGCCGTTCGACCGCTACAGCTTCCTGCTCTGGGCGGTGGACGACGGCCACGGCGGCCTGGAGCACCGCGCCAGCACGGCGTTGATCTGCGCACGGCGCGAGTTGCCGACGGCTGCAGAGTCCGCCACGCCGAGCGACCACTACGTCCGCCTGCTCGGCCTCTTCAGCCATGAATACTTCCATGCCTGGAACGTCAAGCGGCTGCGTCCGGCCGAGTTCGCCACCTTCGACTACCAGCGCGAGAACTACACCGAGCTGCTGTGGTTCTTCGAGGGATTCACGAGCTATTACGACGAGCTGATGCTGCTGCGCGCCGGCCTCATCGACGCGCCGCGCTACCTCAAGCTGCTGAGTGCTTCGGTCAACGGTGTGCTTGCCTCGCCGGGGCGCCGCGTGCAGCCGCTCAGCGGCGCCAGCTTCGAGGCCTGGACCAAGTACTACCGCCCCGACGAGAACAGCCCCAACGCCACCAGCAACTACTACGGGCAAGGCGCGCTGGTCGCGCTCTGCCTGGACCTGAGCCTGCGGGCGAACCAGTCCAGCCTGGACGCGCAGATGTTGCGACTGTGGCAATCCAGCGGCGGCGGGCCGGTCAGCGAGGCCGACATCCTCGACGCCGTGCAAGCCTTGGGCGGCGAGGACATCCGTGTGCGGCTGCATGCCTGGGTCCATGGCGTCGACGAACTGCCGCTGCGTGATGTGCTCGACGCCGCGGGTGTGGCCTGGCGGGACGAAGGCCGCCAGACCGTGGCCCAGCGCCTGGGCCTGCGCGTGCGCGAAAGTGCGCTGACGGGCATCTCCGTCACCCATGTCCTAAGCGGTGGGGCGGCGCATGCCGGTGGCCTCAACGCGCGCGACGAGGTCATCGCCTGCAATGGCTGGCGGCTGCGCCGGCTGGACGATGCGCCGGCACTGCTGAAGGCGGGCGAGACCGGGCTGCGCCTGCTCGTCAGCCGCGATCAGCGCCTCGTCGAACTGGCCGTCAAGCTGCCCGCGGCCCAGCCTGGTGCCGTGGCGCTGAGCCTGGCCGACGGCACGCACGCGGCACGTCAGCGCTGGCTTGGCGCCTAGGCAGCCCGATGAAAGCGGTGCGGCCACCGGTCCTGCTGGTGCTGGCGGTGTTGGCCCTGCACCTGCTGGCCGGGCGCGAGGTGCTGCGCCTGCATGAAGGCTGGATCAGCGAAGGCCCGCCACCCATGCCGGCGCGCATGCAGGTCGAGTTCGTGCGCGAGATGGCGCAGCAGGCGCCGCCTGCTGTCATCGCCCTGCCACGGGCCCCAGCCGGCCAGGCGGCCGCCGCCTCCGGCCGATGCGCCCGTCGTGGCGCCCCCCGCGCCGCCAGCGTCCGCGCCCGAAGCCGTCCCGGTGGCCGCCAACCCGCCCGAGCCCGTCATCGGCGCGGCGTCCGCGCCGGTCGATGCGCCGGTGTCGGCGGTCGGCATCGACGCGCAGCCGCGCGACGGCGAGCCCGGTCCGGAGTGGCCGCTGTCCACGCGGCTCAGCTATGTGCTCACCGGCAACTACCGCGGCCCCGTCAGCGGGCAGGCCCAGGTCGAATGGCTGCGCAAGGGCGCGGACTACCAGATCCACCTGGACGTCGGCATCGGCCCCAGCTTCGCTCCGCTGATCACGCGCCGCATGAGCAGCCAGGGGCGGCTGACGCCCGCCGGGATCTCGCCGCAGCGCTACGACGAGCAGACCCAGGTCATCTTTGGCGAACCCCGGCGGTCCAACCTCGTCTTCCTTGGCGGCGAGGTGCCGACGATGCCCGGCACGAGCGGGCCGTTCCAGTCCGCCGCGCAGGACTCGGTCAGCCAGTTCGTGCAGCTGACCTGGCTGTTCCTGACGGGCCGCGAGCCGCTGGAGGTGGGGCGCACCGTGCGGTTTCCGCTGCGCCTGCCCAGCGGGCCCTATGAGTGGCAGTACGAATCGGTGGGCGAGGAGCAGCTCGACACCCCGATGGGGCCGCTGGCCGCCTGGCATCTCAAGCCCCGCCAGGCCGCGCGCGGCGGCGACCTGACCGCTGACGTGTGGCTCGCGCCCACGCTGCAGTTCCTGCCCGTGCGCCTGCTCATCCGCCAGAACGCCGACACCTACCTCGACCTCACGCTCAAGAGCGCGCCGCTGCAGGCCGCGCCAGAATCAGACAACGGCATCCCCAGGAGACTTTCGCAATGACCTACGAATGCATCATCACCGCCGTCCACGGCGAAGGCCCGCGCAGGACCGGGCTGATCACGCTGAATCGCCCCAAGGCGCTGAATGCGCTGAACGACCAGTTGATGGACGAGATGGGCGAAGCCCTGCTCGCCTTCGACGCCGATGACGGCATCGGCTGCATCGTGCTGACCGGCTCCGAGCGCGCCTTCGCGGCGGGCGCCGACATCCCGACCATGCTGCCCCACACCTTCGCGTCCGCCTTCAAGAGCGGCCTGATCTCCAAGAATTGGGAAACCATCCTGCAGGTGCGCAAGCCCGTCATCGCCGCGGTGGCAGGTTTTGCGCTGGGCGGCGGCTGCGAGCTGGCCATGATGTGCGACTTCATCATCGCGGCCGACACGGCCAGGTTCGGCCAGCCCGAGATCAAGCTGGGCATCGTGCCCGGCGCTGGCGGCACGCAGCGCCTGCCGCGCGCCGTCGGCAAGAGCAAGGCCATGGACATGCTGCTGACCGCCCGCATGATGGCTGCAGCCGAAGCCGAGAGCGCCGGCCTGGTGTCGCGCGTCGTGCCGGCCGACAAACTGCTGGAGGAAGCGCTGGCCGCCGCGGAGACCATCAACGGCTTCAGCGGCCCCTCGGTCATGCTCATCAAGGAACTCGTCAATCTCGCCTACCAGGGCCCGCTGACCGACGGCGTGGCCGTGGAGCGCCGCTATTTCCACGCGCTCTTTGGCAGCCACGACCAGCGCGAGGGCATGGAGGCCTTCCTGGCCAAGCGGGCCCCAAATTTCGAACACCGCTGATCGATGCTTTTTGTGGCGCAACGATGACGATCTAGGGATGACTATTTGCGTTGAGTAAATAGTCAGTTCCGGCCAGCCTAGTATTTCTACTGAGGGCTGCTGCCTACAGTTCAGGCCATGGACACCGCGGTCGCGATGTCCGAAGTGTCCAAAGCAGGACGTTCCTGCCAGTAACTGAAGGAGCCCGTCATGAGCAAGCTGTCCACCATCATCGCCGCCACCCTGCTGATCGCCGCCGGTGCTGCATCCGCACAAACCACCTCGCTGACCCGCGAGCAAGTCGTCGCCGACCTGGTCGCCGCGCGCAACAGCGGTGAACTGGCCGCCATCCAGGGCGAGAAGGGCATCGAAGTGACGACCCCGGCCGCCGCCAAGGCTGCTGCCGTCGCCACCGTCAAGCTGCCCCGCCAGGCCGTGCTGATGGTCAAGCCGACCGAAGTGCGCGACGAGAAGCTCGCCGCCGCCCAGGCTGCCGACCACGGCGAGAACGCCGCCCGCGAACTGGGTGATTTCCCGGCCCCCATCGTCCGCCGCGCCTCCGCGATGGCCGCTCGCTGAAACAAAGCGGTTTCAAGCCGATGAAAGGCGACCCGAGAGGGTCGCTTTTTTGTTGTCTGCGTTCCTAGAATCCGCGGCCCACGACAGAACGGGCGTTGGAGACAAGATGCGGATGCAGAAGATGTGGGCAGCGACAGCGCTGCTGATGAGTTCGATGACAGCGTTGGCCGCCGGCCCCGTGGTGGGCGTGAGCTGGTCCAACTTCCAGGAAGAACGCTGGAAGACCGACGAGACCGCGATCAAGGCCGAGCTGGCCCGTCTGGGCGCCAGCTACGTCAGCGCCGATGCGGGCGGCTCGCCCGAGAAGCAGATCGGCGACGTCGAGTCCCTGCTCGCCAAGGGCGCCAAGGTGCTGATCATCCTGGCGATGGACAAGGACGCCATCCAGCCAGCGCTGAACAAGGCCAAGGCCCGCAAGGTGCCTGTGGTGGCCTACGACCGCCTCATCGAGGCGCCCGAAGTCTTCTACCTGACCTTCGACAACCGCGAGGTCGGCCGCCTGCAGGCCAAGGCCGTGCTGGCCGCCAGGCCGCAAGGCCGCTACGTGATGATCAAGGGCTCGCCCAGCGATCCGAACGCCGACTTCCTGCGCGCGGGCCAGCAGGATGCGCTGGCTGAAGCCGTCAAGAAGGGCGACGTGAAGATCGTCGCCGAGGAATACACCGACGGCTGGAAGCCCGAGGTGGCGCAGAAGAACCTGGAGCAGATCCTCACCAAGCTCAAGGGCGGCGTGGACGCGGTCGTTGCCAGCAACGACGGCACGGCCGGGGGCGCCATCGCGGCGCTGGCGGGCCGCGGCATCAAGGGCGTGCCCGTCAGCGGCCAGGATGCCGACCATGCGGCGCTGAACCGCATCGCGCTGGGCACGCAGACGGTATCGGTCTGGAAGGACTCGCGGGCGCTGGGCAAGGAAGCCGCGTCGGCGGCGGTGCAACTCGCCAACGGCCAGAAGGTCGATGGTGCCGCGGCCTGGGCGGGCGGCGAGCGCAAGGTCTCGCTGCAGGCCAAGTTCCTCGCGCCGGTGGCCATCACGCAGGCCAATCTGGGCGACGTCATCAGCGCCGGCTGGGTGCCCAAGGCCGTGGTCTGCAAGGGCGTCGACGCGGCCAAGGCGCCGTCAGCCTGCAAGTAGGAGCCCGGATGAGTGCCCAGACCCAGCGGCTCGCCGTCATGGCGGCCGTGCTGGTGGCCATCGCCATCGGCTTTCATGTCCTCACCGGCAGCTTCCTGACGGCCGAGAACCTCTACAACATCGCGCAGCAGACCGCGGTCGTCGGCATCGTCGCCGGCGGCATGGCGCTCATCATCGTCGCGCGGCAGATCGACCTGGCCGTGGGGTCGCTGCTCGGCGCCGTCGGTGTGCTGATGGCCTGGCTGCAGTACACGCAGGGCTGGTCGGTCATCGCGTCGCTGTTCGCCGGCCTGGGCCTGGCGCTGGCGGTGGGCCTGTTCCAGGGCTGGCTGTCGGCGGTCGTCGGCATCCCGTCCTTCGTCGTGACGCTGGGCGGCCTCGTGTCGCTGCGCGGCGTGGCCTTCCTCATTGCCGACGGCAAGACGCAGCCGATCAGCGAGCCCTGGCTGCTGGCGCTGGGGGGCGGGCTGGACGGCTCGCTCGGTGAGCGCGGCAGCTGGCTGCTGGGCGTGGGCCTCGTCGCCCTGCTGTGGGGCTGGCAGGCCGTGCAGCGCCGCGCGCAGCAGCGTGCCGGCGGCGTGCCGGGCGACGTGAAGCATGAACTGCTGAAGGGCGGCCTGGCCGCGCTCGCCGTGCTGGGCGCCGTGGCGGTCTTCAACGCCTACCGCATCGAAGGCCAGGAGCAGGGCCAGGGTCTGCCGCTGCCCGTTGTCATCTGGGTGGCCGTCGTGCTGCTGCTGGGCTTCGTTGCCAAGCACACGCGGTTCGGCCGCTACGTCTACGCCATCGGCGGCAACCCCGATGCCGCACGCCTGGCGGGCATCCCGGTGCGGCGCGTGATGATCCAGTTGAACCTGCTGCTGGCGGCGCTGGTGGCGCTGGCCGCCGTCGTCGCGATGGCACGCCTGAACGCGGGCACGAACTCGATGGGCACGGGCATGGAGCTGACCGTCATCGCGGCGGCCGTCATCGGCGGCGTGAGCCTGGCCGGCGGCAGCGGCAGCGTCGGCGGCACGGTGTTGGGTGCACTCATCATCCAGAGCATCGACAGCGGCTTGCTGCTGACCGACGTCTCCATCGGCTGGCGCATGGTGGTGCTGGGCCAGGTGCTCGTGGCCGCTGTTGTCTTTGATCGCGTGGTGCAGAAATGACGGCCCTGCTTGAAGTGCGCGAGGCGCGCAAATCGTTCGGCGGCGTGCATGCGGTCGACGGCATCTCCTTGAGCCTGGCGCCCGGCGAGGTGCTGGCCGTGCTGGGCCACAACGGCGCCGGCAAGTCCACGCTGATGCAGATGATCGCGGGCGCGCTGCCGTTCGACGGCGGTGAGCTGCTGCTGAACGGCGCGCCGGTGAAGTTCGCCAGCCCGGCCGATTCGCGCGCCGCCGGCATCGAGACCATCCACCAGAAGCTGGCGCTGGCCGACAACCTCGACTCGGTCGCCAACCTCTTCCTCGGCCGCGAACTGCGCACGCGCTTCGGCCTGCTCGACGATGCGGCCATGCGGGCTGCTGCCGTGCCACTGTTCGCGCGCTTGAACCCCAACTTCAAGAACATCGCCGACCCGGTGGTGTCCCTGTCCGGCGGCCAGCGCCAGGTCGTCGCCATCGCGCGGGCGCTGCAATTCAAGGCCCGCGTGCTGATCATGGACGAGCCCTGCGCAGCGCTGGGCCCGGCCGAGACGGCCATGGTCCACGACCTGATCCGACGGCTGAGCGCCGAGGGCGTCGGCATCCTGCTCGTCACGCACGACATGCCGGATGTGTTCGCGCTGTCCCACCGCCTGGCCGTCATGAAGAACGGCCGGTTGGTCGGGGTGACTCAGACGGCCGCGGTGACCGAGGACGAGGTGCTGGCGATGATCATTGCGGGCAAGGCGCCAGGTCGAAGTCCTGTCGATGTTCGCGATTGAATCCGCCAGAGGGGACCGGCGCTGGATTTCGGCGTTGGTGACCGAGCGGTCAGAGGCGACGGCGCAAATTCAAGCCATGTCTACCGGCCTTGGCATCGAGCACCAAGTGGTCCACATACAACTCGAAGATTTCCCAGTCTTCATCGTCGAAGAACGGAACCGATTCGAGTTCTGTACCGGCCAGGAGGTGCTCGGGCGGCTGGCTGCACTCAGGCCGTCGGGCGAAAACGACCACGTGCACTTCAAGTTCTACGTGATCCCAGCCCCGTACGTTCCGGTCGTGCCGGGACGGGATGAGATGGGACGCATGCGCCATTGGCACGTCGGCGACCGGGAGTTGTCTTCTCCCGGTCGAGAGGCCCTATTGGTCGAACTATCTTGACTCGTTCAAGCCTCCCGGCGCAGCGCCGGGAACAGGATCACATCGCGGATTGACGGGCTGTCGGTGATCAGCATCATCAGCCGGTCGATGCCGATGCCGCAGCCGCCGGTCGGGGGCATGCCGTACTCCAGCGCGCGGATGAAGTCGGCGTCGAAGAACATCGCTTCCTCGTCGCCGGCGTCCTTGTTGGCCACCTGGGCGTGGAAGCGCGCGGCCTGATCCTCGGCATCGTTGAGCTCCGAGAAGCCATTGGCGTACTCGCGGCCGGTGATGAAGAGCTCGAAGCGCTCGGTGATCTTCGGGTTGGCATCCGACGCGCGGGCCAGCGGCGACACCTCGACCGGGTAGTCGATGATGAAGGTCGGCTCCCAGAGCTTTTCTTCGACGACGGCCTCGAACAGGCCGAACTGCAGCTCGGCCAGGCTCCAGCGGGCTGGCGCTTCTTCACCGGCAGCCTTGATCCTGGCGCGCAGCGCCTCGGGCGAATCGGCCTCCTCACCGGTCAGGCCGGCAAACTGGATCAGCGACTCGCGCACCGACACGCGCGCAAACGGCTTGTTCAGCGCCACCGGCTTGCCGGCGTAGGTGAGCGCGGCGCTGCCGGTCGCGGCGATGGCCGCGTGACGCAGCACGGCTTCCGTGAAGTCCATGATGTCGTGATGCGTCCAGTAGGCCGCATAGAACTCCATCATCGTGAACTCGGGGTTGTGGCGGACCGAGATGCCTTCGTTGCGGAAGTTGCGGTTGATCTCGAACACGCGCTCGAAGCCGCCCACCACCAAGCGCTTGAGATATAGCTCCGGCGCGATGCGCAGGAACATCTCCTGGTCCAGCGCGTTGTGATGCGTCTTGAACGGCTTGGCGTTGGCACCACCCGGGATGGGGTGCAGCATCGGCGTCTCCACCTCCAGGAAGCCGTGCTCCACCATGAAGCTGCGGATGGCCGACACGCCCTGGCTGCGGGCCACGAAGCGCTTGCGTGCGTCCTCGTCGGTGATCAGGTCGACGTAGCGCTGGCGGTACTTCTGCTCCTGGTCGCTCATGCCGTGGAACTTGTCCGGCAGCGGGCGCAGGCTCTTGGTCAGCAGGCGCAGCGTCGTGACCGTGATGGTCAGCTCGCCGGTCTTGGTCTTCATCAGCGTGCCTTCGCCGCCGAGGATGTCGCCCAGGTCCCAGTGCTTGAAGGCGTCGTAGACCTCGGCGCCGACGTGGTCGATGGTCACGCGCAGCTGGATGCGGCCGGTGGCGTCCTGCAGCGTGCAGAAGCTCGCCTTGCCCATCACGCGCTTGAGCATCATGCGGCCGGCCACGCTGACCTTGACCGCCTGCGGCTCCAGGGCCTCGATGGGCACCTCGCCGTACTGGGCATGCAGCGCCTGCGCGCGGTGCTGGGGCTTGAAATCGTTGGGGAAGGGGACCGGGTTCGAGGCCCGCAGCGCGGCGAGCTTCTCGCGGCGTTCGGTGATCAGCTGGTTCTCATCAGCCTGGGCGGCGGGAGCGGCAGGAGCGGAAATGGGGGTAGCTTGAGTCATTGCGGGCCTTGGTGAACCGGCAATTCTAGAATCCCGCGCCCCTATGAGCCTGACGCGCGCCACTCTCACCTTGCTTGCCGGCAGCGCGCTGGCCCAGGCCATCCCGCTTTTGCTGGGCCCGTGGATCGCCCGGCTGTACACGCCGGCCGAGTACGGCCAGTTCTCTTTGGTGTGGACCGTGGCCAGTAATCTGGCCGTCGTCGGCTGCGCCCGCTACGAGTTCGCGCTGGCGCTTGAGACGAGGGAAGAGGGCGCGGCGACGCTGCTGGCGTTGTGCCTGCGCGTGCTGCTGGCTGTGACGGCGGTGGCCATCGTCGTCGGTGGCGCCTGGAGATTCTGGGCGGACCTGTCCCTCGCCGCAGCCCTGCCGCTGGCCGTGCTCGCGGCTGCTGCCAGCCAGGCGCTGGCGCAGTGGGCTGCGCGCGCCGGGCGCTTCACTGTGCTGGCCTGGGGGCGGGTTGTGCAGTGGGGCGGTGGGGCGCTCGCGCAGGTCGGCTTCGGCCTGCTGCAGGCCGGCCCCTGGGGGCTGATCGGCGGCGCCACGCTGGCCACGGCCGCAGCGGCTGCCCTCCAGGCGCAGCCGGCGCCCGTGCGCGGCTGGCGCGGCCTGTTCGCGCCCCAGCCGCTGCGCGCCATGGCCGACAAGCACCGCGACTTCCCGCTGCTGAACACACCCCACGCCTTTGCCGGCGCGCTGCAGGACACGCTTGCCATCGCGCTGCTCGCGGCCTGGCTGGGCTCGCCCGAGGCCGGTGCCTGGGCGCTGGCGCTGCGCTACCTGAAGGCGCCGGCCAGCCTCGTCGGCGGCTCGCTGTCGCAGGCCCTCTATCCGCGGCTGACGCAGACCGCGGATCGCCAAGAAGCCCGCGCCCTGGTGCGCAGCAAGCTGCTGCTGCTGGCGGCCATCGCCTTGCCGCTGATGCTCGCTTTGCTGGCCTTCGGCCCCTGGCTGTTCGCGGCCGTCTTCGGCCCCGAGTGGCGCGGCGCGGGCGAGCTGGCCCGCTCGCTGGCACCTTATGTCGCACTGCATTTCATCGCCTCGCCGCTGTCCGTCGTCACGATGGCCTGGGGCGCCCAGGCCTGGGCGCTGAAGCTCGCGCTGGTGGGCCAGCTGATGTTCATCGGCGGGCTCGCGGCGGGCATTCACCTGGGCGGCCTGGCCGGTGCGGGCTGGGGCGTGTCCGCGTCGATGCTGCTCTACTTCGGTTACTTCTTCTGGGCACTGTGGACCTGGGAATGATTCGACCCTGGCTCAACCGCTTTCGTCGCCGTCTCGTGCGGCTGCTGGCCCACCGCATGCTGTTCGGTGAGGCCGGCGCGCCGCATTCGCGCATCGCGCCCAGCACCTGCATCGAAGGGGAGGCCGGCCTGCAGCTGGCCGACCACGTCTTCATCGGCCAGTTCAACTTCATCGATGCCGGTGCCGGCCTCGTCATCGAGGAAGGCGTGCAGATCACCAACTTCTGCTCCATCGTGACCCACAGCACCCACGACGCGCTGCGCGTGAACGGCCGGCGCAGCGCCACGCTGGGCGGCGAACTGCCCGGCTATCGCAAAGGCCCGATCCGCCTCGGCGCCTACAGCTTCGTCGGCCCACACAGCCTCATCGAGCCCGGCAGCACGCTGGGCAAGGGCGCCATCCTGTGTGCCTACTCGCAGCTGCGCGGCACGGCACCCGACTTCGCCATCATGGCCGGCCAGCCCGCGCGCCAGGTGGGCGACACACGCGAGCGCGACGCGGCCCTGCTGGACCGCCACCCCGAACTGCGCCAGGCCTACGAAGCCTGGGCCGGAAAGGTCGTCTCGTGAGTCTCGGCGGCGGTCTGAAGCTCGTCCTCATCGGCGACGGCGAAAGCCCGCACCTGCTGAAGTGGGCTCGCGCCCTCAATCCACGCGTGCAACTGCATGCCATCTCGTCGCGTGGCTTCCTGCCCGAGTTCCATCAACTGCTGCCCGACGCGCGGCGCCTGGCGCTGAACACCGACCCCGACCACGCCGGCGGCAATGTCGCGCTGATCAAGCAGCTGCCCAAGGTCGGCGCCTGGCTGGCTGACACCGATGCCGACTGGCTGCACGCTCACTACCTGACCTCGCACGGCAGCCTGGCCTGGGCCGCGCGCCTGGGCTGGCGGCTGCGCGCGCAGATCGCCGGCTCGGCCTGGGGCAGCGACATCCTCGTCACGCCGCAGCGTGGCGGCGCCTGGCGCTGGATGACGAAGAAGGTGCTGCGCAACTGCGCCATCACCACGTCCGATTCGGTCCACATGGCCGAGCGCATGCGCGAGCTGGGCGCGGGCGAGGTCATGACCTTCCCCTTCGGCCTGGAGGCCATGCCCCGGCAGAACGCGAAGAAGCAGCCCTGGCTGTGCTTCGCCAACCGCGGGCTGGAGCCGATCTACCGGCCGCAGATCGTCATCGAGGCCTTCGCGCGCATCAGCGCGGCCCAGCCCGAGGCGCGCCTCGTCGTCGCCAATGACGGCTCACTGCGCCAGGCGCTGCTCGCCGACATCGCCGCCCGGGGCCTGGCCGAGAAGGTCAGCTTTGTCGGCCGCCTCGATGCCCAGGCACAGGCCGGCCACTACGCCCGCTCGACCTGGTTCCTGAGCCTGCCCGAAAGTGATTCCGTCTCCGTCTCGGTGCTGGAAGCCATGGCCCATGGCTGCATACCGCTGCTGTCCGAGCTGCCCGCCAACCGCGAGTTGATCGGCGACTCGGCGCGCGGCCTGATTGTTGGCACTCAGGTCGGCGCGCTGGACGACCTGCCGGCGCGCATGGCGATGCTCGACGCGGCCAGGCTGGGCGCAGTCAACCGCGACTGGGTGGCCGTCAACGGCCTCTTCGAGCCCCATGTGCAGCGCTTCCTGACTCGTCTCAGGGAGCTGACCCCGGCATGAGGATCCTGCTCATCAACCACTACGCCGGCTCGCCGCGCCATGGCATGGAGTTCCGGCCCTACTACCTGGCGCGCGAATGGGTCAGGGCAGGGCACGAAGTCACCATCGTCGCGGCCAGCTACTCGCATGTGCGCGCCGTGCAGCCCGAGATGGCCGGCGGACCGCGCGAGGAACTCATCGACGGCATCCGCTACCGCTGGCTGCCCACGCCGCACTACGCCGGCAACGGCGTGGGCAGGCTGCGCAACATCCTGTCCTTCCTGCGCCAGCTGCGCGCCGACGCCTGGCGGCTGACGCGCGAGTTCCGGCCCGATGCGGTCATCGCGTCCAGCACCTATCCGATGGATGTCTGGGTGGCCAGGAAGCTCGCCAAGCTGGCCAAGGCCAAGCTGGTCTACGAGGTGCACGACCTCTGGCCGTTGTCGCTGATCGAGCTGTCCGGCATGTCGCCGCGCCACCCCTTCGCGCTGATGTGCGGCAAGGCCGAGGCCGATGCCTACCGCGACGCCAACGTCGTCGTGTCCATGCTGCCCTGTGTGCACGAGCACATGGCCTCACGGGGCCTGGACCTGAGGCGTCTGCACATCGTGCCCAACGGCTTTGCGCCCGAGGAATGGCGGGGCGAGAGTGCGCCGCTGGGCGCTACGCTCGCCGCCCACCTGGACGCCGAGCGCGCTGCCGGCCGCGTCATCGTCGGCTACGCCGGTTCCATGGGTTTGCCCAATGCGCTGGACGTGCTGCTGGACGCCGCCAAGCGCGTGCAGGACGCGCCGCTGAGCTTCGTGCTGGTGGGCAGCGGCCACGAAGCCATGCGGCTGGCCGACCGCGTCACAGCCGAAGGCATCCAGCACGTGCGCTTCTTCGCACCCATCCCCAAGGCCCAGATCCCGACGCTGCTGGCCCGCTTCGACATCGCCTACATCGGCTGGCAGCGCACGCCCATCTACCGCTTCGGCATCGCGCCCAACAAGCTCATCGACTACCTGATGGCGGGGCGCGCCGTGTTGCATTCGGTCGAGGCCGGCAACGACCCCGTCGCCGAAGCCGGCGCCGGCTCGACCGTGCCGCCGCAGGAGGCCGAGGCCGTCGCGCAGGGGCTGCTGAAGCTGGCCGCCCTGTCGCCCGAGCAGCGTGCCGCGATGGGCGAGCGTGGCCGCGCTTTCGCGATTGCTCACCACGCCTATCCGGTGCTGGCCGCCCGGTTCATCGAGGCCCTGTCTTGAGCGAACTTGAACAGATCGCAGAGCGCTATGCCCGCCGCGAAGCTGGCGACCGCTACAGCCTGCTGCGCCCCGAGGTCTGGCAGATGTGGCAGGAGCGCCAGCGCGCGTTGCTGAAGCTGCTGGCGCAGCGCCCGGGCAGCCCGGCCGACTGGCGGGCCGCCGAGGTGGGCTGCGGCGCTGGCGGCAACCTGCTGGATCTGCTGCGCCTGGGCCTGCAGCCCGCTCACCTGACCGGCATCGAACTGCTGCCCGAGCGCCTGGCTGCGGCGCGTGCAGCCCTGCCAGAGGGTGTGCGTCTCCACGCGGGCGATGCCTCCATGGCCGACGTCGCGCCCGCCAGCCAGGACCTGGTGCTGCAGTCCACCGTCTTCTCCTCCATCCTGGACGACGCCCTGCAGCAGCGTGTGGCCGCGGCGATGTGGCGCTGGCTGAAACCCGGCGGCGCCATCGCCTGGTACGACTTCACCGTCAACAACCCCCGCAACCCTGACGTGCGCGGCGTGCCGCTCAAGCGCGTTCGCGAGCTTTTTCCCGCGGGACGTTTCACGGCCCGCCGCGTGACGCTCGCCCCACCGCTCGCCCGCGCTCTGCCGGCGGCCTATGGCCTCTTCAACCTCATCCCCTGGCTGCGCACTCACCGCCTCGTGCTGATCGAGAAGCCTTGATGCCTGAAAATCCCGCCCGATGACTGCCCAGCCCTTGCTCCCTTTCCTGCCCTTTGCCCTCCCGGACCTCGGCGACGACGAGATCGCGGAAGTCGTCGACACGCTCAAGTCCGGCTGGATCACCACCGGCCCCAAGGCCAAGCGCTTCGAGCAGGCCTTCGCCGAATTCCTCGGTGAGCCACAGATCGACTGCATCGCCGTGAACTCGGCGACCGCCGGCCTGCATCTGGCGCTCGAAGCCATCGGCCTCGGGCCCGGCGACGAGGTCATCACGACGACGCACACCTTCACGGCCACCGCCGAGGTCGTGCGCTATCTCGGCGCCGACGTGAAGCTGGTCGACATCGACCCGGCGACGCTGAACATCGACATCGCCGCCCTCGAAGCCGCGATCACACCGAAGACCAAGGCCATCCTGCCCGTGCACTACGCCGGGCTCGCTGTCGACATGCTGGCCATCCTCGACATCGCCCGCCGCCATGGCCTGCGCGTCATCGAGGACGCCGCCCATGCGCTGCCCACGACGCTGGAGAAGGAGCTGATCGGCACGCTGGGCAGCGACGCCACTGTGTTCAGCTTCTACGCCAACAAGACGATGACGACCGGCGAGGGCGGCATGCTGGTGACGCGCAACGCGGAGCTGGCCAAGCGCGCCCGCGTGATGCGTCTGCACGGCATGAGCCGCGATGCCTTCGACCGCTTCACGGCCAAGGTGCCGAGCTGGTACTACGAGATCGTCGCCCCTGGCTTCAAGTACAACCTGACCGACATCGCCGCCGCGCTGGGTCTGCATCAGTTGAAGCGCTTGCCGGGCTTTCAGGTGAAGCGCGAGCAGATCGCGATGCGCTTCCATGAGGCCTTCGCCGACCTGCCGCTGATCCTGCCACCGCAGGCGCCCGAGGGCGACACACACTCCTGGCATCTCTACGTCGTGCGCCTGGCCGACGACGCCGGCATCACGCGCGACGCCTTCATCGAGGGCATGTACGCCGCCGGCATCGGCTGCAGCGTGCACTACGTGCCGCTGCACCTGCATCCCTATTGGCGCGACCGCTACGGCCTGACGCCCGAGCAGTTCCCGCATTCGCAAAAAGCCTTCGAGCGCATGGTCAGCCTGCCGCTTTACACGGCCATGAGCGATGCCGACGTGGAGCGCGTCATTGCGGCGGTGCGCGGGCTGTTTTGAGCAAGCGCTTGTTCGACATCGCCGCGTCCACGCTGGGCCTGCTGATCCTCGCGCCTTTGCTGTTGCTGGCCGCCCTCTGGATCAAGCTCGACTCGCCCGGCCCGGCCCTTTTCCGCCAGACCCGCGTCGGCCGGCGCGGCGTGCCCTTCACGATTCACAAGTTCCGCACCATGCGCGTGGAGCCCGGCGCGGCGATCACGGTCGGCGCAGACCCGCGCATCACGCGCTCAGGTCACCTGCTGCGCCAGACCAAGCTGGATGAACTGCCCCAGCTCTGGGACGTGCTGCGCGGCGCGATGAGCCTCGTCGGCCCGCGGCCCGAACTGCCGCGCTACGTCGAGCTCTACCCGGCCGACCTGCGCGAACGCGTGCTGTCGGTGCGCCCCGGCATCACCGACCCGGCGTCGCTGGCCTTCAGCCACGAGGCCGAGCTGCTGGCGGCTGCCGCCGACCCCGAGCGCGAGTACCGTGAGGTCGTCCTGCCGGCCAAGCTCCGGCTCTCGGCCGACTACGCGGCCAGTGCCAGCCTCGTGACCGATCTGCGGCTGATCCTCGCGACGCTGGCCCGCGTAGCCCGCGGCTGACAATCCCACCTCCATGAACTGGCAGTTCCTCGACACCCTGCTCACGCGCCTGCGCCCGCACCGCGAGGCGCTCGCCTTGCTGCTGGACGTCCTCGTCGTCGCGATCGCCTGGCAGGCCACCTACCTCTTTCGCCTCGGCTTCGAGCGCTGGTTTGCGGCGCGGCCGGACTACGACGGCTGGGTCATGCTGGGGTTGTTGGCCATCTATGCAGCCGTGCTGTGGGTGCTGCGCGTGCCCAAGGGCATGTGGCGCTTCTCGGGCTTCGGCGAGGTCAAGCGCCTGGCCGTGGCCTGCCTGCTGGCCGGCCTGATCGGCGCGACCGCCGTGCTGATGGCCCACCTGCGCGCCGTGCCGCGCGCCGTGCTGACGCTGCACCCCCTGTTCACGCTGATGCTGCTGGCCATGATGCGCATGGGCTACCGCATGCTCTACGAGCACATGCGCAGCCGCATCAATGGCAGCGCGCAGGAGCAGCGGCGGGCGCTCGTGATGGGCGCGGGCGATGCCGGGCGCCTGCTGGTAGCAGGCATCCAGCACAGCCAGGGCTGGGTGGTCATGGGCTTTCTGGATGACGATCCGGCCAAGCAGGGCAGCCGGGTTGCAGGGCTGCCGGTGCTGGGAACGCTAGACAAGGTGACCCGGTTTGCAGACTTAAATGGTGCGACTCATGTCCTTGTCGCCTTACCGACTGCCACATTGCCCCAGCGCCGGCGCGCCCTGGACATCGCTGCCGGCACTGGCCTGCATGTATTGACGGTGCCGAGCAGCGCGGAACTGCTGTCCGGACGCCGCGTGAACGAGGTGCGTGACATCGAACCTGAAGACCTTCTTGGGCGAGAGCCGGTCCAGCTCGACGAGAACGGCATCAGCGAGGCGTTGAGTGGCAAGGTCGTGCTGGTCACCGGTGCGGGAGGCAGCATCGGCAGTGAGCTCTGCCGCCAGGTTGCGCGCTATGGGCCTCGCAAGCTGGTGCTCTATGAGCAGAGTGAATATGCGCTCTATCAGATTGAGCAGGAGTTGAGCGAGCGCTTCCCGCACCTGCTGCTGATTCGCCTGATCGGAGATGCGAAGGACCTGCGTCACCTGCGCGCCACTTTTGCCGAGCATCGCCCCCAGGTCGTCTTCCATGCGGCTGCGTACAAGCATGTGCCGCTTATGGAGGTGGGCAATGCTTCGGCCTGTTTGCGCAACAACGTGCTCGGCACGTATCACGCCTGCTTGGCGGCGGCCGAGTGGCATGTCGAACGTTTCGTGCTCATCAGCACGGACAAGGCAGTCAACCCAACCAATGTGATGGGTGCCACCAAGCGCGCGTCGGAACTCGTCATCAGCCATATGGCGACTCAGGGCCATGCCACCCGTTTTATGGCGGTGCGCTTCGGCAACGTGCTGGGATCGAGCGGCAGCGTGATCCCTAAGTTCAAAGAGCAGATCGCCAAGGGCGGCCCGGTGACGGTTACCCACCCCGACATCACGCGCTACTTCATGACGATTCCCGAGGCGGCACGTCTGGTGGTGCAGGCCGCCGCCCTCGGCGAGACCGGGCAGGTATTCGTCCTGGATATGGGTGAACCAGTCAGGATCGCCGACTTGGCCAAGGACCTGATCCGAATGTCCGGCCATACCGATCAGGACATCGCCATTTCCTTTGTTGGCCTGAGGCCTGGGGAAAAGTTGTACGAGGAACTTCTGTCGGACGCTGATTCGACGATACCGACGCCGATCAAGCAGTTGCTTATTGCCCGCTTGGACGATGGCCCTCGGCATGCGGCAATCCAGGCTTGGCTATCCCGTGTCATGCAAGGTGAAGATGCACCATCTTCCGATGCAGAAGTCAGGCAGTCCCTGCTCGCGCTGCTGGGCTCAGAGTACCAGGCGGGCTGTTAGGCCGGCAGCCAACGGCGCTTTGCTCTTGTTGCATGCGTACAGATGGCCTGCCGTGCAGGGTGCGGTGAGCGTGCAAAATGCGCAGCATCCTGCGGAATGTCTCTCGCTGGCAACGAAAGTCTTCACTGGCTGACAGTCTGTCTGCCGCTGCCGCTACTATGAACTTGCTGCTGTACGGCCGAAGCTGACCGGGCTGCAGGCCGTTGCGATTTCGCGTGTTTTCCCGAAGAGAAGCGGTTTCATTGACAAACGCTTAAAAATGCGGTCTAGAATGCCGCGGCGTGTGTTGGAACGACACGTGTGATTCGCGAATCATTGATCTCTTTTCCATAACCCTTGTGGAGTTCACCGAATGAAAAAATATGTGTTGAAGGCGACCGCTCTGGCGATCGGTGCGCTGGTTGGAAACGCGGCGGTCGCCGCTGTGGCGGCGGGCGTTAACTTCGACGCGGCCTCTCCGACGGTTCTGAAGTACGCCAAGGAACTGGCCTACAACTCGACCACGCCTCTGGTCAACGTCGCGGGCATCAACGTCACGACCAAGATCGGTTTCGGCGTTAGCAACAACCAGACCCGTTACATCCGTATCGACTACACCAACGCGACGCTGAACGTGGCCCACGCCGCTGTCGGCGGCACGGACATCGAAATCAATAACCACGGCGCTGCTGACACGTACGCCGTAGTGCAAGGCGGCCAGATCGGTGACAACTACGTCATCTATCAGGTTACTGCTGCTGCTGACCACCCCGCCAGCGATGTCGTCGACATCAAGACGCCGGCTCTGCGTGTTCCGTCCACCGCCTCGGCTGTGAACGTCACGTACTCGCTGCACGAAACCGCTGTCAGCGCCGTTGCCGGTGCTGCTGGTTCCGCCAAGCTGTACTCCAAGAGCCAAGACATCGTTTCGTTCGTGTCGGGCCTGGTCTTCACTGTGGACACCACGCCGACGACGATCGCTTCGGTCGAGCAATCGTTCCTGAAGTTCAGGGCTGGTGGCGGCTATGTCAACGACACGACCGCCAAGCTCGGTTCGATCACGTTCGGTGTTGACGCTGCTGTCGCTGAGCAAGACGGCAGCGCCGTCGACCTGAACGACCTGCTGGCTGCCACGGGCACCAAGATCGTCCTCACCGGCGACACGGGCATCCCCGCTGGCACCACCGACACGCTGAAGAAGAACAGCGTGTTCATCTCGACGGACGCTGACTGCGCTGGCGTGAGCCTGGCTTCCACGACGGTTCCGACCGCCACGGGCGCCACCTTCACGACTGACCTGAACAGCTACGCCACCAAGGGTATCTGCTACGTCGTGAACGGCACCTCGCCGATCTCCGCTTCGACGTACAGCGTCCGCGTTGATGTGGCTGCTGCTGCCAATGCCACCACCGCCAACATCGGCGACAAGGCCATCGGCTCGATCATCCGTGACGGTACTGAACTGCAGGCTCCGTTTGCCACGATCTACCCGAACACTGGCAATCGCGCTGTTCTGACCAGCCAGCACTCGTCTGACGCTACCGTGACTGCGTCGGTCATCACCGAAACCGGCGTGACCTGCGGCGCTGGCACGACCACCTTCTCGCTGAAGGCTGGCAAGCAGCTGTTCATCAACGCTTCGGAAGTCTGCCCGTCGCTGAGCACCGGTACGCGCTTCGCCCTGAAGTTCATCATCGCTGCTCCGAACAACAAGATCTCGGGCGTGTACAACTCGTACACCTACGATCCCACGACCGCCAAGGTCACGGATCTGTCGTCCTACCCGCTGCAGCGTCCGGCTAACTAATCTGGCTTGGTTCGCTAAAGGGCGCCTTCGGGCGCCCTTTTTCATTTCCGTCGCGAGTTCAGCGGAAGTCCCCACCTAAAATCTTCTGCGTCAGATTTCATGGATTCCCAGATGCCAAGATTGTTCAACGATGGGCTTCGTCGTCCGGCGGTGTCTTCTGCCGGCTTCACATTGCTTGAGATGTTGGTTGTGCTCGTGATCATCGGCCTGTTGGCCGGCCTGGTCGGCCCCCGCCTTTTCAGCAAGGTCGATCAATCCAAGGTCACTGCGGCGACGACACAAGCCAAGATGTTGAGAGGGGCTGTCGAGAGCCTCAGGTTGGACGTCGGCCGCTATCCGCTGCCCGAGGAAGGCCTGGCCCTGCTGACCAAACCTCCGGCCGACCCCGCGTTGGCAAGCCGCTGGCGTGGCCCTTACCTGGATGGCGCCCTTCCCGAAGACCCTTGGGGGCAGCCGTACCAGTATTCAGTGCCTGGCGCTGACGGACAGCCGTTTGCGCTGTTCTCCATGGGCTCGGATGGCAAGCGCGGCGGGCAGGGCGATGCTGCCGACGTCGGCGTGCTTCCTGCCGCACAGTGACCACCGGACTCCATGCCGGGCAGGTGCGCGCAGTGCGCGGCTTTACCCTGTTGGAGATTCTCGTCGTCCTCGTACTTGTCGCCCTTACCGCAGGGCTTGTTGCTCCAGCGGGCTCCAGATGGCTGGCTTCGGCGCGCGAGCGCGGCTGGCAGGACGATTTGCGAGCGCAGCTTACCAGTCAGCCCCTGCGCGCCTTCCGTCACGGTCGGGTGTTGCAACTGGACGCCAGCGCCCTGAGGGAATTGGTGCCCGACATCCCGGCAGACGTGACCATCGAGCTGTCGGCGCCGCTGCGCTATGGCCCGACTGGTGCCGCTGCGCCTGCAGAGGTCCGGTTGCGCCGGCCGGGCGTACCTGCCGTGGTGTTGCGCGTGCTGGCTGTCACTGGCGAAGTGCAAGGTTAGTAGGCGCCCCGTCATATGAACTCGCGTGAGCGCGGCTTCGGCCTGCTGGAGGCGATCGTCGCCCTGGTCATCCTCGCCAGTTCGGGCCTGGCCCTGTTCGCGTGGATAGGACAGAACCTGGCCGACGTCCGGCGCACCGAGGATGTGCAGGCCCGTGCTGCCTTGCAACTGACGGCGCTGGCAATGGTCAGCAACATCAACCCCTTTGTGCAACCCAAGGGCGAGCGGCGTGTGGGCGCGGTCGTCGTCCGCTGGACTTCAGAACTGGTCGAACCCCCGCGCTACAGCCTGCCCTTCGCCGGCGCGCATGCGCCGCGCTGGGAGGTGGGCCTGTATCGGCTCGATGTCGTCAGCGCCGAGGACTCGACGGGGACGCGCGTCGAGTTCAGCCTCGAGCAGACGGGCTTGAACGACCTGACCGCCGGCCAGCCCAGGCTGCGCGAGGACCCGCCGTGATCGTGCGACGTCGTCGCTACCAGAGCGGGTTGACGCTGCTCGAAACCCTGGTCACCTTAATCATCGTGGCAATGGTGGCCACGCTGATGTCGGAAGGCCTCTATCAGCTGGGCCGAGTGGAGCGGCGTATGGGCACTGGCCAGTTGCAGGCCAGGCTGGAGCGGCTGCATACGCTTTGGCTGCAGCAGTCCCTGGAGGGGTTGCGGGCCGGCGAACCCGGCACCGCGGACGCGCTGCGAGGCAGTGTGCGCAATGTCCAGGGCGTCAGCAGCATGCTGCCGATGGCCGAACCCGCCGGACCGATGCCGGTCAGCCTGTCCCTCGCCTACCGGCAGGACCTGGGCCAGACGGAGCTGACCCTGGAGGTCGGTGCACCAGAGCAGCGCCTGCAGTCGACCGTGCTGGCTCGCTGGAAGGGTGATGAGGGGCGTTTCAGCTATCTGGACCCGCGTGGCGATTGGGTGAGTGATTGGCCACCTCAGATTCCGAATGCACCGCTTCTGCCCCGGGCGGTCGCCGTGCATGGCGCCGGCAACACAGTGCTGTTAGTTGCGGCCATGCAGGCCTCCCCGCAGAGCCTGGGCAAGCGGGTCGACATCAACAAGCTGCCATGACGCGAGTCCAACGCGCCTCACGTCGACAGGGGGGCTACGTCCTCATCTTCGTCATCTCGGCATTGGCGCTTGCCGCGTTTGTGGCGACCCGCTTCGCCCTGCGCCTGGAGGCGCTGCGGGAGCAAGCGCTGGCCATGCAGAACTATGCGCAGGCCCGCGTTCTGCTGGAAGGCGGCAAGGCGCGCGCACTGTTCTGGTTGAGTACTCGGCCCTTCGGGCTCGCATCAGCTGGTTTTGCGGATGAGCAGCCTCTGCGGCTGGACGATCAGACCTACGCGATGCGCAACGGCGCCTGGATCCGCGTCCAGGATGCTCGCGGGCTGCTGTCCGTGAACGTCCCGCAGCGGGAGCGCTGGCTGGCCGCCCTGATCGGTGTGGGAGCATCCTTCGATCAGGCGAGCAGCATGATTGACGTGCTGCTGGACTACACGGATACCGACAACCTCAAACGCCTCAACGGCGCCGAGGCCCCAGATTACGCAGCCGGCGGACTGGCGCCGCCAAGAAATGACTGGATACTTTCTGTCGATGAAACTGCCCGAATGCTGGTTTGGGCGACGAATCCGCAATTGCGCCAACGTCTGGTTTCATGGTTGAGTGTTACCAGGAATGATTTCCTCAATCCAAATACGGCGCCATTGGATTTGCTTCGGCTGCTATGGCCTAAAGTATCTCCAGAGCAATGGAATCTTTTTGATCGATTGAGAAAAACGGCGCCATTCACCGATGCCGCTGCGGCAGTCAGCGCCACGGGCATCCCGTTCCCGGCGGACGAAAGCCTGCACTTTCATGCCAGCAACGAGATGCGCATGCAATTGTGGGCGCTAGGCCTGCCGACGGCGGTCGAATACACTCTTTCGATTGACCCGACGGGGTCCTACGCGCCCTGGCTGATCCTAGAGATTCGCCAGTCGGATCGTTTCGTCACTCCTGATGCCCATCAAGCAGCCGCCAAGTTTCCTGACGCGAGCAAAGACGTCTCTCGACCCTCTCCGTCTGCCGCGCCTTCTCTGTGACCGGGTGGAGTTGGGCGCCCAGGGCGCGCAGGCGCGCGGGCTGACGTTGATCTCCCGTGGCCTGATGCGTCATCGCGCGTTCGACCTCTCCGACCTTGCCGAGGCGGATCGGCTGAGCGCCTTGCGGGCGCAACTGGCCGCTTGGGGACCGTTGCCCGATGCACACTTCCTGATCAGCTGGCAGGGCGCTGTCGCCCAGGCTTTCACTGCCGAGAAGGGTCGGCTGGAATCCGTCACCGTCAAGAACCCATCGTGGTTGCCGGAAACCCTGGCGCGCGAGGCCCCATCCGACGGAGTGCGCGTGGTGCAGGCCCTTGATGGGTTCGAGGCCCAGGCGTGGAAGGCCGGCGTCCTGCGCTCCACCCGCTGGTGGGCGGCCCGCCCTGCTGCGCAGGAATGGACACTATTCCTGCGCCAGGCAGGCTGGGCCGGCCAGGCGGCGCAGGCCGACCCTGAGCCAGTGTCGCCAGCCTGGAGAAGGCCGGCCGCATTGCCTTCCGCGGCCGATCGTCTCGAGCAGATGGGGCAGGGAAGCGAGAAGCGGCTGGCCGGCATCCTGGCTCTTGTGCTGATTGGATTCGGTGCGATGTCCGCGCGCATGCTCTGGGACAGCTATGAAGCGCGGCGCCTGTCCCAGGCGGCGCTGGTCGAACTGAAGACCGAAGTGGCCCCGGTGCTGGCCGCACGTGACAAGGCGCTATCGGCAGCTGACCGGGGGGCGGCGCTGATCTCTCTACTGCAGGCACCACGGCCGCTCGAAGTGCTGGAGGAGTTGCTGCAGCTCCTGCCGCCTGCTGCGCTGATTCGTGAAGTCGATACCCAGGGCATGGACGTGCGCGTTCTGCTCGACCTGCCCGCGGGCGTCTCGCGCAGCAAGGTCATCACGGACCTCGAGGCTGGCGGCTGGTTCACCCAGGTCTCGGAAGCCCGTGACGGCCAGCCGCGCGGCGGCCTGGACCTGCAGATGAAGCTCTCCGCAGCAGTGCCGCCGCAGCGTGGCAATGCAGACGCCGGGTTGCAGCGCCTGGCTACGGAAGGCCTTGCAGCGCCTGGCGGCGGTGCGTCAAGGGCGAAGCCATGAAGATGCAGGCATCCAACAATCTGCAGCTCATGCTGGTCGAGGCATGGGTCAAGACGCGGCGCGAATGGCTTGCCAACGTGCGCTTGCGCTGGGGTGTGCGATTCATCTTCGCGACGATCTGGCTCTGGCTGGCCCTGCTGGTGCAGGAGAAGGCGGCGGCGTGGCACGCGGATAGTGACGAAACGCAAGCCCAAATACAGCGCCTGAAGCCCTTGCGCAGAGAGTCGAACTGGCCGCAGCGCGCCGACGACGCGCGCGCGCAACTCGAGACCGCGCGAGCGCTGCTGTGGACAGCAGCCAGCCAGGGGCAAGCGGAGGCCATGCTGCAGGACCGCCTGCGGGACATGTGTGCAAAAGCTGGATTGAATGTGCGCGAGCTCGTCAACATCGCCGGCGACACGAAGGCTGCCGCCGAAGACGCGAAGCCGTTGAGGGTGCGTCTGGTCGTCGACATGGGCAACCGCCTGGCGCTCATGGGCTTGTTGTCGGAAATCGGCCAGTCACCGCAGCTGATCATCGTTGACACGCTGCGGCTGCGCCCTCAGGCTTCCCAGGCACGAGCCGAGCTTGAGGTCCGTGTCTTGTATCGCGAGCAGGTCAAGGTGCCCTGACATGACGACCGTTCGTAGCAAGTTCTTGTGGGTTGCTGCCGGCCTGCTGGCTGGCTGGGTGGCTGGCCAGCGACCGGCTCCCAACGCGCCTTCGCTCGTGCAGGCGCGCCGCGACGCATGGCAGCTGCCCCTGTTGCCCAGTCCAAGCGACTCGGCCGCCAAGGCAGCCATCGTGGCCACATCGCCGCAGTGGGGGCCCGACAAGGCGGCTAGCGCAGCAGAAGCGCGAGAGGAAGTGGTGCGCTGGCGTCTCGCAGGTATCTATGGCCGCGGCAAGTCCGGCGGTGTCCTGGTGTTGTACGAGGGTGATCGCAAGCCGGCCGAGCGGTTGAAGGTGGGCGAGAAGTTGCCGAGCGGCCACATCATCGAGTTGATCGACGGCAACCAAGTGCACGTGCGTCTCGGCAATAAGCGTGAGACCTTTGGAGTTGAATATCGTGAATGAATCCCTGAAGGCCATGCCGGTGTCGGCTTTCCGGAGGTGCGCCTTCCTGACCATGGTCGCCGCACTTTCGGGCTGTGCACCCATGGCGCCCATCGTCCCGCCGCCGCTGGCTCCGCCAAGTCCCGAATCTGCAGCCTCCTCGCCCTTCGGATCTGCCGCGACCCCGACGACGAGCATGCGCGTCAGCGAACTCCCGGCGCCTTCCGCGCTTTCCCCCAGCAATTACGGTGAGAAGCGCAAGGCTGCAGATGCGAAGGTCAGTACCGACATCGCCAGTCGGCAGGGGGACGAGGTCGGTGCCATCAACCTCCAGCAGGTGCCCCTGCCGAACTTCGTGCAGATCGTCTACACGGAGATGCTCAAGCGCAACGTCAACATCGATCCCGTGGTGCTCTCCCGCAAGGACTTGGTGACCTTCCGTGCGCCTGCGTCGCAAAGCGCTGCGCAGCTCGAGACGGCGATCAAGCTGCTGCTCAAGAGCTACCAGGTCGCGGTGGTCGACGTCGGTGGGTTGGTGCGCGTGTTGCCCGACAACGCTCAGTTTGGCGATTTGCCGGAGATCCGTCGCGGCGAGGCCTTGCCCGACACCCCGCTGCCGCTGCGTCCCGTCTACCAGCTCGTCGAAATGAGGTCGGTGCGGCAGAACGAGGTGGCCATGTGGCTGAAGACCCTGTTCGCCAACCGCGTGAACATCCAGGAAGACGCCACCCGCAACGCGCTCCTGCTCAACGGTACGCCGGACAATATGCAGGCGGCGCTGGAAGCGATCCGCGTGCTGGACCAGCCGCTGATGAGCGGGCGCCGCAGCATCGCCCTGACACCGGCCTATCTGTCCGTCGACGATCTGGCCAGGCGCTTGGTCGAAGTACTGACCGCACAGGGCTACGCGGTCGCGCCGCTGGGGCCGTTGCAGGGCATCCGCTATCCCGTGACGCTGGTGCCCGTCACGGCCGTGAACTCCGTGTATGTCTTTGCGGTCAGCGATGAGGTGCTCAAGCATGTCGAACAATGGGCTCGCACGCTGGACAAGCCCAACGAGCGCGGTGTCGGCAAGAACTTCTTCACCTACCAAGTGCGCCATAAGGACGCCGGTGACCTGGCCAAGACGCTGGATCAATTGCTCAGTGGCAGCCGTGGGCGCGTGAGCACGACGCCGACCCAGGCGGGCACCGCCTCATCCGGAAGCGCCGCTGCGGCACGACTGACCTCGGTTGTCGTCGATCAGTCCAGCAACATGCTGATCTTCCAGGCGGAACCCGACGAGTATTCGCAGATCAGCTCGCTGCTTCAGATGCTGGACCGTCCTGCGAAGGCGGCGCTGATCGAGGTGACCGTTGCCGAGCTATCCACCATCGACAGCAGCCAGCTCGGCATCGAGTGGCTCGCAAGTCACGACTATGGCAATGGCAAGGTCGGCCGCTTCGGCACCCAGGGCGGAACCGGGATTGGCAACTCCGGCTTCAACTTCCGCCTGCTGGATGCCGCAGGCAGTGTGAAGGCGGCATTGAACGCGCTGGCCTCGACCAACCAGGCCACCATCCTCTCCAGTCCCCGCGTGCAGGCCCGCAACGGCGAACAGGCCATCATCCAGGTGGGCCAGGAGGTGCCCATCATCACCAGCCAGCAGACCACGACGGGCACCGTCACGACGCCCACCCAGGCGGCCGTGCTGCAGACGGTCCAGTACCGCAGCACGGGGGTCATCCTGAAGGTCAAGCCGGTCATCCACTCCGGCGACCAAGTCGACATCGAGGTGGAGCAGGAGGTCAGCGCCGCCGCTTCGACGAACACCGGCGTCAACACCTCGCCCACGTTCAGCACGCGCAAGCTGTCGACCAAGATGACGCTGCGCAACGGTGCGACGGTGATGATGGGCGGCCTCATCTCCAACGACACCAGCCAGGGCAGCGCTGGCGTGCCGTTCCTGAAGGACCTGCCCCTGATCGGCAACTTGTTCAGCACGCGCACCAGTGGCGGCAACCGTCGCGAACTGGTGGTTCTGATCACGCCCTACATCCTCAATGACAGCACCGATGCTGAGGCCATGACATCCGCTTTCCGCAAGCAACTGGGCGGCTGGGCCGACACGGCCACCAAGCCTGACGGCGCCGTGGCGCCCAACAGACCTGTTCTCGACCTGATCGCCAAGCCACCGGCTGGGAAGGCGGGGTCGTGAGCTCGTCCCGGCTCATCGGCGAACTGCTGATTGAGCGCAGCGCGGTCAAGGCCGCTGAGGTCGAGAACGCGCTGCTGGTGCAGGCTAGCAAGGGCGGCAGGCTGGGCGAGATCCTGGTCCGCCTCGGTGCAGTGTCCACGCAGGTGCTCTATGCAGCACTTGCCGAGCAGCTCGGCTATCCGCTGCTGGCAACGGATGCCATTGATGAGGGCGCGGTGCGTGAAGGCATGGACGGGCTCGCGGTGCCCGCTGCCTGGTGGCTGGACCGGCTTGTGCTGCTCTGGCAGGACGGCGAGTGCCTGTGCGTGGCTGGTTCAGACCCCCTGGATCCGGATGTTGCCGAAGCCCTGGCCGCGGAACCCCGCGCGAAGGAGGTGCAATGGCATCTGCTCCTCCCTGCTGACGCCGAGGCGGCCGCCCAGCGCCTGCGCTCGCACCCGCAGTCCAGTGGCAGGCTCGACGAACGCAGCCTGCGCGAGCTCGCCGAAGACGCGCCCGTCGTTTCCTTCGTCAACAACACCCTGGCCCAGGCTCTGGAAGCCGGCGCGTCGGACATCCACATCGAGCCCGGCGAGCGCGAATGCACGCTGCGATTCCGCGTCGATGGCGTGCTGCATACCCGTAGCACTCTCGGCATGGACCGCTATCCCGCCATCGCTTCACGGATCAAGCTGATCGGTGGACTGGACATTGCGGAGCGGCGACTGCCTCAGGATGGTCGGATCTCCACGCGCGTTGCCGGCCGCAACCTCGATATCCGCATCTCTTCCATCCCGGCGGTGCATGGCGAGTCGCTGGTGCTGCGGTTGCTGCCGAAGGAGCGTGGCGACATCGGCATGCATCGCATCGGCATGGAGCCCGATCATCTGGCGCTGTTCGAGCAGTGGCTGGCCCTGCCCAACGGCCTCGTGCTCGTGACCGGGCCGACCGGCTCCGGCAAGAGCACCACGCTGTACAGCGCGCTCTCCCACATCAATGACGGCGTCCGCAAGCTGATCACGGTGGAGGATCCCGTGGAGCTGCGACTTCCAGGGATCGTGCAGATCCAGACGCAGGCGGAGATCGGCTATACCTTTGCTCGGGCGCTGCGCTCCATCCTGCGCCACGACCCGGACGTCATCATGGTCGGTGAAATCCGCGACCGCGAGACGGCCGAGATCGCGATCCAGGCCGCGCTGACCGGCCACCTCGTGCTGGCCACGGTACACACCAACGATGCCCTGTCCGCCGTCAACCGGCTGGTTGACATGGGAATCGAGCCCTACCTTGTCGCCGCGGCGTTGCGCGCCGTGATGGCGCAGCGCCTAGTGCGGCGCCTGTGCACGGTCTGCACGCAGCCCCACGCCGAGGCCCAGGCGCTGCAGCAGCGCTGGCAGTCCCTGCTGGCACGTCTGCCTGCTTCGGCCAATGCACCGACGCGCCCCGACTGGCGCATGGCCGGTGGCTGCGAAGCCTGCGGTGGCACCGGATATCGAGGCCGTCTTGGCGTGTACGAACTGGTGACAGTCACCGCGGCCATGCAGCACCAGATCTCCCAGGGCGGTTCTGCCGAACAGCTGCTGGCACTGGCCAATGCCAACGGACGCCGCTCGATGGTCGACGACGGCCTCATCAAGAGCGCCCGCGGGCTGTCGACGCTCGATGAAGTGCTCCGTGCGGCCAGCGAGCACGGCGGGTGATGCAGACCTTCAACTATCGCGCCCAGGACGGCAGCGGCAACGTCGTTCGTGGCCAACTCGACGCGCGCGACGGTGCTCATGCCGCGCGCGAACTGATCCGTCAGGGGCTGACACCGCTGGATCTGGATGCGGCTGTGTCCGAGGCGCCGCCGCTGCAGCTCAATCGCGGCCGCGCAGGCGCCCGCATGACGCTGGCCGACAAGGTCGTGACGGTCCGCGAACTGGCGACGCTGCTGGCTGCCGGGGTGCCGCTGGATGAGGCGCTGGCGTCGCTTGCCACGGGCCACAGCGGCCACGCGATGGGTGACGCCATGGCGCGGGCCCTGCAGGCCGTGCGGGAAGGCAGCACGCTTCACGACGCGCTCGAAGGCAGCGGGCTCGACCTGCCGGCGCACCTGATGACGGTGGTGAAGGTGGGCGAGGCGAGCGGGCAGCTCGCGCAGGCGCTCGACGATTGCGCCGAGCAGCTGGAAGTGGCCAGGCGCATGGGGCAGGAACTGCGCAGCGCGATGATCTACCCCAGCGTCCTGGTGCTGGCCGGCGTGATGGCCGTGCTGATCATCTTCATCGGCGTGATCCCGCGCTTTGCGCCGCTGCTGCGGGGCACGCGGGCGCAGGTGCCGGAGTTTTCCGTGTGGGTGATCGAGACTGCAGTGTTCCTGAAGGCCAATCTGCTGATGCTGGGCCTTGGTGGCGGCGTGGTGCTCGCGCTGGTGATTGCGCTGTTCTCCAGGGCCGGCGTTCGCCGGGCGCTGTTCGAGCGGGCCGCACAGGCGCCTGTCCTCGGGCCGTGGCTGCGTGAAGCCGAAGTCGGACGCTGGGCCCTGTTGATGGGCACGATGCTGCACAATCGCGTGCCTTTGCTGGACGCCTTGAAGCTGTCGCGCGGCGCCCTGCACCTGCGCGAGTTCTCCCTGTTGATAGCCTCCGCGGCGCGCGAGCTCGAACATGGCCGCAGCCTGTATGACAGCCTGCGCCAGTCGAGCTGGATTGCGCCGGCGCGGCTCAACCTGATCAAGGTGGGCGAGCGGTCCGGCAGTCTGGACGTCATGCTGACGTCCCTCGGACGCATGCAGGCGGAGGCGGCCCGGGAGCGTCAGAAGCGGGCCATGGCCTTGATCGAACCGATTGCCATCCTGCTGATCGGCAGCGTGATCGGCGTGCTGATGATCGCCGTCATGATGGCGATCACCTCAATGAACGCCGGCGCCGCCTGATCGGGGTGGCACGGGGGCGGGCTGGCGATCGAAGAAGCCGGCGACATCCGCGGGCGACCGCGCCCGGCCGTCCGTCAGCGCCAGGACCAGCTCGCGCAAGGCCAGTGCGCTGACCTGGGGCTTGTGGCTGACTGGAGGCGCGACCGTGCTGAACCAGACCAGCAATGGCACGCGATGGTCGGAAGACTTGCCGGCGCTGCCGCTGCCCGGGCCGCGCTGCTGCTCGTACATGGCCGACCACAGCTCGCGTTCGCGCAGCCAGTGGTCCGACGTCAGTACGAGCGCGGCCTCGTCGCCCTGCGCGACGAGACGCTGACGCACTTCCTCGATCAGCGCTGCAGTCAGTTCCAGATTGACCTGGTAGTCCTGCCGCAGGTCACGCGGCGCGCGCTGCGCCACGGCGCTGGGCGGATGCGGCACGTTGATGTGGATCCACACCATCGCGTTGGCACGATCCTCCACCGCCCGCAGCGCTTCCTCGTGCAGTCGCGTGTAGGTCGAATGCCACTGCCGCAGGAACACCGAATACGGGAAGTCGAACTCCCCGCTGCGCTTGAACGCTCGTTCGAGCTGTGCCTTCCAGCCCTGGAAGAACTGCACCGGTTCCGCGTGGCAGGTGCGCGCCGTGGTGACGAGCGCGCAGTAGTCGTGGTAGTAGCCGATGACCGCATGGCTGAGGTTGCGTGCCTTCAGGTCGCTGAAGAGCTGTGGGCTGCCGGCATTCCACGCCTCGCCGCTCTTGCTTTGCAACGAGGCGGCACCGCCGCGCTCGATCTCGCCGAAGGGCCGGCCGAACAGCATGCCGGGGATGGACTCCAGCGTGTTCGGACCGGCGGGCAAGGCGTTCTCTGCGCTGAAGGCCTGACCGAGCAGGCTGCGCATCGCTTCGCCCTGGAAGAGCCCTTGGCGCTCGGACAGCTCCATATCCCATTCGTCGAACACGATCACGATGGTGCGGCGAGCGGCGGGCGCCGGCGCGGTCGCCGCGACGCTGGCTGGCGTCTCGGGCGAGAACGACTTCAGCAGATAGCCACCCATGCCGGGCTGCAACGCGAACAGCGTCACCATGGCCAGGCAGGCGGCGTTGCCCAGGCGCGAGGCCGCCTCGACTTGCATCCGCCAGGCGATCGTGATCGCGGCGATCGCGCAGCCCAGCATGGCTGCGGCCTTGGCCCAACCCGGCAGGGGCAGGCTGGTGGCCAGCGATTGCCGAAAGACCTGGAAGAGGGCGACAAAGACCAGCGTCAGCAGCAGGCTGCGCGTCAGGCGGGCCGTCAGCTTCAAGGGGCGATCGGCGCGATCCAGCCAGCCACCCAGCGCGGCGAAGAGCGCCACCACCATCAGCAGGTAATGCCCTTCCCGCAGAAAACTTGCCGGCTGGAACGACAGGTACAGGGAGTAGGTGTAGCGCAGGATCACGTCCCCGACGCCGATGGCGCCGAGGCTGACGAAGCTCAGCAGCGCATAGCGCAGCAGTTGCCGGAAGTCCGGCAGGAGCTGCCCGAGGTTCATGACCCGGCCGGCGCGCGGCGGCGCAGTCGCAACAGCGTGCGGTGCTCCGAGATCTGCGAGCGCTCCTGCAGTTCGAACCACGGCTCTGCGCAGCCCAGCACGAAGGCAAGGTCCCAGTGCTGGTACAGCCCCATGTTGGGTCCCGCGAGCTCGATGAAGCGCGGGTCCTCGCGTGGCACGAACTCCAGCAGCAGCGTGTCACGGCAGCAGTCGGCCAGCACCTCGAAAAGCTGTGCCGTGGGCAGCCGCTCCGTCACGGTCAGGTGATGGATGACGGCCAGCGCCAGCACCAGATCAAAACGGCCGGCGAACCGTTGCGGCAGCCCCAGCGTTTCGGCCAGGCGCCAGCCCGTCGCCGGTGTCGGTCGCGCGAAATTGGCGTGCAGGCACTGGATGGGCAGGTTCAGCTGGCGGGCCTGGCGGTGCAGGTCATGCAGTGCGTTGACGTCGTCGTCCAGCGCCAGCACCTGGCTGCCCGCGCGTGCGGCGATGAGGGAGAACTCACCGTTGTTGGCACCGATGTCCAGCACGTGGCCGTAGCGGCTGTCGGCCGTCAACTGCTCGATGGCCCGGCGCTTGGCCGCCAGCTCAGGGGCCTGGTAGTGGTCGCGGTTGCCGGTGTACTCGCTCCAGGTGCTGACGCCTCGGCCGTGCGACTCCAGGCGGTCGATGAAGCGCTCCAGGTTGCCCAGCAGCCAAGGAGTGCCGTCGGCAGCGCCGGTCTTGCCGGACGCCGAGGACGCCTGATCCCGATGGATGCGACGCCGCTCAAGCCGCGCGGGCAGGCGCACGTGCAGCCACATGGCCAGCCCGAGATGCGCATGCCAGGGAACGAAGGGCGCGATCTCGGCGGCGCGCAGGCCGTCCCGATGCGCCAGGAAGATGTCGCGCGGCGTGCGTCCGAGTTCTGCGACCGCAAGCAGCGGCAGCACGAAATGGCGCACGAACTGCCCGTAGGCCAGCCAACCCGGCGCATCACCGTGCTGGCGCCGTTGCAATGACAGCAGGTCGCAGAAGACGGGACGGCAGCCCTCGAACAGCACGTTGCTGGTCGCGGCATCCTTGAGGGTCCAGCCCTGGGTCCAGGCACGCCGCTGGATGTCCAGCGTCAGGCGCGCCGCGTCGGCCAGCATGGCCGGCGTCCACTCGAAGGCATAGGTTGGCATCTCGACACGGCGATGCCGCAGCAGCAGGCTGCCATCCTCCTGGGGATGCTGTTCCTCGACCCCGATCAGCAGGCCGTCAAGCAGCAGTTCGGCAACCAGGGGGCTGTCCAGCAACTCGCCGGTCTGATGGGCGGCATGGGCTTGAACCCTGCGCCAGACCTGCCGACCGTCATCCTCGACGTTGCCGTCGGGATCCCGGAAGCTCACGCGCATCAGTTGCGGTCCCGATTCCAACGCCGCTTGAGGGCGCGCCAGATCTCGCGAGGATTGCGAAGGTAGTAGACAAGTCCGACGGCCGCCGCAATCAGGCCCTGGATGATGAGGTGGGCCGAGCCCCCGTCGATATACGCGTAGGCCGGTGCCGTGCCTGCCAGCAGGAGCAGCACGACCAGAAGCAATTGGCGGCAGAAATACATGGCTGGGTCGGGAAAGTTGCTCGGGCTAGCGAGCAGGGCTGTCATGGTATCAGGCGAGGCCCGCGCGGCAGGCCCGAGGGAGCTGCCGCCTAGAATCGATCACGCCGGGGCCCGCCTTGAGAATCGTCCGACATTCCCTCCTGAACCTGATCGGCCTTGGTGGCCCGCTGCTGCTGGCGTTGTATGCCATTCCCGTCCTGGTGACAGGGCTTGGCACGCCGCGTTTCGGGCTCTTGACGCTGGTCTGGGCCCTGGTCAGCTACTTCGGCCTGTTCGACCTGGGGCTGGCTCGCGCACTGACGCTGAGGCTGGCTGTCGTGCTGGAGCGAGGCGAAGACGACCTCGTCGGGCCGCTTTGCGGCACGGCCCTGGCGCTCATGGCCGGCGTCGGGCTCGTCGCAGGAGCCGTGCTCTACATCGGCGCGCCCTGGTTCGTGAGTTCGCTGCGAGACCTGCCTGATGCCGGGGAGGCGCTGTCCAGCCTGCGCTGGATGGCGCTGGCCCTGCCTCTGGTGATCGTCACGGCGGGGCTGCGCGGCATGCTGGAGGCTTGCGGTGCCTTTGGCATGGTCAATGGCATCCGGCTGCCCATGGGCCTGTGGACCTTCGCAGGCCCCGTGGTCGCACTGCACCTCTACGGGCCGGACCTGACCATGATCGCCGCGGTCCTCACTGTCGGGCGGTTGCTGGGTGCGCTGGCCCATGGGGTGTCCGTCTGGTACGCGCTGCCGCAGTTGCGGGGGCATATCCAGTGGCGGCGCGATCGGTTGGCTCCGCTGTTGCGCGACAGCCGATGGCTGTTGGTCAGCAACCTGCTCGGCCCTCTGATGGGCTATGCGGACCGGTTCGTCGTCGGCGTTTTCGTGCCGGTCGCGGCATTGGCCTACTACGCCACGCCGCAGGAGCTGGTGATGAAGCTCTGGATCCTGCCGGGCGCGTTGACCGCGGTGCTCTTCCCGGCGCTGGCCGCGCAGATCGCCCAGCGCGAGCAGTCCGCGGCCGGGCTGTGCAGGCGAGCCGCGCTCGGCCTGAGCATGACGCTGCTGCCCATCACCCTGGGTATCGCCACCTTTGCCCACTCCTTGCTGACGGCCTGGCTCGGTGCCGAGTTTGCGGTGCAGGCGCAAGGCTGCCTGGTGATCTTTTCGCTCGGCATGTTCGTGACCGGCCTGGCGCAGCTGCCCTACACGGCTCTGCAGAGCGCGGGGCTTGCGGCGACGACGGCCAAGCTGCATCTGCTGGAGCTGCCGTTCTTCATGGGGGCCCTCGGCTGGGCTGCCTCGAACGGGGGCATCGAGGCTGCGGCCTGGGTGTGGTTCGCGCGCGTGCTGGTCGATGCGGTCCTGCTGTTCGCGGCGGCGCAACGCCTGCGCCTGCACGGTGGCGAGCGCTTGTTCGACCTGAAGACGCTGCGGGTGCTGGTGCTGAGCTGTCTGGGTTTCGCGGGCCTGCTGCTGCCCGGGCTGGTTCTGCCGGCTGCGGCCTGGCTGCTGGTCAGTGGCGTTTGCCTGCACGTCGGGATGCGCGGCATGTGGCGGCGATCAAAGACAATCAGGGGCTTCGATCCGCTCTGACGTCTCCCATGCTGCCGCTCCTGTCTGTCGTGATTCCTACGCACAACCGTGCCCGCTACGCCGTCCATGCGATCGAGTCGGTGCTGAGCCAGGGCGATGAGCGGCTGGAGGTGGTGGTCAGCGACACCAGCACCGACGGCGAGCTGGCGCGCTGGGTGGCCGAGCATCCCCTGGGCCGGGATGCGCGCCTGAACTATTTCAGGCCGGCGCAAAAGCTCGACATGACCGGCAACCACAACGCCGCCGTGGGGGCCGCCCGTGGGGAATATGTCTGCCTCATCGGCGATGACGACACCATCGCCGGCACCTTGCTCGAGGCCACCCAGTGGGCCAGCGAGCGGAGCATCGACGTGATCGCGCCCAATGTGGTGGCCAACTACGTGTGGCCAGACTTCCGCTCGCGCTATTTCGGCGACCGCCATGCCTCGCGGCTGTACTTTGCGCGGCAGATGGGAGGCGCCAGGTTCTGCAATGCTGCAGACGCGCTGGCTCTCGCATTGCGCGAAGCCGCCCAAGGTACAGACGGCCTTCCCAAGATCTACCACGGGCTCGTGCGACGCAGCCTGATGGAGCAATTGCGTGAGCGCTCCGGCCAGTACTTCCACGGATCGAGTCCCGACGTATCGGGTGCAGTGGGCCTGGCTGCCTGCGCGCAGCGCTTCCTCGTCGTCGACTTCCCCTTGTCGATCCCCGGCGCCTCGGGTGGGAGCAACACCGGACGCAGCGCCATGAATACCCACAAGGGCAAACTCAGCGCGGAGTCGCAGACGAGCAGCTTCGTCGCCTCAGGCTGGACGCCGGGCGTGCCCAAGTTCTTTTCGGTGGAGACGGTGTGGGCGCATGCAGCACTCGAGACCCTGAAGCACCTGGCCCCTGCGGTCCTGCACCAGTTCAACTATGTGCGGCTGCTGGCGACCTGCAGCCTGCGCCACCCCGAGTACGGCACCGAGATCGAGCAGGCGGCGTTGCAGGCGAGCGAACTGCTCTCGACGCCGCTGCCGGCGTTGAAGGAGGCTGTGGAGCGTGAGCGCCGGCGGCTGCGGCGCGCACGCATCCGCTACATCCTGGGCCGCGCCATGCGGCCGAGTGCCTCCGGCGGTCGTCCCTTCGTCGGCGGGCTCGACACCGTGGCCGCGGCGCCGCCGCTGCTGGCTGCGCGTCTGGCCGAATTGAAGCTCGACTGGGCGTCCGCCGTGCGCGGGCTGGCCTTCTAGGAACTGGTGTCCATGACTCAATCTCCCAAGCGACTTCTGGTTCTCGGCGCCAATGGCATGCTGGGCAACGCGGTGCTGCGCTGGTTTGCAAACGACCCGGCTTATGCCGTCGTGGGCTCGGTTCGCCGCGCGGAGATCATTCCCAGCCTGACGGAGCGTGCGCCGGCCGCCAGCTTCGTCGGTGGCATCGATGCCTGCGAACTGCCCTCCCTGCGGCGGCTGTTTGCCGACGAGCGGCCTGAGGTGGTCATCAACTGCATCGGCGTCGTCAAGCAGCTGGCCGGCGCCGAAGCGCCGGCAGTGGCGATCCCGATCAACGCCTTGCTGCCGCACCGGCTAGCGAGGCTGTCGCAGGCCTGCGGCGCTCGCCTGGTGCACATCAGCACCGACTGCGTCTTCTCCGGCATCCGCGGTGGCTATGCCGAGCAGGATCTGCCCGACGCCGCCGACCTCTACGGGCGCAGCAAGCTCATGGGCGAGGTGGACCACGAGAACGCCGTCACGCTGCGCACGTCCATCATCGGCCATGAGCTGGACACCTCGCATGCCCTGCTGGGCTGGTTCCTGGCCCAAGGGGGCGCGGTCGCGGGCTTCAGCAATGCCATCTTTTCGGCGTTGCCGACGGTGGAGCTGGCCCGCGTCATCCAGCAGTTCGTGCTGCCCAATGACGCGTTGCGCGGCACCTACCACGTGGCGGGGCCGGCCATCAGCAAGCACGACCTGCTGCATGTCGTCGCCCGCGCCTATGGCCGCAGCAACCTGATCGTTGCGGAGCCACTGCCTGTGCTGGACCGTTCGTTGAACGGCGCCCGCTTCGAGGCGGCCACCGGCTACAAGTCGCCGGTCTGGGACGAGATGGTGGCCCATATGCACGCCTTCAGCTGATCGAGTCCCGCCGTGCTGCACTCCCTGCAGGCGAGCCGGGCTCTGGCGGCCCTGCTGGTGCTGCTCTTTCATCTCGGTCCGACGGTGCGGCACTACTTCGGCGCCGCACCGCTGTACGTGCCTTTCGGTCACGCGGGCGTTGACTTCTTCTTCGTGCTCAGCGGCTTCATCATCACGGCCGCCCATCGCGCCGACGTGGGTCACCCCGAGTGCCTGCGGCGTTTTTTGTGGAAGCGCTTCGTGCGGATCTATCCGGTCTACTGGATCGTGTTCCTCGCCGCGTTCGCCGGGGCCTTCCGTCTCGTCGACCTGTCCGCCTCCGCCTTCCTGCATGCGCTGCTGCTGACGCCCACTGGCGTGGCGCCGGTCATCTCCGTGGCTTGGTCGCTGCAGTGGGAAGTGGTCTTCTACCTGCTCTTCGGCGCACTGATCGTGCACCCGCTGCTGGCCGCCGTGGCGTTGGTCTGCGTCGTCGCCAGCGGGCTGCCCGATGCGCCGATGTACATGGGACTGTTTCTGGCGGGCGTGCTGGCCGCGGTGATTGCCGATCGTCCCGAGCGCCTGCCCGGACGCAGCTTGGCTGCGCTGGGCGCGGTCATCTTCGGTCTGGCCTGTGCCCACGACGTGATCAGCGGCGTCAAGCCGACTGCCTGGCTGGGCGTGGGCGCGGCGGTGGCCATCGTGGGCCTTGTGCGCGCAGAGCGGGCAGGGCATGTTGTGGGTGGCGGGGGCTGGCTTCAGCTCCTGGGCGATGCTTCCTACAGCATCTACCTGATCCACTACCCGCTGATCAGTGCCGGCTGCAAGGTTGCGACGGCCCTCGGCTTGCGCGGCGAAGCCTGGGGGATGGCGATGTATCCGGTGCTTCTGGCTGCGACGCTGCTCGCCGGTGTCGGTCTGCACCTAGTGGTCGAGAAGCCCTTGCTCAGGCGCCTGAACCGGCGCGCGCAGGCGCGCCCGCTTGCGCGATGAGGCGGGCGAACATGGCGCGGGTGGCGCAGGTCTGGGGACTCGCATTGAGGCGCTCGAGGCCGAAGGCCTGAGCCCGCTGGCGCCAGACGAGGCGCTCTTGGGCCGACATCAGTGCGAAGCGCGTGATCGCGTCGGCAAAGCGGCCGGGCGCATCCAGCGCCAGGTCGGCGCCGACACCGCGCTCGGCGAGGCCCTGCCAGGGTGTCTGGTCGCTGATCAGCGCGATGCAGCCGCTGAGCAGCGCCTCGTGGATCACATAGCCGTTGTTCTCGGACTGCGTCGGCAGCAGCAGCGCCTCGTAGCCGGGCAGGATGGCGAGCGCCTGGTCGGGCGGCAACGGGCCCAGGTAGCGGACCTGGACATGGGCCGGCAGGCGGCTCATCAACTGCTGGCAGGCCTGCCAATAGCCGCTGTCGCCGACGGGGCCGTAGATGTCGAACAAAAGGGGCTGACGCACGAGGGCGAGGGTCTGCAGCGCAAAAAGCAGGTTCTTGATCGGCACCACGCGGGCGAGGAAGACCAGGCGCAGCGGGGCCCCTTCCATGCGCGCAGGGGGCGCCAGTTCCGCCGGCAGGCAGTCGGGTGGCAGATCCCCGGCCTCGTGCACGGGGCCCAGGCCCAGGCCGTTCAGCGCGCGCGCTTCGGCGTCGCTGGTGGCCTGGAATTGCAGGCCGCTGAGCAGCCCCAGACCGCGCAGCAACGCGAGGTAGACCCGCTTCTTGCAGTGCTTGTGCTGGAGGGCCCCGGGCATCAGTTCGCCCCGCGGGGCCAGCAGCCAGGGCATGCGCAGGCGCTTCACGCGGCGCAGCAACAGCGGCAGCGTCGTGTAGGCCGGCGACAGGAAGCTGTTCAGGTAGACCAGGTCCCAGGGTTCGTCGAGCAAGCTCGACAGGGCGGCCCGCAGCGCGGGGCCACGCGGCAGGTAGCGAACGTCCACGCCGGCCCGCTCGCGCGCCTCGGCCAGCAACGCGGCTGGATAGGGCGCGCCGGCATGCAGGTCGTGGGCGCTGGTGGCGACCGTGAAGTCGAAGTCCTCCCGCAGGTGCCCGACGAGGCTGGCGAGCGCGGTGACGAGCCCGCCGCCGCGCTGGCTCGGCGCGAAATGAGTGGCCAGCACGAGGACGCGGGGGCGCTCGCTCATGCCCGGTGGCCTTCCGCAAGCCACTGCTCAAGCTGGTCGATCAGCCGCGCACGATTGAAGTGCCGCTGGACATACTCGCGTGCCCGCGCCCCCATGGCCTGGCGCTGCGGCGTGCCCAGGCCCGACATGCGCAGCACGTTCTCCGCGAGCACGGCGCCATTGCCGGCGGGGCCGACCAGGCCCGCACCAGCCTCCTCGATCACGCGCGCACCCTCGCCGTCGAGCATGGCGAGCAAGGGGATGCCGGTGGCCAGATAGGCCTGTACCTTGCCCGGGATCGTCATCGCGAAGACAGGGTCGGCCTTGAGCGACACGAGCAGTGCATGGGCGCCCCGGAAGAAGGCGGGCATGCGCTCGATCGGATGGCGGCCGAGCAGGCGGACACTCTCGCCCAGGCCGCGGCGTTCGATGTCGGCGCGCAGCTGGGGTGCAGCGCGACCGTCGCCGACGATTAGCCAGCGGATGTCCTTGTGCTCGCGCAGCCGCTCGGCCGCGTCGAGGATGGCCGGGAAGTCCTGCGCGTCGCCGATGTTGCCGGCGAACATGACGTTGAAGCCGCCGCGCTGCGCGCTGACCTCGGGCGCGCAGGCCACGGTCTCGTCCATACGCTCGAACGTGTCCTCCGCCCACTGCGGGAAGTAGCGTGACTTCTCGGGCGCGCGGGACCATTTCTCGATGGCCGGGAAGAAGCCCTTGGACTGGCCAAGGATCAGATCGCAGCGCTTGTAGATGAACGCGACCAGCCGCCCCACCCAGCCCAGCATGCGCTCAGAGCGCACCATGCCGACGGCGGAGAGCGTGTCCGGCCAGAGATCCAGCACCCACAGCAGCAGCGGTGCGCGCTTGATCCGGCGCAGCATCACGGCGGGCAGGGCCGAAGTGATGGGCGAGGTCTCGAAGCAGAAGATGGCGTCGAACCTACGGCCACGCAGCAGCCACGGGCCAAGCAGGCAGCCCCAGAAGACGAAGCTCCAGTAGTTCAGCACCAGGCGCAGGCTGCCCTTGCCGCGCGGGCGCAGCGGCACGCGCAGCACCTGCGCGCCGGCATAGCGGGAGAAATCGGCTGGCCGGGCGCGGAAGTCGGCGAAGACTTCGCCGTCGGGGTAGTTGGGGCGGCCGGTGAGCACCGTGACCTCATGGCCGCGGGCGGTGAGTTCGGAGACGACTTCGTTGACGCGAAAGACCTCGGGCCAGAAATACTGGCTGACGACCAGCACGCGCATCAGTCGTACTGCCGCCAGACGACGCGCTTGATGTAGTCGGTGTAGCTGTGGATGATGCGCACGACCTTGTCGGAGACGTTGGGCATGCTGTAGTCGGCCACCAGGCGCAGCAGCCGCGCGTCGCCGCGCGGCTGGCTTGCAATGATCGCCAGCCCCTGGCGGACGCGGTCCACGCTCAGCCCGGTCATCATCACGGCAGCTTCCTCCATGCCTTCTGGGCGCTCGTGGGCCTCGCGCAGGTTTAGCGCGGGGAAGTTGAGGATGGAAGATTCCTCGTTGATCGTGCCGCTGTCGGAGAGCACCGCACGGGCGGATTTCTGCAGGCGCACGTAGTCGAGGAAGCCCAGCGGCTTGAGCAACTGGATGCCAGCGTGGAACTTGATGCCCTCGGCGTCGATGCGCTTCTGGGTGCGTGGGTGGGTGGA
>CAUJSJ030000065.1:0-10167 GCA_963422775.4 uncultured Roseateles sp.
GACAGGCCCGCCGAGTAGTCGCCGAAGGTCCAGCTGGTCCGCTGGTTGAAGCGAACCTTGACGTACGGGTTGCCGTCGTCGAAGGCCGTGCTGTAGTAGCCCGCCTGATGCAGGGTGTCCAGGGACGGCAGGGCCTTGAAGTCGGCGCGCTTCATGTAGCTGAGCTGCAGGCTCAGGTCGACGCGACCCCAGTTGGGCAGGCCAACCTTCTTCAGCGGCAGACGGTAGCTTGCGCCGAGGTCAATGCCGGAGAAGTTGTAGGCGCCGAGGTTGGACGACTGCGTGCTCACACCCTTGCTGCCGGTGCCATTCAAGCCACCATTCAACGGGTCACGCTGAATCAGTTGGCAGAACGCGTTGTAGGTCAGGCCGGGATTCAGCGACGTCAGATAGCAACCGTCGATCACCTGGCGAGCGCTCGGAGAAGACACCGCACCATTGATCTTGATCTTCCAGTAGTCCAGGGTCAGCGACAGGCTTTCGATGAAGTCCGGTTCCCAGACGATGCCCAGGGTGGTCGTATCTGCCTTCTCGGGGCCAAGACTGGGGTTGCCGCCGCCGGTGTTGTTGATCTGGCTGGACGAGGGCGCTGCCACATTGCCGACCTGCGATGCGGGCACGCCGGTCTGCTGGCACAAGGCCGTCAGCGCCGCCGTACCGGCGCCGCCGATGGAATTGCCCTGGCAGGGGTCGACCTGCAGCGTGGCCAAGCCCGTGGTCACGGGTGCATAGAGCTCGTTCACGTTCGGCGCGCGGGTGGCACGCTGCGACTCGCCACGGAAACGCAGACCCTTGATGGGCGCGTAATCCATGCTCTTCTTCCAGCTGCCGTAGTTCTTCACACCGCCGATGGAGTCGAACTCGGTGCTGCGATAGCCGTAGCCCAGGTTGAAGGAGTACACGAAGGGCTTGTTCTGCACCAGCGGCATCGTCGCTTCGGCATACAGCTCGCGGAACTTCAGCGTACCGCTGCGGTCAGGCGTGGGAGCGCCCGAACCCAGCAGTTCGCCCTGCGTCTGCACAACGGCGTCAGAAGCGTTGGCGCCGAACACCTTGCGGTCTTCGTAACCGACAGCCATGCCCAGCGGGTTCTTGGCCCAGGGGCTCTTGGCGAAGGCGACTTCACCGCTGACGTTGCCAGCCATGACGGTCTGGTCGACGCGCGTCGTCTGGAAGGTCGGCGTGGACATGAAGGCCAGCATTTCCGGCGTGATGCTGCCGGCAGCGCCGAACAGGTTGACCGGAACGCAGCCGCCGGTGTTCACCGTGCAGGTGGTGGCGTTGGTCGCGCGAGCAGCCTGTTGCAGCTTGGTGGCCGAGAAGCCGTTGCCGGTGCGCTGGATCTGGTCAGAACGGCCGCTCTGGTAGTAGCCGTCGTAGCTCCAGCCTTCGAACATCGGAATGTCGCCGCGCAGACCGACGGTGTACTGGCTCGTCGCGTTGTCGTAGCTGTAGACGCGCGGGCCGGCTTCGACGAAGCGGCGGGCGACGTTGGCGCGGAACTCGGTGGCGCTGCCCGGCACGCAGTTGGCGGCCGAGATGTTGTAGGCCGCGCACAGCTGGGCACGAACGGCCGGCGTGATGTACGGGTTGCCGATGGGGATGCTCAGCGCCGCACCGAAGGTGCCCGACGGCGCCAGGTTCAGCGTCACGTTGGACTTGGTGTGGAAGTATTCCGCGTAGACCTCGGCGTACTCGTTGACCTGGTAGCGGCCCATCGCCGTGAACTGGGTGCGGGTCAGCGGCGTCTCGAAGTAGTTCGGCGGGTTGGTGTTGTAGCCGTCCGGCGGGCCGGAGGTCACGGCGGTGCGCAGCAGGCCGGTGGTGGCGTCGATCACGCGCGAACCGGCGATCGGCGCGGGCATGCCCGAGAACACGGACGGCACGGACGTGCCAGAGAAACCGCCGGGGTTGCCGGTGGCCGAGGAGATCACGGTGCCTGAGTAGTCGCGCTCGCCCAACTTCAGCGGGCTGGTGCGGGTGGTGCCAACATGCAGCACGACGTTGCCCTTGCCGTCGGCAAGGTTGGCGCCCATCGTCAGGTCGTTCTTGTAGCGCTGGGCGTCGCCCTTCTCGGACGCGCTGTACAGCGTCGTGGCTTCGATGCCGGAGAAATTGCGCTTGGTGATGAAGTTCACCACGCCAGACACGGCGTCGGCACCGTACACGGCAGAGGCACCGCCGGTGACGAGGTCCACGCGTTCGAGCAGTGACACCGGAATGGTGTTGGTATCGACCACGCCGCCCAGCGTCGCGGGCACCATGCGGCGGCTGTTCACCAGGACCAGCGTGCGGTTGCTGTTCAGGCCGCGCAGGTTGATGGAGGCCGTGCCGTTGGAGCCGTTATTGACGTTCGGGCCGATGGCCGGATAGGCGGAAGGCAGGCCGCGCACAAGCTCTTCAACCGCGACGGGCTGCTTGATGCTGATGTCTTCCTTGCCGACCGAGGTGATCGGGCTGCTGGATTCGGCGCCAATGGACTTGATGCGCGAACCCGTGATTTCGATGCGCTCGAGCTTTTCCGGCGAGGCTTCTTGGGCCATTGCCGAGACGGCGCTCAGCGTGCCGATCATCGCCAGCGCGGCGGCGCTTCGGGCGTTTCGTTTAAACATGACTACTCCTTCGTGAGGACGTTCTCAACGCGTGTGTTGCAGGTGAATGGAAACGCGATTCCCTCGCGGAGAAACGCCTTTTCGCGGCGCGAGTCTGGCGACTGCGGGTCATCGGGCCGATACGGGTTGGCCCCAATAGACTCTGCAAGCTGGCGTTCGCCGTGCTTTACACGACAGAAAACCTAGGGCTTTCACCGCCCCAAGCAGGGGTGTAGCTCGGCATGGGCGTTGTCACATGGCCACACAAATTCCCTGCAATGACCACGGTCAGACGGGGGGTCACAGTGATATTGGCGCCACGGTCGACTTCTAGAATCGCCGACCCAACGAAATGCCGACCGAATTGACTGCTGTTACAGAGGGCCCCGGCCCAGCCGACAAGCCGGGCTGCGAGGTCCTGATCATCGGAGCCGGCCCCGCCGGCAGCGCCTGCGCGCGCACGCTGGCCCGTGCCGGCCTGTCCGTGCTGCTGGTCGACCAACACCCACCCGGCCGCGACAAGACCTGCGGCGACGGCCTGATCCCCGACGCCCACAAGGCCCTGGCCCGACTGGGGCCCTGCTGGACGAAGTCATGCGTCGCGCCGAAGCCGTGAGCCATGTCGGCTGCATCGGCCCGCGCGGTGGCCGCATCGACGTGCCGGGCTCGCTGGCCGTGCTGCCGCGCAAGGAACTGGATGCCCTGCTGCTGCGCGCCGCCCAGGACGCCGGCGCGCGCTTCGAGCAGGCGCGCTTCGAGGCGCCGCTGGAGGTCGACGGCCGCGTCGTCGGCGCCCGGCTGAAGCAGGGTGACGAGATCGTGGAGATCCCGGCGCGCTGGGTCGTGCTCGCCACAGGCGCCGTCCCCAAGGCCTTGACGGCCGCCGGCATGTGCGAGCGCCACACGCCCAGCGGCGTGGCCCTGCGCGGCTATGTGAAGGCGCCGCAGATGGTCGGCAGGATCAAGGCGCTGGAAGTCGTCTGGGACAAATCGGTGCGGCCGGGCTATGGCTGGATCTTCCCGGCGCCCGACGGCCACTTCAACATCGGCGTCGGCGTGACCGACAGCCACAAGGACCTGGGCGGCGGCAAGGGCAAGAAAAAGGACGTCAACCTGCGCGCCATCTTCGATGCCTTCGTCGCCAAGTACGAACCCGCCGCGGAACTGATGCGCGTCGGCGAACTCGTCGGCGAACTCAAGGGCGCACCGCTGCGCTGCACGCTGGACGGCGCGAAGTGGACGCGGCCCGGCCTGCTCGTCACCGGCGAGGCCGCGGGCAGCACCTATTCCTTCACCGGCGAAGGCATAGGCAAGGCCATGGAGACCGGCATGCTGGCGGCCGAGGCGATCCTCAAGCATCGCGATGACGACGCGGCCGCCCGTGCGACCTACGAAGCCGGCCTCACCGCCCTCAAGCCCAAGTTCGACCTCTACGAACGCGCCAACCGCGTCAACGCCCACCCCTGGCTGGCCGACCTGCTGATCTGGCGGGCGAAGAAAAGCCCGCGATTGCTAAAGCGCATGAGCGGCGTGCTCAACGAGACCAGCAACCCGGGCAATCTGGTCAGCCTGAAGGGCATCTCCAAGCTGTTTTTTGAATAGCAGGAACACAGCCACAGAGACACAGAGGCACGGAGGAATCCCGGCTGAATCTTCTCTGTGTCTCCGTGCCTCTGTGGCTGATTTGGAGAGCCGCCTTAGACGCGCTCAATCACGAGCGCGATGCCTTGTCCAACGCCAATGCACATCGTGCACAGCGCATAGCGGCCGCCCGTCACTTCCAGCTGGTTGAGCGCCGTCGTCACGAGGCGGGCGCCACTGGCACCGAGCGGGTGGCCCAGCGCGATCGCGCCACCATTGGGATTCACGCGGGCATCGTCATCCGCCAGGCCGAGGTCACGCAGCACCGCCAGGCCCTGGGCCGCAAACGCCTCATTCAGCTCGATGACGTCCATCTGCGCGAGGGTCAGGCCCGTCAGCGCCATGACCTTGCGCGTCGCCGGTGCCGGGCCTATGCCCATGATGCGAGGCGCGACGCCGGCCGTGGCCATGCCGACGACGCGGGCGCGGGCTTTCAGCCCATGGCGTGCGGCCTCGGCCTCGCTGGCCAGCAACAGCGCGCAGGCGCCGTCGTTGACGCCGCTGGCATTGCCGGCCGTCACGCTGCCATCGGGCTTGACGACACCCTTCAGCTTGGCGAGCGCCTCGAGGCTGGTCTCGCGCGGATGCTCATCCAGCAGCACGCGAACCGGGTCGCCCTTTTTCTGAGGCACCTCGACCGGCACGATCTCGCGCTCGAAGAAGCCGCGCTTCTGGGCCGCGATGGCCTTCATCTGCGAAGCCAGGGCCATGCGGTCCTGGGCCTCGCGCTCGATGCCGAAATCGGCGGCCACGTTCTCGGCCGTCTCGGGCATGGCATCGACACCGTACTGGGCCTTCATCTGCTTGTTGATGAAGCGCCAGCCGATGGTGGTGTCATAGACGGCGTTGGCGCGGCTGAAGGCACTCTCAGCCTTGGGCATGACGAAAGGCGCGCGGCTCATGCTTTCCACGCCGCCGGCAATCATCAGCCCGGCCTCGCCGGCGCGGATGGCGCGCGCGGCCGTGCCGATGGCGTCCAGGCCCGAACCGCAGAGGCGATTCACCGTGCTGCCGGGCACGTCCACCGGCAGGCCGGCCAGCAGGGCCGCCATGCGGGCGACATTGCGGTTGTCCTCGCCGGCCTGGTTGGCGCAGCCGTAGATGACGTCGGCGACCTGGGTCCAGTCGACATTGGCATTGCGCGCCATCAGCGCCTTGATCGGCAGGGCGCCGAGGTCGTCGGTGCGGATGGAGGACAGCGCCCCGCCGTAGCGGCCGAAAGGCGTGCGAATCGCATCGCAGATGAAGGCGTGATTCATTGAAGGCTCCAATTCGATGTTCGGATTTGCGGGCCGAGCGACGGGCCGCTCCCTAGCCGGACCGCTCTGGCGATGTGCTTGCGGCTCGACGCCGCAAGCATCGCCGTCCCCGCGGGGGCTTCGGCAGGACACGACCAGTCCTGAGGACTGGCCGTGCCTGCCGAAGAGCAGCCGCTCTGTCGGCTGCGCGGTCTGCAAGACCGACCAGGCATGCCCGCGTTCAGCGGCGCAGATCTGGGCGAGGGGCTCACCGTAAATACGGCGACACGCGATAGCGCTCGCCGCGGTAGTGTTGATCGAGTCGGTCCAGCAGCGCGACGACGGGCGCGGCGCTCCAGAAGGCCAGCCATTCGAAGGGACCGGCGGGATAGTTGACGCCCAGCTTCATCGCCGCGTCGGCGCCGGCCTCGTCGCAGACGCCCTGGGCGACGGCATCGGCCGCCTCGTTGATCAGCATGGCGATCGTGCGGGCGACGACCAGGCCGGGCAGGTCGGCCACGGCGCGCGGCGTCAGGCCCAGGCGGGTCAGCCATTCGGCGGTGTGCGCATCGCCGGCATAGGCGATGTCGCCCGCAGGGGCCAGCGGCAGGTCGAACACCGCAGCGCCGGGACCGAAGTCACGCGCACGCCGGCCATCGGTCAGGCGCAGCTGGCGGCCGTCGATGGCCAGGCCCCACCCAGTCGCTGTCGAGCTCGCGCACCGCCTCGGGCAGGTTGGCGACAAAGCGCTCGGCCAGCGCACCGCGGCCATGCACGACGAGGCGGGCCGCCCGCGGCGGCGCGATGTTCACGGTCGGCAGCGCCGGCGCACCCTCGGGATAGCGATAGAAGCCGCGCCCGCTCTTGCGGCCGAAGAAGCCGGCATCCACCAGCTCCTGCTGCACCAGCGATGGCGTGAAGCGGCGGTCGAAGAAGTTGGCGGCGAACACCGAGTTCGTCACCGCGAAGTTGGTGTCGTGGCCGATCAGGTCCATCAGCTCGCACGGACCCATGCGAAAGCCCGCGGCCCGCAGGCAGGCGTCGATGAGCTCGGGCGCCGCGGCGCGGTCCTGCAGCAACATCAGCGTCTCGGCGTAATAGGGCCGGGCGATGCGGTTGACGATGAAGCCGGGCGTGGAACGCGTGTGCACCGCCGTCTTGCCCCAGCGGCCGGCCAGCTCGAAGACGGCCTGCGCGACCGCGGGCGCCGTGCCCAGGCCCGACACCACCTCGACCAGCTTCATCAGGGGCACCGGATTGAAGAAGTGCATGCCGACGAGGCGCTCGGGCTTTCGCATGCCACGCGCCAGCGCCGTCACGGAGATGGACGAGGTGTTGGTGGCGATGACGGCCTCGGCCGGCAGCAGCGCCTCCAACTCGGCGAACAGCGCGCGCTTGACCTCGAGGTTCTCGACGATGGCCTCGATGACGAGGTCGGCAGTGCCAAGCGCCTCCACCGGCGTGATGCGCGCCAGCGTCGCCTGCACGGCGTCGGCGGTCAGCTTGCCCTTGGTGACCAGGCCATCCAGCATGGCCGAGAGCTTGCTCTTGGCAGCCTCGGCGGCACCGGCGCGAGCGTCGAAGAGCGAGACTTGATGGCCGGCCTGGGCGGCCACTTGCGCGATGCCCGCGCCCATCAGGCCGGCACCGACGACGAGGATGCGGGAGTCGTTCAGATTCATTCGTTCGGTGTCCAGTTGGGCTTGCGCTTGCCCAGGAAGGCGGCAAAGCCTTCGCGGGGCCTCGGGCGTCTTGCGCACGCGGGCAATCGTCTGGGCCGTCAGCTCGCGCACCTCGGCGGTGACCGGGCCGGGCGAGAGCTGGGCATAGAGCTGCTTGATCTCGGCCTGGGCGGCGGGGCCGCTGGCGAGCAGGTCGGTGATGAAGGCGTCAACGGCCGCGTCCAGCCCTTCGGCCGGCACGACGCGCTGCACGAGGCCGATGCGCTGCGCCTCGGCAGCGTCGATGCGGGCGGCCGTCAGCGCCAGGCGGCGCGCCCTCGCGCAGGCCGACGGCGTTGACGAGATGCGGGCCGATGACGGCCGGCAGGATGCCCATGCGGGCCTCGCTGACCGAGAAGCTGGCGGCCTCAGACGCGACGGCCATGTCGCAGGCGGCCACCAGGCCCACACCACCGCCGAGAGCGGCGCCCTGCACGCGGGCGATCGTCGGCTTGGCGCATTCGGCAATGCGCGCCAGCATGGCCGAGAAGCGGCGCGCATCGGCGAGGTTGTCGTCCTGCGAGGCGGCGGCGGCGCGCTGCATCCATTGCAGGTCGGCACCGGCGCTGAAATGCTTGCCCGAGCCGGCCAGCACGATGGCGCGCACGCTGGCGTCAGCGCCCAGCTGCGCAAAGGCCTCATCCAGCTCGGCGATCAAGGTCTCGTCGAAGGCATTGAAGACGGCCGGCCGGTTCATCGTCAGCGCGGCCACGCCGCCGTCGCGGCGCTGCAGATCGAGGGAGGTCCAGGAGGGCATCCAGGCATTCTGCACGTTTCCCGACCGATCGGTCGACTGTGCCGTTCAAGCATCCCAGCCTGCCATTCGCCGCCGTCCGCCGCCGTCGGCATTGAGCGCCTCCTAGACTGCGCTCCATGTCAGCTCCAAGCCCCAAGCCGCGCCATTTCCTGCTGGACTGGCAGCAGTGGCTCTACCCCGGCTCGCGCCGTGTCTTCACGCCGGACGAGATGGCGCGTGCCGGCAATCAGCCTTGGCCGCAGGCCATCGACCAATGCGTCTACGGCAATCTCGTGATGCTGCTGGCGGTCAACACGGCGCCGATGATGCGCCACAACATCCCGTGGCTCTGGCCCATCGTGCTGGGGCTGGGCCTGGGCCGCGCTGACGGCGGCTCACTGGCTCTGGCGCATGCCGACGCGCCACCGGCTCAATGCCGCTTGCTACGCCCTCTTCGCCATGGTCATCGCCGTCTCCGTGGGGCGCCGTCAAGCTGGGCTGGCGCGAGCAGGTGCTGGAACTGCTGCCGCTGCAGCTCGCCATCATGACGGCCATCGTCTCGATCTGGTGGATCCTGACCCTCTACCGCGTCGACCAGATCGAGGCGCGGCTGCGCGAGCTGGCCGAGCAGGAAGCGGCGCTGCGCCTGCAGACGCGACTGGCTGCGGCGCAGATCCAGCCCCACTTCCTGTTCAACACCCTGGCCTCGCTGCAGCACTGGGTGGACACCGGCGACGCCCGCGCGGCACCGCTGCTGCGCGACTTCACGGCCTATCTGCGCGCGACGCTGCCGATGTTCGACCGCGAACTGCAGCCGCTGGCCGAGGAGGTGGAAATGGTGCGCCGCTACCTGACCATCATGCAGGCCCGCCTGGGTGCGCGGCTCGCCTTCAGCATCGACATGCAGGTCGGCCTGGACAGCCCCTTGCCGCCGGGCATCGTGCTGACGCTGGTGGAGAACGCCATCGCCCACGGCATCGAGCCCCAGCTGCGCGGCGGCCATGTCGAACTCGCCGCGCGCCTCGATGCCGGTCGCCTGGTGCTGACCATCACCGATGACGGCCCCGGCCTCACGCCCGGCTGGACCGAGAGCGTGGGCCTGTCCAACACCCGGCGCCGCCTGCTCAGCGCCTATCCCAGCGCCACGCTGACGCTGACCAACGCCACACCCGGCTGCACCGCCACCCTGACCCTGCCCCTGCCATGAACTTCACCGCCCTGATCGCCGACGACGAGGAAGCCCCGCGCGAACAACTGCGCGCCGCCCTCACCCGCCTGTGGCCCGAGCTGGACATCGTCGCGGCCAGCACCAATGGTGCCGAGGCCTGGGACGACTGCCTGGCCCATGAGCCGGCCATCGCCTTCCTCGACATCCGCATGCCCGGCCTGACCGGGTTGGAGGTGGCGCGCCGCCTGTCGGCCTTGGCCACGCCGCCGCTGATCGTCTTCGTGACGGCCTACGACGACCAGGCCCTGGCGGCCTTCGACACCGGTGCCGTGGACTATGTGCTCAAGCCCGTCGACGACGCGCGTCTCACCCAGACGCTGGCCAGGCTGCGCGCACGGCTGGCCCAGCCAGCGCCCGACACGACGGCCCTGCAGCGCCTGCTGGCCAGCCTGCCGCAGGCCAAGCCGGTGCCACGCCCCATCCAGGCCAGCGTCGGCCGCGAGGTGCTGCTGATCCCGCCCGAAGAAATCATCTACTTCGAGGCCGACCAGCGCTACACCCGCGTCGTCCACCAGGGCGGCGATGCGCTGATCCGCACGCCGCTGCGCGAACTGCTGACGCAGTTCGACCCCGACCAGTTCTGGCAGATCCACCGCAGCGTGCTCGTCAACAGCCGCTGCATCGCCAAGGCCATCCGCGTGGACGAGGGCACCATGGTCATCACGCTGCGCGGGCGCGACGACAAGCTGCCGGTGTCGCGGCAATTCCAGGCCCTGTTCAAGGGGCAGTAGCCGCGGGCCAGGGCAAACCCTTGGGCAGCAGCCCGGGCCGGCTCCAGACAATCCGCCGCATTCGATCGAGCCCCTAGTTCTTGGGGCCACAGCCAGAGACACGCCGCGCCATGCCCACCCCACTGCCCTCACCCCGCTTCGACCATTTCTACCGCTACGACGAACTGACGGCCCTGCTGTTCGCCTATGCAGAAGCCCGCCCCAACCTGGTGTCGGTGCGCTCCATCGGCAAGAGCTACGAGGGCCGCGACATCTGGGTCGTCGTCATCACCAATCTCGCC
>CAUJSJ030000066.1:0-22494 GCA_963422775.4 uncultured Roseateles sp.
ATCCGCAGCATCCGCGGAAACCGCACCGCAATGCCGCTCTTGTGCCGCGTGCTCGCCTGGATCCCCTCGAACCCCAGCTCGAACACCATGCTCGGCCGCACCCGCCGCACCGGCCCGAACTTCTCCACCGTCGTCTTGCGGATCACGTGGTCCACCCCTTTGATCTCCTCGTCGGTGAGCCCCCGAATAGGCCTTGGCAAACGGCACCAGCGTCAGCTCGCCACCCGTCGAATCCAGCGCCGCCTCGGCCTCCGCCGCATCCCGCGGCGCGCGGTTCCACACGGCGAAGCTGTAGTCGGTGTACAGGTTGGCCCGCCGCCCGTGCCCGGCCTGGGCGTAGATCAGCACGGCGTCCACGCTCAGCGGCGCGACCTTCCATTTCCACCACGCGCTGCCCGTGCGCCCCATGCCGTAGGCCGACTCTCGGTGCTTGAGCATCAGCCCCTCGACGCGCCTTTCGCGCGACTGTTCCCGAGCCGTCGCGAGGCCCGCCCACTCGTCGGCCTCGACCAGCGGCGAGGTGGCGATGCCCAACTGCTCCAGCAGCGCACGTCGGATAAGCATGGGCTCAGCGCGACGGTCCACGCCCTCGCTCTCCAGCAGGTCATAGGCAAGCAGTCGCACCGGCGCCTCGGCCAGGATGCCCTTGGACAACTTCGTGCGGCCGATGCGCTTCTGCAGCAGCGCGAACGGCGCCGGTTGCGCCTCGCCCGGCAGCCAGGGCCAGCAGCTCGCCGTCGACGACGGTGCCATCCGGCCAGGCGCCCGCCTCCAGCACGACCTCCGGAAACCGCTCCGTCACCAGCTCCTCGCCGCGCGACCAGACCCACACCTGGCCGTCGCGCTTCACCACCTGCGCGCGGATGCCGTCGTACTTCCACTCCGCCAGCCAGTCGCTGCGCTCACCCAGCGCCGCCGGCTCGCCGGGCAGCGCATGCGCCAGGAAGAACGGGTAGGGCTGGCCGCCCCGCGCCCCGGTCGCATCCTCGGCCAGCAGCGCCTGGAAACGCTCGGCGGTGGGCGGGGCGTCAATGCCCGTGTAGCCCATCATCCGCTGCGCGATGCCCGCGGCATCGGCGCCCGACCACTCGGCCAGCGCCCGCTGCACCAGCAGCTTGCTGACGCCGACGCGAAAGCCGCCGCCCACCAGCTTGACGAACATGAAGCGCTCGTCCGCCGACAGCCCGCGCCACGCCGCCAGCACGCCTTCACGGCGCCCGGCCGCATCCAGCGTGCGCAGCGGCAGGATGCGGCCTTCCATCCACTCGCTCAGCGGCTCGTCCAGCTTGTCCTCGGGGTCGGGCAGCACGTAGGCGATAGCCTCCGCCAGGTCGCCCGTTGCGGCATAGCCGGCCTCGAACAGCCACTCCGGCAGCGCCCCCGCCTCGCAGGCCAGCGCCCGCAGCTCCTTCGTTGGCACCGCGCGGCGCGGCGTGCCGCCGGCCAGCAGGTAGACGGCCCAGGCGGCGTCTCGCGGGGGCGCCTCGGCCAGGTAGCGCTTCAGCGCCGCCACCTTGGCCAGCGTGGACGTGCTCCCGTCCAGCGCGAGGTAGAGCGCCACGAAGCGCTTCATTCGGCCGCCTCCACGCCTTGGCCTTCGTCGCCATACTCGGTCACGAAGGCTTCGGCCTGCAGGCCCAGTTCGCCCAGGTAGCGCACCAGCGTGCCCTCGTCGCCATGCGTGACGATGACGCGCTGCGCACCCGTTGCCGCGATGGCCGACAGCAGCCCCGGCCAGTCCGCGTGGTCGCTGAACACGAAGCCGCGGTCCACGCCGCGCCGCCGCCGCGCACCGCGCAGCCGCATCCAGCCGCTGGCGAACGCGTCGTCGTGCGGCCCCATCGCCTTGGCCCAGCGGCTGCCCTGCACGGCCGGCGGCGCGATGACCAGCGCGCCGCGCAGGACCTTGAAGTTCGTCTCTGGCGTCACCGTCTCGGCCGCCGGCAGCGCCACGCCCGCCTCGCGGTAGGCCGAGTTCAGCCGCGCCACCGCCGCATGCACCAGCACCGGCCCAGGCGCATCGGCCGTCGCCAGGCCGGCCAGCAGCCGCTGCGCCTTGCCCAGGCTGTAGCCCATCAGCAGCGCATGCTTGCCCTGAGCTGAGCAGTCCGCCCACCAGGCGCGCATCTCGGCGAACACCTCGGCCTGCGGCGCCCAGCGGTAGATGGGCAGGCCGAAGGTGCTCTCCGTGACGAACACATCGCAGCGCACCGGCTCGAAGGGCACGCAGGTGGTGTTGCAGTCGCCCGCGCCGCTGACGAAATAGTCGCCCGCCACCACCCACACCTCGCCGCGGCGCTCGATGCGCACCTGCGCCGACCCCAGCACATGCCCGGCCGGGTGCAGGCTGACGGTCACGTCGCCCAACCGCAGCGGCTCGCCGTACGCCAGGCCCTGGAAGGCCATGTCGGCGCCGACGCGCGAGCGCATCAACCCCTCGGCGTCGCGGTGGGCCAGGTAGGCGCCGTGGCCTTCGCGGCAGTGGTCGGCATGGGCGTGGGTGATGACGGCGCGTGCCACCGGCCGCCAGGGGTCGATGTAGAAGCCGCCCGCCTCGCAGAACAGCCCTTCGGGGCGGCGGGTGATCAGGTCGGCGCGGCTGGGCATGGCGCCAGTGTGCCGGGGGCGCCGCGGCACTGCTGTCGGACGCCGCCTTACCCGACTGAGCCGCCGGCGACGCCCATTTGCGGGACAACCTGGAACTCAACCGCCCCTGCGGTGACTCACCCGTCGTGCGACCGCCAGGTCGATGGCAGGCCGTGACCCGGACAGAGGCTTCGTGGGCGGCCACATCCTGCGCCGCATGCCCGCTGCCCTGTTCCGGACCTGACACTTGTTGCTCGCCCCTCGCCACTGTCGACGCCTGCCCCAGCGCCTGCCCCTGCTGGCTGCGCTGTTGGCGGCTTCTTCAGCGTGGGCCGCCGGCACGCCGCCGGTCGTGCCCACGCCGGCCGAGCTGGCCCGCCCGCCCGAGGCCAGCCGCCATGCCGAGTTGCCGCCCGAGCGGCCTGCGGTGGTGCGCGAACTCGGCAAGCCCGAGGACGAACTCAAGATCGACGTGCAGGCCTACACCCTGCCGCCCGACGCCCCCGCCGCGCTGCGGGAGGCCCTGCCGAGATTGACGGCTGCCTTCGTCGGCAAGGAGCGCGGCTTCGAGGACCTCGTCAACGCCGCCAATGAGGTGACCCGCTTCCTGCAGCGCGACCTGGGGCTGTATCTCGGCTACGCCTACATCCCCGAGCAGGTGTTCGACGGCCGGACGGTGCGCATCGCCGTGCTGGAGGGGCGGCTGGACCGCGTCGTGCTGAACTGGCCGGACTCACCCGAGGGCCTGCCCGTCAGCCGCGAGGTCGTCGAGGCCTACCTCGCGCGGCTCAAGCCCGGCGACGTGCTGACGGTCGAGGCCGTCGAGCGCACCGTCTTCCTCATCAACGACCTGCGCGGCATCGTCACGCGCGCCGAGGTGAAGGCCGGCGCCGCGCCCGGCACCGCCATCCTCGAATTCACGCCGCGCGCCGAGGCGCGCTACAGCGGCAGCGTCGACGGCGACCTCAACGGCTCGCACTACATCGGCGGCCAGCGCCTGGGCGCGCAGGTCATCATGGCCAGCCCGCTGGGCCGCGGCGACGGCCTCTCGGCCTCGGTGCTCAGCTCCAGCACCGGCGGCCTGCGCTTTGCGCTGCTGGGCTACACCAGCCCCATCGGTGCCGATGGCTTCAAGGCCGGGGCGTCCCTCTCGGCCGTGAGCTACCAGCTCGACAAGAAGGAATTCCCCCTCGGCCTGGACGGCACCGGCACGACCGTCAACCTGTTCGCCCTCTACCCCTGGGTGCGCTCGCGCAACCTCAACCTCTTCGTGCTCGGCGCCGTCGATGCCAAGCGCTATGTCGACAAGGTGGCCGCGCTGGCCACGAAGAAGCGCGTGGACGACGCCAGCGTCGGCTTGAGCGGCGACTTCCGCGACAGCTTGCTGACCGGCAGCGTCAACACCTTCGAGCTCAACCTGGCGCAGGGCCGGCTCAGTTTTGCCGCAGGCGTGCCCGCGGGCAGCGACGACGCGGCCCGCTTCACCAAGCTCAGCTTCACCGCCTCGCGGCTGCAAAACCTCGTCAGCAACCGGCTGCTGGCCTATCTCACCGTGCGCGGCCAGTGGGCGATGCACAACCTCGACTCCACCGAGCAGTTCCGCGCCGGCGGCCCCAACGGCGTGCGTGCCTTTGCGCCGGGCGAGGGCACCGGCGACAGCGGCGCCGTGGCCAGCCTGGAGCTGCGCTGGCTGCCGCCGGCCAGCCTGCTGGGCCGCTGGGCCAGCGAGCTGGTGCTGGCGGCCTTCTACGACGGCGCCTTCATCCAGTACCGCCACGACCCCAACCTCATCGTGCGCGAGCCCGGCTACGTCAACCACACGCGGCTGGGCGGCGCGGGGCTGTCGCTGGTGTGGGCGCGCGGCAGCCAGTATTCGTTTCGCATGAGCCTGGCCTCGCCCACCGAGGGCAAGGCCAGCAGTGAGGCCCAGTCCCGCAAGCTGCGCTTTTACGCGCAGGGCTCGTGGAGCTTTTGATGAAGCGCTTCACGCCGCTCGGCCTCGCTCTCAGCCTGGCCCTTGCCTACCCGGCAGCCCAGGCCTTGCCGCAGGGCGCGCAGGTCGTGCAGGGCCAGGTCGCCGTCAAGCCCGGGCTGATCCAGCAGGGCAGCGACAAGGCCATCGTCAACTGGCAGAGCTTCTCCATCGCCGCGGGCGAGACGCTGCGCGTGCAGCAGCCCGGCGTGAACTCGGTGCTGCTGAACCGCGTCATCGGCGGCGACCCGTCCCTCATCCTGGGCCAGTTGCAGGCCAACGGCCGCGTGTTCCTTGTCAATCCGCGTGGCATCGTCTTCGGCCGCGGCTCGCAGGTGGATGTGGGCGGCCTCGTGGCCTCCACGCTGAACCTGTCGGACACCGACTTCCTCGCCGGCAGCTACCGCTTCTCCGCAGGCGGCGAGGCGGGCGCCCTGCGGGCCGATGGCCGCATCAGCGCCGCGGGCGGCACGGTCGCGCTGATCGCGCCGCAGCTCGATGTGGGCGGCAGCATCGAGGCCCGCCGCGTCGGCCTGGCCGCGGCCAGCACCGTGCAGGTGGACGTCGAGGGCGACGGCCTGGTCCTCTTCAACCTGCGCAACGACGACGACCGCGACGTGGCGCTGAAGTTCAGCGGCCGTGTGTTGGCCGAAGGTGGCAGCGCCGAGCTGCGCGCCCAGGCCCGTGCCGGTGCCGCCGGCCAGGTGCTGAACATGGATGGCCTCGTGCAGGCGCGAGGCCTGCGCCAGCAGGGCGGGCGCATCGTCATCGACGGCGGCACGGCCGGCGTCACGATGGTCAACGGCCAGCTCGACGCCGCAGGCGAAACCGGCGGCAACATCACCGTGCTGGGTCAGCACGTCGCGCTGCTGGACGCTGCCCGGCTGGAGGCGTCCGGCCGCCTGGGCGGGGGCAGCATTCAAGTCGGCGGTGGCTTCAAGGGCGAGGGCACAGCGCACAACGCCGAGCGCACCTGGATCGCCACCGGCGCCGAGCTGCGCGCCGACGCCACGGAACACGGTGACGGCGGCCGCGTCGCCGTCTGGGCCGAGCAGCGCACCGACATGCTGGGCCACATCAGCGCCCGCGGCGGGCTGCTGGGCGGCAACGGCGGCACGGTCGAGACCTCGGGCCGGCAGCGCCTGAACCTGCTCGGCAGCGTGGACGCCAGCGCCCCGCGCGGCCGGCCGGGCCAGTGGCTGCTGGACCCCAACGACATCGCCATCGTGCCGACCGGCCCGGGCAACAGCAGGGTCGGCGCCGCACCCAATTTCAGCAGCACCGACGACAGCGCCGTCGTCGACGTGGGCGCGCTCAACACCGCGCTCTCCGGCGGCACGGCGGTGACGGTGCAGACCACGTCCTCCGCCACCAACAGCCAGGCCGGCAACATCGACGTGCAGGCCGCCATCGTCCCCACGGGTGCCGCCACACTGAACCTGATCGCGCTGGGCAACATCAGCTTCACCGGCGGCAGCATCGGCGCGGGCGCCGGCGCGCTCAACGTCAGCCTGCAGGCCGGCGGCAGCATCACGGGCACGACGATCAACACCGGCGGCGGCACGCTCAGCGCCTCGGGCACGGGCGCCATCAACCTGGGCACGGTGACGGCCACCGACCTGACCATCCACGGCGGCGCCGGCACCGTGACCCTGCCCGGCGGCACCCTGACCGGCAACCTCGGCGTGACGACCAGCGGCGCCATCGCCCAGGGCGGCGCGCTGTCGGTCGGCGGCACGGCCACGCTGGGCACAGCCGCCGCCGCCGTGACGCTGGGCAGCTTCGACAGCCACGGCCTGGGCATCACGACGACGGGCGGGCCGATCACGCTGGGCACCGGCACCGTCACCGGCAACCTGAGCGCCACGAGCGGCGGCGCGCTGATCACCCAGGCCGCGGGGGGCCTGACCGTCACCGGCACAGCCAGCCTGAATGCCGGAGCCGCTGCCATCACGCTGACCGAGGCCAACGACCTGCGCGACACGGTCAGCCTGACCGGCGCCGCCGCCCATGTCATCAGCAACAAGACGGCGGCCAGCGTGCTGAAGCTCGGCAGCAGCACCCTCAGCAGCACGCTGATTGCGACGACCGGCGGCGGCGACATCACCCAGACCGGCACGCTCTCCGTGACCGGCACCGCCACGCTGAACGCCGGCAGCGGCGGCATCACGCTGGCCGGCCTCAGCACCGGCTTGCTGACGGCCACGACCACCGCCGGCAACGTGGTGCTGGGCAGCGGCACGGTCGCCGGCCTGAACGCCTCGACCGCCGGCACCGGCGCCATCACCCAGGCCTCCGGCAGCCTCGCGGTGAACGGCGCGGCCACGCTGTCCGCCGGCAGCGGCGGCGTCACGCTGGGCAGCTTCAGCAGCAACGGCCTGGACGTCAGCGCCACCACCGGCGCGCTCACGCTGGGCATCGGCACCATCACCGGCACGCTGACCGCCACGACCGGCGGCGCCGGCAGCATCGGGCAGGCCGGCGCGCTGAGCGTGACCAGCGACGCCACGCTGACCACCGCCACCGGCGCCGTCACGCTGGGCACGTTCGGCAGCGTCGGCAACCTGGGCATCGGCTCGACGAGCGGGTCCATCACGCTGGGCACCGGCACCATCGGCGGCGCGTTGACGGCCAGCACCGGCGGTGCCGGCGCCATCACCCAGGCCGCGGGCGGGTTGACCGCGGGCGGGCTGACCACGCTGACGGCGGGCAGCGGCGGTGTCACGCTCAGCAGTTTCGACGGCCAGGGCCTGAGCGTCAGCGCCAGCAATGCCGCGATCATGCTGGGCGCCGGCGCCATCACCGGTGCGCTGACGGCCAACAGCAGCGGCGGCACCATCTCGCAGGCGGGCGCCCTCAGCGTGACCGGCAACGCCACGCTGACGGCCGGTGCGGGCAGCGTCACCTTGGGAAGTTTCAGCGGCGGCAATCTCGGCATCAGCTCGACGGCGGGCTCGATCACGCTGGGCACCGGCAACATCACCGGCACGCTGACGGCCACCACCGCCGGCACCGGCGCCATCACCCAGGCCGCGGGTGGCCTGACGGCCGGCGGCCTGGCCACGCTGACGGCGGGCAGCGGCGGCGTCACGCTGGGCAGCTTCGACAGCCTCGGACTCACCGTCAACGCGAGCAACGCCGGCATCACGCTGGGCGCCGGCACCATCACCGGCGCGCTGACGGCCACCACGACCGGCGCCGGCACGATCTCGCAGGCCGGCGCGCTCACGGTCACGAGCAACGCCGCGCTGACCACCGGCACCGGCGCCATCACGCTGGGCACGGCCAACATCACCGGCACGCTGACAGCCAGCACCGGCGGCGCGGGCGCGATCACGCAGACCGGCAGCGGCATCACGGCCGGCGGCCTGGCCACGCTGACGGCGGGCAGTGGCGGCGTCACGCTCACAAGCTTTGGCAGCCATGGCCTCAGCATCACGGCGGCCGGCGGCGGCGTGACGCTGGGCACCGGCACCATCACCGGGAACCTGAGCGCCACGAGCGGCGGCACGCTGATCTCGCAGGCCGCGGGCGGCCTCACCGTCACCGGCACGTCCACGCTGAACGCCGGCGCCGGGGCCATCACGCTCGGCGCCGCCAACGACCTGCAGGACACCGTCAGCCTGACCGGCGCCACCACCACCATCGTCAGCAACAAGACGGCCGCCAGCGTGCTCAAGCTGGGTGCCAGCACCATCAGCAGCACGCTGAACGCGACGACCGCCGGCGGCGCCATCACGCAGGCGGCCGGCAGCCTGTCGGTGACCGGCAGCGCGACGCTGAATGCCGGTGCTGGCGACATCACGCTGGCCGGCCTCAGCACCGGTGCCCTCAGCCTGACGAGCACCGCCGGCCACCTCAGGCTGGGCACGGGCTCGGTCGCCGGGACGCTGACGGCCTCGACCGGCGGCAGCGGCAGCATCACGCAGGCAGCGGGTGGCCTCACGGTCACGGGCGGGGCCACGCTCACGGCCGCCACCGGCGCGATCACGCTGGGCAGCTTCAGCAGCGGCAACTTCAGTGGCACGACGGCGGGCGGCACGCTGACGCTGGGCACCGGCACCATCACCGGCACGCTGGGCGTGCTGACCGGTGGCGGCGACGTCGGCCAGGCTGCGGGCGGCCTGACGGTCACCAGCACCTCCAGCCTGAACGCGGGCGCCGGCGACATCACGCTCAACCAGGCCAACCACTTCAACGACACGATCACGCTGAGCGGCCGCACCACGCAGATCACCAACGCCGGCGCGACCGCGCTGACGCTGGCCAGCGTGACGACCACGGGCAACCTCGGCGTGACGACCGGCGGCGGCGACATCTCGATCGGCCCGGGCTCGGTCACGGGCACGCTGAACGCCAGCAGCGGCGGCGGTGCCATCACGCAGGCCGCCGGCAGCCTGTCGGTCAGCGGCCTGGCCACGCTGAACGCCGGCGCCGGGAACATCACGCTGAGCAGCTTTGCCAGCGGGGGCCTGAGTGCGACGACGGCCGGCGGCGCACTGACGCTGGGCACGGGCACCATCAACGGCACGCTGGGCGCCACCACCGGCGGCGGCACGCTCGGCCAGGCCGCAGGTGGCCTCATCGTGACGGGCAATGCCGGCCTCAACGCTGGCAGCGGCATCGTCACGCTGGACGATGCCGCCAACGACTGGCGCGGCACGGTCACGCTGACCGGCGGCGCCACGCTGCTGACCAGCACCCGCAACGCCACGGCCACGCTGACGCTGGGCGCGCTGAACACCGGCGACCTGACCGTCAGCACGGCCGGCGGCGCTCTGAACCTGGGGCAGGGCAGCATCACCGGCACGCTGGACGCCCAGAGCCACGGCGGCAACATCAGCCAGACCGCCGCGCTGTCGGTCACCGGCATCGCCACGCTGGACGCCACCACCAGCGGCGACATCACGCTGGCCAACACCGGCAACCAGTGGCACGGCCTGAACCTCACCGGCAAGGCGCTGGACCTGCGCTCATCCGGCGACATCGAGATCCTCAGCCTCACCCAGCCTTCCAACCGCGCGCTGACGCTGTCGGCCGGCGCCGACCTCATCCTCGGCCCCGCGGCCAACATCGACACCGGCACGGCCGACCTCAAGCTCGCCAGCCTGGGCGGCAGCTTCACGGTGGGCGGCGTGCTCAAGGGCCATGACGTCGAGCTGCAGGCGCAGACCGGCCTGGCCTTGAGCAAGAACCTCACGGCCACCGGCAACCTCAAGCTCACCACCGCCAGCGGCGGCATCACGCAGACGACCGGCATCGTCCTCGTCACCGGCACGACGACCGTGGACGCCGGCAGCTCCAGCATCGCCCTGGCCGGTGGCAGCAACAACTTTGGCGGGGCGGTCAGCCTGACGGGCGCCACCACCAGCGTGACCGACCTGAACGCGCTGACGCTGGGCACGCTGGCCACGGGCAACCTGACGGTCTCGTCCACCGGCGCCCTCAACCTCGGCAAGGGCACGGTCACCGGCACGCTGAACGCCAACAGCCACGGCGGCACCCTCACGCAGGCCACGGGCGTGGGCAGCGGCCTGACGCTGACTGGCGCGACGACGCTTTCCGTCGGTGTTGCCGGCACGGCCGACATCACGCTGACCGAGACCGGCAACGACCTGCGGGGCGCCATCACCGCCACCGGCGGCGGCGTGTCGCTGTTCAGCAGCAACAACCTGCACCTCTTCGCGCTCACCCAGCCGGCCAACAAGGCGCTGGTGCTGGAGGCCGGCGGCACGCTGACGCTGCCCTCGGGCACCACCAACATCGACACCGGCAGCGCGGCGCTGACACTGTCCAGCGGCGGCGTGTTCAGCACCTTCGGCACGCTCAAGGGCGGCAACGTCACGCTCAAGGGCCAGTCGGCCACGCTGGCCCACGACATCACGGCCAGCGGCAACCTCGACCTGCGCACCACCGCTGGCGCCATCAACCAGACCGGCGGCCGCATCAGCGTGGCAGGCACCAGCCTCTTCAACGCCGGTGCCTTCGGCATCTCGCTGAACCGGCCGCTGAACGACTTCCAGGGCAATGTCAGCCTCACGGGCACCACGGCCGGCCTCGTCAGTCTGCACGACCTGACGTTGACCGGCATGGCCGTCAACAGCCTCACGGCCCAGGCCGGCGGCGCGCTGCAGCTCGGCACGGGCACGCTCAGCGGCAGCCTGAGCGCCACGGCCGCCAGCACCCTCACCCAGGCTGCCGGCGGCCTGCGCGTCACGGGCAATTCCAGCTTCAGCGGCGGCAGCAGCATCACGCTGCTGGACACGGCCAATGCCTGGACGGGCACGGTGTCGCTGAGCGGCGGCAGTGCCCAGCTCTACGGCAGTGGCGCGGTCACGCTGGGTGGCGGCAGCGTGAGCTCGCTGGCGCTGACGGCCGGCGGCGGCGTGAGCCAGAGCGGGGCCGTGGGCGTCAGCGGCGCGCTGACGATCAACGCCGGCAGCGGCACCATCGCGCTGGGAAACGGCAGCAACCAGCTCGGCGGTACGGTCACGCTGAGTGGCGGCACGACGGAGGTCAGCACCAGCGGCGCGCTGAGCCTGGGCACGCTGGCCGTCGGCGCGCTGACGCTGCAGTCGAGCGGCAACCTCAACCTCGGCCAGGGCAGCATCGGCGGCAACCTCGTCGCGAGCAGCGGCGGCGGAGCGGTCACGCAGTCGGGCGTGCTCAACGTCGGCGGCGCGGCCAGCATCCAGGCCGGCGGCGGCAGCATCACGCTGACCCAGGGCGGCAACCAGTGGGGCGGCGCGCTGAGCCTGGCCGGCGGCGTCACCCAGGTCACGAGCAATGCCGGGCTGAGCCTGGGCACGCTGGCCGTGGGCTCGCTGTCGGTCGACGCGACCGGGCTGCTCGGCCTGGGCCAGGGCACGGTCAGCAGCAGCCTCACGGCCAACAGCCACGGCGGCAGCCTCACGCAGAGCGGGGCGCTGGACGTCGGCGGCACGGCGAACCTCCAGGCCGGCGGCGGTGGCATTACGCTGACCCAGGCCGGCAACCGCTGGCGCGGCGTGGTGCAGCTCAGCGGCGGCGCCACGCAGATCACCGGCACGGGCGTGCTGAGCCTGGGCACGCTGGCCACGGGCAATCTCAGCGCGATCGCGACGGGCGCGCTCAACCTGGGCCAGGGCAGCATCGGCGGCAACCTGCTGGCCAACAGCGGCGGGCTGGTCGTGCAGGCCGGCGCGCTGCAGGTGAGCGGCAGCACCGCGATCAACGCCGCAAACGCCGGAAATGCCGACATCACGCTGACTAACACCGGCAACCGCTTCCTCGGCCCGCTGAGCCTGACCGGCAATGCCGTGACCCTTTTCAACCAGCCCAGCCTCGTGCTCGGCACGCTGAGCTTCAACAGCCTGGACGCCACCAGCAACGCCAGCATCACGCTGGGCAGCGGCAGCCTGACGGGGCCGCTGACCGCGCGCGCGCTGGGCGGCCCGATCACGCAGACGGCCGGCGGCCTCACGGTGGCCGGCACGACGACGCTGCAGGCCAGCGGCGCCATCACGCTGGCGGACGCCGCCAACCGGCTGCAGGGCAAGGTCAACCTGAGCGGCGGCACCACGGCGCTGACGAATGCCGTCGACCTGGGCCTGGGCACGGTTGCCACCGGCGGCCTGACGCTGAACGTCACCGGCGCGCTGGACATTGGCGCGGGCAGCATCGCCGGCAACCTGGCGGCCATCAGCAGCGGCGCCGTCACGCAGACGGGCGCACTCGCCGTCAGCGGCAGCACCAACCTGGACGCCGGCAGCGCCGCCATCACGCTGGGCCAGGCGGGCAACGCCCTGGCCGGCCCCGTCAGCCTGCGTGGCGGCAACGCGCTGCTCACCAGCGGCGCCGCGCTCAGCCTGGCCAGCCTGAACGTGGCCGACCTGACGGTCTCGTCGAGCGGCGCGCTGCAGCTCGGCACGGGCTCGGTCGGTGGCGAGCTGAAAGCCGCCAGCGGCGGCGCGGCGATCACGCAGGCCGCAGGCGGCTTGAGCGTTGCCGGCAAGGCCACCCTCGACGCCGGCAGCGCGGCCATCCAGCTGGGCGACTCAGGCAACGCCTTAACCGGCCCCGTCAACCTGAGCGCCGGCGACGTGACGCTGGCCAACAGCATCGCACTGCGCCTGGGCAGCTTCGCGGTGCATGACCTCACGGTCAGCGCCGGCGGCGACCTGGACCTGGGCGCCGGCACCGTGGGCGGCAAGCTCAGCGCCAGCACACGCGGCAGCAGGATCACGCAAACCGGCGCGCTGACGGTCGCGGGCAGCGCCACCTTCATCGCCGATGGCAGCCTCGTCGACCTGGTGCTGGACCAGCCCGGCAACCAGTTGCTGGGCGCCATCCAGATGCTGGGCGTGAACGGCGGCAGCTTCCTCAGCGCCAACTTCAGCAGCGCGCTGGACCTCAGCTTCAGCGGCGACGTGCAGACGCTGACCCTGAGCAGCGGCGGCCGGCTGACCCTGGGCGGCGGCCACAGCACGACGCTGACCGCCGCGGCGACGACCGGCATCGTGCAGACCGGGGCGCTGGAAGTCAGCGGCCAGACGACGCTGATCGCCCAGGGCGGCGCGGCCATGCCGGTCGACCTGAGCCACGCGGGCAACGACTTCAATCGCGTGATGCTGCAAAGCTGGGCCGGTGGCAGCTTGGGCGCCGTGCGGCTGCGCGACGGCGACGCCAGCCGCCACGACGGCCCGCAAGTGGGCGGCGACGCCGCCAGCCTGGAGATCTCCTCGGCCGGCGCGCTTGACCTGGCCGGCGGCGGCTACGCCGGCCTGGCAGCGGACACGTCCGCCACGGGCGCGCCGATCACGCAGAGCGGCGCGCTCACGGTCGGCGGGCTGGCGACACTGAAGGCCGGCAGCGGCAGCATCACGCTGGCCCGGCCCGACAACGTCCTGCCCAGTGTCACCGTCGGCAGCGCCGGCACCGCCAGCCTCGTCAGCGCGGGCGGCTACACGGTCAACGCGAGCCGCGTGTCGACGCGGCTGGAACTTGGCGGGCCGGGCGCCATCGTGCTCGCCGGCCCGCTGTCGGGCAGTGGCGAGCTGCTGATGAGCGGCAGCGGCAGCCTGACGATCAGCACCGCACAGGGCTTCAGCGGCGGTACGCGCATCGCCGCTGGCCGCGTCGTGCTGCAAGGCCCGGCGGCCCAAGCCGGCAGCGGCGCGGTGCAGCTCGGTGCCGCGGGCCAGCTGGACTTGCGCGACGGCGCCACGCTGGCCAGCGAACTCGTGGCCCAGGGCGGCGACGTGCTCAACACGTCGGGCAGCGGCACGCTGGCAGGCGCCGTGACGCTGCAGGCCACGACGAGTTTCCTGCCCGGTGCGGGTGGGCTGACGATCAGTGGCGCCATCAGCGACGCGGGCGCCGGCCTCGGCCTGCGCCTGGCCAGCGCGGGCCCGCTGACGCTGGCCGGCAGCAACCACTTCGGCGGCACGACCGACATCGCCGCCGGCACGCTGCGCGCCGCCGGCGCGGGCGCCTTGCCGGTGACGAGCGCCGTGCAGCTCGCGGCCGGCGCGGTGCTCGCGCTGGGCCAGGACCAGACCGCGGGTTCGTTGGCCGGCGCGGGGCGCGTCGAGCTGAGCCGCTTCACGCTGGCCACCGGTGCCGATGGCCGTGACACGAGCTTCAGCGGCAGCTTCACCAGCGACAACAGCGGCAGCGGCGGGCTGACCAAGCTCGGCAGCGGCCGCTTCACGCTGGCCGGCAGCGGCGCGCACACCGGTGCGACGCGTGTGCAAGCGGGCGAGCTGGTGCTCGCAAGTGCCGGCGCGCTGAACGACATCACCGCCGTGACCGTCGATGCCGGCGCACTGCTGACGGTCCAGCAAAGCGCCAGCCTCGGCTCGCTCGCCGGCGCGGGCACGGTGGACCTGCAGGCGCCGCTGCTCAGCGTCGGCAGCAACGGCGCCAGCACGCGCTGGGACGGCGCCATCGCCGGCAGCGGCGGCCTGGCCAAGCTGGGCGCGGGCACGTTCACGCTGGCCGGGCAGAACACGCTCGCGGGCGACCTGCAGGTGGGCGCCGGCACGCTGCAGCTCGAAAGCGCTGGCGTGGTGCCGTTCGCGGCGGGCCTGGCGGCGGCGACCGTCGTGCCGGCGACGATGGGCGTCAGCGTGGCCGGTGGCGCGAGGCTCGAGCTGCTGTCCGACCAGGCCCTGGGCGCGCTCACCGGCAGCGGCCAGGTGCTGCTCAACGCCTGGACGCTGACGCTGGGCGAGAGCGGTCGCAGCGGCCGCTTCGACGGCGTCCTCAGCGGCAGCGGCAGCCTCACGAAGGCGGGGGCCGGCATGCTGACACTGGGCGGCGCCAACCTCTACACGGGCGGCACCCGGGCCACCGGCGGCACGCTGGTGCTGGATGCGGACCAGGCCCTGTCGGGTGCCGGCGCCCTCGTCATCACGACGCCCGCCCGCGTGCAGGCCAACGCGCCCCAGGCCGTGGCTTCGCTCAACGGCAGCGGCAGCCTCGTGCTCGACGGGGGCAGTTTTGCGGCCGGGTCCGATGGCAGCAACAGCCGCTTCGACGGCACGGTGAGCGGCAGCGGCGGCCTCGTCAAGCAGGGTATTGGCATGCTGACGCTGACGGCGGCCAACGCCCAGAGCGGCGCGACCGTCATCGAGGCCGGCACGGTCAGGCTCACGGACCAGGGCAGCCTCGGTTCCGGCGCCATCCAGAACGACGGCCAGCTGCTGCTGTCGCGCAACGACCCGCTGACGCTGGACCAGGCCGTCAGCGGCCGTGGCAGCCTCGCCATCACGCAGGGCCAGGTGACGCTGGCCAACGGCGCCAACAGCTACAGCGGCGCGACGCAGGTGCTGGGCGGCAGCCTCGTCACCACCGCCGCCGAGCGCCTGCCCGACGCGAGCGCGGTGCAGCTGGCGGCCGGCGCCCAGTTGACGCTGGGCGGCAACGAGACCATCGCGTCACTCCAGGCCGCCGGCAGCGTCCGCCTGGCCGGCAACCTGACGACGCGCGCCGAGCAGGTCTACACCGGCAGCCTGACGATGGCCAACCCTGCCGGCATCACGCTCACCGGCACGCTGATCGACGCCAGCCGCAGCACCAACCAGTTCGCCGGCACGCCGCTGGGCCTGTCCGGTGGCCAGGCGCTGGTGACGGTCAAGGAGGCGTTGAAGCTGGGCGACGTGAGCCTGACGAATGGCGGCCACATCGAGGCCGAGCGCCTGGCGCTGGATGGCAAGCTGGCGCTGACCGGCGGCAGCCTGAGCCTCGTTGCCACCGCGGCGCCCGACGACGCGAAGGCCACGCTGCTGGGCACGGCCCAGGTGCCCGTCGCCGGCCAGCCGATGGCCGTGGCCGAGGCGACGGTTCAGCAGGGCACAGGCGGCACGATCACGCTGGCCGAGGGCGCCAGCCTGGCGGTTGCGGCCAGCGGCGGCGGCTCGGTGCTGCTCGGCCAGGACGCCAACAGCTTCAAGGGCCAGCTGTCCGTGCTCAGCGGCGCCAAGTTCGACACCGCCTGGGTGCCCAACGCCAAGGGCAGCCAGGCCGTTCAGTCCCTGGTGCGCGTGTCCGGCCAGCAGGTGCTGGTGGGCGGCAGCGGCATCGAGGCCGACACGGTCACCATCCGCGCCGACCAGCTCGCCACGGCCGGCAGCGCCAAGCTGGTGGCCCGCATGCCTTTCGACGAGATCGTGCTGGGCCGTGCGCTGTCCGCACCGGGCATGACGCTGGAGCTGGCGCCCGGCGCCTTCGGCCTGCCCGGCAGCTTCGGTTCGGTGAACGGCCAGCCCATCCAGATCGCGGTGGGCTCCATGGAGACGGGCGGCCGCACGACCGGCCCGAACGCCGGTTACCTGACGGTGCTGCCCAAGGCCGGTGCGCAAGGCGCCACCGCGGTCGTGCTGGTCGGGCCCAAGGTCGGCAGCGCGCCAGTTGCAGGTGGCGGAAGCGGCGGGCCGGGCTACCGCTTCTTCCACGATGGGGCCAGTCAGGCAACGGAAGTGCCGGTGGTCTATAACGGCGTCCTGCCGCTGACGCCGGCCGCGTCTGGCGCCATCTCCTCCATCAACGGCGACGCCGAGGACGCCCGCCGCGCCCGCTTCCAGGAGACCGTGCGGACCGAGAACGTCACCGTGCGCCTGCGCTCCGGCGTCATTGCCGAGGTCGGGCCCGGCCGAGCATCCACCCAGGGCAGTGAAGGCGCCAAGCCGCCCGACGCCTGTGATCCCGCGACCCAACCACCGCTGAGCTGCAAGTGACCCGTTCCGACATCGACCTGCCCCAACCCGACCTGGACCGCCGCCGCCTGCTGTGCGGCTCGCTGCTCGGCGGCCTGGCGGGCCTGCCCGCCGCGGTCCAGGCCGCACCGCTGCTACCCAGCACCGAGGTCCGCCTGGCGCTGCTGCTGGGCAACCGCAGCTACCCGACCCCCTTCGACCTGCCGCCCATCCCCAAGAACCTGCGCGACCTGGACGTGGTGCTGGAGCGGCGCGGCTTCAAGGTCACGTCGGCGCTGGACCTGGATCTGCCGGCCGCGCGCCGGGTGCTGGAGCAGTTCATCGCCGAGGCCGCCGCCAGCCCGCCGGATGCGACGGTGTTCTTCTACTTCAGCGGCCACGGCGTGCAGGTCGATGCCTCCAACCTGCTGCTGCCGGCCGGGCTGAATCCGTCGGCCAAGGGCGAGCTGCTGCAGAACAGCAGCATGCAACTGCTCAGCGACGTGGTACGCCGCATCCCTCCCCGCCGCGACGGCATGATCATTGCCGTCGTGGACGCCTGCCGCACCGGCTTGCGCGCCGGCGAGCTGGTGGGCCTGAACCAGGTCGAGGCGCCGCCGGGCTGCCTCATCACCTTCTCCACCGGTGCCGGCAAGCCGGCCATCGCGCCGGCCGTCGAGACGCAGAACACCTTCTACACAGGCTCGCTCGTCAAGTTGATGGCCAGTGTGTCGGACCAGACCACCTTCCCCGAGCTGATGCAGCTGGTGCGCAGCGACGTGCGCGAGACCATGCTCAACCACCCGGTGGCCGCCATCCGTGCGCTCGCGCAAGATCCCTTCATCGCCGACCACACCCGCGTACGCCTGGCCGTGGAGCCCCGGCGCGAGGGCGCCGCGGCGCCGGCCGCGCCGGACATCGACGAAGAAGCCGAACTCAAGAAGCTGGAGCGGCTGACCTGGCCGGCCGAGGTGGTGCAGGTGGCCGAGGCCTTCCTGAAGGCCCGGCCCGAGAGCCCGTTCGCGCCCGGCGTGCAGGTGGCGCGCGACGGCGCGCGTGCCGCGCTCAAGGCCTTGCAGCGCAGCGACGTGCGCCTGTACCGCTCGGCGTTCGCCTTCAACGACGACCTGCCCGCCGAGCAGCGCCAGGACCTGCTGCGTTGCGGCCGGGGCGACAAGGATGCGGCCGCCCGCATGGCCTGGCGCTTTCGCGGCAACGCGGGCACCGCCAGTACAAGCGGCTACGGCGGCGCATCGGCCGCGCAGTCGCGCTACGAAGGCTGGCTGCAGTTCGCCGTCGCGCTGGGCAACGGCATCGCGAGCTACGAGCTGGCGCTGCACTTCCGCAACACCGGCCAGCCGCTGCTGGCCTCGCAGTTCGAGTCGCGCGCCCGCGACCTGGGCTACACGCCCCCACCGGATCTGGACAACGTGCGCAAGTAGGGCGGGGCGGGCCTGGGTGGGGTGGTTATCCTGCCGCCCATGTACGCGCCCTTCTTCGGCTTGAAACAAGCGCCGTTCTCGATCGCGCCGGACCCGCACTACCTGTTCATGAGCGAGCGCCACCGCGAGGCGCTGGCTCACCTGCTGTACGGGCTGGACGGCGGCGGCGGCTTCGTGCTGCTCACCGGCGAGATCGGGGCCGGCAAGACCACCGTCTGCCGCTGCTTCCTGGAACAGATCCCGGCGAACTGCAACGTCGCCTACATCTTCAACCCCAAGCTGACCGTCACGGAGCTGCTGCAGGCGATCTGCGACGAGTTCCACGTCCAGGTGCCGCCCGGCGCGCAGACGGTGAAGGACTACGTCGACCCGTTGAACGCCTTCCTGCTGGCGCAGCACGCAGCCGGCCGCAACAACGTGCTGATCATCGACGAGGCGCAGAACCTCTCGGCCGATGTGCTGGAGCAGCTGCGCCTGCTGACCAACCTGGAAACGAGCGAGCGCAAGCTGCTGCAGGTGGTGCTGATCGGCCAGCCCGAGCTGCGCGGCATGCTGGCCCGGCCGGAGCTGGAGCAGCTGGCGCAGCGCGTCATCGCGCGCTTTCACCTGGGCGCGCTGTCCGAGGCCGAGACGGCGCAGTACATCCGCCACCGCCTGACCGTGGCCGGCCTCACCGGCGCGCTGCCGTTCGATGGCAAGGCGCTGCGGCTGATCCACCAGCTCACCCGCGGCGTGCCGCGCCGCATCAACCTGCTGTGCGACCGCGCACTGCTGGGCGGTTATGCCAGCGGCCAGGCGCAGGTGACGCGGGCCATCGTGCGCCAGGCCGCGGCCGAAGTGTTCGACGCGCAGCACGCCTCGCCCGTGCGTCAGCGCGGGCCCGCCCCGGTCGGCACCGGCCTGGCGGTGCTGCTCGCTGCCGTGGCCGGCGCGGGGCTGACCTGGGCGCTGCAGCAGCCCTCGCAGGCCGGCCGAGGCGACAAGGCCGGCATGTTGGCCGCCGCCGCCGCCTCAGCCGCATCGTCCCCAGCCAGCGCTGCTTCGGCTGCGCCGCTGGCGGCCAGTGCGGCTTCTCAGCCGGCCTCGGCCGCCAGCAGCGTCGAGCCAGCCACCGAGCCGTTGCAACTGGCCGACTGGACACCGCGAGACGGCGACGCCTGGGCCGCGCTGGCAGGCATCTGGGGGCTGCCCCTCCCGGCAAGGACCGACCCCTGCACCGCGGCCGCCGAGCGTGGCCTGCAGTGCTACCGCAGCGGCGCCGGCAGCCTGTCGCTGATCCGCCTGATCGACCGGCCCGTGCTGCTCACGTTGCAGCGCCCCGGCCAGCCGCCGGCTCTGGCCGCATTGGTCGGTCTGGACGGGCAGCAGGCCACGCTGCTGGTGGACGGCCAACCGCGCCGGGTGGGGCTGTCAGAGCTGGCCGGCGCCTGGCGCGGCGAGTTCGCCACCCTCTGGCGCGTGCCGCCCGGTTACGCCAACCGCGCCGACAACAGCGGCCCTTTGCGCGACTGGCTGGCCACCCAGCTGGCACGCGTTCCGGGCATTGCCGCACCGGCCAGCGCGCCGGTCGCGCCGGCGGGCTGGGCTGGGCTGACCCGCCAGATGCAGGCCCTTCCAGGCCAGCCAGGGCCTGCAGCCAGACGGCCGCGTCGGCCCCATCACGCTGATGCAGATCAACCGGGCCACCGGCGTGGCCGAGCCGCGTCTTGACGCGGCGCGCTGAAGACGAGAAGCCATGTCCTACATCCTCGACGCCCTGCGCCGTGCCGAAGCCGACCGCGAACGCGAGCGCGGCCAGGTGCCGGGCCTGCACACCCAAGCCCTGTCCGGCAGCGACGCCGCACCCGCAGCCGGCCAGCGCCGCTGGCTGCCCTGGGCCGGCGCCGGCGTGCTGCTGCTGGCGGGCATTGGCGCCGGCAGTTGGTGGGCGAGCCGCCCGCAGGAAGCCGCGCCCCCACGGCCGGTGTCCGCGCCCAGCGCCCAGGCCACCATGGCGCCCGTGACGGTGCCAACCGCTCAACCGACGGCCAGCGTGCCCGTGCCGCCGCCTGCAGCCTCGACCTCACCCTATTTGCCGCCCTTGCCACCGCCCGGCGCGTTGGCCGTTGCGCCGGTGCCGCAGCCCCGCAGCGCCACCCCGCCTCCCACGCCCGCGGCCGAAGCTCCCATCCCGCGGCTGGCCGAGCTGCCCGAGAGCACGCGCCGCGAGTTGCCCAGGCTGGCCATCAGCGGCTCGGTCTACTCGGACAACCCGGCCAGCCGCTTCGTCATCATCAACGGCGACGTGGTGCGCGAAGGCGCGCAGCTGGGCGCCGACCTGGTCTGGAGCAGATCGGCACGCGCGAACTGGTGCTGCGCTTCAAGGGGCAGCGGTATCGGCAGCCGGTGTAGCGGGTTGCTACACCCCCGGCACCGTCATTCCGGCCGGCTCGATGCCCGCGCAGCGAGCCGGCGGCCCGCCAGCAAGCCGAGTCCGGCCGCCCACAGCCAGGCGCACACGGGCTCGGGGACAGAGGCGGCGGCCAGGAACATCCAGCCGCCGGCATCCAGCGACGCGCAGCCGGTGACACCCTGGGCCGACGCGCCGAAGCTGATGACGGGGCAGGTCGCGAGGTCGTCGGTCATGAACGACGTCATCCACATCTGGCCGGGCGCCAGGGCGAACGGGGTGCTGGCCGCCGAGCGGCCGAACTCCGCCTCGGTCAGGTAGCCCGACGCCCCCAGCGCCTGCAATGGGGGCTCGAAGCCGGCCAGCTTGTCGAAGCCGATGCGGATCGTGGCGTCGGTCAGCGTCGCGGCCCAAGGCGCCACACGACGGCGAAGCCGGCGCCAGGCGGCGTATCGGGGACGACGATCCGCATGCGAACGCTGGGCGCAGGCGGGCGTGGGCTCACGAGCGATCCAGCCCAGCCGCACCAGCCCGCAGTGCCGGCAGACGAACTTGTAGAACGCGTTGTCGCCCGCGGGCTCGTAGTCGGCGGTGGCCCGATTCCACGCCTTCTCGGCCAGCCCGTAGTGCTGACGCCAGTCCGCCTTCGTCACCTCGCTGGCGCCGTCCACGTCGTCCACGGACGCATCGCCGTGGAACTCGCAGGCGTCGTTGCAATGCACCAGCCACTCTTCCTGCTGCCAGCACGAATAGCCCGGCGTCCTGAGGCTCACCTCGTCCACGATCTGCTGCGCCACGCCGGCGCTGGTGAGCGGCTGCGCATCGGAAAAGCTCGCCCCCAGCTTACTCGCCGCCGAGCCGTCGGCGATGCACCAGGGGCAGAGCTTCTCGTCCAGATCGGTGGTTGCATAGACCGGCTGGACGTAGACGAAATGGCGCGCCTGGCCGCAGCAGGCGCATTCGACCTGCCGCCGCTCGATGGCGCCAGTCGCGAGGGGATCGGGGTGGTAGCGGAACAGGGGAAGGTCCATGCCGCCACGCTACCAGAGCAACCGTGTGCATCGCCACCGGCGCCAGCCCGGGCCAGCCCTTGCCGCGGGGCCAGCCGCCGAGGCCAGGCGGGCAGAACGCCTGACGTGCGCCAAAGAAGGCGCGTTCAGCTGACGTCGTATTCCTTGAACGGGAACTTCTTGTCCAGCAGCGCCTTCCACTCCGGCATGGCCTTGAGGCCGTTGTCGCCGTAGTGGCGCGGGTCGCTGAGCATTTCTTCTGGCTGGCGATGCACTTGCTGATGGCTTCGAGGATGTCCTTCTGCTCGTGCCTGACCTTGGCGACGAAGGTGTCGTGCAGGACCTTGTTGTCCACGCCGCGGATGTTGTAGTCGCCACCGCCCACGCCGCCGTCGCCGTACAGCCGCACCGCCACGTCGTACTTCTTCTGCGCGAAGAGCTTGAGCGTGTCGACGCTGGGCCAGATGGCCACCTGGGGCTGCTTGCAGTAGCAGCTCGAACACGGCCTCGGCAGCCGCGTCCTTCATGACGGTCTCGAAGGTCTTGATCGTGGCTGCGTACTTCTCGCCCCCGATCAGGGCTGCGGCGGCGAGCTTGGCGAACTGGGCGTAGTCGTCGGCACGCTTCTTGTATTCCATGATGCCCATCAGCGTTTCCTTCTGGGCCTTGGGATCGCACTTCTTGCTGGCCTTGGTCAGGCGCCTCGGACAGCTTGGTGGCCGTCATCGAGGCCTTGGCCGCTTCCACGGCGTCATGGCCGCGAATTTGCCTTTGCAGTGTTTCTGCCACTCGTCCAGGGCCGCTTCGACGCCGGCTCCCTTGGTCTTGTCCGAAGGGGCCGCATCCAGCATTCCTTCTTGGTCCAGAGCTTGGCTTGAATCCGGATTTCATTTGTCGCTCCTTGGAAAAGGTCAGAGCT